>NZ_SRYM01000015.1 GCF_004793765.1 Parabacteroides distasonis | reverse complement strand
TTACACACGTTCTTTTAATTGTTAATTGCGTGTGAAGTAAATCTGTATCATGTCACCTAGAAAAGAATCCCGCCTTATATATTTTTTCAATAAAAGTTTCATAATCAGAAAAGATAGAAGAATCAGTCAGTGTCGCATAATACGAAATTGCTGGATAATCTAATTTATCATATTCTGTTGCATCCAATACGAGCAATCTCAAAAGCACTTCACCTCAAACTCATAATACCTATATTTATTATCCATTACCTCACCATAATAAACCAGATGCTGAGCGGCATGGAGTAACTCTTCCATCAACTTGTCGCCATCTATAACGTAAGAGTCTTTAAACTCAATGGAGATGTTGTCTTTATTGTATTGGGCATTGGATATTGCTTTCGGATTGATCTGAAATTTTATAAGTTTCTTTGTAGCTAACAATTTTTGGTAGACCTTGCTAAAATCCGCTGGTCTTTGAGTTATGGTTTGCAAGGCATATTCCAGATAAGACTTCTCTGCTATATTCAAATTAGACATGGGAGCATAGATATCTTTTAGATGAGGAAACTCAAAATACCAAAGGTCTCCAATATAATAACGTTTTCCCATGCCTCCAGTACCACGATCGGTAGCATTTCCATATTGAGGGATTCACAACTCCAAAAAGCACATGCGATATAAAAGTAACCAAAGACGGATTTGTGGTTTTTCTTTCCGTTGTTTCATAAGTAATAGATTTAATTTTAATAATAGATAAACAATAGTTCCAAAAGTATGAACATTGATAGATACCAACCTAGAGAAAGATGCTTGCTCAAGGTGGATTGCCGAAAGTAGAAAGTATGCCAAAATGTCGTATCATCAGCATACCATGATACTACATTTTGGCACATTCTCTTTTTATTTATAGATCGCTTTCTTTCCCGCTAACAATGTGTTACGCATCAAAGAAATGATTGTCATAGGCCCTACGCCACCCGGAACCGGAGTGATATAGGAACATTTAGGAGCGACCTCGTTAAACAAGACATCTCCCGTTAACTTAAATCCGCTCTTGGTTACGCTGCTTGGCATACGGGTTGTTCCCACGTCAACGATCACGGCGCCTTCCTTCACCATATCCCCTTTCAAGAATTCAGGAACACCTAAAGCCACGATAATAATATCAGCAGACAGGCACATCTCCTTCAAGTTCTTAGAACGACTATGGCATACGGTCACCGTACAATCGCCCGGATAAGATTTCTGCATCATCAAGGTAGCCATCGGCTTGCCGACAATATTGCTGCGTCCCAAAACCACGCAATGCTTTCCTTGCGTCTCGATATGATAACGCTTCAATAATTCCAAGATACCGGCAGGCGTAGCCGATACGAAACAAGGTAAACCGATAGACATACGTCCCACGTTAATCGGATGGAAACCATCCACGTCTTTACGATAATCGATCGCCTCAATCACCTTCTGCTCGGATATATGTTTCGGAAGCGGAAGCTGTACGATAAAACCATCCACATCCGGATCATTATTTAACTCATCGACCTTACGAAGCAATTCTTCCTCCGTAACATCCTCCTCAAAGCGAATTAAGGTAGACTTAAAACCAATCTCCTGACAAGTCTTGACTTTACTAGCCACATAAGTCTCGCTACCACCGTCATGGCCCACCAAAATAGCGGCCAAGTGAGGGATCTTACCTTCGGCAGCCTTGATCTGGGCTACCTCCTCAGCCATCTCCTTCTTCATCTGAGCGGAAACGGCCTTACCATCCAGTAATTGATAATGTTGTTCTTCCATATTATTGATTGTCTCCTGTTAATTAACGTCTGAACGAGGGCTTCATCGAAGGTAGCTTCATCTTGCCTGACTTTGCGGAAGTAAGCATACGCATCATCTTACGGGTCTCATCAAATTGCTTGATCAACTTGTTGACCTCCTGAATACTCGTCCCACTACCTTTGGCGATACGCTGACGGCGTGAGCCATTCAAGATAGCAGGATTGCTACGCTCGTCCGGAGTCATTGAATAAATGATAGCCTCGATACTCTTGAATGCGTTATCATCGATATCCACATCTTTCAGGGCCTTGCCTACGCCCGGGATCATAGATGCCAGCTCTTTCAAGTTACCCATCTTCTTGATCTGTTGGATTTGGGAGATAAAGTCGTTAAAATCGAACTGGTTCTTAGCGATCTTCTTCTGCAAACGTTTCGCTTCTTCCTCGTCATATTGCTCTTGGGCACGTTCCACCAAAGACACGATATCACCCATGCCCAAGATTCGATCCGCCATACGCTCAGGGTGGAAAATATCCAAGGCATCCATCTTCTCGCCCGTACCGACAAACTTAATAGGCTTATCCACAACCGTACGGATCGACAAAGCGGCACCACCACGGGTATCACCATCCAACTTCGTAAGCACGACACCGTCGAAGTTCAGTCGCTCATTAAATTCCCTTGCGGTATTCACGGCATCCTGCCCCGTCATGGCATCTACCACGAACAAGGTCTCATCCGGCTGGATAGCGCTCTTGATAGCGGCGATCTCGTTCATCATCTGCTCGTCGATAGCCAAACGACCAGCGGTATCCACGATCACGACGTCATTACCTTTCGCCCGTGCCTCGCAGATAGCGTTCATAGCGATCTCTACCGGATTCTTATTCTCCAATTCCATGTATACCGGAACACCTACCTGCTCTCCGACTACACGCAACTGCTCAATAGCAGCCGGACGATACACGTCGCAAGCGGCCAATAACGGTTTCTTATTTTTCTTGGTCTTTAATAAAGACGCTAGTTTACCAGTAAAAGTAGTCTTACCCGAACCTTGCAAACCGGACATCAATATAATGGCGGGATTTCCCTGCAAATTTACGTCAACCGCCGTACCGCCCATCAAACGAGCCAACTCATCGTGAACAATCTTAACCATTAACTGACTAGGCTTAACCGATGTAAGCACGTTCTGTCCTAAAGCCTTCTCTTTTACCGTATCCGTAAAACTCTTGGCAACCTTATAATTGACGTCGGCATCCAACAACGCTTTACGCACATCCTTCAATGTTTCCGCCACATTGATCTCGGTAATCTTGCCTTCGCCCTTCAACAGTTTAAACGATCTGTCTAACCTTTCGCTTAAGTTCTCAAACATAATTCGTATGTGTATTTATATTATTTTCTACTGGATTAAGGGACAAAGGTACGAAAAAGAGATGAGTATGCGATGAAAGCGATCTCGAAATTCTTCACTTCTCAGCGTTTTAGTATACGGACTGAATTAAGAACCGCCAGCAAAGATACACCTACATTCCTACCGCATAAGAAAGCTTCACGGCTACGGCCTCGGGATACTCCCCAATACAAAACGCCCCGATCGAAGCGATCGCCATTAACGAGAACTCACAAAAAAAGTCTTTCCGCAAAGCTACTTCCCAAACTTCTCGCATAACAGGAAGTCATACTGGCAAAAAAAGCGACCGAGATCTCAATATTATTCAAGCAAGAGATTTTACGACAAACCTCGCAGAAAAAACGGATCGCATGATAAAAAACGTACGTGTTTTTCCCTTCATATACTTATATTCTCTTATTCTGCCAAGAGGCTTTCTTTAAATAGATTACGCTGACAAAGAGTAATCCGGTATAGTAAATAGCCTCCGTCAAAAAGCATACGGCTACCGGCAAACGCAAACGCATTCCCACAACATATACAAAAAGTACATACAGAATCAATACCACTGCTTCCATAAAAAGCGCCGAACGTGTATTTCCCGTACCCGACACCCCATTGAACACCACATTAGCCACCGATCCGATCAATAAAGAACCGACAATCACATAGACGGATGGAATCGAGGCTACCACCAATGAAGCGTCATTCGTATAAACAGACACGACCCATCCTGGCATCAAACTGACAATAGCGGCAAACACGACCATAATACCCAATGATAATTTACAGACCTTCCAAATAGTCGGTATAACTTGATCGATCGCTCCCACCCCAAGACTATTACTCACGAACGTGTTTGTTGTGGTCGCTAAGGAATTAACGGGAATCAACATCACGACGTAAATACTACGCACGATATTCGCCACCGCCAACTCCCGTTGCCCCAAATGCTCCACAGCGATAAAAAACATAAACCAAGTAGCGATAGACAAAAAATATTGTAACATCGTAAACACGGAAATATCCAGCACCCGTTTCAACAAGCCCAAATCGAAAGAACGAACCTGGTTAAGCGCATACTTACGTATATCTATAGTAAGTCTCGTGTAAACCACGAAAAAGAGAATCGATACCGCCTCGGCTATAACAGAAGCGATAGCCGCCCCTTGAATACCCATCTTTGGAAATCCGACATGTCCAAAAATCAAAAGATAATCCAATAAGACATTTGTCATCGCCATCAAGACAGCGTTCAATATCAGCACCTTTGTACGGGTAATACCAATAAAAAGAGCCCGGAACATCACGTTCACGAAAGAGAAGAAGAAGCCAAACACACGCCAAGCCAAAAATTCCTCCGTAGCATTCAAGATAGCATCCGAAGAAATCAATACACGCATCACGTCTCCCGCAAAAAAACGAGAAAACAAGAACAATATAGCAGCCAGCGACAATAGGAAGAAAACGCCTTGTATCATGACAGGCCCTATCTGGCCATAACGTCCCTCTCCATTTCTACGGCCAATCACGATTTGAGATCCCGTACTGAAACCGAAGGCGATCGTAAAAGCGCAGATATAATAAAGCCCTCCCATAGCGGAGGCTCCCAATTCGACTTCACCGACCCTACCTAGAAAAGCCGTATCGGTCACGTTTATCACGTTTTGCGCCAACAAGCTCAAAAAGATCGGGTAACTAACATTCCATATTTTCCTGTTCGTGTACATAACTCGCTTATTACCTAAATTTGTGAAGATAAAAAAAGCCCGTCGCATCCCCGACGAGCTTTTCTTATGATTAGAGATCCCTACAAAGTCTAGCGTCTGATGCTATATCAACTTATTTGTCGTCGTATCGGGAAATACCACGGAAGGCTTGAATGTCTTCGCCTCCTCGAAATCCATCATGGCATACGACATAACGATTATAATATCTCCGGGTTGAGCCTTACGGGCAGCCGCTCCATTCAAGCAGACCACTCCTGAGCCACGTTCGCCCTTGATAATATACGTCTCAAAACGTTCTCCGTTATTATTATTCACGATCGAGACCTTCTCGTTCGCAATCAAATTAGCGGCATCCAACAAATCCTCATCGATAGTGATGCTACCGATATAGTTTAAGTTAGCTTCCGTTACCGTTACCCGGTGAATTTTTGACTTTACTACCTCTATAAACATGTATGACTTATAATTAGTATTTGATATTGTCGATCAAACGTACATCTCCGCAATATACTGTGATGCAACCTACCGGATAATCGGTATCTGACCAGTTCTTGATAGACTCTAACGTATTGCCATCTACGATCTCATAGTACTCAACTTCCATGACAGGATCGCTATTAATTGTATTGACAACATAGTCAATAATTTCTTGTACGCTTTTTTCAGGTACAAAGGTAGTACTTTCTTCTAACGTACGAGCAATTAACGGAGCTTTTTGACGTTGTTCCGGTGTCAAACGGGTATTCCGGCTACTCAAGGCCAAGCCATCGTCCTCACGAACGATCGGACAAGCATTGATCGTTACAGGGATATTCAATTGTCTCACCATCGCCCGGATCACAGCGATCTGCTGGAAATCCTTTTCCCCGAAATAAGCGTTATCCGGCTCCACGATATTGAACAATTTACTTACCACCTGCGCTACGCCGTTAAAATGCCCCGGGCGCTTAGCGCCTTCCATCACCTCTGACACCGTTCCCAAATCAAACGTACGGGTATCAGGCTCCGGATACATCTCTTCTACAGAGGGAGCAAACACATAATCACAACCGGCAGATTCTAATAACGAACAATCAGCCTCCAACGTACGGGGATACGTTTCCAAGTCGTGTTTGTCATTAAATTGGGTTGGATTTACAAAAACACTAACTACACATACATCATTGTTTTTCACGCAATGCTGTATCAAGCTAAGATGTCCATTATGCAGTGCTCCCATGGTAGGAACAAAGCCAATTTTCTTATTATCTTGCTTTAAATCAGCAAGATAAGACTTCAATTCTTTAATACTATTTACTATTTTCATCAGATAGATGCTTAATTGACGGTGCAAAGCAACTAAATAATTACCGTAAATAAAAGATTTTTCGTATCTTTGTAGCGTCTTTATAAAACTAGTTTACAGAATGGATGCAAAAAAAATCTTGTTTATAGCCCAAGAAATCACTCCCTACCTTCCCGAATCCGAGATTGCGACAATATGTAGAAATTTGCCGCAAGGAATTCAGGAGCGTGGTCGCGAAATCAGGACATTCATGCCAAAATTCGGAAATATCAACGAGCGCCGCAATCAGTTGCACGAGGTTATCCGTCTATCTGGTATGAATCTTATTATTGACGACACGGACCATCCTCTGATCATTAAGGTAGCATCCATTCAATCGGCCCGGATGCAGGTTTACTTTATTGACAACGAGGATTTCTTCCAACGGAAATCCTCAGTCAGCGATGAGAATGGAAATGAGTATGAAGATAATGACGATCGTTCAATCTTCTATGTACGCGGAGTATTGGAAACCATAAAAAAATTGCGTTGGATTCCTGACGTAATCCACTGTCATGGCTGGATGTCAGCGTTAACGGCTCTTTACATCAAGAGAATGTATGCCGATGACCCGTGCCTACGTAACGCAAAAATCGTTTATTCGATCTACAACGATGATTTCAAGAACCCGCTAAACAAAGATTTCGCAACAAAACTGAAGGCGGACGGTGCCAAAGAAGCTGACTTGAAGTTAATCAAGACAGATACGAGTTTTGTGAGCCTAACCAAATTAGCGATTGATTTCGCCGATGGTATAATCCAAGGTAGCGAGACGATCAATCAAGAAGTCCTTGATTATATCTCAGCCAAGAAAGATACTCCTTTCCTTCCCTATCAGTCACCGGAAACTTATATGGACGAGTTCAATAAGTTCTACGACGTGGTATTGGATTCTAACACGAAATAATAAATGCAGTAATGAAAATCAAGCTTTTAATACTTGGACTTGGCCTTGGTACTAGCTTTTTGGCCGGGTGTAATGATGATTTGAGTTCGATAGGAACAAGTATTCAGCCAGGCGACGATACAATTGCGGTATATACGGACACGTTCCGGATACAAGCCACTACGATGCAATTAGATTCTATTTACGCAAGGTCTACTAGTGCCCAGCTGGGTGAACTCTACGATCCGCTGTATGGTAACCTTGTATCGGATTATATGTGCCAATTCTATTGTCCGAATGATTTTCAATTTGCGCATACACCTTATGAGGGGAAAATTGATTCGGTAGAATTCAATATATATTATAATGGTTCTAATAAAAATGGTGTATGGGTAGGAGATTCTTTGGCACCTATGCGTGCGGAGATCTTTAAAATTACAAGTCCGTTACAAAAGAATTTTTATACAAATATTGACCCTAGGCAATATTGCAATATGCAAGAGTCAATGGGTGCTCAAGCTTATACAGCTTATAATACTAGCATTTCCGACTCCCTTAGAAACACTGACAGTTACAACCCTCATGTAAGCATAAAAATGCCTACTGAGTTCGGACAAAAATTTTATGATGAAACGATTAATAATCCGGGTACATTCAAGAATCAAGAAACTTTTAATGAGTTTTTCCCGGGACTTTATGTAACAACTACCTTCGGTAGTGGTAATATATTGTCCGTGGCTAGCTCTGTCCTTAAGATATATTATAACCATGCGGTTAAAAGCACAGCAGGAAAAGACTCTTTAATAACCACATGGGAAGCTTTCTCCATCACTAAAGAGGTTATTCAACTAAGTCGCTTTAAAAACACGGATATGAGTCAATTGCTCCAACCGAACGACAGCTATGCTTTTTTTAAGACTCCAGCCGGTGTTTGTACACGCATCGTTCTTCCAACAAAGGAAATTACTCCGATCATGGAAAAACGTATTGTAAATAATTTACCACTAGAGTTAAAAGCGATGCCGCAAGAAGATTGGCAATACGCATTGGCTCCTCCTCCTTATTTATTGATCTTGCCAGAGGATTCTGTAAAAAGTTTTTTTGAGGGTAATCAGATTGACAATAATATAACCTCGTTTCTATCCAAGGTTTACGATGCGACTACCCGTACGTACTCATTCCCGAATCTTGCCAATTTAGTAAAATATCAGATGGAGAATAATCCGGACAAAGACTTGAGTCTACTTCTCATCCCTGTTGACCGGACAACGACCACAAACAACAGTTACGGCCAAAGTACAGTTGTTACAACAGCCATTACGAATTATCTAGCTCCTTCAGGAGTAAAGATACGAAAGGATGAAGAGGTGATGAAAATTGGTATTACGTCATGTGAATATGCTAGATAGAGCCATATAACAAAAAGCGAGATTAAAAATATCTCGCTTTTTTTATGCCCCTATTAAAGACAAAAAAATAACGGGTCCTTTTAGGACCCGTCACTCTCCAAAAATAGTCTAGTCAAATCAATTAACGAAAACGACTTATTTCTTCGCCGCCTTCTTTTTTAATTTATCTAATTCCTTCTGTAAACTCTCGATCTCCTCTCCTTGATTCTTAATCGTAGAAAGCAATGAATTCAATTCCTCATTCTCTATATTTTCCGGAAATTCCGCATTTACACGAACAATGAAATCGGAAAGAACATTCATATAATTATTAAAGGCGTCATACGGATTATCGTAAGGGCTAAAGCCTCCCTGTCCCATATGCTTTGTACTCATATAGTAAAAATGATCGCTACTCTGCAAATAATACCAATCTTGACGGATACGACGAGTCTGGCACAAGCGGACACGCTCACCGATCTCGTTAATCTTACGGAAAGCTTCCTGTTGCAAAACATTACCCAACCATGAGCTACAATCTCTCTCTTCATCTACCCATGACATCGGATACGGCACAGAGATAGAATCTACCGGTTTCATCAACTTAAATACCTCCGATGGAGTAGAGAAACTAATCCCCTTATCCGCCGCAAAACGAGGCAAAGCCTTGAAGAACTCAAAAATACCGGTTGAAGCAGGATGCAAAGATCCCAATACCTCATAATTCATAAACAAATTAATGATTTGCTCTGAATCCGGAGTAGCAGCGATCCATGACATATATTTATCGGCCGTCAAAGGATACTCATTCCAACTATAATCACTAAAACGATTCGATAAATCCTCGCTGAAACGGTCATTCTTCAATAATAAGCTCAACTTCGGAGCTACGCAAGAAGAATACATATAGTTCGGACTCTTCCAGCCTAAGATATGCTTAGCACCCTCTGTCAACATACCCTTATAGCCCATCTCGGAAACCATAGCGGAAATATCATCCGAGTAGATCAACTCCGTATTACGGAACACTTTCGGTTTAACCCCGAATAAAGTCTTAATCTTATCTTCTTGTTTCTTTACTTGATGCTTGAACTCCTCGGGATCTCCCAAAGAAGAAAGAGAATGAGCATACGTCTCAGACAGGAATTCTACATTCCCTGTAGCCGCCAATTCCTTAAAGCTATCGATCACTTCCGGTGTATAAATTTCCATCTGTTCCAACGCTACGCCGGAAATAGAGAACGCTACCTTAAACTTACCACCACTGGTCTTGATCATCTCCAAAATAGTCCGGTTAGCCGGCAAATAACATTGTTCAGCGATACGATGGATAATCTCCTCGTTCTGGAAATCATCGTAATAATAATGGTCGTTACCTATATCGAAGAAGCGATATCTTTTTAAACGGAACGGCTGATGTATTTGAAAATAAAAGCAGATCGTTTTCATAATATTGTTTGTTTTATTTTTGTCTTGTCGTTAATTTATTTATTACCTATCACATTATCGTAAATACGACGAACCTTTTGTCCGGCATATTCCCATTTGATATTATCTACCTCTTTCTTGCCTTCCACTTTCAAGAACTCATGCATGGCAGGATAAGTGATAATAGAATACATGGCATCCGCTAACGCCTCTATATCCCAATAATCCACCTTAATCGCATAATCCAAGATCTCAGCGCAACCCGATTGTTTAGAAATGATAGAGGGTACACCACATTGCATTGCTTCCAACGGAGAGATACCAAAAGGCTCAGAAACCGAAGGCATCACATATACGTCACTGGCTTTCAACACCTCGTATACCTGCTTGCCCTTCATAAATCCGGTAAAGTGGAAACGATCTGAAATATTACGTGCCGCAGCCAAACGAATCATTTGATTCATCATATCACCACTACCAGCCATCACGAAACGTGCGTAAGGAGCCTTAGCCAAAACCTTTGCGGCAGCCTCAACGAAATATTCCGGCCCTTTCTGCATCGTGATACGACCTAAAAAGGTAATAACCTTATCTTTTACACCCTTTTTATCCGGGATCGCCAAAATCTCAGGACTTAAAGGCTCTACGGCGTTATGTACGGTCGTTACCTTAGCGGGATCTTGATGATATTTCTCGATCACCGTCTGACGAGTCAAATTACTCACCGTTATGATATGGTCTGCATTGTCCATACCATTCTTCTCAATCGCATAGACATCCGGATTCACATTTCCGCGGCTACGATCGTAATCCGTAGCATGAACATGGATTACCAAAGGCTTACCACTCACATTTTTAGCGTGAATACCCGCCGGATAAGTCAACCAGTCATGCGCATGGATGATATCATACTCTTCCGTACGAGCGATTACTCCCGCAACGATCGAATAGTTATTAATCTCTTCCAAAAGATTATCCGGATAACGTCCGGAGAACTCAAGGCAACCTAAATCATTCACATGGCGGTAACTAAAATCCGCATAAATATGATCCCGGTACTTATAATACTGATCAGCATTCATTCCCGCTTTGGAAACCCGTTGCTGTACATATTCATGGTCAACATCCTTCCAAACAATCGGAACTTGGTTGACACCCACTATCTTTAGAAAGCTCTGGTCTTCATCGCCCCAGGGCTTCGGTATACAAAAAGTAATATCCATATCGGGCTGCATTGCCATGCCTCGTGTCAAACCGAAACTGGCCGTTCCTAAACCGCCCAAGATATGAGGAGGAAATTCCCATCCAAACATTAATGCTTTCATAATGGTACTTAGTTTTATTCGGCGTTATACTTCTTCAACAAATCCACAACACGGAGGATAGCCGCAACATTCATCGCAAATGAGACAGCTCCACGCCCGGTAAACGGCGGGTTACCATCAAACAATTCCGGGATTGTCCCGATACAGTGCAATGACATCTCCTCCTCCAAGCTTATCAACATACGTTCAGCAAAAGCAACGCCACTCTTTCCGAATACACGCAAATAAGCTTCCAAATAGGCGCCTAACAACCACGGCCAAGCAGTACCTTGGTGATAAGCCAAATCTCGTTCATATTGCGGCCCTACATAATACGGGCGATATCCTTCGCTCTTCGGACTCAAGGAACGCAAGCCCTTCGGGGTAAGCAATTCTTTCGTCACGATATCCACCACGGCGCGTTTCTGCATCCTCGTCAATGGGGAATAAGGCAATGCCACTGCAAAAATCATATTAGGCCGTACGCTCCAATCTACCGTAGAACCATTTACAGAATCGAACAAATAATTATACCCATTCACGAACGTTTCCGGGAACGATTTATCCATCGACTTGATAATCGGATCAATACCTTCGACAGGTACTCCACCCATCAATTCTGTATAAAAACAAAGAGCATTATACCAAAGAGCGTTAATTTCCACTATATAACCGGAACGAGATACGACAGGTTTTCCGTTTACGGTAGAATTCATCCAAGTAATCGCCTTATCCTTTCCATTAGCAAAAAGTAAACCATTCTCCATCAATTTTATATCGGGATGTTTCTGATCCCGTATATAATCGATAATTTCTTTCACGATATCGCCGTATAGTTCACGTGCTTTTTCAATGCTCTCATGTTTAGCATACTGTTGGATCGCCCAGATTGCCCATAAAAAGACATCCGGATGCTCGATCTCACGAATCACCGCATCGAAACGCCCATTCTCCATATACGACCGGATCGCAGGCATTGCCGTATGCATGATCTTCTCGAAACGAACCGGATCATCGATAGATAACGTACTTCCCGGAAGAGCTACGAACAAATCTCTCGCACGTACTTTAAACCATGGATAGCCCGCTAATAAATAGGCGTCGTCTTCCTTTGGACGGAAATAAAATTGTTGCGCTGAATTTTTCAAACAATTGAAGAAGCTAGTACGAGGCGTACGAGCTACAACCTCGTGCTCATACAAAGCCTTCAGGCGGGTAGTTGCCACGGCACTATCGCCAGCGCTGAAAATAATAGTCTCACCTTTCTTGATAGGAACCTCGAAATATCCGGGAACATACAAATCCTCTTGATAAGGATATCCCCTCTCTTGTTCTTTCGGATACTCGATGCCATTGTACCAATACGGCTCATACACAAACTTAACTTTCTTGTTAAATTGCATATACAGTTCCGGATAACCGGGATACATACATGTCTTGATTCCGTTTGTGACTTCCTCATAAGATTGGTTCACGTTGCCATTGGCTTGCGTTAAGTTCTTCACGCTACGGAAAGCGAGGAAAGGACGGAAACGTAAGGTCGTAGCGGAATGAGCATCTTCCAACGTGTACTTGATCATGATACGATTCTCGTACATAGAAAACACTTTCTCTTTCGAGAAGATCACCCCTCCTACACGGTAAAGCGTACGAGGTACTGTCTCTGAGCTATACTCGCGGATGTACTTATGCCCTTTGGGACTAAAATTATCGCCTGCATATTTATGCAACCCAAGATTAAATTCGGCACCATGTTGAATTACCGTCTCATCAAAAGAAGACAGTAACACATGGTTGTCATCATCAATCGCAGGCACAGGCATAACGAGTAGTCCGTGGTATTTCCTGGTATTACAATCAACAACAGTAGTGCAGTGATAGGCTCCCAAACGGTTGGTTCGAAGCACCTCACGAGTCAACGACTCTTCCAGGTTTATCATTACTGTTTTGTCAAATTTAAGATAACTCATATGTGTATTTGGGTTTTAAGTTACTTTCTTTAATATCAAAATGAAATTATTTTCGTTTCCGAGAATCAAAAGTATTATTTAATAACTAAAAAAACAAACTGTCTTTTATATTTATTTAGAAAAAATGGCATCCTTCTTCTACAATAAACTTATAGATCAATGCTTTAAAAAGAAAGGTGCTCTAAAGGAGTGTTATCAAACATATAAAATTTTGTTAAACCAATCCTGTCATCATATTCATCAATGCTCAAAATCGAGATATAGCTCCTCAAAAACAGGCCTAGGTTTAGTTATAGGAAATGTTCTATTTCTTATTTTAAATCAATCTGAATATAAAAACAGATACCGATAATGTTCCTGTGATTAAAATGCCTACCTTTGGAAAATTTTTCAAACAATTTTTAATATGAGAAAGTTATTATATAATGTAGTAATTTTATTAAGTGCAATTCAAATGACACACGCAGCAAATAACCCTTTCTTCGGGAAGTTTAAAACTCCGTTCGAAACCCCTCCTTTCGATAAGATCAAGACGGAGCACTACGAGCCGGCTTTCGATGAGGCCATCAAGCGCATGGACAAAGAGGTGAAAGAGATAGCCGACAACCCACACCTCGCTACTTTCGAGAATACGGTCGTGGCGCTGGAGCGTAGCGGCGAAATGTTGACGACTGTATCTTCCGTATTCTTCAACGTACTAAGCGCAGAAGCGAACGATGAGATGATGGAGATCTCGCAACGGGTATCTCCGAAACTATCCGAGGTTTCCAACAATATCTACCTAAACGATAAGCTATTCAACCGAATCCAATCCATCTACGAGCGAAAAAGCCAATTGAATCTATCTACCGAAGATGCCATGTTGTTGGAAGACACGTATCAGTCTTTCAAGAAAAGAGGAGCTACCTTAAACAAGGAAGATAAGGAAAGATACCGCCAATTAAGCACGGAGCTAAGCCTGTTGACTCTTCAATTCGATCAAAACACGCTAAAAGACGAGAATCGTTACGAAATGTTGCTCACCAATGAAAACGATCTTTCCGGCCTGCCGGAAAGTACCAGGGAAGCGGCTGCCGCCTTTGCGAAGGAAAAGGGGAAAAAGGGATGGCTGGTCAACCTTTCGGCTCCCAGCTATGTGCCCTTTATGCGCTACTCAGACCGGAGGGATCTCCGGGAGAAACTATACCGTGCCAACATGAGCGTAGGAAACAAAGGGGATGAGTTCGACAATCGGGAGATCATCAAGAAAATAGTAAACATCCGATTGGAGATTGCACGACTTATGGGACATAAGAATTACGCAGAATACGTATTGGAACATAAGATGGCCAAGACCCCGGCGAACGTCTACAACCTATTGAACCAGCTATTGAATGCCTACAAGCCTGTCGCCATCAATGAATATAATATGGTACAAGGGATCGCCATGGGTATGGAGAAGCAAAACATCGCCGTCATGCCCTGGGACTGGAGTTACTACTCTGAGAAACTGAAAAATATCCTGTTCGACGTAAATGATGAGATGACCCGTCCTTATTTCGAGTTGAACAACGTAAAGAAAGGCGTATTCGGACTGGCTACCCAGCTCTATGGGATCACGTTCAAGGAAAACAAAAAGATACCGGTATACCATCCGGAGGTTGACGCATACGAGGTGTATGATGCCGACGGAAAGTTCCTTTCCATCCTGTACACAGACTTCTTCCCACGTGAAGGAAAACAGTCTGGCGCATGGATGAATAACGTAAAATCACAGTATAAGGACAAGAACGGGAAAGACAGCCGCCCACAAGTAATCATCGTGATGAACTTCACCCGACCGACCGAGACAAAGCCCTCCTTGTTGACTTTCGATGAGGTCGAGACCTTCTTGCACGAGTTCGGTCACTCTCTGCATGGTATGTTAGCGCAAGGTTCATACGCAAGCCTATCCGGAACCAGCGTGTACCAAGACTTTGTTGAGCTGCCTTCACAAATCATGGAGAACTGGTTGACCGAAAAAGAGTTCCTAGACCAAATAGCCGTCCATTATCTGACCGGAGAAAAGATACCCCAAGAACTTGTACAAAAATTGGTAGACGCCTCCAACTTCAACGCCGGCTACCTTTGCTGCCGCCAATTAAGCTTCGGCTTGCTCGATATGGCATGGCATACGTTGGAACAACCTTTCGACGGTGACGTAGCGGCATTCGAGAAAAAAGCTTGGGCTCCAACAGTAATCGTACCGGAAGTACCGGAAGCTTTGATGGGCACCAGCTTCGGACATATCTTCTCCGGAGGATATGCGGCAGGCTATTACGGATACAAATGGGCCGAGGTATTAGACGCCGACGCATTCTCCGTATTCAAGTCGAAAGGAATCTTCAACAAAGAGGTCGCAAAATCTTTCCGTGACAATATATTATCCAAAGGTGGCACGGAAGATCCCGCCGTATTATACAAGCGTTTCCGTGGACAAGAACCTACGATAGACGCCTTATTAATCCGTAACGGCATTAAATAGAAGTAATAATTTACCGGGCTTATCGCCCGGTAAATCTAAATAATCACTACCTTTGTGTCTGGATTAAAAGACAAATGACTAAACAAATGTGCGAGAAAACAGAAAAACAGCACGAATTAGACAAACGTTACCTGCAAATGGCCGCTATCTGGGCCGAGAATTCGTACTGTAAACGACGCCAAGTGGGCGCATTATTAGTAAAAGATAAAATGATCATATCCGACGGATACAATGGAACACCCGCCGGTTTTGAAAACGTTTGCGAAGACGAGAACAATGTCACCAAGCCTTATGTTCTACATGCGGAGGCTAACGCCATCACAAAAGTGGCAGCCTCATCGAACAGCAGTAAAGGAGCGACCATTTATGTTACCTCCTCCCCTTGCATCGAATGTGCGAAATTAATCATACAATCCGGGATCAAGCGAGTGGTCTATTCCGAGAATTATCGCATAGCGGACGGCTGCGAATTATTGAAGCGTGCCGGTATCATAGTAGATTATATAGATTTGAACGAATAAATAAAACGTTTTTATGGATAAAAACAAAAGACTGACCGTATGGCTTCCGGTTATCATCGCGGCTAGTATCGCTTTAGGTATCTTTATTGGGAACCATTATTTATCTATCAGTCAAGGAAAGAAACGATCCTACTCCAGCGGCAACAAGATAAATGCCATCTTGGACATCATCGACGAGCAATATGTTGACACGGTTAGCATGTCTAAATTGGTAGAGAGTACGATCCCGAAAATATTCAGTGAATTAGACCCTCACTCCGTATATATTCCCGCAGAAGACGCTTCCGTGGTAAATGAGGAGCTGGAAGGTTCTTTCAGTGGCATTGGCGTATCATTTAATATGCAAACCGATACGATCCTAGTGATCAGCGTAATTAGCGGTGGTCCTGCGGAGAAAGCAGGTTTACTGCCATTCGACCGGATCATCTCGATCAATGATTCTATTTTTTCCGGAAAGAAAAAGAACCAAGGAGAGATCATGAAGACACTTCGGGGCGCAAAGAACAGTATGGTGAAACTAGGCGTACAGCGAGGAAACTCCCCCGAGTTGCTCTATTTTGACGTAACCCGTGGAGACGTCCCTGTTAATTCGGTCGACGTTTCTTATGAGGCGGCTAAAGGTATAGGTTACATTAAGGTTAGCAAATTCGCCCGAAATACTTATAATGAGTTCATCACGGCGATCGCCAAGTTAAAACAAGCGGGCTGTACCTCTTTCGTGGTCGACTTACGAGGTAATACGGGTGGATATATGGATGCCGCTATCAATATGATCAACGAGTTTATGCCGGAAGGACGCTTGATCGTCTACACGGAAGGTAAGTCGTTCCCCCGCTCCGACGTATATGCGAACGGAACCGGAACTTGTAAAGACGCCCCGATCGTAGTATTGACCGATGAGATCTCGGCTTCCGCCAGTGAGATCTTCTCCGGAGCGATCCAAGATAACGACCGTGGTACGATTATCGGACGAAGAACTTATGGCAAGGGTCTGGTACAAACCCAAATGTCATTGAGCGACGGTTCCGAGATGCGATTGACCATCGCCCGTTATTACACGCCATCCGGTCGCTGTATCCAGAAGAAATATGAGATGGGTAATACGGATGCTTACGACCAAGATATCTATAACCGATATATGCACGGCGAATTCGACTCGGCCGATAGCATCAAGATGGATGATTCTTTGAAATACCAAACCGTAGGTGGACGTACCGTATACGGCGGGGGCGGTATCATGCCGGATATCTTTATCCCTCGTGACACGAGCGGCGTTACCTCTTACTACTCAAATGTGGTAAATAGCGGCGTCCTTTACCTATATGCGCTCGAGTACTCGGATCGCCACCGGGAGAAACTCGGCTCATTCAAGACTTGGGAGGAATTATATAATCACTTGCAGCAACAACCGCTCCTTTCCGATTTCGTGAACTTCGCAGCTATCAAGGGTATCAAGAGACGTCCTACATTAATTAATATATCCGGCAAGTTAATCGAGAACCAATTGCAAGCATATATCGTAAGGAATTTCTTCGACGAGGCGGGCTTCTACCCCATTTTCCTAAAAGATGACGTTACCTTATTACGTGCGATCAAGATCTTGCAAGAGGGAAAATCCGTACCGAATGCGGAACTATTAAAACAATCAGCGAATGGAGACTTACACAGTCAAGCAGGCCCTACGAAAAGATATGGCCTCTCGAAAGAAAGGATATTCGAGGATTACCTTGTGCGAGCTATCGGATAAGATCATGGAACGTTTGGAACAGACGGAACTGTTCCAAGCGGCTTCTTGTATCGCCCTTTATCACGCTATAGCAGGAGAAGTACAGACCGCCGGCTTTATTGAGAAATGGTACAAAAAGAAAAAGCTTCTGTTGCCCTTGATAGTTGGTGATGATTTGAGATTGCTTCTTTACGAAGGACCGGAATCCCTAAAACCCGGACCTTTCGGGATATTAGAGCCTAAGGCGGACGGCATAGAAGTTCCAAAGAATGAGATCGATTTGATCATCGTGCCCGGAGTCGCCTTTGATAAAGACAAGAACCGCATGGGACGAGGAAGGGGATTCTACGACCGCCTTCTTTCCACGCTCAACGCTCCCAAGGTTGGCATATGCTTCGGGTTCCAGATGATACCGCAAGTCCCGGTAGAGCCACTCGACAAGAAAATGGATTACGTAATAACAGAAGACACCATCTATTGATCTCTCCGCAGAATATATACTTACCGGGGCTGGGCAGTATATATTACTTGGCCTAGTAAGTAATATTGCGGATGCTAAAGCCACACTCAATGAAAAACGATGTTGGTAATGACCGAGGCACCTGCGTAATCATTCAAGCTTTTCACCAACCGTTCCCGGCAAAGCGTCAACTCACTACGGAGTACGGAGGAAGTCAATGAAACATGAAGCACCTTATCACGTACATATACATTACGTGTATACTGCATGATCGTAGGCCCTAATACCTCTCCCCACCCACGTTGAACCCGGATCTCCATCATTTTCTCGTACAATTCGGTATTATCCTCGAAAAAGTCACGAAGCACCTCGCCTAATGTCTGCGTATTCCTTCTCTGCACCCTTATTCCTCCATAGGTTGTACCCCGCCACGTTCCACACGGAAGAGGGCATAGTCATGATTCATAGCCAATAAGATCTCGTCCAGGTACTTCCGGTTCGTATCCGTAATAAAAATCTGCCCGAAGCCATTCTCGCTGACCAGTTTGATGATCTGCTCCACACGGCAGGCGTCCAGTTTATCGAAAATATCATCCAAGAGCAAGATAGGTGTAGTCTGTCCTCGTTTATTCAAAAAAGCGAACTGAGCGAGTTTCAAAGCTATCAGATACGTCTTATTCTGTCCTTGCGAACCAACCCGGCGAATCAGATACCCGCCCAACGTCATTTCCAGCTCATCCTTATGGATACCGGAAGAGGTATAACCTAATATACGATCCCGTTCCCGGCTCATCGCCAATTTTCCGGTAAGTTCCGTTTCCTCCAATTGCGAGATATAATGTAGCCCGACCTCCTCGGCAGAGCCGCAGATCGTCTGGTAATACTCATTAAAGATCGGGGTAAAATCCTCCACCAACTTTTTCCGCTTCTCGTAAACTATTTGGCCGTACATACCCAGCTGCATCTCCAGCACCTCATAAAGAGAGGCATCCATGCTTTGATCCTTCAGCAAGGTATTCCGTTGGAGCAACGCTTTATTATATTGGATAAGCGCATGCAAATAAGGCTTGTCCTGCTGCGAGATGATCAAGTCCAGAAAACGGCGTCGCTCATCGCTTCCACCCCGGATCAAGTCGGCATCAGCCGGAGAGACCATGACCAACGGTAATAGGCCGATATGCTCGGACAGCTTGTCGTACTCCTTCTTATTCCGTTTGAACTGTTTGCGTTGCCTGCGCCGCATGGCACAGAAGATCTCCTCCTCACGTCCCTCATAATCATAGTTACCCTGTACCACGCAAAGATCTTGATCGCTGTTTATTATCTGGCTATCAGGCGTGTTAATATGACTCTTGCAAAACGAGAGATAATGAATGGCGTCCAATAGATTCGTCTTCCCCATCCCGTTATTGCCGAAAAAGCAATTCATCTTGGGCGAGAAAACAACCTCGGACTGAAGTATATTTTTGTAATTGAGAACAGAAAGCTTCCTAAGTATCATCTAAACCGTATTAATCGCACAAAATTAAAAAATATACTTCTAAGTTATAGATTATATCAGCAAAAAAAACTACTTTTGCGCTTTGAATCGCCAACCGTATGGTATGGCTCAGAACAGCGATAAAATTAATAAATAACTATAACACATTATGGCTACTAAAGAAAAGGACACCAACAAGGAGTTAGAAGTAGAAGAGATTGTCTCCAAATCGGAGCAATTCATTGAAAACAATTCAAAGAAGATTATTTACGGTATAATAGCTGTCGCACTCGTTGTTGGAGCTGTTTTGGGAATCAAGCATGGTTATTTAGTTCCTCAGGAGAAAAAAGCGGCTGCCGCCATGTTCAAGGGCGAGCAATACTTTGCCAGAGATTCTTTCGCCCTGGCTTTAAACGGTAATGGAGCGGACTATGAAGGTTTCGAGGCTATCATCGACCAATATGGAAGCACGGACGCCGGAAACTTGGCGAAGGCTTACGCAGGTATCTGCTACTACAAGATGGGCGATACGCAGAAAGCGATCGATTTATTGAAATCTTTCAGCGGAAAGGACCCAATGGTATCTCCGGCGGTTACAGGTTTGATCGGTGACTGCTACGTGAACATGGGTAATACGAAAGAAGGAATCAGCTATTTCGAGAAAGCCGCAAAGGAGGCCGACAATGAGGTAATCAGCCCTATTTACTTGAAGAAGGCCGGTATCGCTTACGAGAACTTGAAAGAGTACGACAAGGCTGTAAAGGCTTACACAACTATCAAGGACAAGTATTACACTTCCATGGAGGCATCCGATATCGACAAGTATATCACCCGCGCTTCGGCAGGAAAGTAAATAAACAGTATATTATATAGTATAACAGAGGATGTCTCGGTCAAACAAGGCATCCTCTTCTTTTAAAGAGACAAGTATGGCTACAGCTTATCAGAATTTATCCGAGTACGATTTCAACAGCGTACCCGATGCTTCAGAGATGAACATCGGCATTGTCGTCGCTGAATGGAACAAGAACATTACCGAGAAGTTATTGGAAGGTGCTTGCAACACGCTTGAAAAGCACGGAGTGAAACCGGAAAACATCGTAGTTAAACGGGTTCCGGGTAGTTTTGAACTGACTTTTGGAGCCAAAAGATTGGCCGAGACAAAAGAATTAGACGCCGTGATCGTTCTGGGATGCGTCGTAAGAGGTGATACACCACATTTTGATTACGTTTGTTCCGGCGTTACGCAAGGCATTACAGAATTGAATTTAATGTACGATATCCCTTTCATTTTCGGCCTGTTAACAACCAATACCATGCAACAATCCGAGGATCGTGCGGGAGGTAGATATGGCAATAAAGGGGATGAGGCAGCGGTTACCGCAATAAAAATGGTAAATTTTTCAGCCTAAACGCTTGCAGGTTTCAAAATAAATCGTACCTTTGCACTGCAATTAAGAACAAGGGGGCAGTTACCAGAGTGGCCAAATGGGGCTGACTGTAACTCAGCTGGCTTTCGCCTTCGGTGGTTCGAATCCATCACTGCCCACCTTAATTGATCAGTTCACTATGTGAACCAATTCTTTCGAAAATCGAAAGAATACATATTGCGGAAGTAGCTCAGTTGATAGAGCATTAGCCTTCCAAGCTGAGGGTCGCGGGTTTGAGCCCCGTCTTCCGCTCTAGGAAAAGAGGAAAATCGAAAGGTTTTCCTCTTTTTTTATATCCTCACGATACTATATATCCGGGATAATGTCTACTTTAGCCCCCAATACAACAAATAACAAAAAGAGAGATGAAGATGGTGAAAGGGATATACGTGTTGCTGACAATGTTCCTATTGATGGGATGCGCTACGGTAATGAATCCTTATAAAATGGACAACCGGATGCATAAGATAGAGCTAGGGATGACCAAGCAAAAGGTTATATCGATACTAGGAAAAGATTTTGAGTCGGCTGGCGCACGAATAACCCCAGACGGCCCCATAGAGAGTATCAGTTATAAGACGGTCACCATGACGATAGCCGACTACTCTGAAGGCTACTACATCCTAAGCTTCAAGAATGGGATACTAGTGGAGTGGTTCAAGGAAAAGACACCGATCAATAACAATACAGCGAACTAAGGTCTTCTTTTAGGCCGCTAAAAACAAATAAGGCAGATGCCTCTGGGCATCTGCCTTCATTCTTTTACGATTATAAACTTTCTTCGATACATGAATCCGATTATGACTGACCGGCCTGCCGTGGTTTTCTAACTCGGCCTCACGACTGCCTTTCCGGTTAGCCTTTATGTACTCGACTAACGGATCTTGCTTTTTTCTCTTTGTCCTCATAGCTTTATTGCTTTTATATCGCTTTCACGAGGGCAAAGATACGAAAAGAATTTATTAAATCTCATTATCGTCCCAAGGGTATTTTCTTTTCGGATTCCGAGGGAACCAGCCTTTCTGCACGCGTTCCTCCTGCTCGAAAATCTCCTTGATCGTCCAGAACGATGAGAAGGCGAATACGCCGCAAATAGCGGACACAAACACGCTGTCTATAAACAGGGAAGCTATCACCCCTAAAATTCCCAAGACAAGGAATATCCACCAACACTTCGTCCCCCAATAATACTCGGCCTTCACGACTACCGGATGAAACAGACCGATAATCAAAAATGTAGCGATACCGATCAACAATCCATCAAAATTTATCATATCCATATCAGAGTATTTATACTTTTTCTTATTATAGTTAACAAATGTACGAACAATATTTCATGAAACTAATCATTTTTTTCTATCAAAGTATAAGAAACATCTATTCCTTATAATCTTTTCACGTAAGTGAAGAGATCTTTTCACCCTTGTGATACCATCGTTTCACCTATGTGATACGATCTCTTCACCTATGTGAAAAGATCAATCCCTGCGGAAGTTTTCGCTTGAGATAGCGCAAAAAAAACCACATCCTTTATTATCGGACATGGCTTTTATATCATTTTCGAATCGGATCTTACTTATTGCTTTCCTCCGCAGGTGTAGTAGTAGCGGGAGCTTCCTCTGCCGGAACTGCCGGTTGTTGCGCTGTACCAAAGTCTGGAGCGATCGTGTTCGGATCGATAGAGATAGCTTCATTTACTTGTTGTCTGATCTCAGATTGAGTAGCATACTCTGCTCTGGGGATAAATGCGGTAATCAAGATGCTCAATACGATTACGGTACCCGCCAAACTCCAAGTAGCTTTCTCCAAAAAGTCTGTGGTCTTACGTACACCCATGATTTGGTTAGAAGAAGAGAATCCTGAAGCCAAACCTCCACCTTTTGAATTCTGGATCAACACGATCAAGATTAATAGTATAGAGGCAATCAGGATTAAGATAGAAATAAATACGTACATCTTAGTTTTATTTTTTAGTGTTAATAATCAACTTTTCCAAAAATCTGATTTGGTCTGCAAAGTAAACATTTTTTTCTGGATATTTCAAGCTTAAGTTTTTAATAATTTGCAAAGCCTTATCATATCGCTTTTGTTTTATATAAATCCGGGCTAAAGTTTCCGTAAGGCACGAGTCTTCCAACGACTTGGACCGCTCATCATCCAAGTCTTTCACCGATTCAGGAGTCTCCGCACGGCTGTTTTCCTCACGGATTTCCAGCCCGCTACCCGGCATACGCTGTTGATCATTTTTAATGAACGAGTCGATCAAGTCGTGATGTCGAAGCCTATTCTCCGTATCCTCGCCTGATGGCTTCTCCTCTTCCTCCTCCGATAAAGACCAAAACATATAGTCCGACGATACCGATGGTTGAAACAAGAACGGAGCCTCTTTCTTACGCTCCGGTTCCTCGTTACGGTTAGAGAGGAATGCGTCTATCAAGGAGAAAGCATCCTCTTTTCGCATATCCGGCTCATGCTCCACACGGGAGTTCAAACCATATTTGTCTCCCTCTATCAGTTGGAACAGCTTTTTCCGGTCTGGCAAGAATATCGCCATCTTCTCCAGCTCCGAGGCGAAACTCATATCATTTAATACAGCCAGATTCTTTAGATAAAGCATCCGTGCCACTTGAAAATACGGGTAATCCTCCACGATTCGTCGCAATTCAAGAAGAGTACCCTCGGTCAATTCCGAAGGCTTCTCCATCAAACGATATAAATCCTCCGCCCTCATTCTACCAATTGGCAACCGTAGCGTTATAGATTTGGTCTACTATTTCCTCAATAATCTCCTCGCATAATGTACCTTCTACCTGCTGCGGCATCAAGTTACTGTCGAACTCGCGGTAAGCGGAGAACGACTGCTCGAAATCCTCGTCCGGGTTAACCCGATTAGAGTAACGAACCCGCACCGTGATCGTCAACCTCGTCTGCGAGGCGATAGCATCCTCCTTCACGGCCATTGGAGCGAAATCGTAACCAGTAATCTCACCCTCCAGCTCAAGATCGCCATTGCTCGGAACCAGCTGCAGACGGGTCTGACGGATATAAATATCCTTCAAATCCTCCGTAAACTGCGGCGCAAGGGTCGGGTTCACGTAGGGAGCTTGGTTCGTGAAATCACGAATCGTAATGGTCTTCACCTTCGTATAATCGATAGAGGCACCATTAAACTTATAGGAGATAGAGCAAGCCGTAGCCAATACCGTCAAAAATGAAAGTATAAGCCAATTGGCTGCCGACAAACGTATGTTGACAATCTTCTTTAGCATATTATTATTCCAAATTGTATTCCTTGATTTTTCGATATAACGTACGTTCCGATATCTTCAAGTCGGCCGCAGCGTTCTTCCGCCGCCCGTTATGCTTCTCCAGAGCCTTACGGATCATCTCCTTTTCCACCTCTTCCAAGGATAAAGTCTCCTCTTCCACATCCTCGGCATCTTGGATCGTCGGGGGCATCGGATGAACTGCCGCCGGATGGATCGGATGCGCATAAGGGGTATCGTCCACCACCGTCGGCATCGGGATATTCCCTCCCATGATATCATGCACTAATTTCTTTAGCTCGTTCACGTCCTTCTTCATATCGAATAAGACTTGATAAAGAATCTCCCGCTCGCTGTTAAATATCTTTTGATCCGGATCTTGCTTCACCAATACCGGATATTTCTCAACGTTCAAGTTCGGTAGATAAAGACGCAAGACATCTGCCGTTATATCCCGTTTCTCCTCAATCACGGAGATACGTTCCGTGATGTTTTTCAACTCACGCACGTTACCCGGCCAACGGTAAGAAACCAATAATTGACGGGCTTCATCATCCAAGCGGATCGGCGGCATCCGGTATTTCTCGGCGCAATCGCCGGCGAACTTACGAAACAATAAGATGATATCTTCCGGACGCTCCCGCAAGGGGGGCACTTGAATAGGCACCGTATTCAAACGATAGTACAAATCCTCACGGAATTTACCTTCCGAAACCGCCTGCACTAAATTCACGTTCGTAGCGGCAACGATACGCACATTCGTCTTCTGTACCTTAGAGGAACCAACCTTGATAAACTCACCTGTCTCCAACACACGAAGCAAGCGTGCTTGCGTAGGAGTTGGCAGCTCTCCGACCTCATCCAAGAAGATCGTTCCACCGTCCGCTACCTCGAAATATCCTTTACGATCGGCCAATGCCCCGGTAAAAGAACCTTTCTCGTGCCCGAAAAGCTCCGAGTCTATCGTCCCTTCCGGAATGGCGCCACAGTTTACGGCTATATATTGTCCATGCTTACGCTGACTGTTCTGGTGAATAATTTGCGGGAAAGTCTCCTTCCCGACTCCACTCTCTCCTGTAATAAGAACAGACAAGTCGGTTGGCGCCACTTGAAGCGCAACGTCGATCGCACGATTTAATCCTGGGTTATTACCAATAATCCCAAAACGCTGTTTTATCTGTTGTACATCAACCTTCATCACTCTTTCACTTTTAAAATCTGTAATTATTTCAGTTACTCTGCCAAAATTACAAATCTTAATTCAAACTACCACTATTGATAACAGATTCTATCGGCCGTTTCTTATTTTTTAGCACCATATGTACGTTTATACAAGAACTCGGCAAGATCCTTGTCTTCCGGGATGGCGGAGATCTCTTCCGGTGAGATAGGCTCACCGATATATACATCCGCTTTCTTTCCACGCTTATTGAAAGCTTCGGTAGGAATACGCAAGGTACGTATTTGCCAGCTGATATTCCCTAGCCAATAGAAGAAATGGGTATTTTGGAAATCAAAATAAACAGGATATACCGGCGCTTTCGCCTTACGAACCAAGCGGATCACGCTATGCGCCCACGATAAATCCCGCACCTGTTTCTCTTTTTTATTATAAAAAGAGATCGCTCCAGCGGGGAAGAAACCCATCGGATGGCCTTCTTTCAAGCGTTGCAGGGATAGTCGCACGCCATTAACATTCGCCGGATTCGCCCCCCGCTTGTGGGAATCGGGCACCACGGATATGAAATTATCCTCCATCGCCCCGATCTTGGTCAAGATGCCGTTCACCATCACCTTAAAGTCCGGACGGCGGGAAGCGAAAATATCAATCAACATGATTCCATCCAACGACCCGATCGGATGGTTGGAAACAGTAACAAAAGCTCCTTCCGGCAGATGATCTAAAATCTCTTTATTATGAACCTCATAGCGGAGATCAATAATAGGATCGTGCAATAAGGCGGAAGTAAACTCTGCGCCCCGTAAATGACAATTCCGGGCATGTACCTTATTAACCAGATCCACACGTAAGCACTTTATCAGCAACTTACCCAACCATGTCCCCACTCGCCCCTTGAAGAACGGGGCCATCTCTTGCAAATCATAAATGTCAACTACACTCTTCTTCATACTTTATCCTAAAAACGAGGCACACATCTTCTCGTGTTTCTTCATCACTATCGCTAGTACGATGTTCAACACGATGATCTCGTATAGGTAATAAGCCCATACCTGTCCCGTTAGTACGATCACAAACATAACTATCGTCCGGCCATTAAAAGTCAACAAGTCTATGTAACGCATTAAATGACGACTCTGTTTACGAAAGTCTATACGGATATTCTCCGGTATATCATCCCCATACTTCGCATGCAAATTTTGTAACATTCTTTGTAAGGTAGGCGTAGCCTTTACTTGCAACATCGTATACCAACGATATAAGAAATAGAAGAACTTGTTAATACCATACTTCATCTCCTTGTGTTTCGCCTCCACCTGCTCCAAAGACTGAAACTCCGAGCCTTTATCCTTACTGATAAAATAAAGGTGAAGCGTCTTATAGTAATCCGTGATATTCGCTTGAACTAAATGAGACAGACCGGATAAGACCGCCAAGGCAAAGAACCAGTCCGTACCGTAATCATGCGAGAGACGAAGAGCGAATCCGATATAGATCGAAGCGAACCAAATATCCCCGGCGAACCCGTCCAAGATACGCCCGATCGCAGACTTAATTCCGGTAAGACGTGCCAGCTGCCCATCCACGCAGTCGAGGATATTGGCAAATACCAACAACAATATACCGCAGATATTATATGTCAGGTTATCGCGATAAAACATAAATCCGACCGCCGCACCCACGAAGATCGAGATAACCGTAATCATATTCGGGGTAATCCCCGTACCTCGCAACATACGAGCAATACGAAAACCTATCGGGCGATAAAAAATTCGGTCTATCTTATTCTCTGTTTCTATTGACTTTAACGATGCTTCGTATTCCTTATCCAACTCGCTCATTTGTTTCTTATTTATACGAGTAACCGCCATCCACAACGACTACCTCGCCATTAAAATAACTATTCTCTATCAACATCTTATAAACTTCCGCCAATTCATCCGGGTCGCAGAACCGTCCCAAAGAGACCTTGTTCTCTATATTCCGACGGATCTCGGCAGGCTTTGTTTTCTGCCATTCCGTATCAACAAAACCGGGAGCCACTGCATTCACACGCAGTGCATAGGGAGCCAAGAACTTCACCATGTTTTTGACCAGCGCATGAACCGCACTTTTCGTCACTCCATATGCCAAGGATACCGAATGAGGCTGTATCCCCATCAAGGAACCCGTAAACACGATACTTCCTCCCTTATTAATCCGTCCACCAACAAGCTTCTGTAAAAGGAAAACCGGGAAATGGACATTCGCAAAGAAAACTCGATCCCAATCCTCGAATGAGAGTTCCTCAAAAGGATCACGGCAAGTCATTCCGGCATTGAACACAAGGCCGTCCAGACATAGCCTATTCTCCTCCAAGAACGAATCGATAACCCCGATCGTACTCCGATCCGAGATATCGGCCCGCAAAATAGAAACCTGTATATCGAAACGATCCACCAACTCACTACGTACCTCCTCAGCCGCCGCATGGTCGGAAGCGTAAGTCAATATAAGGTTATATCCGGCCTTCCCTAAGCAGAACGATACCGCCTTTCCTATCCCTTTTGTCCCACCGGTAATTAAAATAAATTTATCCATGAAACCGATCGTTATTTAGCGGCAAATCCTTTCACTGTTTCCGGCTTCGCCTGACGTTGGGTCGTCAGATTCGCCTCATAAGAATCATGTATCGTTTTTTTCAGGTTCGAGGAGGAAACTCCCGTTCCATAAGGGAAATAAAATACCTGAACACCTAAATCTTTCAGATAGTCATACTTCCCGAACCAGTCATCACCTACCACGAAAGCGTCGATATTCAGTTTCTTCACGATTTCCGTGTGGTCCAAAGAATGTTGTGGTATAACGATATCGGGAGTCTTCAACGCCTCGATGATCTGCAAACGTTCATGGAACGGAATGATCGGCTTCGCCTTATAAGAAGAGACCAACTCATCTGTACTAACCCCTACAATCAATATATCCGCCAAACTACGGGCGTAATTGATCATTCGAAGATGATTATAATGGAACATATCAAACGTTCCGGATGTATATACTATCGTTTTGTCTTTAAACATAATCGTAATTTTCGTTTTAAACCGCAAACTTACGCAAACTTTTCCTATCTTAAAAGTTTAAAACCAAAAAGCGTCCCATGCTCCATACAAAAATGTCATGTCAATAACATCCATTTGTTATTAACATGACATTTTATGTATTTATTGAAACTTGTCCGGAAAGATCTACTATAATCTGTCCGTATCGTCATCTTTCGTCAAATCCAATTTCTCATTATCTCCTCCCCTATCGAAATATTGCTTACGCAACGGGTTGGCAGTAGCCTCCTGATAACGCAACCGGTTCCGATAGATATCCAACGCCGCATATAAGGCTTGGCGGAACGACTCTTCCGAGGCCACGTTCTGCCCAGCGATGTCATAAGCTGTCCCATGCGCTGGAGAAGTCCGTACAATCGGCAATCCTGCCGTATAGTTCACCCCGTCATCCATCGCCAACGTCTTGAAAGGAGCGAGCCCTTGATCATGATACATCGCTAAGACACCATCAAATTTATCATACATCTGCGCACCAAAAAAACCGTCAGCCGCATAAGGGCCAAATGACATTACGCCTTTTTTCTCGGCCTCTTGCATTGCCGGTATGATAATCGTCTCCTCTTCCGTACCCAGCAATCCAGCATCACCGGCATGAGGGTTTAAGGAAAGAACTGCGATACGTGGCTTCACGATACCGAAGTCTTGCTTTAGCGACTGATTGAAAATACGCAGCTTTTTCACGATATCGCCCGCATTGATGGAAGACGCTACTTGCGACAATGGCATATGTCCTGTCACCAAAGCGACACGAAGATCATCTTTCATCAAGATCATCAAGGCTTTTTTATCCGAACCATCGAAGCATTTCTCCAAATACTCGGTATGCCCGGGAAAATGGAAACCTTCGTTCTGGATATTATGCTTATTGATCGGGGCGGTAAGCAGTATATCCACGACTCCCCGTTTCATATCCGTAACCGCCGCTTCCAATGCCTTGAAAGCCGACTCCCCGGCAACCGGCGTAGATTTAGACAACTCCACCCTGGTCTCGTCCTCCACGCAGTTAATAATGTTCACTCGGTTTACTCCCGCATCCTCCGCATGTGAAATAATATTCATATTGATAGGAGGAAGCTCCAATGCCTTCCGGTGATAGGCGGCAATCTTGGACGAGCCATAGATGATCGGCGTGCAAAGCTCCGCCATGCGGGTATCGGAAAAAGTTTTTAATATCACCTCATAGCCAATACCATTTATATCTCCGTGGGTGATCCCCACTTTAATCAGTCGTTCTTCCATATATTTTGTTTGTTTATTACCTTTTCTCTTTTGGGATATCCAATGTCTCTGTTACCGGTTCATCGAATTCACCCGGTAAACGTAACGTAAACAAGGAAGCTTCCATTCTACGCATGAAATTACGCTTGTCTGTCTCCGGAGCATACACAAATCCCTCCGCTACAACCACACGATGATTCTTTTCATCCAAACGGGTGTGGCTTACGAACGGGCCTCCCATCATATCGCCTTGCATTCTCCACAGACCGCGCATTACGCCGCAATATTTACCATTTAAGGTTATTGGCGTATACTCCACTCCCGCACGCATTTCCGTCTGCATATAGGAACCCGGAAATGAACCCGGCAGATTCGCCTTCAATACAGAATCTCGTTTAGCGACCAGATATTCCTCCGTAAACGTATTCGGGTCTGTATAAGGAAAAGTATATACGATCAAGTCCATACGACCCGTGTTAGCGTTATTGGAAGACCAGAAGAAATCAGTCGTATCCTTATAGTACGTAAAGTTTGCCGGAGCGTTTAACATCACGTTTAAGTCGCTTTTCAGGTTATCCATAACCACCATACTATACTCCTTTTGTAATTGCTCTATCGCACGATTCATCTCCACCTTCACGAAGAAATCGACCAACGCCTTCTCATGGGTCTTTGAATACTCGACGATCGACTCCGTATCAGGAGCTTTCAGCGAAACAACTACCTGTCCTCTAGCCCAAACATTATTCTCGTAGCCTACAGAAACTTTCGTATAAACGGTAGGATCTATCGTAACCACCAATATATTCCTTACATACCGTAACAGGCCTGTAAAATCCTTTGGTTGCACGTAAGTAATCTTCAAAGAAGGCTCAGCTTGCGGCAGTCCGGGCACTGAAGAGGCCAACTCAGACTTTATAGCTTCACCCGCAGAACCTTTCCAATCCTTTTGATCCATAACTACGACAACCTCATATGCGAAGCCCGTAGCTTGAGTCATCACAGAACCAGAATTACATGCTCCCATCAAAACAAGAAGCAGTAACATACCGATAAATAAAGAACGTATTTTCATACCCATATGTTTTATATTATACAAATGTAACATTTTTTGCGGTAGAAAGCATTCCACAGGCAGCGAAAATATCCTCTCCTCGTGATGCCCTTATCGTACATACAACTCCTTTGGCGTTTAAGAAATCCCGGAACATCTCCATTTTAGCGATATCGGAAGTCTCTAAAGACACATTCGGTATCGCATGAAAACGGATCAAGTTTACCCGACAAGGAATTCCTCCTAATAAACAACTCAAAGCTTCGGCATGTTTCAAGCTATCGTTCAAATTTTTAAAAACAATGTATTCAAAAGAGACCCGTCGTTGATGCGAAAAATCATATTGTTTGATTAAACCGATCACCTCTCTCGCTGGGAATGCCTTTTCAACCGGCATCAAGGAAAGACGTTCCATAGGATAGGGAGAATGCAGACTTACGGCCAGATGACATTCGCTCTCCTCTAAGAAGCGTTTCAAACCTTTCGTCACACCGACAGTTGAAACCGTGATACGCTTCGGACTCCACGCATACCCATACGGGGCCGTGAGTATTTCCAAAACCTTGAAAAGCTCGTCTACGTTATCCAGAGGTTCCCCCATTCCCATGAAAACGATATTCGTCAATGAATCGTTTTCCGGCAAAGACTGGATCTGGTTCAATATCTGGTTTGCTGTCAGGTTCGCCGTGAAACCTTGTTTTCCCGTCATACAAAACAGGCAATTCATTTTGCATCCGACTTGAGAAGAGACACAAAGCGTCGCCCGGTCATCCGTAGGAATATAAACAGACTCAACAAAACGCCCCGGTCCGGCAGCATATAGATATTTGATCGTACCGTCTTTCGACTTTTGATATTCAGATGGCAGATAGGCCCCAACCTCGAATGAATCCTCCAATAAGGCACGTTTGGCTACCGCTATATTCGTCATCTCCGAAATCCGGGTTATTTTCTTCTTATAAATCCAATCGGCCATTTGCTTAGCCGCATATGCAGGAAGACCTACCTCAGACGCTACACCTTTCAGTTCCTCCAAGGTCATCCCTAATAATTGTCTTTTGTCAACCATGCTATCAATGTTTTCTTATTCGCAAAAGTACGAGAAATATTCCATAAAATTAAAGATCCCCTGTTTTGTTGTCAAGATATATTTATTTTGACAACAAAACAGGGGACCTTTTATCTTAAGTAGAAATATTCTTTAATTAATAGAAACGGATACGGTTGTCTTCCACCTTAGCGTTGTTAACCATAGATTGGATAGCTTGGAATCCTACACGATATGCGTTCGAAGCATCCAACGCACGAATTTCCTCAGCCTCATTGAACTCTTTACCATCTTTATTTCTCGCATATACTTTGAACACATAGACACCGTTGTTACCTTTAACCGGAGCACTTACTTGGTCAACTTGAGCCATAGAAACCATAGCATTCAAATTCGGTTCGATACCGATACCGGCAATACGGCGAGTACCAAAGTTCACGAACTTAACTGAATCTACAGAAGAGCCCATCGTTTCAGCATATGCCTCAACTGAAGTCAAATTCTTAGAAGCCAATTCCTGAGCGATCTTATCGCCTTTCTTTTGAGCAGCCAATTCAGCTCTCAAAGCCGGAGCGACCATATCAACCGGACGATACCCCTCGGATATGCTTCCTTCTACAGCAGCCACAACAAATTTATCACTACATTCGAAGATCTCAGAGATAGAACCTTTATCGTTCTGGAACGCCCAACGAATTACCGGACGTGAATTCTTAATAGAACCTAACAATTGATCATCCGTAGTAACCGTTGCACCTGAAATCAAATTATAACCGGCTTCCTTCGCATTCTCCTCCAATTTAGCCATAGAGTTGTTCTTCGATACGAACTGATTCAGCTCATTGTAGATGTCGCTATAGGTCTTAGAACTAGGAGATACAGTCATGTCGATATCAGCGATCTTATATTTTTCTACATTTCCAGTTTTCTCTGTTACTTTTACAAGGTGAGTACCATATAAAGATTTCACAACCGCTACCTCATTCAATGAAGTTGAGAAGACAGCCTTCTTGAAATCATCATTCACACCTCTCAAAGCGGTAACCTCTGTAAACCAACCTAGTTCACCACCATTCTCGGCGGCTTGGTCCGCTGAGTATTTCTTAGCTAATTCAGCGAAATTAGCACCACCTTTCAACGCTCCCATCAAACTATCAGCCAAAGCTGTTGTCTCAGCCTCAGATTTACCGGCCAACATGATGTGGCTAACTTTTACTGAATCCGGAGCGACCGTCTTATCGACTAGCTTAAACATTCTGTATTTGTCATTCTCGAATACAGGACCATAAACAGCACCAACCTCAGAAGTCGTAGCGAATTGTTTCATCTCCGGATCCAAAGCCTTCTCCGTGAAGAAAGCGTCAACATAAGGAACCTCAGAGTTCTCGTTTACTACATCAGCCACTCTTTCAGAAGTAGCTAGCTCCTCTTTCAAGCTCTCGATCTCGACCTGCGCCTTATCATAATCCTCTTTACTCGGACGGATATCTACGGCGATATATTTAATTACCTTAGATTCTTTTTGTCTATAAAGCTCCTTACGTTGGTTATATAATTTCTCGATCTCGCTCTTGCTTACCTCAATCGTTGAATCCGGAATCGTAGCATATGATTGCATAGCATAAATGATATCCGAATTCTCGGCATTATCATTATAAGCTTCCTTTGCATCTAATGAATTCGCAGAAATAGCCTTGCTTAATAATGTCGTATATTTTTGCTCCAAACGTTGACGTTTGATGTTCTTCTCCCAAAACAACCAGAAGTTCTTAGCTTGAATCAACTGTGCCTGTTGATCTGCCGGATAGCTAGCGATATTATCGGAATCGATTTGTTTCAAGAAATTCAACAAAGCAGCCTTATCAAAAGCACCTGTCTGAGGATTCGTAAACATTTGCATTTGTTGGATCAACGGAGAGATATTTTCACCTTGAACCATATCAAACAATTCTTCCGGACTTACTCCCATACCTAATTTAGCAGTAGCCTCGTCCAATACGACCTCTTGTACCATCGCATCGAATACGGACTGGCGAATCTGTGTCATATATTCCTCGGGCAGGCTGGCTGAACCGGATTGCATCTTATACATCTCGACCATCTCATCGACACGACCTTGATAATCTTGAATTTTTACAACCTCTCCATCAATCTCGGCGATCCGTTCCTGTGATTGCCTAAAATAAGTAGAACCAGAGTTTAAAAAGTCTCCAATGATAAAAGCGAACAATGCCAAACCCACCACGAGTACCAGCAGTCCTGCTTTGCTTCTAATTTTTTCCAGCGTAGCCATTTATCTTTATTATTTTTTAAAGTTTATTATTTCACATTTTAAGGGCACAAAGATATGAAAAAAAGGAAATTCCACAGCATATAATCCTTTTTTTTATCAAATCCCTACTTTCATACGTACAAGTTCAATCTTCGTGGCCGTTACTTTGATTAACTTAAACGAATATTTATCGATTTGGACGGTTTCGTTCAATTTCGGAAATTTTTGATAGAAGTGCAAGATAAAACCGGCGATGGTAACATAATCATCCGACTCCGGAAGATCCAACCCGAACATTTCGTTCAAAGTATCAATCTCCATCCTACCCGACAGCAAGTACTCATTGTCCGATACTTTTTTAGCCACATGCGACTTCATATCATGCTCATCCTCAATCTCTCCAAAAATTTCCTCCACCAAATCCTCAAGTGTCACGATACCCGACGTACCACCAAACTCATCCACGACAACAGCCAAGCTCTTCTTCTCTTGCATCAGCAGTTTCATCAATTTATTCGCAGCCATCGTCTCCGGAACGATCGATACACTACGGATATGCTGAGTCCAATCCTCCGGATTCTTGAAAAGCTCGGAAGAATGGATATATCCGATAATGTCGTCAATATTCTCGTTATACACCAATATTTTCGAAAGTCCCGTCTCGATAAACTTAGAACGCAATTCCTCTATCGTAACCGACGTATCGCAGGCTACGATCTCCGTCCGGGGCACGATACAATCCCTCAAACGGACATTCGAGAAATCTAAGGCATTCTGGAAAATCTTAACCTCCGTATCCATATCCGAATTTTGAGGTGCATCTTCCAGACTTTGCTGTATAAAATAATCCAAGTCTACCTTGCCTAATACCTGAGGCGAACTTTTCAAGTTCTTCACGCCCCCTAACTGCAAAATCAAAAAAGATAGCAGGGATGAGAGCTTGGAAACCGGATACAGAATGATATATACAATAAATAATGGTATCGCAAATATATTGAGTGATAAATTAGGATTCAACTTAAATATGGTCTTGGGAATAAACTCTCCGGCAAACAAGATCAAGATCGTAGATATCACGGATTGGATAAAAACGATCAATGCCTCATTCGCAACCACCTTGGCTATAAACGGCTCCAACACGATTGCCATCTGAAGACCATAAACGACCAGCGCAATATTATTTCCTACCAACATGGTAGAAATAAACAAATTTGGATTACGATAGAAAATACCCAGTATCTTACTGGATAGACTACGTTCCTTCTTATCCAGCTCGAAACGAAGCTTATTGGAGGAGATAAAAGCAATCTCCATCCCGGAAAAGAATGCGGAAAATGCGAGGGAAATTAAAATGTAAGTCAGCGTCCCCACCTTAATTACTTTTTATTGAATCTATTTGTGACACATCTACCCAGGTACTGTCTCCTTGCGCTGTCCGTGCCGTATCGGCCGGGGCATCACTCATCGGGAAAATACCTTGTGAGTTAAATATCTTATACCGAGTCATATTTTGGTTCGACTCAAACCCTATACCTGTTATGATCTTATCTTCTTGCTCAATACGCATATACTTATCGGAATAAACCTTCTCTTGCTTCTGGTCCCAGAACAATTGGGAAGTCTCAAAATGTTCTCCCTGCAAACTTTCCACCTCAACATTACCGATCAGCTCCCAAAGCCCTTTTTTATCATAATAATAGGCTGTATCCGCCTTAATACTCGCTTCTGTCTGGAACAAGGTATCGAATTTCTCCACATAGATCCCCTCAGGGAAATACCAATGAGGCTCCGCCGCTTTCCCATAGATCTGCCATTCTTTCGCTTTCAAGCGATATCTCGTGATACCCGAATCGGAGATCAAAGAGGATACATCCGTAGCCTTCATCGTATAAGTCTTATCCGGATCAAACTCAACATCAACCACCTCCTTATGCTCCTTGCCGCAAGAGGCAGAAAACAAAAGAAGCATAACAACCACCACGAAGGTAGTTGTTATGCTCATATTTTCCGTTTTACAATGAAAACGATGTCCTATCATAATTACCGAATCGTTGTACGCTCTCCGATCCAACCACCGACAGTGAAAGGTTTTCCCTTTTCCAAATCCGGATGCATAAAGATCTCCTCCGTAGAAGGAAGGTGAGCACGATAAGATGAAATCAAAGCATTAGCCTCTTCTGCAACACTCGGATCTACTTGTTTCGCTTTCTCAAATTTATCAATAGCGGCATTATAAGCAGCTCTCGCCAACACACCATCATTCGGATAAGCAGACTTAACCGTAGCCGCATACATCTTACCGATCAACAGATAAGGAGCTCCAGAAGCAGGATTCATCTCAGCCGATTTCTGACAATATTGTCTAGCTTTAGAATAAGAATTTTGCTCGAATAAAAGCAAAGCGATCATGTAATAATCATCAGCCTTCGCAGAGTTTTCTGTTTCCAAATTAGCAGCTTCCTCAAAATACTTGATAGCCGTATCGTAGTCCTTAGCCTTTACAGCTTGCTTTCCTAAACCAAGAGCAGCGTCAGCGCTAGGCTCCAATTTATAAGCATAACCGGAAGCGGCAAAGTAAGCGTCAATTTCTTGGCAACGCATTCTTCTCAACAAAGAGACCACTTGCTTCAAGTATTCCAAATTATCCTTGTTCTCCTCGATCTTTGCAGCATATAGACCTTGCAAAGTCTCACAATCCGCTGCGCCACTGTTTGCGAAAGCGTTATCTACGCCAGACTTGTACGCAGTCACTGCGTCAGCCTCTTTTTGGTTATTCGCTGCCTGGGCAGCCTTCAACTGAGTCTCTAACCCCCCGGAAGCCTTCAAATAATCTTGGATATATTGTTCCTTGAAATTCGGATCGTTCACCATTTTCTTCATAGACGCAAAAGCATACAATGAAAGACCTAGAGCCTCCGTATTCTCGCCCTTCTCGTCCACAATTTCTTTCAACCAACTATAAGCTTGGTTATAATCAGCGTTATCACCTGTCTGTGCAAAATAATCTTGAACTTTACGAGCCACGATCCAATCCTTTCCATATCGGCGATCGTTTCCAAAGTACTTGACACGCTTATCATAAACGGCCATCAAATCATCAATAAGCGCTTTCTTCTTAGCGGGATCTTTCTCTTGGGCGACCTTCCAGCCCATAATTCTCACACCGTACAAATAGATATCTTTTGTAGCGGCAGGACACTCATCGTACACGATCTTCCAGAAATCATAGGCATCTTTGAAGTTTCCGGCTTTCGCGTAAGGAACAAACAAGCTGATATTGGTAATACAACGCACGCTATCCTCACCAGAACCGAACTGTGTACCATTATCTACTCCTTTCTGCGCATAAGCACCCAACGTACCCATAGTACATCCAAGCGCTAGTAATAAAACTTTGATCTTCATATCTCTTTCTATTAAAGTTAGCTACAATTTTATATTCCTTCAAAAAAGTTTCATACTCATTAGACCCTTTCGCCCATTCCCGGTTTAATCCACTTTTCGTTTAAAAAACCATAATTCGTTAAATGTATAGTTCACTGTAAACCGGAAATACTGCTCATCAATCATTGTACGTAATTCCGGACGGATCTTCACGTATTCAAACGATAGGTTCACTAATGAACGGTTATCGATCAAAGGAAACCCGAAACCGACACTCGCCCCATATTCATTATAACCATGTCCTTTATAACCATTCTCTTCGGAGCGACTTACCCTTAAATACGAATTGCTATAATGAAAACCGGCACGGTATCTGATACGTCCCAGATAATTACGATTATCATAACGAGGAATAAACTCGGCACCAGCCGCTACACGTGTACGATTCTTGAATTGGCCTTTCTCGTTATCAAAATAAGCGTTAGCCCAGTCTTCATATAAGAAATCCGCGGCTAACGTCAACCGATTCTCCTTCACATAAGAGATACCTGCTCCATAAGAGTTCGGCATATCAAACCGATAATTCTTAATCGTATCGTTTCTTGTATATCCGGATGCAGCCGAAGAACCGACAAGTTGAGTATCATACACAGTCGTATTCAACTTCTTCCCGGGAGAATAAACGAAACCTACCGTGACATGCTCCGTCTTACTCAAAGGGTGCGTATATTGAATACCAAAATCTAACTTTAAATCACGAATCTCATAACGTTGATTTCTATACACGTCGTCCGCTCCTGTCGAACTAGGGAAAATCAAGTTACGGGAGTGTGTTATATTTCCAAATAAAAATCCAGCGTTCATCCCAATGGAAAGACGTTTCTTCCAAATATCATAGGAGAGTCCTAAATAGGCATCGCTTAAGCCACCTTCGCCACTAAAGCTTTCCCCCCAACTTAAACCGCCTTCGGTACGGTTCTCGCCGAAATCATATCCTACATACGAATAAGGCAACAAACCTATACTCATCGCAAAACGCCGGGTGATCGGAAATTGCATGGCGATATACTCCACGTTTCCATTCATCTGCCGTTGCTTGTTCGTACCGTCATAGAACCAAGACACTTGACCGGACGCACCAAAATCAAAAAGAAATGTCAACGAATCCATGCAACTATAAGAAGCAGGATTTAAGGGATTTATCTGTTTAGAAGACCTCAATCCATAACCGACTCCCCCCATTGCCCTTCCGGCACCAAAAGATCGATCCCCCAACTCTCCATATCCAAATCGCGTATAAGGCGAGTTCGTGTTATTTTGAGCCCACAATGACAATTGTGTAAAGATAAGAAAACTTATTATTACTACCTTATTAATTTTCAACATTATACTCTAAGATTCTGTTTAATCCTGTCAACACTAAATTAATGTCTGCAAAGATGGAGTTTTTTAGCCGTCTTTCAAAATAAAACGAATGACCGCCTGTTAAAAAAACCAAAAGATCCGGATATTTTATTTTCAGCTCATCAATATATCCGTCCATCTCGTAAACAATCCCATTCACTACCCCCGCTTGGATAGCTGTTTCCGTACTCGTCCCGATAAGCGGTATATCATCCTCTTCCGTTACCAAAGGTAGTTTCTTCGTAAAATGATTCAACGCTCGAAAACGAGTTGTCATCCCCGGAGAGATATTCCCCCCCAAAAAGACACCCGACGCTTCTATCATCTCATACGTGATAGCGGTTCCGGCATCGATAACCAACAGGTTTTTTCCCGGCTGCAAATAATTCGCCCCCACGACAGCGGCCAAACGGTCCTTGCCTAACGTTTTCGGTGTCTCATATTCCACCTTGATCGGTAAAGCCACATTCTCGTCCAAGAACACGAAAAACTGAAGCTTACTTCTCAAAAAAGCGACCAACTCCTCATCCGCATCTACCACCGTAGAGAAAATCCCTTTCGAGAAAGCGTATTTCCCGAAAAGCTCGGCAACCACAGACACACCGAATTCTTTATATACAAAAGAAGCTTTTATCTGCCCATTTTTATAGACAGCGACCTTTGATGACGTGTTTCCTTGTTCTATAATAAGATTCACTTCTCTGATATTTTTCGCGAAGAAAAACAAAAATGACGAAATAAAAAAGGAAGATCGGCATGAAATACGATCCCCCAGCCTAGACAGAAGGTAATCGCCCCATATCGTGATATAGCCATGAAAGGATGCCTGTACTGGCATCGGGTCACGCCTGTATCGGCGCAAGACGATGCCAGTAGTGCTTATCGGCGCTGACGGTACTGCTTTTCCCTCATTCCTTCATTCCTTCATTCCTTCAAACCTTTCTCTTGCACACACACGCATGAGTACATGCGTACATAATTAATAACACACCTTGATTATTTCCTGTTGTTGCAAAAAAAAGATTTGCCACCTGTTTATCTTTGAGCACACATTAATATGTATGCGCATGCTTGTGTGCGCGTGTGAGAAAGGCTTGAAGGAATGAAGGAATGAGGGAACGACATCAAGATTACCCTACAAAAGCCGAAGGAATCACAAGTACACATTTTTTAACAACACTAGAATAACTAGATTCACAAGGTTTTAAGAGGGAACAGCGAAGAAAGGCCAAGAAAACGCTTGTAAAGTAAAAAATAATATCTACTTTTGCACCCGGGTAAGTCCTACACGGCATGCTCCCTCGGAATCCCCCAGGGCTTGACCGCAGCAAGGGTACTTGGTTGTAGCGGCGCGATGTAGTAAGCTTACCCACCTGCCTCTTTAGCTCAGTTGGCCAGAGCACGTGATTTGTAATCTCGGGGTCGTTGGTTCGAATCCGACAAGAGGCTCAGATAAGACAATTTTAAAGAAGGAAGCTTATACGTAGGCTTCCTTTTTCGCATTTTATGCATAATATAGTTGCGCATTTGCATTAATATATTAACTTTGCTGATAAGAATTCAAAACTGCAGCATCATGGAAGAGAATAAGAATTTACTTTTAAAAGGCGCCATGACTTATGGTTTGGCCATGGGCATATATTGGGTCGTGAAATATATCTTCTTCATCTTCAGCGTTTCCGTCCCCTCCTTAAGTCTTGTCTATTGGCTATTGACGCTTGCTGTCCCTTTCATTGCCTACTACATGACGAAAAGATATCGGCAGGACATTGGTGGAAGAATCAGCTTCTTTCATGCTTGGAGATTCGGCACGATGTTGTATTTTTTCGCCGCATTGATCGTCTCGCTTGAATACTTTGTCTTCTATCAGTTCATCGCTCCACCTGATTTCGTGGCAAATGCGATCGGGCAATTAACGACTGTACTAAAGGATAGCCAAGTCAGCTCGGAGATGATCGACTCGCTCAGCAAGATTCGTATCTCGCCAATCCATATGGCTATACAAGGAATATTTAATAACGTATTTTACGGCATCATACTTTCTATACCGGTAGCGGCTCTTTTGTGTAGGAACAATTCGACAGGTTCCATCACTGAAAACCGCTAAAAAAGTTAATTACAGACAAATAATGGATATATCAGTTGTTATCCCGTTGTATAACGAAGCCGAATCTTTACCCGAGTTATTCTCGTGGATAGAGCGGGTGATGAAAGAACATAATTATACCTACGAAGTAATTTTCGTGAATGACGGCAGTACGGATAATTCCTGGGAAGTGATCGAGGAGCTGAAGCAACGTTCTCCGCATGTCCGAGGAATCAAGTTCCGTCGTAATTACGGTAAGTCACCAGGATTGCACTGCGGATTCCAACGGGCTAAAGGTGACGTGGTCATTACCATGGACGCCGATCTGCAAGATAGCCCGGATGAGATACCCGAGCTTTACCGAATGATCACCGAAGACGGGTACGATCTGGTATCCGGCTGGAAAAAGAAAAGGTATGACCCGCTGTCCAAGACGATCCCCACGAAATTATTCAATGCTACGGCTCGTAAATTCTCGGGAATAAAGAACTTGCACGATTTCAATTGCGGATTGAAAGCGTATAAGAACATTGTCATTAAAAATATAGAGGTATATAACGATATGCACCGTTACATACCTTATTTAGCTAAGATTGCCGGATTTCACAAAATTGGCGAGAAAGTAGTAAAACATCAAGCACGCAAGTACGGAACTACTAAATTCGGGTTGGATCGCTTCGTAAACGGTTATCTGGATTTGATCACGCTTTGGTTTACTTCCAAATTCGGAAAGAAACCGATGCACTTCTTCGGTTTATGGGGAAGCGCAATGTTCTTCATCGGTTTTATCGCTCTAGTAATCGTACTCAGCATGAAATTGATCTCGATGTACTCTGGAGATTTAAGGCCTTTGGTTACAAGTTCCCCTTATTTCTATATTTCATTGACAGCGATGATTCTGGGAACCCAAATGTTCCTAGCGGGCTTTATCGGGGAGTTGATTTCCCGTAATTCTCCGAATCGCAATAACTATAAAATAGAGGATGAGATATGAGTTTCCTAGAATTAGCGAAAAAACGTTGCTCTATCCGCAAATATGCATCCCAAAACGTAGAGCAAGAAAAGATTGATTATATCCTAGAAGCAGCTCGTCTGGCTCCTTCGGCGGTAAATTACCAACCTTGGTATTTTATATTGGTTCAAGGTGCGGAAGGAAAAGCTAAATTACAAGAATGCTATCCCCGGGAATGGTTCAAACAAGCACCTTATTACCTGATTATTTGCGGAGATCATCAGCAATCTTGGAAACGAAACGATCATAAGGATCATATGGATATCGATGCGGCTATCGCCACGGAACATATTTGTTTAGCCGCTGCCGAACAAGGATTGGGAACTTGCTGGGTTTGCAATTTCGACATAGAGCTTTGCCAGAAACATTTTAAAATTCCGGAAACGATCGAGCCAGTTGCACTGATACCGTTCGGTTACCCTTATGACGCGGCACTGTTCGAAGAGACTCCAAAGAAACGTAAGTCCAAAGAAGAAATCATTAAACGGGAATCATTCTAGTATGTTATACATTGAAGTTCTGTTACTAGCGATAGGCTTATCTATGGATAGTCTAGCAGTATCAGTTACCGGCGGCGCAGTTCTTAAGAACAACTGCACCGCCGGTAATATTATTAAGATAGCGGGTGTGCTCGGTATATTCCAATCCGGAATGACCGTGATCGGTTATACGATGGGATTAGGATTCGAAAAATACATTTGCGCCTTCGACCATTGGATCGCATTTACCCTCTTGCTTTACTTAGGAGGGAAAATGATATACGATAGCACGAAGGAAGAGGAAGAAGATGGGAAATTCGACCCTTTATGCAACCGGACATTATGCGGATTGGGAATAGCGACAAGTATTGATGCCCTCGCTGTAGGAATCTCTCTAGCGATCTTGAAATCACCGCTCTTGTTGCAAGCCTCGACGATAGGTGTTGTCACCTTCGCCCTCTCTGCCTTTGGTGTCTATTTCGGTAACCGGTTCGGCAAGAGAATCGACTTGAAACTGGATCTCATCGGAGGTTTGATCTTAATTGGTATCGGTACAAAGATTTTGATAGAGCATGTATTTTTTAGCTAGGCATTGATCACCGACGACCGTTTCTCTGGAGCAACTCGAGGCCCGGCGAGAAGATTAGACATAATCGGAACCGACGGTATCGAGAGAAACGCAGAAGAGAGAGAAAAGGTCCTATCCGAAAGACGTGAACATTGGATAAAACCAGAGTCAAAATACAAAAAAAGGAATCCTTGATATTTATACACACAATAGTGTCTCCCCCATGAAAGGGGCATATATGGAATTTTTTATGTAAGTTCGCGACATAAATTTCCATAAAGATGCGCAAGAATATCACCACAGTAGTCAGTCTGCTGATCTTATCGCTTACGGCTTGCTCGGACAAGGGCCAATATTTCGAAGAAAGTGGTTCTGTTTTTCATACAAGTTACCACATCAAATATAAGGCCAAGCAAATCCTAACCGATAAGATCGACAGCGAGCTGCAACGCTTTAACCTCTCCTTAAATCCTTTCAATCCCAACTCCACGATCGCGAAAGTCAATAATAACGAGGAGGTGGAGATAGACGAATGGTTCACCGAGGTATTCAATAAGTCGGAGGAAATTTCCAAAAAATCAGGAGGCGCATTTGATATTACTTGTGCTCCATTAATTAATCTATGGGGATTCGGATTTAGTAAGATGGATAGCGTAACCCCGCAGATGATCGATAGCATCAAGGCTTTTGTCGGTTATCAAAAAGTAAGATTGGAAGGAAAGAAAATCATCAAAGAAGATCCCCGGATTCTATTGAATTGTTCCTCTATCGCAAAAGGTTATGCTTGCGATGTTATCGCCCGCCTGCTAGAGAAGGAAGGCGTAAAGAATTACATGATAGAAATAGGTGGTGAGGTCACCATGAAAGGAGTAAATCAACAAGGTGACTGTTGGCGAGTGGGCATCAACAAACCAGAAATAGGGACAAGCGGCGTAACAAATGATGTGGAAGAGATCGTGCAATTATGCAAAAAAGGGGGGGTAGCCACTTCCGGCGACTATCGAAACTTCTACATCAAGGATGGTAAGAAATATGCCCATATAATCAATCCGGTGACCGGTTATCCTGCTGGACAAAATATTCTTAGCGCAACAATCGTAGCGGAAGATTGCATGACAGCAGACGCTTACGCTACGACTTTCATGGTTTTGGGAGTTGAGAAAGCGAAGCTACTGGCACAATCCATTCCCCAAATAGAGTATTTCATTATTTACGCAGACAACAACGGACAGCAGAAAGTCACCTACTCAAAAGGTATGTTGGAATACCTTCCTAACAGAAAAACATTGGCTATCCTCGAAAATCCCTAAGTTCTTACATGAAGCATTATCTAAATCAACTTGAATGCAAAATACTAAGAGCGGGAGATTCCCCGTTTAATACCGCAACCACGGATAATCTATTGATCTTCGTATTTTCGGGGAAACTTATTATTTACAGTCAAGAAGGGACACATATAGCGGAAGTGACAAAAGATCATTTCATATTACTTGCGCAAAACACCAACCTTAAGATCATAGCCTCAACTTCTACCCGCCTTATCTTAATACATGAGAGCAGCCTATCCGACATGATCATAAATGACCCGGAATGGAATTTGGAGAAACCAGTCGTCTTACCGATTCCCCCAACCTTAGCGCACACATTAAATCAGATAGAATATTATATGAAAGATAAATACTTTACCTTGAATTGAGATTAAAAATGTTTCAATTCCTGATAAAGCTTTTGCACAGGTAATCCCATCACGTTATAAAAGCTACCATTGATAGACTCCACCCCGATATAACCGATCCATTCCTGAATACCATACCCACCGGCTTTATCATAAGGTTTATATTTATCCAAATAATAGTTAATCTCCTCATCACTCAATTTAGCGAAACAAACCGCAGATTCTACGGAAAAACCAACATTCTTGTTCTTCGTCATGATACAAACACCGGTTATTACCTGATGTACATGATCAGACAAAGCATGAAGCATAGCATAGGCTTCCTCCCGGTTCGCAGGCTTCCCCATAACCCCCTCAAACGTCCAAACGATCGTGTCCGCCGTAATCAGCAATTCATCATCTGCCATAGTCGATTTATAGGCCTCAGCTTTCGAACGGGCAATATATAAAGGGATCTCCATGGATTCAATAGAATCCGGGTAAGACTCGTCAATATCCGGAATTATTCTCACCTCGAAGTCGATATCCAGACCAGATAACAAATTCCGTCGTCTCGGAGAATTAGAGGCTAAGACGATCTTGTACTTTTTTAAATTCTCTAACATAACCTATTCGATTAAGCATAACACATTCACCTCAATTTTACCACCCAAAAGCCTCCTCGCCGAACCAGTGTCCTTGTGCCCGCATCGTTTGCTCGATCACGTCCCTAGCTACGCCTTCACCACCTCGCCGGGAGGATATATATTTCGCTATCTCCTTGATCTCCGGTGCCGCATCCGCTGGCGCCACCGGCAGCCCGACTTGCGTCATTACCTCATAATCAGGAATGTCATCACCCGCATACATGATTTGCTCAGAAGACAAGCCTGTTTTTTCCATGAAATCCTTAAAGTCATGTACCTTTACAGCACTACGCATATAGATATGTTGTATTCCCAAACGAGAAAAACGAATCTGTACGGCTTCCGTATATCCGCCCGTAATTATAGCGACCTCATATCCTTTCTTTACGGCCAATTGCAAGGCATAGCCATCCTTGATATTGACAGTACGCATCGGGTCGCCATTCGGATGAAGCGGAATCACATCACAAGATAATACCCCGTCTACATCAAAAACAAAAGCCTTTATTTTTGTCAAATCATAGTTTATACTACTCATTGTTGAGCCTCCTTATGTATACTTCGGCTAATCAACTCATATAGATTCCGCATATCCGGATCTTTAAGCATAGCCATATGTTTGTTTATCACATTCTCGTCATATCGCATAGCAGGTCCCGTTTGAGCCTGAGCCGGCGACATCACATGCACCTTAGCGGCTGTCTCGTCTATCAAAGGCAGCAAGACCTCTCCCGGTATTTCTTGCTCCGCCAAGATCTTCTCAGCTAACGCATACATATGATTCGCAAAATTACAAGCGAAAACGGCCGCTAAATGTAAGCTCTTTCGCTTCTCGGATGAGAGAAAACGGACATTACAGGAGAGTGCCCTAGCCACCTCTCCCAGCACCTTCTCATCTTCAGACGAGTTCGCTTCCAAAAAGAACGGTATGTTCTTGAAATCCACCTCCCTACTCTTACTAAAGGTTTGTAACGGATAAATCACCCCACATCTAGCCGTAAAACCCTCAAAGACAGAAATAGGCATACTCCCCGCCGTATGCACCCACAAACCGTTATTCGGTTTTACACGGGCGATAACATCTTGGAGCACGGCATCTTTCAAAGAGAAAACATACAAGTCGGCATCTTCCACAATCTCTTCCGGGACAACAGTCCACCCACATCCCAATTCATCGGCTAAAATCTTAGCATGCTCACTTGTGTGGCTATACACTTGCCCGATACTCATTCCGGACTTACGCATTTCCAACGAAAGCCGGGTAGCTAAGTTTCCGGCACCAACAAATACGACTTTCATTCTCCTGCCTCTTTATTTTCTTCCGGAAGAGAGAACTTTCCTATATGTATCTTCTCCCATTGTAAATGGGATTCATCAAAAGGCTTACGAACCTGATCCTTATAACCGATACCAATGATAGACAAGACATCCAATTGATAAGGGATATCCAGCAACGAACGAACATAATTATTCGAATCCGCCTCGTCCTCTGTTACCCGGTTCCGGATCTGACACCAGCAACTCCCCAATCCCAAATCCTCCGCTTGCAATTGCATATAAATAGAAGCGACCGAAGCGTCTTCGATCCAAACATCACTTTCCATCACATTCGCCAAAACAACCACGGCCAAGGCACAACCTTCCAAAAAGGCGGAACCATTTTTCTTACACCCGGCAAGCTTCTTCAACATTTCCTTATCTTCCACGACCACGAACTGCCAAGGATTACTACGTTTTGAGGCCGGAGCCATCAACGCCGCTTTCAAGATCTGTTCTACCTGCTCGGGTGAAAGTAGTTGTTCGGTAAACTTACGTGTACTTCTTCTATTTTGTATAAGTGTTGCAAAACTCTCCATTTTTTTCGTTCTTTGTACTTCTTTAATATTAAGATTCGCAAATATAAATATAATTTTTTGCACCTATTATATACGTATCATTCTTTTTTCTCGTTAGTATTTTTATAATTGAACAATAGATTATGAAGATTCGTGCGATAGCTGCGCTGCTATTTATACTTATTTCCGTGAGCGCCTTTGGCGAGGGCCGCATAAAAATCACCGGTTATGTACGTGACGCCGACGGTAACCCACTGGAATTAGTGAACGTCCGGGTTAAGAACACGTTGATCGGCTCCATGACCAACGAGAAGGGATATTATTCCTTCTCCATATCACCGGGAGATTCTATCTCCGTTATTTACTCTTGTCTGGGATATAACAAGGCGGAACGCATCATTCCTTCGGCACAAGCGGATATGCGCCTGAACGTACAGATGAACTATACCTCCGTTGATTTAGGGGAAGTATCCGTTACCGCCATTCGCAAGCAGACCACGACCATGGAGTCACTAAACGCAGACAAAATCAAATTATTACCCGATCCCTCCGGAGGTAGTATAGAGAGCTTGGTCGTTACGTTTGCCGGAGTTTCGTCCAACAACGAGCTAAGTTCCCAGTATTCCGTACGTGGAGGTAGTTATGATGAAAATATCGTTTATGTGAATGGGATCGAGGTATTCCGTCCGCTTCTGATTCGCTCGGGGCAGCAAGAGGGCCTTAGCTTTATCAATCCGGACCTGACGGAGGCGGTCAATTTCGCCGCCGGCGGCTTCGAGGCTCGTTACGGAGACAAGATGAGTTCCGTGCTGGATATTACCTATAAAAAACCTAAGCTGTTCGAAGGCTCGGCTTCCGCAAGCTTGTTGGGCACCAATGCTTACGTGGGTAGTTCTATCGGTAAATTTACCCAAGTAACGGGTTTCCGCTTTAAAAGCGGTCGGTCTATTTTGGGCACTATGGATACTGACGCCGAATACAACCCCAAATTTATCGATCTGCAAACTTACATCACGTACCAATTTTCCCCTAAATGGGAAATCAATTTCTTGGGAAACCTCGCTAACAATAATTATAAATTCACCCCTTATAGCCGGGAAACCTCTTTCGGTACGGCCGAGCGTCCCAAGAACTTCAAAGTCTATTTCGACGGAAGGGAAAGAGATCGTTTCCAAACCTTGTTCGGTGCGCTTACATTGAAACACAACCCCAATGAGAACACAGAGTTGGGACTTCAAGCCTCCGCTTTCAAAAGCAAGGAAGAAGAGGGATACGATATCGCCGGAGAATATTGGCTGAGCGAGAACGGAGCGGAAAATCCGGATGACGACGCGTCAGCCGCCATGTCCGTAGGCCGTTATCACGAGCACGCACGAAACCGCTTGAACTCGACTGTCATGAATGTCGGGCATTATGGGATGGCCCGCCTTTTAAATAATACGTTGAAATGGGGAGCCACGGTACAAACGGAGAAGATCAATGATAAGATCAGTGAGTGGGAAAAAAGGGATTCCTCAGGTTATTCTTTGCCCCAAACCGGTAATAACGTAAGTGTATATTCGAACCTCTTTTCTGATAATCAGATAGAAAGCACACGCTTTTCCGCTTATGCGCAAGACGCGTTCAAATTCAGGACCAAGCAAGGCCTGTTCACGTTAGTCGCTGGAATTAGAGGTAGTTATTGGACTTATAATAAAGAGTTTCTTTTCAGTCCCCGTGCCTCATTGGGCTTTATCCCGAACTTCGACCAAGATTTAACGCTCCGTTTCGCCACCGGACTGTATTATCAATCGCCCTTCTACAAGGAATTGCGTAAAGTAGACAAAGATAAGAACGGCAATAATATCACGGTATTGAACAAAGATCTAAAGTCACAACGCTCCATCCATTTCATATTGGGAGGAGATTATACGTTCCGTGCCGTAGACCGGAACTTCAAGGTGACCGCCGAGATGTACTATAAAAAACTGGACAATCTGAATCCCTACACCGTAGACAACGTCAAGATCCGCTATTACGGCGAGAACTGCGCCAAGGGTTACGCCATGGGACTCGATGTCAAATTCTTCGGTGAATTCGTACCGGGCACCGACTCATGGATCAGCTTCTCCTTGATGAAAGCCCAGCAAACCATCCGGGAAACAACGACCGTACCTATGGCCAATAGCCAAGGCTACAACATCTCCCTCTTCTTCCAAGATTATTTCCCGGGCTATAAACGAGTCAAGCTAAATCTGAAAGGAGTTTTATCCGGAGGACTTCCCCAGACAATCCCCGGCAAAGGATACGAAGCCGGCTATTTCCGTACGCCCGCCTACAAACGTGTGGATATCGGCCTCTCCTATCAATTGGCAGGAGGCACGGACGCTATCATGGACAGGGGCTTCTTCCGCCATTTGAAAAACATTTGGCTAGGCCTGGACGTATTTAACATATTAGACATCAAAAACGTTAGTTCCTACTATTGGATAACAGACGTGTATAATGTCCAATACGCGGTTCCAAACTATTTGACCGGACGGCAGCTAAACGTGCGATTGATTGTGGATTTCTAGTAAGACTCATCAAAGACCTTTTACCGCGACCCGCCTTGCAGTAGTACTGCACCGCACGTGCAGTGACACTGCAATAGGCGTGCAGTAACACCGCAAGGCGGGTCGCGGTAAAAATAGAAATGTAGTTTGGCATAATTACCTCAACAAAAAACAAGGATTTATTTCCTCATTCATAAAAAGTAGTGTACATTTGCGGAAAATAGAAACAAACATTTACTAAATCTTTAAATTATTATTGACATGGAACTTACACATATCGAACATTTAGGTATCGCCGTGAAGAGTATCGAGGCTTGTTTACCCTATTATGAAGGCGTTCTTGGATTAAAATGCTACAATATCGAAGAAGTAGCAGACCAAAAAGTAAAAACCGCATTTTTCAAGGTAGGACAGACTAAGATTGAATTACTGGAGCCGACTAGCGAAGACAGCACGATCGCGAAATTTATCGAGAAAAAAGGTGAAGGTATCCACCATATCGCATTCGCGGTACCTGATGTACAGGCCGCATTGAACGAGGCTGAGGAAAAAGGCGTTAAATTAATCGACAAAGCTCCCCGCGGTGGCGCGGAAGGTTTGAACATCGCTTTCCTTCACCCGAAATCAACTTGCAGCGTATTGACAGAACTTTGCATGCCGAGCAACAAATAATTAATCCGTTCATTTCTAACAACAAATCAAAATACAATGAGTAACCAGCTTGAAAAAGTAAAAGAGCTCATCGCACTTCGTGAGCAAGCTCGCTTGGGTGGAGGAGAGAAAAGAATCGAATCACAGCACAAAAAAGGCAAATATACCGCTCGTGAGCGTATCGCCATGTTGCTTGACGAAGGTAGTTTCGAGGAATTCGACATGTTTGTTCAACACCGTTGTACAAACTTCGGCATCGAGAAAACTAAATACTTAGGCGACGGTATCGTAACAGGCTATGGTACGATCGACGGACGTTTGGTATATATCTTCGCTCAAGATTTCACCGTATTCGGTGGAGCCTTGTCTGAGTCTTTGGCTATGAAGATCTGTAAAGTAATGGATCAAGCCATGAAGATGGGCGCTCCCGTTATCGGTTTGAACGATTCCGGTGGAGCTCGTATCCAAGAAGGAGTAAATGCTTTGGCAGGATACGCTGAGATTTTCCAACGCAACATCTTGGCTTCCGGCGTTGTTCCCCAGATTTCCGGTATCTTCGGCCCTTGCGCCGGTGGAGCCGTTTATTCTCCGGCTTTGACAGACTTCAACATCATGACACGTGGTACCAGCTACATGTTCTTGACAGGTCCGAAAGTAGTAAAAACCGTAACAGGTGAGGATGTAACCCAAGAGCAGTTGGGTGGAGCCAGCGTACACACTACAAAATCGGGTGTGGCCCATTTCGCTGTCGATACAGAAGAGGATGGTCTGCAATTGATCCGTAAATTGCTCAGTTTCTTACCTCAGAACAACTTAGAGGAAACTCCGCTGATCGAATGCAAGGATCCGATCGATCGTTTGGATGACGTTTTGAACGAGATCATTCCTGATAACGCTAACCAATCTTACGATATGTACGAGGTTATCGGTACGATCGTCGATAACAACGAGTTCCTAGAGGTTCATGCGGATTACGCTAAGAATATAATCGTAGGTTTCGCTCGTTTCAACGGACAATCTGTCGGTATCGTAGCTAACCAGCCGAAGGTTATGGCAGGATGCTTGGATAGCAACGCTTCTCGTAAAGCGGGCCGCTTCGTTCGTTTCTGCGACGCTTTCAATATTCCTTTGGTAACATTGGTTGACGTTCCGGGATTCCTTCCGGGTACAGGTCAGGAATACAACGGTGTAATCCTTCATGGCGCTAAATTGCTTTACGCTTATGGCGAAGCCACTGTTCCTAAGATTACCGTTACATTGCGTAAGTCTTACGGTGGAGCTTATTGCGTGATGAGTTCTAAACATTTACGTGGTGATATGAATTACGCATGGCCGACAGCCGAGATCGCCGTTATGGGCCCGAGCGGTGCCGTAGAGGTTATCTTCGCCAAGGATGTCGCAGCCGCTGAAGATCCGAAAGCATGCGCCGCAGAGAAAGAAGCTGAATATAAGAAGGCGTTCGCAAATCCTTATAACGCAGCTCAATACGGTTATATCGACGATGTTATCGAACCGCGTAACACTCGTTTCCGTATTATTCGTGCTTTGCAGCAATTGCAGACTAAGAAGTTAAGCAATCCTGCTAAGAAACATGATAACCTGCCTCTATAATCCGTAAAACAGGAGATGAATATGATAAATAAGAAAATAGGGGTATTGCTTTTGTTAATGGTTCTCTTCAGCATGGGAGCCAAGGCACAGCTGACTACCTCCGTTAAGTTAAACGAAGTATTGGTTGTCAACGAGGATAACTTCGTTGATGACTACGGAAAACGCCATCCCTGGTTTGAGTTGTTCAACAACTCAGCCGGCACGGTAGATTTGCGGGGTTGTTTTTTGACTAACGATAAAAATAACCCCAAGAAATATATGATCCCCAAGGGAGATGTATTGACAAAGGTACCCCCTCGCCAACATATACTTTTTTGGGCGGACAATGCTCCAACGAAAGGAACATTCCACGTAAACTTCACGTTCGATCCGAGCAAAGACAATTACCTGGCTTTATATGATTCCGACGGAACGACATTGATCGATGAGATCACGATTCCCGCCGGGCAAAGAGCCGACATAAGCTACGGATTGGATATAGATGGCACTGGAAAGTGGGCGATCTTGGACAAGGTAACCCCCAGTACGAATAATGTAACGTTAGACTCTAACGAGAAGATCGAAAATTTCCAAAAAAACGATTCTCTCGGTATCGGTATGACTATCACGGCGATGGCGGTTGTGTTCATCGGCTTGATGATCTTGTTCCTTGTATTTAAACAAATTGGTAACGCAGCGATCCGTGCCAGCAAACGTAATGCGCAGAAAGCAGCGGGCGAAGGCGTCACCGTTTCCGCTAACGCCGGACAAGAATCCGGTGAGATATTCGCAGCCATTGCTACCGCTCTCTATGAAATGAGCGATGACAATCACGATATCGAACATACGGTATTAACGATCCGCAAGGTACAACGCAGTTATTCTCCATGGAGTTCTAAGCTTTATTCTTTACGTCAGACTCCGACAAAAAAATAATCATCCTCTAAAATCAACTAAAGAATGAAAAGTTTTAAATATACCATCAACGGTAATACATATAAAGTACATATCAATTCTGTCGTAGATGATATAGCAGAAGTGGAAGTAAACGGTACTCCCTATCAAGTGAAGATGGAGAAGCCGGCCAAGAAACAAATGGTAACCTTGAAACGTCCGGCTCAAGCCCCGACGACAGCCAGCGGCGAGCCTGTTATCACTCGCCCGACCGCTCCAAGTGCCGCAGGTGCAGTGAAATCTCCGCTACCAGGCGTGATCTTAAGCGTGGATTGCAAGGTAGGCGATGTGGTTAAGAGGGGCCAAAAGATCCTCGTGTTGGAAGCCATGAAGATGGAAAACAACATCAACGCCGATCGTGACGGTAAGATTGTAGAAATAAAAGTAAATAAAGGCGACTCTGTATTGGAAGGTGCGGATCTCGTTGTAATCGGTTAATGATATGCAAGAAAGTTTCTTACAATTCCTAGGAGAAAATATCCAAATATTTCTCTCTTATACAGGATTTGCGAACGCAACTCCGGGGCATATCATAATGCTGCTGGTAGGTTTGTTGTTCATATTCCTGGCTATAAAGTATGAGTTCGAGCCAATGCTCCTGATCCCGATCGGTTTCGGTATCTTGATCGGTAACATTCCATTCAAGGACGCCGGATTGCAGTTGGGTATATACGAAGAGGGTTCCGTATTGAACATCCTGTACCAAGGTGTGAAGCAGGGATGGTATCCACCCTTGATATTCCTCGGTATCGGTGCCATGACAGACTTCTCCGCTTTGATATCCAACCCTAAGTTAATGCTAGTTGGAGCTGCTGCTCAATTTGGTATTTTCGGAGCTTACATCATCGCCTTGCAAATGGGCTTCGATCCGAGCCAAGCCGGTGCTATCGGTATTATCGGTGGTGCGGATGGTCCGACCGCGATCTTCTTGTCCTCTAAGTTGGCTCCCAACTTAATGGGTGCGATTGCCGTATCAGCCTATTCGTACATGGCATTGGTTCCTATTATCCAACCGCCGTTCATGCGTTTACTTACGACACAAAAAGAACGTGTGATCCGTATGAAACCGCCTAGAGCTGTTTCACAGACGGAGAAAATCATTTTCCCGATCGTTGGTTTATTGTTGACAGCCTTCTTGGTGCCGTCTGGCCTGCCATTGTTGGGAATGTTGTTCTTTGGTAACTTGATCAAGGAAAGTGGCGTAACTCGCCGTTTGGCAGAGACAGCCCGCGGCCCGCTGATCGATGTTATCACGATCTTGTTAGGCATCACGGTAGGTGCTTCTACACAAGCTACCCAGTTCTTAACATTAAACTCTATCAAGATTTTCGGTTTGGGTGCGTTGTCATTCGTTATTGCTACTTGCGCAGGTGTATTGTTCGTTAAGTTCTTCAACCTGTTTTTGAAAGAAGGCAACAAGATCAATCCGTTGATCGGTAACTCCGGTGTATCCGCCGTACCTGACGCTGCCCGTATTTCCCAGAACGTAGGTTTGGAATACGATCCAAGCAACTACTTGCTGATGCACGCTATGGGTCCGAACGTCGCAGGCGTAATCGGTTCCGCTGTAGCTGCCGGTATCTTGCTAGGATTCCTTGGTTAATAAAATAACTATCTATATTAAAAAAGGCGAGGTCCGAAAGGATCCCGCCTTTTTATGTTATTGTTCTCAGTTAGCTTGCTCTATAGGAACCGGAGCATGAATTTGGTTATGTGCCCTTACTCTTATTTGTTTTTCCCTAACGCCTCGTTCAGCACTTTGTTCTTAGCGATCGTTGCTTGGAATTCTTTCAAATAGAAAGGCTCAAAATAAGCCACATTCTCAAAACGCCCCTCATCATATGCCTTCTGCGACAAGGATGCCATATTTACAGCCAATGGATAGATACCATCTATAAAACAAGCGTTCGGAGAAGTGATTACCGCCTTACATTTAGCGGCACCGTCCCCAAAGAAACAAACCTTACCGTTCTCTAAAAAAGAAGCATACGAATCAGCATCTATGATATCAGCGGTCGTGGCACGTATCGTGTTGAGATGGGAATCATAAATCGAAGTGTAGACTTCCATACGGCGGGCATCCAACATAGCGCAATATAAGCAATCGGCCTCCTCCTTATTTTTCCGGATAGCGTCAGACGCTAAAATATCCAACGTATGAATACCGATCAAAGGAATACCATACCCAAAGCATAGTCCTTTAGCCACAGACACCCCGATACGCAACCCCGTATAAGATCCGGGTCCGCTACTTACTGCCACAGCATCCAGTTTCATCCCTTTCGACTTTGCGACCTTTAATGCCTCTTCCATATAAACGCCCAATAACGCCGCATGAGACGGCCCCTCAAAGGAAGCCTTCTCAAAGACCACCTCCTCCCCTTCCGACAGGGCTACTGAACACACGGAAGTGGATGTCTCGATATTTAAAATCAATGACATAATAATTAACTATTAACAATTGATAATTGAACGAACAAGCAATCTCAATCCTTCAATCTGATTAGGCTGCGAAGGTATACAAAAATTCATTATACTATCCTGGCAGTCCTATGAGAAACATCTATTTATGGGAAAATAAACATCAAATCTAAAAGGAAACCACTATCTTTGCACAAACTTTTGAGAAAAATGATACAATCAATGACTGGATTCGGTAAGGTTACTGCCGAGCTCCCTTCAAAAAAAGTAACCGTAGAGATAAAGGCTTTAAACAGTAAGCAATTGGATTTGTCCACCCGTATCCCTTCCATATACAAGGAAAAGGAGATGGAGCTTCGGAGCCTGTTACTTCAATCTTTGGAGCGGGGAAAAGTTGAGTTCAATATCTTTATAGAATATATAGGCAAAGATACTCCTACACAGATCAATCTTGCCGCCGTAGAGAATTACTACAATCAAATCAAGGAGATCGCCGAGAAACTGAACATCAGTGTTCCGAGTGATTGGTTCCAGACTTTGCTACGGATGCCGGACGCTATCAAATCCGAGACCGTAGAACCGGACGAATCCGAATGGGAAGTGGTTTTAGCAACGGTAAAAGACGCTATCAAGCACCTGTGTGATTTCCGCATCCAAGAAGGAGCTATGCTTCAAAAGCTTTTCGAGCGAAAGATAGCCAATATCGCCACTCTGTTGAAAGAAGTGGAGAAATACGAGGGGAAACGTATCGAGAAGATCAAGGCTCGTATCATGGATAACCTGCAAAAGATAGCCGAGAAGGACTACGACAAGAATCGCTTCGAGCAGGAGATGATCTATTACATCGAGAAGCTGGATGTCAACGAGGAAAAGAACCGTCTGGACAACCACTTGAAATATTTTATCTCAACCATGGAATCCGGTCACGGCCAAGGCAAGAAGCTCGGTTTTATCGCTCAGGAAATGGGACGTGAGATCAATACGCTCGGTTCAAAAAGCAACCACGCCGAGATGCAGAAGATCGTGGTCCAGATGAAAGACGAGTTGGAACAAATCAAGGAACAGGTACTAAACGTATTATAATAAGATTAACGAGAATGGCTGGCAAATTAATTATCTTCTCCGCACCCTCGGGTTCCGGAAAATCAACCATTATTAATTATCTTTTGAAACAGGATTTACACCTTCGTTTCTCCATCTCGGCTACCAGCCGGGCTCCGCGGGGAACCGAGAAGAATGGTGTGGAATATTATTTCCTTACGCCGGAAGAATTCCGCAGTCGTATCGCTAATGGAGACTTCTTGGAATATGAGGAGGTGTATACCGATAAATATTACGGTACGTTAAAGAGCGAGGTAGAGCGTATCTTGAACGAAGGGGATAACGTGATTTTCGATGTGGATGTGGTAGGCGGATGCAATATCAAGAAATTCTATGGAGACCGTGCCCTGTCTGTTTTTATCCAACCCCCTTCCATCGACGACCTACGGAAGCGATTGGAAGGACGGGGAACAGACAGCCCGGAAGTTATCGAAAGCCGTATCGCCAAGGCTGAGTATGAATTAGGGTTCACGGGACAGTTTGATAAGGTTGTCGTAAACGATGATCTGGAGACTGCCCAAAAAGATGCGTTGAAGATCATTCGTGAGTTCTTAAACAAATAGTCTATGTCTAATATATTCAAGAATACCCGTTTTATGATGGGGCTTTCTATCGTTTGTGGGATAGCGAGCCTCGTATTAGGTGGTATTAGCCTGTATTATAAGGAGTATATCATCGGGGGCATCCTGATATTTAATATATTCATTTGTTTTATCAACTATAAGGGTTGGCAAAAGAAGGGGTAAGTATAAAGATGAGACTCAAGACCGGCATCTACAGTGGATCGTTCAATCCCATTCACATAGGCCATCTCGCCTTAGCGAACTGGCTATGTGAGTTCGAGGGACTGGATGAGGTGTGGTTCGTGGTCACGCCTCATAATCCGCTGAAGAAAAAGGATGACTTGCTAGATGACTCACTACGGTTGGAAATGGCCCAAGCCGCCATTGACGGATACCCGAAATTCAAGGTCTGCGATATTGAGTTCCACCTGCCGAAACCTTCTTATTCCATTGATACCTTGCGAGCCTTATCCAGTAACTATCTGGATAGGGACTTTTATTTTATCATGGGAGCCGATAACTGGCAACTTTTCCCCCGATGGAAAGAATATGAAAAAATACTCCAAAACTACAAACTGCTGATTTATCCCCGTCTAGGATTCGACATCTCGATCCCTGCCATTTATCCGAACGTGAAAAAGGTAGACGCTCCCTTGATGGAAATCTCCTCCACATTTATCCGTAACGCTTACCAAACCGGCAAGGATATCCGTTTCTTCCTTCCGGAAGGAGTACGCCCCTACTACTACAAGATCTAAACAATCGCCCCGTAGATGAATCGTATGGGTAAGTATAAAAAGGGTTTATCCCCCTATGTATCCATAGTCTTCCGTAACACTATTATAATCAGCAATATTACATAAGCAAAATATAATAAATAACAATTAAAAAAACGCAACACCTATTGCTTTTTATTTTTTTTTAGTTCCTTTGTAAATATCAAAGCAAAAACATTTGACCACACATCAATTAACCTTTTAAATCTTTCAAATTATGGACAATCTAAAAAAACTGACAAAAGTAGTGTTAAACCTACAAGGTAAAGTTCTTCCAAAAGAGCAAATGATGAAAATCTTAGGGGGAGGAAGTGCGTATTGTCATTGCTGGAACAGTTCCGGTTCCTTTGAAGCCTCCAGCTGCTCTGAGTGTGATTCTAAATGCAATGGTCTTGGAGGAGTACAAAACTGCAATACCATAGGAGGTTAGTAACAAAAGAAAGAACAGGTTTTAGCAGGCGCCATCTGCTAAAACCCGCTTTTTTTCTTAAAACAAAAACGATCATGATCTATCTTCTATTTTTAGTCGCTCTTTTGCTTATCAGTTGTAATCAGGATCAAGCCAAGGATAATAGCAAGGACGAAATAATCGAGTATTTTATTCCACTCTCACATCGGGTAGAAAAAGACGTGGATGAAGTATTTGAAGAACATTGGTATGTCCCCCTGGAAACAAGGGATGACGCATTGATAGATGTACTTTACAAAATCAAGAACATCGCCCTCTTTCAAGAGGATATATACATCGGCTCTGATAACATTTTAATAGTATATGATAAATCAGGAAAAATCAAACGTGTCTTATCTAAAAAAGGGGAAGATCCACAATCGTACCCCTTCCTTAACAATTTTATGATATGGCCCAATGGCGATATCACCATAGCATCCACACAATCCATGATAACCTATTCAACCTCATTCGAGTTCATCAATAATAGGCATTATGAAAACATAGCATATATAGAGGCTATCACCCTATTTAATGACAACTCATACATTATAAAATGTGCGCCTGCCGAGAGGCAATTGCGTTACAGAATAATCAATCATAAGAACGGAACCTATATCAGCACCTATGACTCCATAGAGAAACAAAATAAATATATCAGCTCATTCACAAACTCATTCGAACGTTTTGAAGGACTTATAATCTCTCATGGCTATCAAGGCAATGAGATACTTGAGTGTACGATGGATAGCACTAAAGTTCGATATCGAATAAATATCGACAATAAAATTCCTCCAGCGGGATTTTGGGCACAAGACGGAAAGAATGATATGCAAATTGTAATGGAGGAGACAGAGAAAGGATACATCGGGCATATCCCGGATTACGTGGAATCAAAGGAAACAATATTACTCTCCTTCAAGGGAAAAAGGGATGATCTTGAAGGGGTTGCCTTAATCGACAAAAAAGACGGAAACGCAAGAGTTTTAGAAAACATCAAGTTCGATGACAACTTCCGGTGGTTGCCCAAACAGTTCTTCTCGTTAGATGAGGGCTGGTGCGCCATGCTGATGTATCCGGAAGACGTTTTGAAGAAGGAAGAGTTCGCACGACGTTTCCCCGGACTGAACGAGGAGAGTAATCCGGTGCTGTTTATCGGGAAGCTGAGATAATCACTAAAAACTCTAAGCTATGGAACATGACAATCTGTTCATCCAAATTTTAGAAATCTTATCGATAAGATACACGAAGGATTTTACGATAATATTTTATTAAAGGTATCCACACAAAAATAACTTGCTGGGATTGTCCGAGATGCTGTGTTATTATAAATAGAGTATTAAAGAACGTAGCAGCCGAATTAAAAAACACAAAAGTTAGATTACCCACACGATTCGTTACAAAGCCTCGATCATGCCATTCACACGTTCTGCCATGACTTTTGTCCGCAAGAATAATTTTAACTCAAACTTTCGTACCTAACGGATAAATGTAACATCATCAACATTGTACTTATACAGCACATATTAAATCATTTCTCATGACCTTTCCATAAAAGTTAATCATTGTAATCCACACTATCAATTTAATAAAAACACCTTAAAACAATAAAAAAACATAGTCCTCCTTGTTTTTTAATATTTTTTGATTTTCTTTGTGAATATCAAAGCACTTGATACACATCAATTAACTTTTTAAATCTTCCAAATTATGAATAAACTCAAAAAACTGACAAAAGTAGTATTAAACCAACAAGGTAAAGTTCTTCCAAAAGAACAAAAGATGAAAATCTTAGGGGGAGGATCATACGCATGTATGGTTGATGGCCAACTTTGTTGTTTTATCGGTGCATCTGACATAAATTCTTGCACTACACTATGCAAGAGTTACTATGGAGAACGTGCAGGCTGCTCTTAAGCGAAAGTTCATGATCAATAGGCTTAGCCGTATTGATATAAGAGAACAAGCATAGATAAATACATCATATATTAATCATGATAAACCACATAATTATGCGAACATATATCTTACCAATTTTCATTATATGCTTATTATCGCAAGCCTGCTCACAAATTCCTACCCAAATGGATTTAATCTCATTTGTTCTGGTAGATAATCCCCAAGAGAAAGAGATTTTTCTAACCGAAGTAGCGGAGATCAGCTATTTTCAACCTAGCAATAACAATCCAGACTATTTATTCCGTCGTCCACTGATAAAAGAGGGACAAAATGAAGTGTTACTCTTTGATTTCCCATCGGGTTCGTTCCTTTTCTTCGATAAGTCGGGAAAGCCACTTCGGCATTTCAACCATAAAGGGAATGGTCCCGGAGAATACACGGTACTTACCGGCTTTTTATATGACCAAAAAAGAGATGAAATATTCGCCTATTTCAAAAATCAAATACATGTATATGACTCGAATGGCACTTATATACGATCACTCTCCCTTCCGGAAAAGAGTTGGATCACAGAGGCTATCGATTTCGATAACAACCACCTGCTAATTTATGACAGTGAGGCAAGACATCGGATCGCCTTTTCCGCAATAGCCGATCCCCAATCAAAAGAAATTCCAGAGCAAGAGGGCAATAATGAATGTCACGAGAAACCATTCGTGCTGATTTCGAAAGAAAACGGAGCTGTCGAGCAATACCTTTCTCTATCTGAGAATGAAAATATACAATTAAACGTTACTGAAAATATCGCAGGTAATAATATTGTATTTGTGGCAAAGACTAATCGTATCGTACCAACCAAAGAAGGAGCGACTCTTTATAACCAAGAGACTGACACCCTGTTTCACATAGATAAAAATCGCCATCTTACTCCGCAAGCGATATGTAAGCCCGCTATAGCGACAACTCAACCAATCGTCTATATGAACGGATATATTCAAAGTAAAGGCTACCAATTTATTGAAAGCATCCCCTTGCAAGTGGAAAGAGGGCAATTCAAGTCAAGATTTTTGGTTCGTGATCCACAAGACGGAAAACTCTATAAGCAAATATTGAAATTAGCGGATTATGAAGACAAAACGTTCACACTCTCCCCTAACATGCTTATGAATGGAACGACTGCTTGTATCGAACTATCCATGGAAGAACTTCAAATCGCCCTTCTTGAAAATCGATTAAAAGGAGATTTAGCAAGGCTTGTTTCTAAATCCAATGAGGAGGCAAACAATATTTATATGTTTTTACGCTTTAAATAGACATTACATTCTCCTTTCATAATTCCTTGCCATGAGACGAAATAATATATTTATTGAAATATTAGAAACTGTATCGATAAAATACACGGTAGATTTTACCATAAGATACTACGAGAGGCATCCACACAAAAACAATCTGTTTGGACTGTCCGAGATGCTACGTTATTATAATATAGAGAATGTAGCGGCCGAAATTCAAAAAACACAAGAAAACTTATCCTCATTGGATGTACCCTTTGTGGCTTACGTAGATCATGAGTTTGTATTGGTGCGACATGTTTCTACCGAGGCAATCATCTATTCATGGCGAGGTAAAAACATCACATTATCTATCCCGGTATTCTTGGAACGATGGTCAGGAATCGTCCTTCTTTTCGAATCCACCGATGAATCTATTGAACCGGATTATAAAGAGCATAGAAAGGAATACTTACGACAGCGGATAGTAATCGCATGTTTCGTTTCATTACTTCTATCATTAATAGGGTGTGCCCTTATCACCAACAGAGGAATGGAGATAGGAATCTGGGGGTTATGGGGTGTTAATGTGATCGGAGCATCTTTCTGCGGTATCCTGCTTTCTCGAGAGATCTTAGGCTCGGATAAATATGTCAACAAAATTTGTTCCCTGTTTTTGAAATCCAGTGATTGCAATGGGACATTGGATTCCCAAGCATCTCATTTCTTGGGGATCAGTTGGAGTGTCTTCGGCTTAGGATATTTTCTTTCCGCAATATTGTTTATCGCCTTGTTGCCCCAATATGTTATATATGCAGAGACTCTGAATATAATCGCATTACCTTATACAGCGTGGAGCGTATGGTACCAAAAATTTAGGGTAAAACAATGGTGCGCTTTATGTTTATCTGTACAAGCTACCGTATGGATCACCTTTCTTATCTCTCTATTTGCGATAGGCATGGATTTCAATCAATGGGATTTATTTGATTTCACTACCATTGGATGCGTGTATGGGCTCGTCATTCTATCGCTCCATTTTACTGTTACATTATACGTAAAAGAAAAGCAAATCCAACGAAGCAAAAATAAACTTAGCAGCATAAAACTGAATGCCTCTGTATTTAAGAGCTTATTAAACGAACAGCCTCAATATGACATTGACAAAAATACAGGAATATTATTGGGCAATAGGGATGCCAAAGAGTGGATTACCATTATCTCTAATCCACATTGTGCTCCTTGCGCAAAATTACATCTCCAAATAGAAAAGTTACTCAAAGAATATAAAGAAGAGATTTGCATACAAATCATCTTGACCTCTTTTAGCAAGGAATTAGAACCTAGCGCCATGCTACTGACCTCCATGTATCTACTAAATAATGAATCGGATTATTTACGATTCCTATCTGACTGGTATGCAAAAGGGCGTCATAAAAAAGAGGATTGCTATAAAAGATACAGATTAAATCCTAATGACAAAGATATGTTAGCCAATTTTCAAGCACAAAACGAATGGGTTAGGCGCAATACAATAAGTTCCACTCCAACAGTTTTGACAAATGGTTATTTATTGCCGGAAGAATATGAGTTAAAGGATATGTCGTATTTAATAAATTAAGTACTATGAATAAATTAGCATCACAAATAGATTCGCTAAATAAGCATTTGATAGGCTCATTACATACAAGCTACCCTTTCGGGTTGGCTCACGGCAAAATGGGATTACTCATCTATTTATACCATTTGTATGATTATACGCAAGAAGCTATTTATAAAGAGAAGGCTGAGCGATTGCTGGACGATCTCTTGGAAAACGATCTCTCTAAAAACGCAGAACTTACTGTGGAGGAAGGTTTATGCGGAGTTGCGTTAGGATTGGATTATATTGTAAAAAAGCAATTTGTAGACGGTGATATTAATGATTTGCTAAGTGGTATCGATGATTTGCTATTCAAGAAGCTGGTTTTCGGAAATATGGAATCTAGGTATTCCCTGTCTCAACTCATCCATTTCTTATATTACATTTATAAAAGGCTGGAAATCCAGACAAACGATAATGAGCGTTTCCCTTTCGAGGGCTTAGCAATCAAGTTAGTTAATCAATTGGCCGATTTGATAGACGCCTCCTTTTTCGAGGAATCCTATACGTTTTCCATTTACCAATATCACGTACCGATATTGATGAAAACCCTGTCCTGTCTTATACAATATGATTTTTACAAGGATCGGATACAAAAGGTTTTGGAACAACTATCTCTGTATATGTTCTCCCATTTGCCTCATCTGCATTTGAACCGACTATATCTGTTATGGGGCATACTACCTTTACGGGATTGTTCGCCGGATTGGCAAAGATATGTGAACGAACTAAGAAAATCAATCAATCTAGACATAATATATAATAGAGAGATCAAAGGCAAGGATATCTATATCAGTAATGGATACGCTTCTCTATATTTCTTGTTAGAGGGATTAAAAAGGGACTTCCCCGAATACACCATCCCTTTCAATCCGCACCTAATTTACGATCGGATCATCTCGTCTGACGCTTGGGATGCCCTAATGGAGAACGAATACTACTATAATATACACCGAGGATTGCTGAATGGTTTCCCCGGTACGGTGTTGGCATTGTTAAACATTAAGCAAAGATATTTATGCGAATAGACTTGACAGATACAACATTTATTATTCCCGTACGGATCGATTCCATGATCCGTTTGGAGAACCTGTTGATGTCCGTGGACTCAATAGTACGTTATTTCCGGACACGCATCTTAATTCTGGAGGCCTCATCATACCAAAATGAGATTATCCCCTCGTTAATAAAAGACGATACGGTGAAGTACACTTTCCTCGTGGATAAAGATCCTGTATTCTACAAGACCAAATACTTGAATATCTTCGCAAAGCAGGTTGATACTCCACTTGTTTGTATTTGGGATGCGGACGTGATTTTAGATCATACCCAAATAGTGGACGCGGTAGAAAAACTTCGTGCTGATACGTACGATATCGCCTACCCATACAACGGGGATTTCCTAGACACCTCCGATATATTAAGGGAACATTATTATCGCCATCGCGATCTGGGTTTCTTGAAAAAGCACCAAGGAAAGATGAACTCTTTGTACACGGTAGAGGGAGTGATCGGCGCGGTCGGGGGAGCCGTATTTGCCCAAACGGAGCAATACAGGCGAGCCGGCATGGAGAATGAGGCTTTTTACGGTTGGGGGCTGGAAGACGGGGAAAGGCATTACCGCTGGCTGGAGTTTGGCTACCGGATTTATCGAAGCGATGGATGCCTGTTCCATCTATCCCATCCCCGGGATCAAAACGGAATGTTTCGTTCAAGAACACATAGCGAGAAGGCAGTGCATGACATGAATGAAGTGGTCAATTATTCCAAAAAGGAACTTCGAAATAAGTTCTCCTTGGATTCAAGATAAATTCTCTTTAAATGAGAACCATTTAATATTTGTTCAACTTAAATTTCAAGCATCATGAAAGTTTTGAGTAAGTTGTCCCTACGAGAGGACGCAAGAGTTTTAACTCCCAAAGAGATGAAATCACTGAAAGGTGGTAGTGCTTATTGTCGCTGTAGCGGGGAAAGTGAATCTTTCCAGATTAGCAATTGTATTTATTGCCAAGCATTATGCCGATATGGAGCAGAAAGTTGTACGACTACTCCATAAAAGCACGTAAAAAGAAAGGGTGTATCAAAATCACAAGCTAAATTTTGTTACGCCCCTCCTTATATAAATCTAAAAACAAAATATATACATGAAAACCATTTTATCGATATGCTTATTCATAGTTCTCCCCTTCTTAAGCATGGCGAACAACCCGGAGACCGAGGAGCATCTTATCAAAATTCCCTTGAGCAAGGAAGTGAAATGCCCGTTAGACAAACTTTTTAGCGAATATGAGTTTGTCACGTTAGATAGCGATGATCCGGCTTTGCTGGAAGGATTGGACATCATCAACCGGATCATCGTGAAAGATGATTACATTTATGTAGGCGATCTCTTTAAGTTAACCCTGTTCGATCGATCGGGAAAATACGTGACGACCTTGAACAAACAAGGACAAGGGCCGGACTCTTACCTGTCGCTCTTCAATTTCACCGTACATACCAATGGAGATATCTCCATCTTAGACCGCATGGCATCCGCCGTCGTCACCTACAACAAAAAAGGAGAAATGATTCGTAAAAATCGTTTCTCCGAGCTATCGCTCCGGGATCTGACCATGCTGGATGACAGTACGCTAATATTAAAGACTATGGGCGACAGGGACTCGCGTGACAACATTTATATCGTAAACTGGAAGAATGGCGAGGTGATCAATTCCTATTATCCCGTGGCCCACTCCAAACTCATCCACATGTTTAAGGATTTTTTTCCGACTTACCATAAGCGTGTTTTCTTAAACGGGTATCGTAGCAATCACATCTATGAGCTGACCCGGGAGAAGTTGCTCCCTGCCTATACCATCGATGTGGATGGCCGAATACCTCCAAAGGATTTTTGGCAATCCTCGGATAACAGCCGCCAATTGGAGCAGTCGTATGTCGAGAAAGGCTATATCGGGCACATCCCCTTTTTCATGGAAGGTGAACAGAAAATACTTCTACGCTTCGAGGGAGCTTCCGACGCTTTAAAAAGTTATGCGTTGATAGACAAAACCACCGGGAAAAGCGAACTGATCAAAGAGTTTCTATTCGACCCGTCTTTCGGTTGGGAACCTGAATATATTTTTCCCCAATCGGATGGTACGGTCATCATTCCTATCCCGTCCCATCTTCTATCCGAAGACAAAGGGAAGACTTTATCACAACAGTTCCCCGGACTGAACGAGGAGAGCAACCCAGTGTTGTTTATTGGTAAACTGAGGTAATGATAAACCATAAGCCGGGAATCCCCAAGGTTATTGCAAAATTTTACCAAAAAGAAGGCTTATAAGCATAAAAATAAATATTTTTATACTTGTAGGCTTTTTTTATTTTTATATTTATGGGGCACAGAACGAAGCGGTTTAACTCTGAATATTGAAAACACTACGGAAAGCCTTTATTCATAGGCGTTTCAGAAGGATAGGACACGAATGCCGGTTTAAAACGAAACGGTTTTTGCCTTACACTTGCTTAGTTTTAGCTTAACACTTGAAGTTATCTAATTAAAGCAAACGCCGGCCGCCATTTACTTTTCTCTTTACTTTGCTTATATTTCCCCGATACGAAAAACAAAGCCGCCATAGGGCCTCAAAACGAGGTTGCCGGCGGCTTTGTTTTTGCTGTTTTTTATTTTTCCTTTTTTGGTAGTTTAACGATATAAAAACTTCCAAATATTTATTATTTGGTAGTTTTGCAGTATAAAATTCCAAATACGCATGGGAAAGACAGAAACAAAGGTGATACATGTACACCTGATATTTGAGAAAAAAGATTTCTATTTTGGTAGTATATCTGCCATATTCAAAACACTGGACGAAGAACGTATCGGTATTAAGAAAAGTACCCTTCTACATGCCGGTTTAAGTGATGGAACGTCCTTGCCTACCCGAAAAGCTATTATAAAGCAATCCTACCTTATTAGAGGCGGAAGTTAAAGTGTTGTTACATTGAATATTAGAAGCCGTCAAAATGCCTTTGATATGGTATTCTAACGGCTTTTTTATTGGTGTTCTAACATCTTGTTTTACTTGAATGCCTTACAAAAACACCTACATAAAACACGTACAAAATATATGTTAAAACACTTACAAAAGACTTACAAAAACATGTAATATGATGCTTGTAAAATATATAAAAACAACATAAAACGGTTTGTTTTGACAGAAAAAGCCGTTTAAATGGGTAGAAAAAGCCATTTATATAAACGTATTAATCAACACAATTATACCTATTATATCACGTATTATCAGATAGTTATGCTTTATATCTCCTTTCCCGGCTTTCATTTTTGTGTGCGTATGCCTTTGAGGGATTATTCAAGCCTTAATACCCCTATTACAAGTGCAACCGAGTGGATTGCGCTTAAATGTAGTTCGAACGGATCATAATTGGGGTTATCTGATATAATGGACACATGTTCTTTGTCGCTGCCGGGTTTTATTCTTTTAATAAGTGGCCCTTGTGTTGTGTCGATAACATATACTTTATTCCATTGAAAGAACAGATCGGACATAGGCACATGTTGGCAGGCTACAATATCACCGGAACTATATTTCGGATACATGCTGGAACCTTTCACCGGTATGAGAAAGTCAGCCCCTTTGAACATTGGTATGACGTAACGTTCGCATTCGTACTCTAAAATAGTCTGTTCGCTTGTTAAAGCTCCGGCCATCGCTTCAATTGGTATTAGTGGTATCCCTTCATTGGGATGAATAGTCGGTATAGCTACTGGTTTGTCAGCAGTATTTTCTATTGGGGCTGTCGGAGGTATACAATTAACGCTTTTTACTGGGTTTGTATGTGTCGAATCTACCAATGGAGGATTTTCCTCTTGTAGCATAGTACCTCTACCTGTTAATAGCCAATTGGGATTTAAATCCGGGTATGCGTATAGAATTTTCTCTATATTAGTAGAACTCATGCCTTTACCAGAGGCCTTTGCTTTACCTATAAGCCCAACAGAAAGACCTGCTATAACAGTCATTTGATTGTCGTTAATGCCTTTTGTTTTCATATAATGTTGAAGTCTTTCTATAAAATTCTCCATAAAACTTGATTTTTTTCAATGAAACATTCTATATATAGAAAAACTTCTATATATTTGCAGCGTGTTAAACATATTAACGGGCGGTAAATATAATAAAAAACGCTCGACAGTTCAATAATTAAAGGAGTGAAATATGAAAAGGTATTGGTTTGAGTTGACAGATGAACGCTATAATGATTTGGGCGTATCAATACCGGACGGTAGTAGTAAACAGACTGCAATCAATCACGCTAAAAGGTGGATGAAAGAAAACTGTGTAAGAGTTGCGGAGCTGGCTGTAAACAGTATGATTACTGGCAATTTGCTTGACACAATAGAAATCGAACTTAATTAAAACGGTAAAATATGAAAGCAATCAAAGTATTTATTGATGAAGCGGAACAGTTTAAGATGCTGAACCTGATAGAGAAGTTCAACGGCCACGAAGATATAGCGGCTACGGGGACAGGCCAGACGGATTTTGTAGTAGCTGCTTCCGGTGAATGTGCGATGGCTTATGTAAGGGCAGTCCTTGCCGGGAAATTGGATGATTGTACGATTGAAATAATTAAATGATATAGGAAATGAAAGAGCTTGGTAGTATAGAAGTAACAGTCACCCGCATCACATATGGATTTGATGAATCGGATTTTGAGAAAGAAGGAGTAAACAAACATTGTATAAAAGGTGAACGAACCATTGTAAAAATGGATGGCGAAGTCTATTACGACCAGTATGTCGCCACCCATTTGACAAGAAAATGCCCATTTTTTGGCTCCCCGGTGGATTGCTTCTGGAATTATGTCGTAATGCTATTTCCCGAAGAGAAGCCCAGCTGCGGTAGCAATACCGGCTGCGATGCTTGTAATCGTTTCCGCTTTATGAGGAAGCGACGGTTTGAGGTCTTCAATCTCAAGAAGCAACTTTTCAATGTTCGCCTGAAGAAGTTCTTCTTGGGCTTTAAATCCCCCCTTGGAAAGAAGTTCAGAGGCTTCAAGATGTAAAAGATATGAGACCTTATAAGCATTGGCACTACATTCGCTAATTAGGTTGAGCCTTTGAAAGTGTTTCATAATGCCTATAATCTTTTCTTTCCCCTTAATGGGGTATTCAGAATAGGCGAAACCCGTGATACCGATATAGGAACCACGTTCGCAGACAAAGGAAAGCATAAGGTCTTTTTCTTCAATGATATTATTCATGGTATTAAGTATTAGTTAGACATGCTACAAATGTAGCAAAACTTCCGCGGTTCGTGAGAATAGCGGAAGGTATTTAAAACAGAGTATTAACTATAAACGATATAGCGATGAAAAAGCATATTTATTTAGACAGGGCCGGCAAAGGCAAATTGCGTCAGATATTTGACTGTACGGGTGTGATGATATGGAAAGCATTGACTTTTGAAAGCGACAGTGGGCTGGCCCGCGAAATCCGTTACACGGCAATAAAGGAATTAGGCGGTTTTACTATCAATGACGGTTTTGCTATGGACTGGGAAACAACCCATCAAACGGCAGAGCATACAATGACGCAGACTTTTGGGAAACGTGTTAAAATCATATCACATAATGATTTTCCTTTAGTCGTTGCCTTTATAAATGGCAAAGAAGTGAAGAGAGTAGAAAGCAGTTTGATGATTTCTGATTTTATGAACCTTCAGGATGAAGTTGTGAGAATGGCCTACGGCCCCCGAATTTAAAGTATCACTATGGAGTACTACGGAAAAATATTGTGTATATCAAAAGATGACCTGACACGTGACGACCGGCCGCTTTTAGGGGACTATCGGTTAGATGTAACGAAAGCTCCTATAATGACAGTTAGCTGTTTCGATCAGTTGGTTTATCGTAAAATAATACAGGTGATTCGTAAAGGTATAGGCCGTGGGGTAAAATCCCTTGTTTCCGTGGATAGTCTGCCGGATAAATATAAAAAGTTAGTTGAACAAAAATACGGAAGTATGGACGCTGAGATTTTAAGAAACTGGTTCGCTTCGCATTGGGAAGTGGATGCGGATGCCCGCAGCTTTTATTCCCGCTTCCGCCTGCCTTCCGGCAAGCCTCTGGAACCGGAACAACAGCAGGAATATACATTGAATGCTTCCGCTTTACAGTCAGTTGTCCGCCTGATGAATGATGTCAGGATGAAACGGGCTGTCATGCAGAACAACAAAATACGTTGGGAAGAAATGGCCGGTGCGATCAGCTTCTTTCAAAAAGAGTTTGGGCATAGTTTGCCGCTTTCGGTAAACCGCTTCAAAAAGAAAGTAAAGGACTTTCAAGAAAACAGTTACATAAGCCTGATAAGCAAAAAGTTCGGTAATCAGAACACAAGGCTTGTCAATGTGCAGGTTGAAAGTTTACTGCTTAGTTTGGCGACATTGCCGAACAAGCCGTGGAATAAAAACGTGTGGGAAATGTACAACATGTTTATAGCCGGTGAGTTGACTGTTTGCAATCCGGAAACCGGCGAGATATTTAACCCGGCGGAATTTGTGGATAAGAAAGGCAACCCGATCAGGCTTAGCCAATCCACTATAAACAACTATCTGAACCAGCCTAAAAATCAGGTCTTGATAAATCACAGACTTATGAGTTGGAGCACATTCATGCACAATGAACGCCCGCATGTACACCGCCACGCCCCGGAATTTTCTTTCAGTAAGATTTCGTTCGACGACCGCGATTTGCCACGTAAGCTGAAGGATACCAAACAACGTCCAAAGGCTTATTATGCCTATGACGTAACCAGCCAATGTGTAGTCGGCCTTGCTTACAACCGTAATAAGAACGTTGATTTAGTGGTAGACTGTTTCCGCGATATGTTTCGTCTTATGGAGCGTAACGGTTGGAATTGCCCGGCACAAGTCGAAGTGGAAAACCACCTTATGAGCCAGTGGAAAGATAGTTTTTTAAAAGCCGGTACGATGTTTCCCTTTGTTCGTTTCTGTGCCCCGCTAAACTCACAGGAAAAGTTTGCAGAACCATTAAACGGCGCAAAGAAACGCAGTGTTGAACACAAAAACCATTTAGGAATAGGCCGCTTTTATGCCAAAAATGAGAAATACAGGGCAGAAAGTAAAAAGATAAGTGACGAATATAACGACACTTACGAAGAAAAGCAGTATTACACATGGGAGCAGCTTATTCAGGAAGATATTGCGGATGTTCACGAATTTAATCATTCCCTGCACCCCAATCAAAAGAAATACCCCGGTATGACGCGCTGGCAGGTGCTTGAAAGTAATATGAACCCGACTTTGCAGCCTGTTGATAAGGCTATTTTATACCGTTTCATTGGTGAACACGTAGAAACAAGTATCAGACGAAACAGTTATTGCCGCGTAAACTATACAGACCTTTGGTTAAGCAGTCCAGAAGTTCTCGACCGCCTTGCCCCCAATAATAACCAAGTGGATGCCTATTACCTGCCGGATGAAGAAGGAAACATGGGTGATGTGTATATCTACCAAAACGGCGTACTACTTGATAAGTTAAGCAATGTCGGAACCTTCAATACATCGGAAGCCGAACAGACGGATAAGGACAAACAGGTAATGACAGAGCAAAACAAGTTAATCAGCCAGTTCGACGCAATGACTAAGAAAGAAGCTATTGCCCCGGTGGTGGTGATGAAAGCAGAAACCGCCAAAAAGATAGCGAAAGCAACGGCGAAGCCGATACAGGTTGATAATGTAGAAACGGATGCCGATAGCCTGATAGCTCAATTCAGCGACTACAAAGGCCGGGGCGTAGCAAGTATATAACAGTATTAGAATAACATTAAAACATTATTATAACATGGAAGTAACGAACGATATTAAACAACGTATTCTCGAAGCCATTACGGTAAACCGAGAAAATTACCCTTCGGATAACAAGCACGCCGCCGCACTTGGCATTTCGGCCAGCGTGTACAATGTACTGAAAAAAGGGAAAATTGACAAACAGGTTAGCGATACAAATTGGATTTGCCTTGCCCGTCGCTTGAATGTATCGCTGAATAATGAAATTCAGTGGCAAGCGGCCGAAACGCCGACTTTTGTCTATATAACCGAACAGTTGGCAATGTGTCAAGAAAGCAGTGTTTCCGCAGTGTTATGCGATATGGCGAATATAGGTAAGACGTTTACGGCCCGCCTGTATGTAAAGAACCACAAGAACGCCATATATGTCGATTGTTCACAGGTAAAGACTAAACAACGCCTGATACGCTTCATTGCGAAAGAATTTGGAGTAAACAACAACGGCAGGTATTGCGACGTTTACGACGACCTGTGTTTTTATCTGAAAACGCTGGAACACCCTTTAATTATTCTTGATGAAGGGGGCGACCTGCAATATGAAGCCTTTTTGGAGTTGAAAGCCCTTTGGAACGCTACGGAACGTTGTTGCGCTTGGTACATGATGGGGGCTGACGGCCTGAAAGAAAAAATGAACCGGTCTATCGAATGCAAAAAGGTAGGTTATACCGAAATGTTTTCCCGCTATGGTGACAGGTACAGTAAAGTAACCCCGGAAGACGGGAAAGAACGCGAAGCCTTCCTGAAGGCACAAGCCGCAATGGTCGCCAAATTAAATGCGCCTGAAGGGACTGAAATTATGAAAGTGGTAAACCGTACCGGCGGAAGCCTTCGCCGGGTGTATACAGAAATTGAAAAAATAAGAAAAGGGGGCTTGGTATGATGAAAAAGATTTATCAACTCGGAATGGAGCCGCAATATGCTGCGCATGTGCTGTTATTGTGGAATGAAGGTGAATATCCCTGTGATATTTGTGTACGTCGGGCGAAAACAGCCGGTTTGATAATTATTGAACTGGATAATTTGGAGTTAGCTAACAAAATAGTAACCGCGACCCGTTGCAAGGTTGCATGTAGATACGCAAAAGGATGAAACGGGCTTATTCTCCTAAAGAGATACAATCTATGAATATACCCAGCTTCCCGTTTACCGATGAATGGGAAGCTGCATTCGGAACGCCTGACCGCACAGGCACTTGGATTATTTGGGGTGACAGTGGTAATGGCAAAAGTAGTTTCGTTATGCAGTTGGCCAAGTATCTATGCCAGTTTGACAAGGTGATTTATGACAGCTTGGAAGAAAGTACAGGGCTTTCGCTTCAAAACAGTTTGAACCGGTGTCGCATGGATGAAGTTAACGGGAGATTTCAGATACTTGACCGGGAACCAATGAATGAACTGTCTGAACGCCTTTTAAAACGGAGAAGTGCCGGTATCGCCATTGTGGATAGTTTTCAATACTCCGGGCTTACTTATGCGACCTACAAGGCAATGAAGGAAAAGCACCGTAATAAGCTGCTGATATTTATTAGCCATGCCGAAGGAGTGAAACCTGAAGGCCGGGCAGCAAAAAAGGTGGCTTATGATGCTGATGTAAAAATATTCGTGCAGGGCTTCCGGGCAATTTGTAAAGGCCGGTTTATCACAAAGCCGGGCAATCACTTTACGATATGGGCTGAAGGTGCTGCGCAATATTGGAATGAATAATAAACAATTTTAAATACATAGTCGTGGATGATGTGATTGAAGCAATTTTAAACAGTGCGATAAAGAAGGCCGAAGGCTTTTCTTTCAGCGACCAGTCTTTTATTTATAGTGAAGTATCAGAACGCCTCACTAATCTTTCACACGACGCTCTGATGGCTGAATATGGACTAACAGAAGAAGATTGTATATGAAACGAAATTATGCCCGGTTTTATACTCTTCTTAACCGGATGCCCACATCGGACAAAGAAGAATTAAAAGTGGAATTGGTACGGCAATACACAAACGGCCGTACAACTTCCCTGAAGGAATTGACCGATAAAGAATACGACGCCATGTGTGACGGTATGCAAAGACAGGTAGGCGGATATAAAGCCCGCGAAATTGCACGAGAGGAACTAAGACGCAAACGGTCGGCGGCCCTTCTTCTTTTACAAAAGAATGGAATTGACACAACCGACTGGAACCGCGTAAACGCCTACTGTAAAAACCCGCGAATTTCCGGTAAGGAGTTCGGAAAATTGACAGTTGAAGAATTGGAACTTCTGTGTATCAAATTGCGGTTGATAATGCGGAAAAATGATAAAAACAAGGATTATTCACAATTAAATTAATAAAGTTATGACAGAAGAAAAGAAAGCCGTTGAAATGACGGACGAGGAACTGAAGCAGTTCAATGAATTTAAGGCCGAACAGGCTAAAAAGAATGCCAAAGAACAGGCTAAAAGAGATCGTGAGGCTTACCGCGATTTGGTGGATGAAACCATTGACAAGACAGTTCCGGCCTTAATGCGCCTTAGTCAAGGTATTAAGGAAACAAAGCAGTCGATTTTGGATGATTTCAGGCACGTTATTGAAATGAAAGCCGATGTTCTAAAGTTGAAAAAAGACGGTCAGCGCAGCGATACGTTTACCAACTCACAGGGTGATAAACGGATAACTATCGGTGTCTATACAACGGACGGTTATCGCGATACGGTAGAAGATGGCATAGCAATCGTTAAAGAGTACATCGAAGGGCTTGCCAGTGATGAAAAAACAAAGGCACTTGTTAAAATGGTGCTTCGCTTGCTGGCCCGCGATGCGAAAGGCACATTAAAGGCAAGCCGTGTAGTGCAACTCCGGAAGATTGCCGAAGAAACCGGAAGTGACCGTTTTATGGAAGGCGTTCAAATAATAGAAGAAGCCTATCAACCGGCGATAAGCAAACAGTTTATCCGGGCTGAAGTAAAAAATGAGAATGGCGCATGGGTTTGTGTACCTTTAGGAATGACAGAAGCATGAGCAAGCGACAACCAATGTTATTAATATCGCCGCCGCTTTTCCCAAAAGAACACCCGACAGAACAGGTGGTATTCGGCGGTGTCCCCTGCGGGTATTGTCATGGGAACGGTTGGTTTTGGGGAATGGATGAACTGACACATGAAAGTGTAAAGGTAGAATGCCCGGTTTGTAAGGGATATAAGAAATTAAAAGCAGTTGTGACTATCAACTGGGTAGCTGATGAAAATAAATAGTAATATTAAAATAATAAAACGATATGGGAAACATTTTAGACAGATTTAGAAAGCCAAAGGAAACGCAAGAACCCAAAGGGATAAAAAGAACAAGGACTATTCCGCCGCATGTAGTAGCTTGCAAGGTGTGCGACGGCCGCGGTATCATAGACGGCCATATTTGCGAACAATGCAAAGGTTCAGGGCGCATAATAGTCACCTGTGATGTTGTAACCTATGTGATGGCATTCGTGCCGGAAACGCTTTAAAATAGGCTTATATGAAGTATGTCATATTTGAACAAGAAGGAACCGGCTTAAAAATGCCGGTTCTTTTTCCCGACCATGTAACACATAATATGGTGAATATAGAAGGAATGAAAATTGTTTCTGCCGGCTTCTGTTTGATTGGTGGGGATGAAATTGTTACCATCCCTTCGGGTGTAAGCGAAAGTTTGAATATAGGCCCGGCAGAAGGCGATAGGGGGTTAATTATTGCCACTTTGTGTAACGCAGGCGTATATGCTTTTCTAAACTTTTAATTTAAAAAATAACGAATCATGGAAATATCAGAACGATTTAATGATGCAGAATTACTGACAAAGTCAGTGCTCGCTATTATGGATAAAAAAAAGGCTATTGAAGCCCGATATAAAGAGGAAACAGCCCCTTTAGATCAAGAGATAATAGAACTGGAAAATGCTTTTTTGGATAAGTATTTGATAGATTCAACTGGAAAGCCTATTAAAAAAGGTATGATTTTGGAAAAAGAGGGGAAGAGCTATAAGGTATTGAATAGATATCAACAATGTTTTATTCGGTATTTGGGAAATGCACGAGTCAGCGTTCTGCCTGATGGGAAGAAAGGAGCGATTGATATTGGAGTTGGCGAAATACAAGATTATACGATTGTCGGTTAATTAACATTAAAAAAACAGCGAATATAAGCAAAATTAAAAGGAATAAAATGGAAACAGAAGTACCAAATAAAATAGTTGAAAGACTGAAAAAGTTAATGCGCCTTCAACAATCAGCCCAAAAAATCGGGTCAGAAGGTGAAGCAAATGCCGCTGCGGCTGCGATTAGTCGACTGTTGACACAATATAATTTGTCATTGATGGATATTAACCCGGAAGAAAGAAAAGAGTCTTTGCGGGTACAAAGAACCGGAAATATTAGTTTTAAAGACACATACGGCCTTTGGAAACGCTTGCTTATGAATGTTATATGTGAATTTAATTACTGCAAAGTTTTCCTGATTTCCGGTCAAACAAATATGATTGTAGTAGGAACAGAAGCAAATACTTCAACGGTTATCTATTTATATGATATGCTGCGCAGTATCTTCCGCAAATTGGCTCCGGTCAGGTATAAAGAATTTGCAAACGGCAAACGTGGGGCTATACGAACAGAAAAGTATAAACGCAAATATATTGCTTCGTACCTGAATGGTTGTGCCTATGGACTAAGGGAAAAACTAACCATTGAAGCAAAAGCAAATGAAGTGCAGGAAAAATCGCTTGTTGTTTGTCATAATCAACTGATAAATGATTATATGCATAGTTATACACCTATGGAAAGAAAAGCCCCTAAAACGAAAAAGAAAGATATTATAGAGGCTTTTTATAATGGCTATTGTGACGGTAAGAATACTAATATTAACAAAGCAATAAAGTGTAATAGTCAAGACTTGTTCTGACATTTGTTTTACTATCGGACAAAAAAACTGT
>NZ_SRYM01000159.1 GCF_004793765.1 Parabacteroides distasonis | reverse complement strand
TGCTCTACAAGTTGGAGAAACATACCATCGACCTTGTGAAACTGAGCCGGGAGATCGTGGAGCTTTCAAGGGAGATGTATGCCAAGTGGGAACAACAGAAGGAATAATTCTGTTACATACCCAAGATACACATTACAGATACGTAATTCGGTAAATGAACGCATTTTTACTGACAATTTCATTGTCAATCATGTTGTAATCGTGCATTCGGAACTTTAGGACAAAGATAAGTATCACTTGACAAACTTGAAAACTAAATTCTTATAATTGAAACGACTGTATCATTTATGATGGTGCAGTCGTTTTATATTCAAGAGGATAAATGGTTGCAACTGTTCACTTAGCTATCAATATGAAATTACTATCTTTGTAAAATGATTCAAGAGAAGTTCAAATTTTACAAGCCATGTAAGTTGCTGCAACCTTATATAAGATATTATTG
>NZ_SRYM01000158.1 GCF_004793765.1 Parabacteroides distasonis | reverse complement strand
GAAAGAGAAGCAGGAAGCACAGGTAACGCCAGCCAGTCGGGAGGAAACTCTCGAAAGACTGAACGCAATCGAACAGGCATTGTCGGAATTGCACAGCAACCCAGCTATTCTCGAAAAAGATTTGCAGGCTATTCGAAGCCAACTTGACGACATAAGAAACGGGATGCAAGGTCAGCAGAAACATATCGAGGACACCAAGAAAATAGCATTGGAAACTTATCGTTGTTTCAAGGTAATGATTGATGCTTTGGGTTCTTGCAAGACGGATAAAGAGGAAGCTATGCCCTTATCGCTCTATCAACGGATTTACAACAAGGTCGCTTCTTGGATTCGTCCGGGATTGTTTCTTTTTTCGGCAGTGCTGGTTATCTGTTTCGCTTCCATATTCTTGAATGTCCGTTTGGCTGAACGTATGCAGCAGTTGCAGGACAACGATATGAAAT
>NZ_SRYM01000157.1 GCF_004793765.1 Parabacteroides distasonis | reverse complement strand
TCTTATCAATCATAGTTTCAAGCTATGGTTAAAAAAGATCTTCGACATAGTTAAGATCAAAAAAATCATAGCCTTGGTTTGGTTTGGTAAAGGACGGGTAAAAAAGTGGGGATTCCAAATAAAACTACGATAAAAAGAACGGTTGTGTTAAAGAACATACGATCAGCCCTGTAAAGTGGTCTCTGGAGGACATACGGGGGATAAGGGGTGCCAACCCTTATCCGAGTCCGGCAACGCGCCTAAGCGCCAGAAAAGGACCTTGTCCGTTTTTCCTGGCAGTGTCTATCAAGGAATGAAGGGGGCAAAAAGCATCCGACCCCTCCTCGATCTTGAACATCCCGCTTACTTTTTGTTTGACCTTCAAGGGGCGGACGGAACGTTCGGAGGAATTATTGTCCGAAGGCACACGTGGATTCCTTAAGAGTTTGAGGATATGCTCTTTGTG
>NZ_SRYM01000156.1 GCF_004793765.1 Parabacteroides distasonis | reverse complement strand
CCTTAATGGATATGTCCGATACGTTGTACTTGCTTTGAATGAACTCGGCAAGGTGGCGGCGGGTGACTTCATACTTACGGTAGGTCGCTATCGTCTTGGATATGCCGACCAACTGCTTTACATCGTCATTGTGCTTTTGGAACAGGGTAAGGATTGTTTCGTGGCTCTCACTATGACCTAAAAACTCGTTCTTCACTTTCTCAGCGGTCACGTAGTTGTCACGCCGCTGCATTTCGTGATAAATGGTATTCAGTGATGCGTTTATATCATCCAGCATACGGTTTATGCGGCTGGCTTCCGAAGTACGTCCAGTAGCCTTGCCCATTTTGCCGTCCCAAATAGAGGGCAGCACGTCCAGCTTGGTGTTAAAACGGCTCGCCACGCCGTCCACTGTGATACGGGCGAAAAGGGGGTACGCACCGTTGGCTTTCTGCTTGTCTTTCTTTGCGTAAAAGCAAA
>NZ_SRYM01000155.1 GCF_004793765.1 Parabacteroides distasonis | reverse complement strand
ACGCCCGTCCGCTGAGGCCGTCCGAAGGAAAGCGAAGCTTTCCTCTTATATCAGCTGGGATTTCATTATTCAATTCATTATTCACTATTAATTCTTAATTATCATGAAAAAGTCCGTATGGAGTACTATTATCAAAGTGATCATCGCAGTAGCTACCGCCATCGCAGGGGCACTTGGCATCCAATCCTGTATTCTCTAATTTTCAATTATCAACTCTCATTTTTCAATTACCATGGGTAAGGCTTATTGTTTCTACCAGAATTACAGGGAGGTCCGCCTCCTTGTGATTCACTGCTCGGCCACACGATATGACAGGGATTTCCCGGTGGAGGCGCTACGCTCCTCCCACAAGGCACGGGGATTCGCCGACATCGCCTATCATTTCTATATCACACGGGACGGAGAGCTGCATCGTTGCCGGCCGGTCAACCAGATCGGGGCGCACGCGGCCGGATGGAACGACCACAGTGTCGGAA
>NZ_SRYM01000154.1 GCF_004793765.1 Parabacteroides distasonis | reverse complement strand
GAGTTTCCTCCCGACTGGCTGGCGTTACCTGTGCTTCCTGCTTCTCTTTCAGTTCTGTAACCATTGAGAGAAGCCCCTCTAAAATCAAATTTTCCTCCATACTCTTATAACTTTAGTTGTTTTTTCTTTTTTTTCTTCTTCTTTCTCAAAAAGGAATCATCGGGCATTTCATCAGCCGGGGCTGACAAACCGGAAAACAGACTGCCTAAACCTGCAATAAAAGAATTATCCGCTTTGTCGGATACTGATACCGATTTCTGAATAGGTGCGGTAATCGTCTGCTTATTGCTTCCGACTGTCGTCTGCCCTACATTCCCAAAACATTTATCCAGTTTGGAAAAACTGAAATTACGGTCTATTTCCGAACCCTTGAACGTGTATTCGCCTTTGGAAAAGGAAACGCCCTGTATCTCGCCCGTCTGCCCCTTATACTTGAACAGGATAGTAATACCCTTTTCCGCTAACCGTTCCTGTAACTGCTGCCAGTTCTTGGACTTTCCGATTTCATTCTTTACAGCCGTGTAAATCTCGTATTTCGACTTGTCCGGCTCTTTCAGTCGGTGCTGCT
>NZ_SRYM01000153.1 GCF_004793765.1 Parabacteroides distasonis | reverse complement strand
ACTGTTAACTTCACAGCACAAGGAGTTTATCAGCGCGTACAGACAGTGGGATCAGCTAGATCATGCCACGGAATATGTCCTGTTCAAACGGAACATAGGCCCCGGCCTCCGTATTGGCGAGACCTCTTTGAGTTGCGGAGAATTATATACTGTTGTCACTAACCGTACGGGACGTGGTGGCAAAGGCACACTTGTGGCCATGATACGTGGCACGAAGTCTGAAGACGTCATAAAGGCGCTTGAAATGATTCATGTCTCCAAGCGTAAGAGAGCCAAAAAGAAATGACCGGTTTCATGTACGGAAACTCTTCTATGAGGCAATTGATGAACTCAGGATTACTTATCGCTGGATGGCACGGGATTTTGAGAACGATGAAATTCAGCGGTGCGGAGAGCAAAACATAGAGTATGTCCCGTTTCGATATGCCAATGGTGATACCCGTGAGCAGCTGCTGGCAAGGGCTAGACATGTACTTGTCAAGCATTATAGCAAATGGACTGAATCCCAAAGAATACGTGCGGAAATCATATTCGCACATTATCCGGAGCTGAAATCAGTTTACGACTTGGCTACAGAGTTGACCAATGTG
>NZ_SRYM01000152.1 GCF_004793765.1 Parabacteroides distasonis | reverse complement strand
TGAAAGTAGAAAAATTCAAGGTGTTGCTCTACCTCAAAAAGAGCGGACTGGACAAGTCGGGCAAAGCCCCGATAATGGGAAGGATTACGGTGAACCGCACGATGGCGCAGTTCGGATGCAAGCTTTCCTGCACACCGGAATTGTGGAATCCCCGTGAGAGCCGTCTGAACGGCAAGAGCAAAGAGGCGGTGGAAACCAACGTCAAGATTGACAAGCTGCTGCTGGCGGTGAACACTGCGTTCGACAATCTTGTGGAGCGCAAGATTGATTTTGATGCCACCGATGTGAAAGATCTTTTCCAAGGCAGCATGGAAACACAAATGACCCTCATGAAAATGACTGATGCCGTATGTGATGACATCAAGGCGCGTATCGGCATAGACCGGGCGAAAGGAACTTATCCCGGCTATTACTATATGCGGTTGGCACTCCGAGAATTTATCGAAACCAAGTACAAGGTCAAGGATTTGGCTTTCGGACAACTGACGGAACAGTTCATCCACAACTATCAGACATTCGTCACGGAAGAAAAAGGCTATGCGATTGACACTGTACGCCACCACCTTGCCATCCTGAAGAAAATCTGCCGCCTTGCCTACAAGAAAG
>NZ_SRYM01000151.1 GCF_004793765.1 Parabacteroides distasonis | reverse complement strand
TGCAGCTTACCATCGCCAAAGACGGAGTTGTAAAGGATGCCCGAATCGTTAAAAGCTCAGGCAAGACACTTGATGCCGAGGCTCTGCGCGTGGCGCGTATGCTTCCCAAATTCCACCCCGGACTAAATAGCGGACTGCCGACGGAATCAAGCTATACGCTGGAGTTCAACTACTATATTTGCAACGAATATTGGTCATCAAACGGCGAATAGCAATTAAAAGATTGGTTATATTGTGGTATAAATTATTTGATATTTTTTTGTCTGTAGAACGATAAATGCCATAAGTTTGACTGCCATTATTGACAGTTGCAACCAACAAAATTATCGTCATAAATACTTAATCTGGTACTTTGGATTTGCCGTGTTATGTAATACGGCATATCCTGTTTTACGAAGTAGTTACTTATCCGACTAAGCAATCATTCAAAATAATGGAAGAAATAACAGTAGATAAAAACAAGATAGCCTCCTGTGGCCTTTATTGCGGAGCGTGCAGAAAATTCTTGTCAGGGAAATGCCTCGGATGTAAAGACAATGAGGCGGTTCGGGAGGCGAAACAACGGAAAGACCTTCAGGAACTGGATGCCTTGACACACCACCTGCGAAGTTCATGGGAG
>NZ_SRYM01000150.1 GCF_004793765.1 Parabacteroides distasonis | reverse complement strand
CGCTGTACGGCTGCACGGACAGCAGCCTCTACCAGCGCATGGCGCACGAGCTGGTCGACCCTTGGATGGAGGAGGTCTCGCCCAAGAAGAGCAAGTCCGTGTTAATACGTCGTTTACGAGATTACGACCGTTGGTTCGGTCACGGGATCAGTTGATAAGTAAAAGTTACGCATAGCGATAAATAAAAGATATGAGAAAAGATAGCGAGACATGCGAGGTTCCTTCCGGCATCCGGTTGATGAACCTGTTGCGTGAGCATTTGACAGAGATCATGGATCGTGAGCGTACGAACCAAAACTCAATGCACCTGTATTGTACGGGGTCTTACTGGGTGGCTTTCGAGCGTTCGGCCTACCAGCTTCATCGAGCGTTCTCGGATAGCGAGACCCTGCCGCTACGGCTGTACGCCTACCCGTTCCCGATCGTTATGGTGTCCGTTACGGATCGCTCGCTCCGCTCGTACGCCCGCAAGCATATATTGAGAAAAGACGAGTCGGATTACAAACTATTGACCGTCCCCGGGCTTCCCTTGGCGGCCTACCGTGAATGGCACGCCGGCGAGGTGGAGGGACTAACTTTATTAAGTGAGAGAGTATGAGTATGACGCAAGTACCGTTATTATTATTACCGTGCGGATTGT
>NZ_SRYM01000014.1 GCF_004793765.1 Parabacteroides distasonis | reverse complement strand
TCGAACGCATAAACGTTTCCCTGTAGTTCAAAGATTTTCGTTTTTCGTTTATCCCGGGCTTCTGATACCATATAATATGCAAACTCCTCGAAGATTCGATAATCCCGATTCTGATTTGCATACGCAAGATTGGTCTTGGATACACTACGACCCAATCCCAGATGGTACCACTTGGAACTATGTGCATCAAGAATGGTGATGAGATCCCTCAGACTTGACCGGTTGCATAACTGACCATACATCATTGCCAAAAGTTGGTTCCAGCATGTGAAATCTTTCACATATCGGTTGCCATTATACTTTTCAACGATTCGGTTGAACTTGCTTCGGTTCATAAAGGCCACTAGTTGGGAGAAAACGTATTTGACATTGTACATGGTTCGTCAGATTGAAGAACCGTAATATACTAATCAAGTCCGTTCGCACCAAAATCTTTTCCAACAAACTAAATTTCAACAATTTCAAAGTACTCTTTCCGATTTTAATGGGACATCAATGTACTAAAGTAATAAATTAAAGTTCATCCGCCGTTACCTCCGTGAGGAAGGAGGGCGGAAAAGGAATAAGCCCCGGCCGGTTCGTCCAGTCGGGGCTTTACTGTTTACGTCACCGTATTTACCCGTGAAACGTTGCAGATCCTGTATAAAAGTGTATCTTTGTGCATAACAACAAACAGGCAAAGCTATGAGTGCGAGAATATTCCCTATCGGGGTGCAGGACTTCGAGAAGATCCGTAAGGACGGTTATCTTTATATTGACAAGACTGCCTTGGTTTATCAATTGGCCAAGACCGGCAGTTACTATTTCTTGAGCCGTCCTCGCCGTTTCGGCAAGAGCTTGTTGATCTCTACCTTGGAAACCTACTTCCGGGGGAAGAAGGAACTGTTCAAGGGCTTGGCGATCGAGAAGCTGGAGAAGGATTGGGAGGAATATCCCGTCTTGCATTTGGACTTGAATACGGGGTTGTATGATTCTGCGGAGCGCTTGCTTTTTGTCTTGGAAGATGCCTTGCATCGTTGGGAGAACTTGTATGGTACCTCAGTCTCCGAGAAAACACCGGAACTGCGTTTCATGGGTGTGATCCGCCGTGCGTATGAGCGAACGGGGCGTCGTGTGGTAATCTTGGTGGATGAGTACGACAAACCTTTGCTACAAGCGATTGGCAATCCGGAGTTGCAGGAGAAATACCGCTCGATCTTAAAGGCTTTCTACGGTGTCTTGAAGACGATGGATGGCAGTATCAAGTTCGCCCTCTTGACCGGTGTGACGAAGTTCGGCAAGGTGAGCGTCTTCAGCGACTTGAATAATCTGGACGATTTGACCATGCGTGCGCCTTATGCTTCCCTTTGCGGGATCACGGAGGAGGAGTTGCGTACCTGTTTTGATGAGGATATCCATACGCTCTCTTTGGCGCTTAAGCAGTCCTATGAGGAAACCTGCGCTACGTTGGCCCTGTATTACGATGGCTACCATTTTACGGAAGATAGCGTGGGGGTCTATAACCCTTTCAGCTTGTTGAATACCTTCAAGTATATGCGTCTGGGCGATTATTGGTTCGAGACAGGCACACCGAGCTACCTGGTGGAGTTGTTGAAACGTACGCATTACGATCTTTATGCGATGGCTCACACGGAGACGGATGCGGATGTGCTGAACAGTATCGATGCTGCCTCGTACAATCCGATCCCCGTAATCTACCAGAGCGGTTACTTGACGATCAAGGGGTATGACTCTCGTTTCGGTCTTTACCGTCTCGGTTTTCCTAATAAGGAGGTAGAGGAGGGGTTTATGAGGTACTTGCTTCCGTTTTATGCCAACGTGAGTGCCACTAGGAGCAGCTTTGAGGTTGTTCGGTTTGTCCGTGAGATAGAGGCGGGAGATCCGGACGCTTTCCTGGAGCGTTTGCGTGGTTTCTTTGCGGATACGCCCTATGAGTTGGTTCGCGATCAAGAGTTGCATTACCAAAACGTCCTATTCATCGTTTTCAAGTTGGTCGGCTTCTATGTGAGGGCGGAGTATCATACATCGAACGGTCGTGTGGATCTAGTGCTGCAAACGGATCGTTACATCTACGTGATGGAGTTCAAGCTGGACGGCACAGCAGAGGAGGCCTTGCGTCAGATCGAGGAGAAGGGCTATGCCCGTCCGTTCACCTTGGATAGCCGCAAGTTGTTCAAGATCGGCGTGAACTTCTCTTCTTTTACCCGTACGATCGATCGGTGGCTGGTGGAATGACCATTAGGATGTGTCATGTTGCGGTATTACTGCAAAAAATAAGAGACTGCGCCAAATTGAACTGACCCCAAAATTCCGCATTGGCACAGTCTCTTTCTATTTGTTTAGTATTCTTTTTTACTTATTATACTTGTTCCAATCCACATTGTGCATATCTCCGCTAGCTGCTAGTTCCTCATGGAAAGCGAAACAGCATTTCAAGTTTTGAGGCGTATGTCCCTTAATACCCATAGCGAGGTACTCTTCCAATAACGGTTTGTAATCCGGGTGAACGCAATTGTCGATGATGCAACGTGCACGTTCGATAGGAGATTTACCGCGTAAGTCCGCTACACCATATTCCGTGATAATGATCTTCACGGAGTGCTCGCTATGATCCAAGTGGGATACCATCGGTACGAATGCGCTGATCTTTCCATCCTTCGCCGTAGACGGAGTCGTGAAGATCGACAACATAGCCGAACGGGTAAAGTCGCCGGAACCACCGATACCATTCATCATACGAGTACCGGATACGTGCGTAGAGTTAATATTACCGAAGATATCAGCCTCCAAAGCCGTATTGATAGCGATCAAGCCTAAACGGCGGGCAACCTCCGGATTGTTAGAGATCTCTTGCGGACGAAGTAAAATCTTATCCTTGAAGAAATCAAGATTTGCGTAGATCTCACGGATTACCTCATTACTTACGGACAAAGAACAACCGCTGGCAAATTTAACACGACCTTGTTTCATCAACTCGATGACTGCGTCTTGAATAACCTCAGTATATACATTGAATGCGGGGATAGACTCATTAGCTCCCATGCAGCCCAAGACTGCGTTAGCCACGTTACCTACACCACTCTGCAATGGAACGAATTCTTTCGGAAGACGGTCTGCCTTGATCTCGTTAACCAAGAAGTCCGCAACGTTTTTACCAATCGCCATCGTAACATCATCCAGCGGAGAGAATTTTCCACCTTCATTCGGCTCATCGGTCCTTACCACACCAACAATTTTAGCTGGGTCTACTTTTACACAATCGTTACCGATCCGGTCAGAAGGAGTGTAGATAGGGATCTCACGGCGTAAAGGAGGATCAGCCGGCTCGTAGATATCGTGCATACCGCGTATTTCTTTCGGGTGACGGCAGTTCAACTCAACGATGATACGGTCTGCCATACGACAGATAGTAGGAAGGATACCAACACCTGAAGTCGGAACGATCTCACCGTCTTCGGTAACATCGGCAGCCTCTACGATCGCTACATCGATCTTACCCAAGAATCCGTAACGCAAGCTTTGTGCCAATTCAGACAAGTGCAAATCGAAATATTGTGCCTGATGAGCGTTTAATGCGGCACGTAAGTCTTTGTTAGATTGGTATGGTGTACGGAATTTGATAGCGTTAGCGCGAGCCAACTCTCCGTCTAGCTTATCACCGGTAGAAGCGCCGGTAAACATACCGATTTGGAAAGGGTTACCTTTAGCGTGTTCTTCCTCAGCTTTCCGGGCGATAGCTCCGGGAACAACCTTCGGGCATCCTGCGGGTGTAAAACCACTGAAACCTACATTATCATTATGATGTACATAAGATGCGGCTTCTTCAGCTGTAATGAATTTTAGTGCCATGATAATTAGTTTTTATGTTTTTAGGTAAATACTTACTGTTCAATATTTCGGGCGCAAACTTACATAAAATTACGCTGAATCGAATATAAGTGTGGCGTAAATTAATATTTCCGATTTAGAATCTCTGCGCAAATGATCGCTTTCTTCAAATCCTCGATATTCTTGAATGTATCTTCCGGCATAAGTCCCGGTTCTTCCTCGATAGCGCTTATCCTTGCGGATGGTTGGGACGCGATATGATTTGGGATATTCTTTTCTGCGGAAAGGAATGGAGAAGGGGCAGGCGATGAAGTTGCGACCTTGGGTTTCTCAACCTTTGGCTTTACCTGCTTTTGTCGGGGAGAGGGCTTAGGTTTTTGCGTTTCCTTTTGCATATCCTCTAGTATTTCCCAGAAGCCTTTTCCTTCCGTAGGCTGGTCATTAGGCACAATTTCCCTGTCGGGTTGCCCCAATATATCGGGGCGACTCTTCTTCTTTTTGTCTTTCGAACTGAATAAGCCACTGACGGCGGCGATAATCAGGAAAACAATATATAACCAATCTCCTACGTTATCCATAAACTTTGATTATTTTTGCACCTCCAAATGTAAGAAGAATAATTGAGAAGTGAAAAAGAGGGAGTATATAAAACATCAGATAGGTATAAAAGTAAATAAGGGTAACTTCACAGCCACCCTTATTCGATTTAACCAAAACCTTAACTATGAAAAAATTTACGTTTTTCGAATACAAAAATAACGGTGGGATTCGAACTATGCAAGCGTTTGCGTAATTCTTTTTAAGAATCTTGCTTATTTAAATTCTATTAACATACAGTATGGTAAATCAAGAAAACGGTGTGGACTTAAAATCCGCTACCCAAAGTGATGAACGAAAGTTGTTTATCGAGACCTACGGTTGTCAGATGAATGTGGCGGACAGCGAAGTTGTAGCTTCTATCATGAAGATGGATGGCTATAGTATGACGGAGAATATCGAGGAGGCTGATGCCATCTTCGTGAATACTTGCTCCGTACGCGACAACGCCGAACAGAAAATCTATGGGCGGCTACAGTATTTCCAGTCTTTAAAGCGGAAAAAGAAGTCATTAATTGTCGGCGTATTGGGATGTATGGCCGAGCGAGTGAAGGAAGACCTGATTCATGTGCATCATGCCGACTTGGTGGTAGGGCCGGATTCTTATCTGGACTTGCCGAACTTGGTGGGAGCGGTAGAGCATGGAGAGAAAGCGATCAACGTGGAGCTTTCTACTCAAGAGACCTATAAGGATGTTATTCCTTTGAAGTTACCGGGCGTGCATATCTCCGGTTTCGTGTCTATTATGCGCGGTTGTAATAATTTTTGTACGTATTGCATCGTACCTTATACAAGAGGACGCGAGCGTAGCCGGGATATCGAGAGTATCTTGAATGAGATACGGGATATGCACGAGAAAGGCTTTAAGGAAGTTACGTTGTTGGGACAAAATGTAAACTCCTATTCTTTCGAGAAAGAAGGTGAGGCCATAACCTTCCCAATCTTGTTGGATCGTGTGGCGAAAGAAGTTCCCGATATGCGGATTCGTTTTACTACCTCCCATCCGAAGGACATGAGTGATGATACTTTACGTGTGATTGCCGCAAACGACAATATTTGTAAGTTTATCCATCTGCCCGCTCAATCTGGAAGCAGTCGTATCTTGAAGGTCATGAATCGTAAATATACCCGTGAATGGTATTTGGATCGTATAGCGGCGATCCGTCGTATCGTACCAGACTGCGCTATCTCGACTGATTTATTCTGCGGTTTCCATTCCGAGACCGAGGAGGATTATCAAGAGACTTTATCCTTGATGCGTGAAGTGGGGTACGATAGCGCTTTCTTATTTAAATATTCCGAACGTCCGGGTACATATGCCGCTAGCCATTTGGAGGATAATGTGCCGGAAGAAGAGAAGGTTCGCCGTTTGCAAGGTATGATCGATTTGCAGAATAGGTTGTCCGAGGAAAGTAACTTGCGGGATATAGGCAAGACTTTCGAGGTTCTGATAGAAGGATTCTCGAAACGTTCCCGTGAGCAGTTATTCGGACGAACCAGCCAAAACAAGGTGGTTATCTTTGACAAGAAGAACTATCATGTAGGTCAATTCATAAAAGTCAAGATTCATAAGGCTTCCTCGGCAACCCTGTTCGGGGAACCTGTGGAAGAATAAGAAAAAGAAAACGCCAATACGTTCCATTTCGAGCGATATTGGCGTTTCTCTTATTATCTTCTATCTTTGGAATATCTCCGGGTATTTGTTGATGAAATAAACCGGCGTGCAACTCCATGCGTGGCAATAACTATTGATCGGGAAAAATCCGTAAGGTGATAATTCGTCATTGTTCGGATCATATACCTCCCAGAATGTATCGGCTCCTTTATTCACCATGCCGCCCCAATAACTGGTTAAGAGCGAACGGGCCTCTTGCCGCATTCCACATTTCAACAAGGCTTCCATTACATAATGATAAGCGTACGGACATCCCGGATAGCATGCGTCGGGCATCGATAGGACGGTGGCCATCGCTTTTGCTCCTTCCTTGGCGGTAAGCGTCTCCGATAGGATCATCCACACTTGTGATAGGTAAGACACCTGACGGTTAGGGCCGCTTACGATCACCCCGTTCTTTTGATCATAGAATGTTTTCAGGGCGGCTTTCTTTATCTGACCGGCGATACGAGGCCAATCTTTCGCCTCCTTCTCTTTTCCCAGCATTTTAGCCAACTCATAGCTTTTCTCTAATGAGAATGCCGTAAGTCCCTGCATGGATGCTTGGCGATCATAATTATCTTTCCAGTCGAATACCAACCAGTAAATCGGCTTCTTTTGCATATCGTAGATCCAATTGTCCGAGTATTGACGCAAGGCCATCTCTATTTGGCGGACTACTACCGGCCATAAGTCCAAGGCGACCTCCTTGTCTCCGGTCTCTTTCAGGTATTCCAGCAACGCTACGTTATACAGCAGGGAATAGTCCAAGCAATGCGTACCGTTTTGCGGATGAGGGGTCGGTGTCTCCAATACGGTGGCGTGCAGCAGTCCTTCATCATTGGCTAGAGCCGCTAATAAATAGAGACAACGTTTCGTCAAGTCGTGGTTTTTATACGACCATGCGTTCGCTAGTGCCTCCAGATACAAGTCTCCGATCCATAACCGGCGATCCCGTTTCGGGCCATCCTCATAGACGGTCTGCATACATTCTTTTAATGTAAGCAATCCTACCTCATTGATTTTACGGATCAAGGGATCGGTCGTGGAAGCCAGTGGCAATGGAGCCGTCTTAGCCGATGTCTGCGCACGAAACGTTAGCTTGTCGAAGGCGAAATCGAAACTGGAAGCGCCTAACAACTCTATCTTGAGATACCGGAAAGACACCCTTCTGGGAATGGAGGCCTCTATGGGCACGGTCATTAGCGTCATCACCTCATCTTGTAGCCAAGCCCTTGACAGACCGCCCGGATAAGGGTCGAAAGACGTGTTCAATTCCGAGGGAACTTCGGCGAACGTGAATTTGATACGTACCGGAGCGTCCGAAACTTGTTGACTAAGGAGCTTGAGCGAGAAATCCAAATAGCCCGTCAGATGCTCACCGAAGTCAACTATAACTGATGGATGTTTCTTCAGGGACTCATTGAATAACAGATCCGTGCTTCCTTCGTCCCGCATGCGCCAACCTTGATAGGCTGATGCGTCTTTCATGGAAGTGACCCGTTTGACCGGCTTATGTTCCGTATAGGTTAACACTGGCTTGCAGGCCTCGCTCTTTTGAAGCCATGAAGCGCTTTCTTTGAAATAACGGCTTTGTGCTGATAGGGTGAATGCACCGACACAGCATAATAAACTTAGTAGGATTCTCATACGTGTTCTTTTCATGATGCGAATGTAAGAATAACTTCGGTCGTACGAATAGCCTTTGTTCGAGTTGTAGAGGTTAAATATTCTAAAAACCTTTCGGCTTACTTATTTTATTCGTTCTTTTGCAAGAAAATTGGGAGGTGTGTTCTCTGTACGCATCTCCTTAATTTATTTAACGTTAATAAGTGAGAGTCTGATGGCTGAAAATAAAAAAGTTAGTTCTGTTTCTTTCTTTAACTCCCGGCTTACGTCTGTTATTAGTATCTCCTTGGTACTATTTTTGCTAGGACTCATTCTATTGATAGGGATGTTGGGTAATAGACTCTCCGTTTATGTGAAAGAGAACTTATCTTTCTCCATCGTACTGAAAGATAACCAAAAAGAAACTGAGATAAAGAAAATGCAGAAGAGCTTGGATGCTCTTCCTTTTATAAAATCAACCGAGTATATATCGAAAGAACAAGCTGCGAAAGAGTTGGAAGAAGAATTGGGCGAGAATCCGGAAACCTTCTTAGGCTTTAACCCTTTGCAGGCCTCGATCGAGGTGAAATTGCATTCGGAGTACGCCAACCCCGATAGCCTCCAAGTGATAGAGAAGAAGATTAGGAACTATACGTCCGTCTCGGAGCTGCTTTACCGAGAGGATATGATGGAGATGGTCCATAATAATATGAAGCGGCTGAGCTTGATCCTGTTTACCTTGGCGGCGGTACTGATGGTTATCTCGTTCGTGTTGATCAGTAATACGATTCGCCTGTTGATTTATTCCAAACGGTTCTTGATTCATACGATGAAGCTAGTGGGGGCTACTTCCGGCTTTATACGTCGGCCTTTTGTGAAATATAACATAGTAAGTGGTATTTTCGCCTCTATATTGGCAATATTGATGATAACCGGAGCGTTATATTATTTGCAAAATGAATTGAAAGGTTTTATCCAGATATTGGACATGCAAACATTACTATTGGTTTATGTGGGAGTGTTTGTTTTAGGTATTGTCTTGTCCGTGATTGCAACCATTTTTGCCGTGAATAAATATTTGCGGATGAAAGGCGATAAGTTGTATTATATTTAATCGAATAATAAAGAGTAGAGAAAGATGGCTAAAAGAGATTTTGCTTTCGGAAAAGAGAATTTTATACTGATCGCCGCTGCAGTTGCCTGTATCGTGCTTGGTTTCATATTGATGAGTGGTGGAGGTTCTGGGGATAACACGTTCAATCCTGATATATTCAGCACACGCCGTATCGTAGTGGCTCCAGTGGTTACGGTTATCGGTTTCGTGATGATGATTTTTGGAATCTTGAAGAATAGTAAAGATAAAGAAGTTACAGAATGAGTTGGTTTGAGGCCTTGATACTGGGTATCGTACAAGGATTGACCGAATATCTGCCGGTGAGCAGTAGCGGTCATTTAGCGATTGGTTCCGCTTTGTTTGGTATAGAGGGAGAGGAGAATCTCGCATTTACGATCGTCGTGCATGTGGCGACCGTATTCAGCACATTAGTGATTTTGTGGAAGGAAATCGATTGGATATTCCGCGGTTTGTTTAAATTTCAGATGAATGCGGAGACGAGGTATGTGATCAATATCTTGATTTCCATGATTCCGATCGGGATCGTTGGGGTATTCTTTAAAGATACGGTAGAACAAATCTTTGGATCGGGTTTATTGGTCGTTGGTTGTATGCTGCTATTGACGGCGGCTTTGCTGGCATTTTCGTATTATGCCAAACCACGCCAAAAAGAGTCGATCTCGATAAAAGACGCTTTTATTATCGGCTTGGCTCAGGCTTGCGCTGTGATGCCGGGTTTGTCACGTTCCGGATCAACGATCGCTACCGGTTTGTTATTGGGAAATAATAAGGCGAAACTGGCCCAGTTCTCTTTCTTGATGGTAATTCCTCCGATCTTAGGAGAGGCGTTGCTGGACGTAATGAAGATGGTGAAAGGGGAAGATGTGGCTGGGGACATTCCTGCGTTATCATTAGCGGTAGGTTTCGTGGCCGCTTTTGTTTCCGGCTGCGTGGCTTGTAAATGGATGATCAACATCGTGAAAAAGGGGAAACTGATTTATTTCGCTATCTATTGCGCGATCGCGGGATTGGTGACAATTGCTTGTACATTACTGAAATAAAGAATGGATTTTATAGCTGGAGAAATTTTATATTTTAATAAACCGCTAACGTGGACTTCTTTTGACCTAGTTAACAAATTTCGCTATAAGCTAAGTCGGAAACTGAAGGTAAAGAAGATTAAAGTTGGACATGCGGGGACACTGGATCCCTTAGCTACAGGTGTGATGATCGTTTGTACCGGGAGGGCTACGAAGCGGATCGATGAGTTTCAATATCAGACGAAGGAATATATCGCTACGTTAAAGTTGGGAGAGACTACCCCGTCTTTCGATTTGGAGAAAGAGATAGACGCCGTGTATCCCACGGAACATATAACCCGTGAGCTCGTGGAGGAGGTTTTAAAGACATTCGTAGGTACGATCCAACAGATTCCCCCGGTGTTCTCCGCTTGTAAGGTAGAAGGTAAACGTGCTTATGAGTTAGCCCGGAAAGGAGAGGAAGTTGAACTAAAATCCAAGACGTTGGTTATAGACGAGCTGGAGTTGCTGGAGTGCGATTTGCCTGTTATAAAGATACGGGTGGTATGTAGCAAAGGTACCTATATTCGTGCGTTGGCTCGTGATATCGGGAAGGCCTTGAATTCCGGCGCTCATTTGATTGGCTTGGAACGGACTCGTATCGGAGAGGTAACCTTGGATATGTGTATGTCTCCGGAGGAGATCGATGATTTCTTAGAGAAGAATGTGGTAAAAATAGAAGAAGAAAAATAAATAGAGTGCATTATGAAGCTTTCGAAATTCAAATTTAACTTATCGTCGGAATTAATCGCTTTACATCCGGCGAAGAACAGAGATGAGTCGAGGTTGATGGTCGTTCATCGTGATACGGGTGAGATCGAGCACCGCGAATTCAAGGATATTCTAGACTATTATGGAAAAGGTGACGTGTTTATCTTTAATAACACGAAAGTTTTCCCCGCTCGCTTGTACGGTAACAAGGAGAAAACAGGGGCGCGCATCGAGGTGTTCTTGTTACGTGAGCTGAACGAGGACTTACGTTTGTGGGACGTATTGGTAGATCCGGCCCGTAAGATCCGTATCGGTAATAAATTATACTTTGGCGAGGATGATTCCATGGTCGCAGAGGTAATCGATAATACGACTTCGCGGGGTCGTACGCTCCGTTTTTTATATGACGGGAACCACGACGAGTTTAAGAAGGCTTTGTATGCCTTGGGCGAAACTCCGCTGCCTAAGTATATCGAGCGTGAGGTAGAACCGGAAGACGAGGATCGTTATCAGAATATTTTCGCGGCGGAAGAAGGTGCGGTTGTGGCTCCTGCCGCGGGATTGCATTTTAGTCGTGAGCTAATGAAACGTTTGGAGATCAAGGATTGCCAGTTCGCTTTCTTGACATTGCATTCGGGCTTGGGTAATTTCCGTGAGATCGACGTGGAGGATTTGACAAAACATAAGATGGATTCCGAGCAAATGGTCGTAAATGCCGATGTCGTGGATATCGTGAACAAGGGAAAGGATGAGGGGCACAAGGTTTGTGCGGTCGGAACTTCCGTGATGCGTGCGATCGAGACGGCCGTAAGTACGGATGGTCATTTGAAAGAGTTCGAGGGCTGGACGAATAAGTTTATCTTCCCTCCGTATGATTTCAGCGTGGCTACCAGCATGGTGACAAATTTCCACATGCCGTTGTCTACTTTATTGATGATGACAGCTTCTTTCGGTGGTTATGAGTTGATCATGGACGCTTACGATATCGCTTTGAAAGAGAAATATCGTTTTGGCGCTTACGGCGACGCTATGTTAATCCTTTAATCCGGTTTCTATGGCGACTGCTTACCTTGGATTAGGTACGAATGTAGGTAATAAACGAGGAAATCTGGTGACAGCGGCGGCGCTGTTAGCTGAAAGGGTGGGAGATGTTCTCGCCCTTTCTGATATGTATGAGACGGAGCCTTGGGGGTTTGAATCGGACAACACGTTCTTGAACGCCGTGATCGTTATGACGACGGAACTTTCCCCTATGGATTTATTAGATGTTACCCGTTTGATCGAGATCGATATGGGGCGTATCGAGAAAAGTGACGGTGCGTATCATGACCGTATCATCGATATCGATCTGTTAATGGTGGATGAACAAATCCTGCATACGGAGCGGCTGACGCTACCGCACCCTCTGATGCACAAACGGTCGTTTGTTATGGAACCGTTGGCGGAAGTAGCTCCGTTGGTGAAACATCCTGTGTTTGGCAAGACGATGCGTGAACTTTTATCCGAATTATGAGTTTTAATTATGACTACGAGATTTGAGTTATGAATAAAGAAATTAATAAAGCGATGACGCAAGGGATCGTTTTCAAGAAAGCGAAAGGCGAGGCGACGGATCCGAGTGGTAGGAAAATCAAGTTCTCCGATTTCCTGAAAGGGACACATGGCTCTGATTCAGCGAAATGGAAGGCTGGCTTTAAATATAAAAAAGCCTTACGTAATACGAAAAAGAAGAAATAATCTTTAATTTGCTACTTCCGGTCTTCAATTATTGCGTATCTTTGCGGACGAATTGGCGTGGATAGATTTGTATTGCTTGCAACCACGGGAAAAAATGCTAAAAACATATCCTTTTCGTAGCCGTCCGGCAGGAAAAATCCTTCCAAGCTCAATTCAATAAACAGAGTTATTAACTGTCGGTTGATAACTGTCAATCAGTCGTAGAACTGTCAATTGTCAACTATCAACTGTCAACTTAAAAAGAACGATGAGTTATTTATTCACCTCCGAATCGGTGTCTGAAGGGCACCCCGATAAAGTAGCCGATCAAATATCGGATGCTTTGCTGGATGAGTTCTTGGCGTATGACAAGAATTCGAAAGTTGCTTGCGAAACCCTTGTTACAACCGGACAGGTTGTCTTGGCTGGAGAAGTTAAATCAAGTGCGTATGTGGATGTGCAGGAAGTGGCACGTGGCGTGATCGAGAAGATTGGTTACACGAAAAGCGAGTACCAGTTTGAAGCGAAATCGTGTGGTGTGTTCTCTTCTATCCATGAGCAGAGTGGCGATATCAACCGTGGCGTGGAGCGTGCGGATCCTTATGAGCAGGGTGCCGGCGACCAAGGTATGATGTTCGGTTATGCTACTAATGAGACTGAGAATTACATGCCTTTGGCGTTGGACTTATCTCATAGTTTATTATGGGAATTGGCGAAGATCCGTAAGGAAGAACCGGATTTGATGCCTTATTTGCGTCCGGACGCTAAGAGTCAGGTTACGATTGAATATGATGATAACGGTAAGCCGTTGCGTATCGATACGATTGTGGTATCTACGCAGCATGACGAGTTTATCGGTCCGAAAGGTATTTCACAGAAGGAAGCGGATGAGGCTATGCAAAAGAGGATCGCCTCAGACGTGAAGAAGATATTGATTCCTCGTGTGAAGGCTCAATATCCGGCTCATGTACAGGCTTTGTTTAATGATAACATCATTTATCACGTGAATCCGACCGGTAAGTTCGTGATCGGTGGTCCTCACGGTGATACCGGTTTGACCGGCCGTAAGATCATCGTGGATACATACGGTGGCAAAGGCGCTCATGGCGGTGGTGCTTTCTCTGGAAAGGACCCTTCTAAGGTAGACCGTTCGGCTGCTTATGCCGCTCGTCATATCGCCAAGAATATGGTTGCCGCCGGTGTGGCGGATGAGATGCTGGTACAGGTGTCTTATGCGATCGGTGTGGCTAAACCGATGAATATTTTCGTGAATACTTTTGGCCGTGCGAAGGTGAATATGACAGACGGAGAGATCGCCGCTAAGATCTGGGATATCTTCGATATGCGTCCGAAAGCGATCGAGGAGCGTTTGAAATTGCGTAACCCGATTTATTTCGAGACCGCTTCTTATGGTCATATGGGACGCAAACCCCAGACGGTGACGAAGACATTCGCTTCCCGTTATTCGCAGAAGCCGGTTACTTGTGATGTGGAGTTATTCACATGGGAGAAGCTTGACTATGTGGATAAGATCAAGGAAGTGCTTGGTTTGTGATTACCCTTTCAAAAATTACTGCAACTAGGGTTGCAGTACTACTGCACAGGCATTGCAGTAACACTGCAACCCGTATTGCAGTACTACTGCAACCCTAGTTGCGGCGATTACCCTTCTTCTTCTTGCATCTCCACTTCTTTCACCTTTCGGAACAGGTCGGACGCGAAGATGAAATCGTTCAACGCTTGGTTGTTGGAGGTGATTACCTGCTCTTTTGTTCCCTGCCATTCTTTTACGCCTTCCTTGATAAAGATGATATTATCACCGATGTTCATCACGGAGTTCATGTCGTGTGTATTGATGACGGTCGTCATATTGTACTCCACCGTAATGTCGTGAATCAAATCATCGATCAATAGAGAAGTTTTGGGGTCTAGTCCGGAGTTCGGCTCATCGCAGAACAGGTATTTAGGATTTAGGGAGATCGCCCTGGCGATGGCGGCACGTTTCATCATACCTCCACTGATCTCGGAAGGATATAGATGTCCGGCCTCGGACAGGTTTACACGTTCCAAACAAAATTCCGCACGTTTCCTGCGCTCTTTCGTTGAGTCTTTAGAGAACATATCTAAAGGAAACATTACGTTTTCCAATACCGTCATGCTATCGAATAAAGCGGAACCTTGGAACAACATACCCATTTCCCGGCGTAGCATATTTAACTCATGCTTGTTCATCGTGATCAAGTCTCTGCCGTCATATAATATCTGTCCGGTGTCAGGCTTCATTAACCCGATGATATTCTTGATCATTACCGTTTTACCCGAACCGCTTCGTCCGATGATTAGATTCGTCTTCCCGTCCTCGAACGTCGTACTTATATCTTTCAAGACGGCACGCCCATCGAAAGACTTCGTTATATTCTTAACTTCGATCATTTTTTAAGTAAGCATTAAATGGGTTAATATTACGTCGGCAAGCAAAATCATGATGCTGCTCATGACCACGGCATTCGTACTTGCCTTACCTACCTCTAGGGCGCCTCCCTTTACGTTATAGCCAAAATAGGCGGCGATGGATGAGATGATGAACGCATATACTACGGATTTGATAATAGAATACCAAATGTAAAACTCGTTGAAGTAGAATTGCAAACCGTACTCGAACGAGGAAGGAGTCATTCCCGTACTCGTTGAGTAACTGGCGAATATGCCGCCCATGATACCGGTGAACATACTGAAGATAACCAATACCGGGATAAAGATCATCAAACCGAGCATTTTCGGAAGGATCAGGAAATTGGCGGAATTAACACCCATGATTTCCATGGCGTCTATCTGCTCGGTGACTCGCATGGTTCCGATCTCGGAGGCGATATTACTGCCTACTTTACCCGCTAGGATGAGTGCCATGATAGAGGAAGAGAATTCCAGCAAGATAATCTCACGGGTGGTATAGCCGATCGTAAACTTAGGAATCAAGGGGGAACTGATATTCAAGGAGATCTGGATGGCGATAACCGTACCGATAAAGACCGAGATGATTATGACAATCCAAAGAGAATCCACGCCTAGCTTGTATATCTCTTTGATCAATTGCTTAAAGAACATACTCCACCGGTCTGGAAGTGTTATACTCTTCATCATCAGTAGGGTATACTCACCCATTCTGTGTAATGCTTTATTCATTTTTATCTTGATAAATTTCTGATTTCAATTTGCAAAGATAGCGTAAAATCCACTAATAACCATATAACATCTTAGAAACAAGATTGGTTTTATTTGTAAATCCTATGGTATTAAAGTTTGCCACATCCCTCTTTTTTAACTATATTTGCTTTCTTAAATACTAAAAAATACTTTTATGAAGCGAATTCTTTTAGGAGTGATCGGCTTGCTGTGTTTATGTGTGGCTTGCCAGCGGAAGGATCTTTCTTTTAAACCGGGGGAAGTTTGGCCAGATGATAAAGGGGTACATATAAACGCTCATGGTGGCGGTATTCTATGGGTCGGGGATACTTATTATTGGTTTGGTGAGCATAAAACGGAGGGCTCGGCTGGAAATCTGGCTCAAGTAGGCGTTCATTGCTATTCGTCGAAAGATTTATATAATTGGAAAGACGAGGGAATCGCCTTATCGGTCGTGCCGGATGATACGACGAGCCATATTGCTAAGGGATGCGTGTTGGAGCGTCCGAAAGTGATTTATAATAAAAAGAATGATCAATATGTAATGTGGTTTCATTTAGAGCCGAGAGGTGCTGGCTATTCGGGAGCATTGAGTGGAGTGGCTGTCAGTAAAAACGTGGCGGGGCCTTACTCGTTCGTAAACGCTTTCCGTCCGAATGCCGGTTTTTGGCCGGTTAATGTACAGGAACTACATAAGCAACCTTGTACGCTTTCCGCAGATCTACGTTTTAGCGGTGGAGAGTTACCAGCCCATCCGGATAGCTTGAATTTATTGGGGCGTGACCAGATCTCCGGACAAATGGCTAGGGATATGAATCTTTTCGTGGATGACGATGGCATCGCTTATCATATTTATTCCTCGGAAGAGAATAGTACCTTGCATATATCGCAGCTGACCGATGATTATACGAGTTATTCCGGTAAGTACGCCCGTTTCTTCCCGGGGCGTTTCATGGAAGCTCCAGCCTTGTTCAAACAGAAGGGGGAATATTATTTGATTATGTCCGGCTGTACGGGCTGGGCTCCGAATGCGGGACGATCGGCGGTCGCTTCCTCGATTTGGGGACCTTGGAAGGAATTGGAAAATCCGTTTAGGGGAGAGAACTCGGAGGTGTCGTTTTATTCTCAAAGCACGTACGTATTGCCTGTACCCGGCCATGCAGATCGCTTTATTTATATGGGAGATCGTTGGACTCCGGAGAACGCTATAGACGGACGTTATATCTGGCTTCCTATCCGATTCGAGGGGGAGCAACCCGTGATCGAGTGGCAATCTGAGTGGAGTTATTAAATTCTCTTATCGCTTTTTTGCGAATGTATGTGATGTAGATCTGCGGATTATCACGTACATTCGCGTTAAATTTTTAAGTAGCTTATGTCAGACGAACAACGAATGGTGCTCCGTACGGAGGACTTGGTAAAGAAATATAGGACTCGTACGGTCGTGAATCATGTATCGATTAACGTGAAACAGGGGGAGATCGTTGGTTTGCTTGGTCCGAACGGAGCGGGAAAGACGACCACCTTTTATATGACAGTAGGTTTGGTCACTCCTAACGAGGGTAAGATCTTCTTGAATGACATGGAGATTACGAAATTCCCGGTCTATAAGCGGGCTCGCAACGGCATTGGCTATCTGGCGCAAGAGGCTTCGATTTTTCGGAAAATGACGGTGGAAGATAATATCCGCTCGGTCTTGGAGATGACGGGACGTAGCGTTGAGTACCAAAAAGAGAAACTGGAAAGCTTGATTTCAGAGTTCGGTTTGAATAAGGTTCGTAAAAACTTGGGAGACCAGCTTTCGGGTGGAGAGCGGCGTCGTGCGGAGATTGCCCGCTGTCTGGCGATCGATCCGAAGTTCATTATGTTGGATGAGCCTTTCGCCGGTGTAGATCCGATCGCCGTACAAGATATCCAGACAATCGTGGCTCGCTTGAAACATAAGAATATCGGAATCTTGATTACCGACCACAATGTGTACGAGACATTGAGTATTTGTGACCGGGCCTATCTTCTGTTCGAGGGAAAAGTCCTTTTCCAAGGAACCGCCGAACAACTAGCCGAGAACGAGATCGTGCGCGAGAAATATTTGGGAAAAGACTTCGTGCTGCGTAAGAAAGACTTATAGCAGCCGTTTCAATCGCCTGTTTACCAGTATGAACAGCAGGAAAGATAAGGCGGCGATAAGACAAAAGTCCAAAAGATGCTCGGCGGGAATATCGCCTGTGATAAACTCGTTATCCTTGAGACGACTGTCCGACATCCCTATTACGGCGAAAGCATTATTGACAAAGTGGGCGAACACTGGTATCCAGATGCTTTTGCTCCAATAGAGTAGATAGCCGAAATAGGCTCCGAGTATCATCCGGGGCAAGAATCCGTAAAATTGTAAATGGAAGGCGCTAAATAGTATGGCGGCGACCCATATGATCGTATGAGGGTTGGAGGTCCATTTCCCGATCACTCGTTGCAAGGCTCCTCTGAACAGGAACTCCTCGGTTATCCCGGCCGTAACGGCGATAACGATAAGGTTGGCCAGGATTACCCAAACGCTATCGCTGGATAACAGGATCGTCGTCAGTTGTTCGGCGAGGGTTTCTTGCGCCCGCATCCATTCCTCGATAGGAGCCATAAACGCGGGTAACTCCATCTGCTTGTTGAGTAATCCTAGCAAATTGATAACCGGAGAAAATGAGAACATGCAAACTAAGGTGAGAATCCAGATCCTGCCGTCTGTGATTTTCTTGACTGATAGATAATGGCGGGGATTGTCACTACATATCCAAGCCATGGCGATAGATGGTAGCAAAAAGGTACAGATCGCCGAGATGAACTGAATGAGCCTCATTAAATTAGCGTCTTGGGTTATATCAGCCTGTAAACCGCGGGTCGCGAGTAATAAGCCCGTGGATATAATAGATGATAAAACGGCTCCAGCCAATAAGAATAGCAGGAGGATCAAAAGTTGGATTACCGCCGGACGGGTAGCATATATTCCTTTTATTCTCATAATGATTTATTCAAAGGGTAAATAATTGCCGCCAAATATAAACAAAAGAATAAAAACAGATCAAAATTTGCACGATTAAAAGAATAAGTCTAATTTTGCGACCTAAAATTCGATACGACTATTAATTAAATAAATCATTCAGAATGAACGTTTCGCTTAAAAACAATGATGCCGTAAGTGGTATCGTGAAATTAGAAATAGTGAAAGCTGACTATGCTGATCAGGTAGACAAGAGCCTGCGTAGCCTTCGTCAGAAAGCCAATGTGCCGGGATTCCGTAAGGGCATGGTTCCTATGGGCATGGTTAAGAAAATGTACGGAAAGCACGTGCTGGTAGAGGAGATAAACAAATTAGTTTCTGAGAATCTGTTCAAGTATATCCGTGAGAACGATTTGCATATCTTAGGCGAGCCGATGCCTAACGAGACAGAGCAAAAGCCGTTGGATTTCGATAAGGAAGAGGATTTCGAATTCTGTTTTGACGTGGCTTTGGCTCCGGAGATCAATATCGAGTTGAGCAAGAACGATAAACTTCCGTTCTATCAAGTCGCTATCGATGAGGAAATGCTAAATAACCAAGTAAACGCTTATCGCTCAAACTTCGGTTCTTACGACAAGGTAGACGAGGTTGAGGAAAAAGATATGGTAAAAGGTACGGTAGCCGAGCTTGAGAATGGTGCCCCGAAAGAAGGTGGTATCGTTGTGGAGGACGCTGTTTTGATGCCTATGTATATCAAGGATGAGGAAGAAAAAGCTAAGTTTATCGGTGCTAAGGTAAATGCCGTAGTGGTATTCAACCCGAATAAGGCTTATGAGGGTGCTGAGGCTGAGATCGCTTCTTTCTTGAAGATCGATAAGGAGAAAGTGGCTGAGACTACAGGCGACTTCAGCTTCGAGATCAAGGAGATCACCCGTCATAAAGACGCAGAGATGAACCAAGAGTTGTTCGACAAGGTATTTGGCGAGAACGTGGTTACCAGCGAAGAAGAATTCAAGAACAAGATCAAGGAAGCTTTGGCAGAGCAATTCGCTCCTCAGAGTGACTTCAAGTTTTTGACGGATACTCGTGATATGTTGGTTGAGAGAGCTGGCGAGTTGAATTTCGCTGACGATTTATTGAAACGCTGGTTGCTTGTCGCTAATGAGAAGAACACGAAAGAGAAGATCGACGAGGACTTCCCTCAGATCCTTCAGGATTTGAAATATCAGTTAATCAAGGAGAGTTTGGTTAAGAAGAACGGTTTGAAGGTTGAGGACGCTGATGTCGAGAACTTCGCTAAACGTGTGGCTAAGGCTCAGTTCGCTCAATACGGTATGTTGTCTGTACCCGAGGATGTACTTGACAACTACGCAAAAGACATGTTGAAAAATAAGCAAACACTTCAGAACATCATCGACCGTGCGGTTGAGGAGAAATTGGCTGCTTGGTTGAAAGAGCAAGTGGAGCTTGATGTTAAGGAGGTAACTGCTGACGAGTTCAACAAACTTTTTGAATAAAAAGATCTTTACTGGCCTCTGAAGAGGTCGTTTTATATCAAAAAAGGGATTTCTCTCTAAAAATATCTTAGCGGATCGCGAAATAAGTTGTTTCTTTCAGAAATTTATTTATAACTTTGTTTTTCCGTTAAGTCACAGAGGGAAATCCCTTTTTACGTCTTCTCGGTAAATAAAAGATAGGAGAAAATATGGAAGATTTTAGAAAGTATGCTACAAAGCATTTAGGTATGAGTGGTACGGCTCTGGATAGTTATATGAATATCTCCAGCAGTTATATCTCCCCGACAATTATAGAGGAACGACAGCTGAATGTCGCTCAAATGGATGTCTTCTCTCGGTTGATGATGGATCGTATTATTTTTTTGGGCACGCAAGTGGATGATTATACCGCTAACGTGATTCAAGCGCAGTTGTTGTATCTGGATTCCAGTGATCCTGGAAAGGACATCTCTATTTATATCAATTCGCCGGGTGGCTCTGTATATGCGGGTTACGGCATTTACGACACGATGCAGTTTATTTCCAGCGACGTATCTACGATTTGTACGGGTATGGCTGCCTCTATGGCATCTGTCTTATTGGTGGCGGGAGCCAAGGGAAAACGTTTCGGTTTGAAGCACTCCCGTGTAATGATCCACCAACCGCTTGGAGGCGTACAAGGACAGGCTTCGGACATCGAGATTACCGCTCGCGAGATCTTGAAGGTTAAGAAAGAACTGTACACCATTATCTCGGATCATTCAGGAAGACCTTACGAGGAGATCGAGCGTGATGGCGACCGTGATTTCTGGATGACTGCGGAGGAAGCGAAAAAGTATGGCATGATCGACGATGTTTTAACACGTAAATAACAAAAACAACAATAAGAAACTATGGCCAAAACAACAGGCGATACATGTACGTTTTGCGGCAGGGGTAGCCGTGATGTTAACTTGCTTATCAATGGAATCTCTGGTTGCATTTGCGATGATTGCGCTCGGCAGGCGTATGAGATCGTAAAGGAGCAGGCAGGGGGGAAGAAAACTTCTTTTGGCTTGAAGCAGAAAGATCTGCCGAAACCCGAAGATATCAAGACTTTCTTGGATCAGTACGTGATCGGACAAGATGACGCTAAACGTTATCTGGCGGTATCGGTATACAATCATTACAAGCGTTTACTTCAAAAGGTTACCGCCGACGATGTGGAGATAGAGAAATCTAATATTATCATGGTGGGTGCTACCGGTACGGGTAAGACTTTGTTAGCCCGTACGATCGCTAAGCTATTGCATGTCCCGTTCGCTATCGTGGACGCTACGGTACTTACCGAGGCCGGTTATGTGGGCGAGGATATCGAGAGTATCTTGACCCGATTATTGCAAGCTGCGGATTATGATGTGGAGGCGGCCCAGCGGGGTATTGTCTTCATCGATGAGATCGATAAGATCGCCCGTAAGAGCGATAATCCATCTATCACACGGGATGTTAGCGGTGAAGGTGTACAGCAAGGTTTGCTGAAGCTTTTGGAAGGATCGATCGTGAATGTGCCTCCTCAAGGGGGACGTAAGCATCCGGAGCAAAAGATGATCGCAGTGGATACGAAGAATATCCTGTTTGTTTGCGGTGGCGCTTTCGACGGAATCGAGAAGAAGATCGCCCAACGTTTAAATACCCGTGTGGTTGGTTATTCGGCTAGTTTGGAGACGGCTACCGTAGACCGGAATAATTTACTGAAGTACATCACCCCGACCGATTTGAAATCGTTTGGCTTGATTCCGGAGATTATCGGTCGTTTACCTATCCTCACGTATTTGAATCCGCTGGATCGTGATACGCTTCGTAACATTTTGACCGAGCCGAAGAACTCCATTATTAAGCAATACGTCAAATTGTTCGAGATGGATGGCATTAAGCTGACGTTCGATGAGGAAGTCTATGAGTTTATCGTGGATAAGGCGCTTGAGTTTAAGCTGGGTGCCCGCGGGTTACGTTCAATCGTAGAGGCCGTGATGATGGACGCTATGTACAGTATGCCATCTCAAAAAGTAAAGGAACTCCATGTAACGTTGGAGTATGCGAAAGAAAAATTTGAAAAATCGGACGTGAACCGTTTACAGGTCGCGTAAACGTAGGCGGTTTACTATAAATAATACGAAGTATGGCAAAGAAGGATCATTTAACAGAAGAGCTAAATCGGCACTTTGGCTTCGGTACCTTTAAAGGGAACCAGAAGGCTATTATTGAGAATGTGCTGGCCGGGAAGGATACTTTTGTATTAATGCCGACGGGGGGAGGTAAATCTCTTTGTTATCAATTACCATCCATACTAATGGAAGGAACCGCAATCGTGATATCTCCGTTGATCGCTTTGATGAAGAATCAGGTGGATGCGATGCGGAATTTCAGCGAGGAAGATGGGGTCGCCCATTTTATCAATTCCTCTTTGAATAAGTCGGCAATCGACCAGGTGAAATCGGATATACTATCAGGACGTACCAAGTTGCTGTATGTAGCACCGGAGTCTTTGACCAAGGAAGAGAACGTGGATTTTTTGCGTCAGGTAAAGATCTCTTTCTATGCGGTGGACGAGGCGCATTGTATCTCGGAATGGGGGCATGATTTCCGTCCTGAATACCGAAGAATCCGTCCGATTATCAATGAAATCGGTAAACGTCCGTTAATCGCTCTGACCGCTACCGCTACGCCTAAGGTACAGCACGATATCCAGAAGAATCTGGGTATGATAGACGCTACAGTCTTTAAATCATCCTTCAACCGCTCTAATTTGTATTATGAGGTTCGTCCGAAAGGAACGAATATAGACCGCGAGATCATTAAGTATATTAAAGCCAACGAGGGTAAATCGGGTATCGTATATTGTCTGAGCCGTAAAAAGGTGGAGGAATTTGCCGACATCTTGAAAGCTAACGGAATAAAGGCCTTACCTTACCATGCGGGAATGGATTCGCAAGTGCGTTCTGCCAATCAGGATGCCTTCCTGATGGAACAGGTGGATGTGATCGTGGCTACGATCGCTTTCGGTATGGGTATCGACAAGCCAGATGTCCGTTATGTGATTCATTATGATATCCCGAAGAGCCTAGAAGGTTATTACCAGGAAACCGGTCGTGCCGGTAGGGACGGTGGAGAAGGCCAATGTATCGCTTTCTATGCTTATAAGGACTTGCAAAAATTGGAGAAATTCATGCAAGGAAAGCCCGTGGCCGAACAGGAAATCGGCAAACAGTTGCTTTTAGAGACTGCGGCCTATGCTGAAACTTCCGTCTGCCGGAGAAAAGTGCTATTGCATTATTTCGGTGAGGAATACCTGGAAGATAATTGTGGTAATTGTGATAATTGTTTGAATCCAAAGAAACAGGTGGAAGCGAAGGAATTGTTAAGTGCGGTACTGGAGGTTATCAGTACGTTGAAAGAAAAGTTTAAGGCAGATTATATCGTAAATATTTTGGTAGGTAACGAAACCTCCGAAATCCAAAATTACAAGCACAATGAATTAGAGGTCTTTGGTTCCGGGCAGGACGAGGACGATAAAACTTGGAACGCCGTTATTCGTCAGGCTTTAATCGCCGGCTATTTAGCGAAGGATATTGAGAATTATGGTTTGCTGAAAATCACGGAAAAAGGTAAGGAGTTCATGAAGAAGCCGGTATCGTTCAGGATTACCGAGGACAATGAATTCGAGGAAGAGGAAGAGGAGGCTCCGGTTCGTGGGGGTGCCTCTTGTGCGGTAGACCCAGTTCTTTATTCCATGATGAAGGATTTGCGAAAGAAATTATCCAAGCGGTTGGAAGTTCCACCTTTCGTGATTTTCCAAGACCCCTCTTTGGAGGCTATGGCTACTACTTATCCGATCACGTTGGACGAGTTGCAGAATATCCCGGGAGTAGGCGCTGGCAAGGCGAGACGTTATGGCAAGGAGTTCATTGAGCTGATCAAGAAGCATGTAGAGGAGAACGAGATTGAGCGTCCTGAGGATTTACGTGTGCGTACGGTCGCTAATAAGTCTAAGTTGAAGGTCTCGATCATTCAGCGGATCGACCGTAAGGTGGCGCTGGACGAGATTGCGTTGACAAACGGACTTGAGTTCACCGAGCTTTTGGATGAGATCGAGGCGATCGTATATTCCGGTACACGTATCAATATCGATTATTTCTTGAACGATGTTATGGATGAGGATCATATCGAGGATATTTACGAGTATTTCAAGGACTCGGAGACCGACGGTTTGGAAGATGCCATCGAGGAATTAGGTGGTGACTATACGGAAGAGGAGATTCGCTTGGTCCGTATCAAGTTCTTATCTGAAATGGCAAACTAATGAAAGGGTGCCTGGTTCCACTCTAGAGAAAAAACAAATAAAGAAGCGTATTGTTCCTTCCGAAAGAGATTTATTTTTCCTTCGGAAGGAATTTTGTTTTCGTTCGGATGAAAGTTTATTTTTTCCCGAATCGAATTTTTAATTACTCCCATATCGATTTATTGCGTGGAAAGTCGTATATTTGCGCGCAATAATTTTTAAAGCATAAGTTCTATGTCATTTATTGCAGACAGGGTAGTTATGGATGGGTTAACGTTTGACGATGTATTGTTAATCCCAGCTTATTCGGAAGTTCTTCCTCGTAATGTCGATCTCACGACAAAGTTTTCACGTAATATCACATTGAACATACCGATGGTGTCGGCCGCTATGGATACGGTTACCGAGGCCAAGTTGGCGATCGCTATCGCCCGTGAGGGAGGTATTGGTGTGATTCATAAAAACATGACGATCGCCGAGCAGGCGAAGCAGGTCCAGACCGTTAAACGTGCGGAGAATGGAATGATCTATGATCCGGTGACTATCACGAAGGGCAAACGTGTGGCGGATGCCTTGGCAATGATGGCTGAATATAAGATCGGTGGTATTCCCGTGGTGGATGAGGGTGGATTTTTGGTAGGAATCGTGACGAACCGTGACTTGCGTTTCGAAAAGGATATGAACCGTTATGTCGATGAGGTAATGACGAAAGAGAATTTGGTCGTAACCGGACCGTCTACGGATATGGAGGCCGCCGCTCAGATCCTTCAGGAGCATAAGATCGAGAAGTTACCGGTGATCGATAGCCATAATAAGCTGATCGGCTTGATTACTTATAAAGATATAACGAAAGCGAAAGATAAACCGAAGGCTTGCAAGGATTTGAAAGGTCGTTTGCGTGTAGCCGCCGGCGTAGGCGTTACGTTCAATACTTTCGAGCGTGTAGCTGCTTTGGTGGACGCCGGGGTGGATGCTTTGGTGATCGACACGGCACATGGTCACTCCAAAGGTGTGGTGGATGTTTTGAAACAGATCAAGGCTCAATATCCGCACATCGATTGCGTGGTCGGTAATATCGCTACGGGCGAGGCTGCTAAGTATTTAGTAGAAGCTGGGGCGGACGCCGTGAAGGTAGGTATCGGTCCGGGTTCGATTTGTACGACTCGTGTGATCGCCGGTGTGGGTGTTCCTCAATTGTCGGCTATTTATGATGTAGCGAAGGCGTTGGAAGGAACCGGTGTGCCTTTGATCGCTGACGGTGGCTTACGCTATTCTGGTGATATTGTGAAGGCGATCGCCGCTGGTGGATCCTCCGTCATGATGGGATCTCTGTTGGCGGGTGTAGAAGAGTCGCCGGGCGATACGATTATCTTCAACGGCCGTAAGTTTAAGTCTTATCGTGGTATGGGTTCGTTGGAAGCCATGCAAAAGGGTTCTAAGGATCGGTATTTCCAAGATGTAGAGGATGACGTGAAGAAGTTGGTTCCGGAGGGAATCGCTGCCCGTGTTCCGTTTAAGGGGTCTTTGTATGAGGTCATTTACCAGATGGTAGGTGGTTTACGTGCGGGAATGGGTTATTGCGGCGCACATAATATCGAAGAGTTGCATAAAGCTCGTTTTACTCGAATCACCAACGCAGGTGTGCAAGAGAGCCATCCGCATGATGTAGCGATCACGCAAGAGGCTCCGAATTATAGCCGTGGTGAATAGTAATACAAGTTTTACGTTTTATAAAAAACACTAATTTAATGGGATAGCATACTTTTCTTATCGGCTCTCCGTTAGATTAGTGTTATTTTTGTAATGTATATTCGTGCTATGGTAAAAGAATTTTTGATGAAAAAGTTACTTATCTCACTAGGGGTATTCGCTTGTGTAACAGTTTGCGCTCAAACCGTATCTGATTCTGTCGTTATGACGGTCGCTGGAAAACAAGTGCCTTTATCTGAATTTATTTTTATCGCGGAGAAGAATGGAGAGGTGGATTTATCGAATACGAAGTCTGTCAAAAACTATGTCGAGCTATTTAAAAATTTTAAGCTAAAAGTAGCGGAGGCGGAATCTTTAGGGATCGACCAGACATCCTCATTCAAAAGCGAGCTGGATGGATACCGGGCTCAGTTGATCGATAGCTATATGTCGGATAAGGAGGGTGAGAAAGCGGCTGCCCGTGCGGTATATGATCGGGGAGATTACTCAGTAGAGTTGACCCACATCTTATTTCGTTTGCCGGAGAAGACGGTCTCCAAAGATACGGTAGCTGTATATCAAGAAGCTATGCGGGTATACGAACGTCTCCAGAAAGGAGAGGATATGGAAATGGTCGGGAAAACTTTGGCCGAGAAGGACAAGGAACATGTCGCTTGCGAATATGTACGTTGCCTGCTCCCGATGCAAACCTTGAAAGTGTTTGAGGATGCCGCCTATTCCTTGCCGATTGGCGTGGTGTCTGAACCTGTTCGCACGAAATTAGGATTTCATTTGATAAAAGTCCATAGCCGCAAACCTAATCCGGGACGGGTACGTGTCGCTCATATCTTGATTGCATTCCCTAAAGATTCCACTATTCAGGATTCGTCGGCTTTCTTATCGAAAGCGCAAGCTATTTATAAGCAAGTACAAGAGGGAGTTGATTTTGGCGAGTTAGCGAAAGAATATTCCGGGGATGCTGCTTCCGCTCAGAAAGAGGGAGTATTGCCTTGGTTTGGGGTAGGCGAGATGGTCCAGCCTTTTGAGCAAGCCGCTTTTGCCTTGAGCAAGCCGGGTGATTTATCCGGGGTGGTGGAAACTCGCTTTGGTTACCATATCATTAAGTTGATCGATAAGAAGGGACGCCCTTCGTTTGAGGAAGAGGAAAAAGCCTTGTCGAGACGTATGGGGCAGGGTGAACGTAACTTTGAGTTGTATAAAGTTTTCGACGATCGTATGAAAAAAGAATACGGATACGTTTTCTATCCGGAAGCCTATGCGGAGTTGCAAGCCTTATGTAATGATTGTTTCCCCACGGACGAGACGTTTTATGAGAAAGCGAAGGGTATGAACAAAACGCTTATGCATTTGGATGGAAAGGATTTCCCGCAAGCGGAGTTCGTTTATTATATCCAGCGTTGCCCGTTCTCTACAAAGACGTATGCGGGTGATTTTATGCAAGAGGTCTATGATTTGTTTATCCGCGATATCGTGACGACTGCCGAGCGTAAGAATTTGGAGACGAAACATCCGGAGATCCCTTATTTGATGCAGGAGTACCGGGATGGGATTCTGTTGTTTGAGGTCAGCAACCGGGAGATTTGGAGCAAACCCTTTGCCCAGCAGAAGGTATTGGAGGCAAAGTGGATTGCTGATTTGAATAAGAGATATCCGGTGACTGTAAACTGGAAATTATTGAAGAAACTAAAGAAATAAAACAAAAGTATAGATATGAGGATAGTCTTCATGTTCCTAGCGTTCGTTGTGTTGTTGGGTGCCTGTAAAGGTTCTCAGCCGGCTGATACTACGGACGTCTTGGTTAGCGTGAAAGGACGTACCCTGAATCGTTCGGAGGTGAATAAGCTAATACCCCGGGGGATTTCCTCCGCAGATAGTCTGTTGCTGACCGAGAACTTTATCAAGAAATGGGTAAAGGATGTATTGGTGTACGATGTGGCTTTGCGTAACTTGGGGGATGAGAAAGAGGAGGTCGATAAATTGGTAGAGGAATACAGGCGTTCCTTGGTTCGTTACCGTTATCAGGAACGATTGATAGAGGAGAAGCTGAAAGCCGATATCCGGGAAGGTGATAAGTTAAATTATTACGAGGAAAACCAGAAAAAGTTTATCTTGGATAAAGGCTTAATTAAGGGATTATTCTTAAAAATCCCGGTTGATGCTCCGGGACTTACCGACGTAAAAAAGTGGTACAAATCCACAGATGTGGCCTCTTTAGAAAAAATAGAGAAGTATAGTGTGCAAAATGCTACGATTTATGAGTACTTTTACGACAAATGGGTTGATTTCGATGAGGTGATGGATAATATACCGATCCATGTATCGAATCCGAATGCGTTTCTGAAGGCGAATAAGTTTGTTGAAGTTGCGGATAGTAATTATTGCTATCTGCTGAATATCAAGGAATATTTACCTTCTGGAAGTGTCGGGCCGTATGATTATGCCAGTTCGCACGTCATGGAAATGCTGGTCAACCAACGAAAAGTTGAATTCTTGAAAAAATTTGAAGACGAGTTATATAACGATGCGATCCGGAGCGGTGACGTGGATTTCCATTCCGAGCCGTGATCTCTAATTTTATAAATGGGTAGACATGATGAAAAAGATTTTAAGTGTATTCTTTCTTGCCTGTTGTTCTTGCCTTGTAATGGCGCAAGACAATGTGATCGATGAAATTGTGTGGGTGGTAGGAGATGATGCTATTTTACGTTCGGATATTGAGACGCAGCGTTTGTATAATCAAAACGAGGGAGTCCGTTTGGATGGCGACCCGTATTGCGTGATTCCGGAGCAGATGGCGATACAGAAACTATATCTGAATCAAGCAAAGATCGATAGTATCACCGTGAACGAGAACCAAGTGATCCAGAGCGTGGACCAGTGGATGAACATGGCTGTTAACCAAATCGGGTCTCGCGAGAAATTAGAGGAATATTTCGGTAAGAAATTTTCCCAGATCAAGGACGAGCGTAAGGAGATGGTACGAGAGCAGCAGGTCGTGCAACAGATGCAGCATCAATTGGTCGGTGAGATCAAGCTGACTCCTTCCGAAGTGCGTAAATATTTCAATCAGTTGCCTCAGGATAGCCTACCGAACATTCCTACGACGGTAGAGGTGCAAATCGTTACCTTGGAACCGAAGATTCCATTTGAGGAAACGGACGCTATCAAGGCCCGTTTGCGTGATTTCACGGAGCAGGTCAATTCCGGTAAGATGGAATTCTCTACGTTGGCTCGTTTGTACTCGGAAGATCCGGGGTCGGCGTCTCGAGGTGGTGAGTTAGGTTTCATGAGCAAGACACAGTTGTTGCCGGAGTTTGCGAACGTAGCGTTCAACTTGAAAGACCCGAAACGTGTCTCCCAGATCGTACAGACGGAGTATGGTTACCATATCATCCAATTGATCGAGAAGCGCGGAGACCGTATCAACTGCCGCCATATCTTATTGAAACCGAAGGTCTCCGATAAGGAATTGGTGGATGCTACCACGCGTTTGGATTCATTATACAATGATTTGCAAGCGAATAAATTCACGTTCGAGGAAGCCGCTACATTCGTCTCTTACGACAAGGATACGCGTAATAATAAAGGTTTGATGGTAAATCAAGATTACGAGAGTCGCAATATGGGAACCCCTAAGTTCGAGATGCAAGAACTTCCACAGGAAATAGGTAAGGTGGTATATGGTATGAAAGTCGGAGAGATCTCCAAGCCTTTTACCATGTTGACAAATAAACAGAAAGAGGTGGTGGCTATCGTTAAACTGAAAGCTCGGACGGAAGGACATAAGGCGAATTTGGCCGATGACTTCCAAGCTTTGAAAGCAATCATAGAGACTAAGAAACGTGAGGAGTTATTGAACGACTGGATCACGAAGAAACAAAAATCAACCTACGTGCGTATTAGCGACGGTTGGAGGAATTGTGATTTCAAATATCCGGGTTGGATTAAGGAATGAGACTAATTAACAGGTTATTTCTAGCGGTCTTATCGTGTGCTTTATCGGTTGGTGTGTTTGCGCAAATGCGAGATAGCACGGTGGTAGCCGCCAAAGATAGTAGTGTAGCTCCCAAGAAGACGAAGGTCTTTTTGGAGCATGCGAATACACTTTCGTTCGATAAGGAGAGGAACGCCGAGGCTCAGGTATTGAATGGTGATGTTTGTTTTCGCCATGATAGTTCGTATATGTATTGCGATAGCGCATATTTCTTCGAGCAGACCAATTCCTTGGAGGCGTTTAGTAATGTTCGGATGGAACAAGGGGATACTTTGTTCGTATATGGAAATTACCTGTTTTATGATGGAAATACCCAAATCGCTTACTTGCGGGAGAATGTCCGTATGGAGAATGGGCAAGTTACCCTATTTACGGATAGCTTGAACTATGAGAGAATCCCGAATATCGGATATTATTTCGACGGGGGGGTGATCGTCGATTCTTTGAATCAGCTCTCTTCTTTTTACGGGCAGTATTCGCCGAGTACGAAATTGGCTATCTTCAATGATAGCGTCCGTTTGGAAAATGAGCAATTTACGTTGTATTCCGATACCTTACATTATAATACAGGCTCGAAGATCGCCACGATCCTCGGACCGTCTATTATAATGTCGGATAGTGGCACGATCTATTCTTCCAAAGGTTGGTACGATACCGTGAATAACACCTCTTTGCTATTGGATCGTTCTCAGGTAGTTTCCGGCGACCGTATCTTGACGGGCGATTCTATCGCCTACAACCGCGAACTGGGCTTTGGGGAGGCATTCGGTAATATGAGTCTGCAAGACACGGCGCAGCATGTCATGCTGGAAGGCCAGTATGGTTTTTACAACGAGAAGACTGAGTATGCTTTCGCGACGGATAGCGCCCGTTTCTTGGAATTCAGCCAAGGGGATACACTGTTTCTGCATGGCGATACCTTGAAGATGATTACGGTGGATTCTCTTTACCGGGAAGTAAAAGCTTATTACGGCGTCCGTTTCTATCGGACGGATATGCAAGGTGTTTGCGATTCGATGCAGTTTAATACGAGAGACTCTGTATTATATATGTATACGGACCCTATCGTCTGGAACGAACAATATCAGATTTATGGGGATACGATCTTGATATTTATGAATGATAGCTCGATCGATTTCGCCCACGTGAAGCAATTCGCTTTCGCGATACAGCAAATCGATTCTACCGTGTTCAACCAATTAAAGGGAAATGACTTGAAGGCTTATTTCGAGGGGCGGGTCGTGAATCAGATCGATGTATCGGGTAATGCCGAATCTATATTTTTTCCATTGGAAAAGGATGGCTCGATGGTCGGTATGAACGAGACCAAGAGCGGTTTCCTTACGATTTGGCTAAAAGACAATAAGTTGGATAAACTAAAAATCTGGCCGACACCAACGGGTACGATGACCCCTATTCCCGATCTGAAGCCCGACCAGAAATACTTGAAAGACTTTTATTGGTTTGATTATATCCGTCCTAAAGACAAGGATGATATTTATCAGGTCGTGAAAAGAAAAGTTCAAGATGTTCCGAGGAGAAGCAATAAATTCGTACATTAGCGTCGTATTCATAATTAATTAGGTAAAGCTATGGCACTTTTCTCGTTTTATAACATGCGTAAGCCGCGTCAATTTGATCATAAGCCTATTTATTGGGACCCTCATAAGGAAGCCTTGGAGGAACGTATAAGCAAGGTCAAACGTGAAATGGGTGTAGAGGAACCGTTGGAGGAATATAAGCCGCATATCAAGGGAACTTTCATTGAAGGGACCTCGCATCTGAAGAAAAGCGTGGGGCGAGGCGAGGATTCCCGGGCTCGTAGGTATAAGAATGTGAAACTGGCGGTGGCCTTGGCGGTCTTGGCTGCTTTCTTTTGGTATTTGTTTTGGTAATGAGCGATATCATTCATTTACTTCCAGACCATATTGCCAACCAAATTGCGGCGGGAGAGGTGATCCAACGTCCGGCTTCTGTCGTTAAAGAGTTGGTCGAGAATGCGGTGGACGCTGGCGCTTCCAATATCCAGGTGAACATAAAGGATGCGGGCAAGACATTGGTACAGGTGATCGATGACGGGAAAGGTATGTCCGAGACGGATGCCCGCATGGCTTTTGAGCGCCACGCTACATCTAAGATCTCTACGGCCGAGGATTTATTCTCTTTGCATACGATGGGCTTCCGGGGTGAGGCATTGGCCTCTATCGCCGCTGTCGCCCATATCGAGTTGCGTACCCGGGCTAGGGGGGCAGAGCTTGGCACCTATCTATCCATTGCGGGTTCCAATTTGGAGAATATTGAGCCGGAGGCTTGTAACGAGGGAAGTATCTTCTCGGTGAAGAATCTTTTCTTCAATGTTCCCGCCCGCCGGAAATTCTTGAAGTCGAATGAGACGGAATTCCGGAATATCATCAATGAGTTCGAGCGAATCGCCTTGGTGAATCCACAGGTGGGGATGTCTCTTTATCATAATGACGCAGAGATATTCAATCTGCCCGAGTCGGGCTTGCGTCAGCGCATCATTAATATATACGGTAAGAATCTGAACCAAAAGTTGCTCTCTTTGGATGCGCAGAGTTCCATGGTGACTATTTCCGGCTTCGTGGGACGTCCGGACTCGGCGAAGAAGCGGGGGGCATTGCAGTTCTTTTTCGTGAATGGCCGTTATATGAAACATCCTTATTTCCATAAGGCGATCATGCAGGCTTATGAGCAATTGATCCCCGCCGGGGATATGCCGAATTATTTTGTTTATTTCACGTTGGATCCCTCTTCGATCGATGTCAATATCCATCCGACGAAGACCGAGATTAAGTTTGAGAACGAGCAACCGATTTGGCAGATCTTGATGGCCGCTACCCGGGAGGCATTGGCTAAATCGAGCGCTATTCCTACGATTGATTTCGACGTGGAGGACGCGATCGATATTCCTGTTTACAACCCGGTTAAGAAAAGTGAGCCTAGTACTTATAAGGCCCCGAAGGTGCAAGTGGATTCCAGTTATAATCCGTTTAACACTACCTCTTACAAGAAACCGGAATTCGATTGGTCTAAATTATATCAAGGGTTTGAGAACGACCGGGTGGCTGTCCAACTGGAGTCCGAGACTTTCGAGGATGCCCCTGTCGAGGAATTGCCGGCCGAGGCTTCTAATCCGGAAAACCTGTTCGCGGAGGTAAGTAATCCTTGTTATCAATATAAAGGGAGATATATCGTGACTTCCTTGAAATCGGGCTTGGCTATTATTGACCAGCATCGTGCGCATGTGCGCATCTTGTTTGACCAATATCTGTCAAATATCCGTCAGCAACAAGGTGTCTCCCAACAAGTCCTATTCCCGGAGATTGTAGAGTTTACCGCTGCCGAGGCGGCTGTACTGCCCTCCTTATTGGAAGATTTGCGCTTCGTCGGCTTTGATCTGAGCAATCTGGGAAATGACAATTATGCCATCAATGGCCTGCCTGCCGGTATAGAAAACCTTGATCCGGTGAACTTGGTAAAGGATATCGTGGGCCGGGCGATCGAGACCGGATGCGAAGTACATGAGAAGATCTGCGAAGCCATCGCCTTGTCTTTAGCGAAGGCTGCCGCTATCCGTCCCGGCAAATCCTTATCCCCGGAAGAGATGGATCATCTGATCGCCTCCCTGTTCTCTTGTCCGGACTCGAACTTGACCCCAGGCGGGAAGACGATCATTTCCATGCTGACGGACGAGGAGCTGGAGAAAAGATTCAAATAAAAGTAATCTGCCGCAAATATTTGGAAGAACTCTAGTTTTGTTGGTGTAGATGTAGTATCTTTGTCATGTATCTATAATCTTTTCACCTCTGTGAAAAGAACGTATCACAACCATGAAAAGATCGTTTCACCCTTGTGAAACGATCATATCACCCTTGTGAAATGACTAATGGCATACGATGTTTCTGTGAATAACCTTTTAATCTCATACTAAATATATGGCTGCAAAATATGACTTTTACAAGACCCCGGTATCCAAGGATAGTACGGTGCATCCTCGTTATCACGCACGTATTGTACCATCTGGTACAATCGATACTAACGATCTGGCTAAACGTATCCACAATCGATGTACTGTCACCCCGGCGGATGTGGCCGCCGTGCTTATTTCCTTAAGTGAGGTGACTATCGAATATCTGCGTGAGGGAAAGCGTGTGCATATCGAAGGGCTGGGCTATTTGCAAGTCACGCTGCAATGCCCGGCCGTACAATCCACGCATGAGGTACGTGCGGAGTCCATACGTTTCAAATCCGTCGCTTTCCGTCCCGAGGTGGAGTTGAAGGATAGCTTGAAGACGATGACATTGGAACGGGCCAAGTACAAATCTCATTCTCGGCAACTAGCGCCAGATCGTCTCGCCCACCTGCTCGAAGGTTATTTCGCCGAACATGAGTATATGACACGTGCCGCCTTCCAGCGGCTTTGCGGCCTGACGAGTAGTACTGCCAGCCGCCGTTTGCATCAACTTGTCGAAGAGGGTAAATTGCGAGATATTGGTACTCGCCACCAGTCGCTTTATGTGGTGGTGAGGTAAATAGGGAAAGTAAATGTTAAATATTAATAAATACGACTAGAGTCTGCCTTGCCAAACGGGAACAAATATGTACCTTTGCACCGTTTTAAGTGCGGAGTGTACGAGAAAAACAGGCGCAACTTATTGATTGTCCGAAAATAATGCGTAACTTTGCGGCTCGAAATAGGAAATGATTAGATAATAATAATAACACATTCAAAGTTTAAAAAAAGAAAGAAATGCCTACAATTCAGCAATTAGTTAGAAAAGGAAGGGAAACTTTGGTGGAGAAGGGTAAATCACCCGCATTGGACGCTTGTCCTCAAAGACGTGGCGTTTGCGTACGTGTTTACACTACGACTCCGAAGAAACCTAACTCTGCAATGCGTAAAGTAGCGAGAGTACGTTTGACAAATGGTAAGGAAGTTAACTCCTATATTCCGGGAGAAGGACATAACTTGCAAGAGCACTCTATCGTATTGGTACGTGGTGGTCGTGTAAAGGACCTTCCGGGTGTGCGTTATCACATCGTACGTGGTACGTTGGATACAGCGGGTGTTAACGGCCGTACGCAAAGACGTTCCAAATATGGAGCTAAGCGTCCGAAACCGGGTCAAGCAGCAGCTGCCGCAAAAGGTAAGAAGAAGTAATTAATTACATGCCTTCAAACTGAGATTTAAATTTAAGTATTAAAACAGGTTTGAGTTATTTGGATAGGCTATAAGGTTGAGTAAATGGTTCAGCGGAACCGTTGAAGACAAATTGAAGGCAACCAACAACAAGAACAAATTTTTGAAAACAAAATGAGAAAAGCAAAACCAAAGAAAAGACAGATCCTTCCGGATCCTGTTTTCGGTGATGTAAAGGTTACGAGATTCGTTAACCATTTGATGTATGATGGCAAGAAAAATACTGCCTTCGAAATTTTCTATTCCGCTTTGGAAACCGTTAAGGGCAAATTGCCTAACGAGGAAAAGTCCGCTCTCGAAATTTGGAAAGCTGCGCTTGATAACATTACTCCTCAAGTCGAAGTTAAGTCACGCCGTGTAGGTGGTGCTACATTCCAAGTCCCTACTGAAATCCGCCCGGATCGTAAAGAGTCAATTTCTATGAAGAACCTTATTATCTTCGCACGTAAACGTGGAGGTAAGACTATGGCTGACAAGTTGTCTGCAGAGATTGTAGACGCTTTCAATAACCAAGGTGGCGCATTCAAAAGAAAAGAAGATATGCACCGTATGGCTGAGGCTAACCGTGCGTTCGCTCACTTCAGATTTTAATTTTTTAAGGCAATAAAAAGAATATGGCAAACAACGATAAGCAATTGATGTTCACTAGGAACATTGGTATCATGGCTCACATTGACGCTGGTAAGACAACGACTTCCGAGCGTATCTTGTTTTACACAGGTTTGACACACAAGATCGGTGAGACTCATGATGGTACTGCTACAATGGACTGGATGGAGCAGGAGCAGGAGCGTGGTATCACGATTACTTCCGCTGCTACGACTACATTCTGGAACTATTTGGGCAACCGTTATAAAATCAACTTGATTGACACTCCGGGACACGTAGACTTCACGGTTGAGGTTGAACGTTCTCTTCGTGTATTGGATGGTGCTGTTGCTACATTCTGTGCTGTAGGTGGTGTTGAGCCCCAGTCTGAGACTGTATGGCGTCAGGCTGATAAATATAATGTACCTCGTATCGGTTACGTCAACAAGATGGACCGTTCGGGTGCCAACTACTATGAGGTAGTACGTCAGTTGAAGGACGTATTAGGAGCTAATCCTTGTCCGATCCAGATCCCTATCGGAGCTGAGGAGACTTTCAAGGGTGTTGTGGATTTGATCAAGATGAAGGCTATCTTCTGGCACGACGAGACGATGGGTGCCGAGTATAGCGTTGAGGAGATCCCGGCAGACTTGCAAGCTGAGGCTGAGGAATGGCGCGACAAGATGCTTGAGGCTTTGGCTGAGTGCGACGACGCTATCATGGAGAAATACTTCGATGATCCTTCTACGATCACGGAAGAGGAGATCATGGTTGCTATCCGCAAGGGTACGTTGGCTATGCAGATCAACCCGATGACTTGTGGTTCTTCTTTCAAGAACAAAGGTGTACAGACTTTATTGGATGCAGTTTGCGCGTTTTTGCCTTCTCCTGAAGATACTCCGGCTATCGAGGGTACGGATCCTTCAGATCCTGATAAAATAATCACTCGTAAACCTTTGTTCGAGGAGCCGTTGACGGCGTTGGCATTTAAGATCGCTACCGACCCGTATGTAGGTCGTTTGTGCTTCTTCCGCGTATACGCAGGTTCTATCAACGCTGGTTCTTACGTATTGAACACTCGTTCAGGAAAGAAAGAACGTATCTCGCGTTTGTTCCAGATGCACTCTAACAAGCAGAACCCGATGGAGGTGATAGGTTGTGGTGATATCGGTGCGGGTGTTGGTTTCAAGGATATCCGTACAGGCGATACGCTTTGCGACGAAAACCATCCGATCACATTGGAGTCTATGGAATTCCCGGAACCGGTTATCGGTATCGCAGTAGAGCCTAAGACTCAGAAAGACATGGATAAGCTGGGTATGGGCTTGGCTAAGTTGGCCGAGGAGGATCCTACTTTCCGCGTACAGACAAATGAAGAGACTGGTCAGACCGTTATTAGCGGTATGGGTGAGCTTCACTTGGATATCATCATCGACCGTTTGCGTCGTGAGTTCAAGGTTGAATGTAACCAAGGTCGTCCGCAGGTTACTTACAAGGAGGCTATTACGCAGTCGGTTGAGCTTCGTGAGGTTTATAAGAAGCAATCTGGTGGTCGTGGTAAGTTCGCTGATATCATCGTTCGTATGGAACCGGCAGATGAGAGCTTCGAGGGTACTTTGCAATTCATCGACGAGGTTAAGGGTGGTAACGTTCCTAAGGAATTCATCCCGTCCGTACAGAAGGGTTTCGAGAAAGCTATGAAGAATGGTGTGTTGGCTGGTTATCCGCTTGATAAGTTGAAAGTGACTTTGATCGATGGTTCTTTCCACCCGGTAGACTCCGACCAGTTGTCTTTCGAGATCGCCGCTATCCAAGCGTTCAAGAATGCTTCCGCTAAGGCAGGTCCTGTATTGATGGAGCCGATCATGCAGATGGAGGTTGTTACTCCGGAAGAGAGCATGGGTGATGTTATCGGTGACTTGAACAAGCGTCGTGGACAAGTTGAGGGTATGGAGACTAGCCGTACGGGCGCTCGTATCGTGAAGGCTAAGGTTCCATTGGCTGAGACATTCGGTTATGTGACAGCTTTGCGTACGATCACTTCAGGTCGCGCTACATCTTCAATGCAGTTCTCACACTACGCTCAGGTATCCTCTTCTATCGCTAAGCAAGTATTGACAGAGGTTCAAGGTCGCGTTGATTTGATCAAATAATATTTAGAAACATATAATAAATATGAGCCAAAAGATCAGAATTAAATTGAAGTCTTACGATTATTCTCTGGTAGACAAGTCTGCCGAGAAGATCGTAAAGACGGTAAAGGCTACAGGTGCTATCGTTAGCGGTCCTATACCTCTTCCTACGCACAAACGTATCTTTACAGTGAACCGCTCTACTTTCGTTAACAAGAAATCTCGTGAGCAGTTCGAACTCTCTTCTTATAAGAGATTAATCGATATCTATAGCTCAACTGCGAAGACAGTTGATGCTTTGATGAAGCTAGAATTACCTAGCGGTGTAGAAGTAGAAATTAAAGTGTAAGTTTTTAACAATTAGTGAAATGCCAGGATTATTAGGAAAAAAAATCGGAATGACATCCGTTTTCAGTGCCGAGGGAAAAAATCTTCCATGCACTGTTATCGAAGTGGGTCCTTGTGTGGTTACACAGATCAAGACTTTGGAGAAAGATGGCTATGAAGCTGTACAGTTGGGTTTCCAAGAGAAGAAAGAGAAGCACACGACACAGCCTGAGATGGGTCACTTCAAGAAAGCCGGTGTAGCACCTCAAAGACACTTGGCCGAGTTCAAGAATTTCGAAACTGAGTACAAGTTGGGTGACGTGATCACTGTAGACTTCTTGGAAGACGCAGGTTTCGTGGATGTAGTGGGTACATCAAAGGGTAAAGGTTTCCAAGGTGTAGTAAAACGTCATGGTTTTGGTGGTGTAGGTCAGACTACTCACGGTCAGCATAACCGTGCTCGTAAGCCGGGTTCTATCGGTGCTTGTTCTTACCCTGCGAAAGTATTCAAGGGTATGCGAATGGGCGGCCAGATGGGTAACGAACGTGTAACCGTTCAGAACCTTCAAGTGATCAAGGTAATGCCGGAACACAACCTTTTATTGGTAAAGGGATCTGTTCCAGGAGCAAAAGGTTCAATCTTATTAATTGAAAAGTAATGGAACTGAGCGTATTTAATATTAAAGGTGAAGATACCGGAAGAAAGGTAACTTTGAACGATGCGATCTTCGGCATTGAACCCAACGATCATGCTATTTACTTGGACGTAAAGCAGTATTTGGCAAATCAACGTCAGGGAACACATAAGTCGAAAGAGAGAAGCGAGGTATCTGGTAGTACACGTAAGCTGATCCGTCAGAAAGGTGGCGGTGGCGCACGTCGTGGTGATATCAACTCTCCGGTGTTGGTTGGTGGTGGCCGTGTATTCGGTCCGAAGCCTCGTGATTATGAGTTCAAGCTGAACAAGAAAGTAAAATCTTTGGCTCGTAAGTCAGCATTGAGCTACAAGGCAAAGAACAATGCGATTGTTGTCGTAGAGGATTTCACGATGGAAGCTCCTAAGACTAAAGAATTTATAACAATTGCTAAAAACCTGAAAGTGGCTGATAAAAAGTTACTTATGGTTTTACCGGAGAAGAATAATTTAGTATATTTGTCCGCTCGAAATTTAGAGAAGGCAAGTGTGATAACTGCTTCTGAACTAAATACATATGCTGTGTTAAACGCTGTTAATTTGGTTTTGACGGAAAGTTCAGTCGCTGTTGTTGAACAAAATTTTAAAGCATAAGGAGTAGAATAATGGGAATTATTATTAAGCCTATAGTAACTGAGAAACAAACAGCGATCACAGAGAAATTTCCGAATCGCTATGGTTTTCGTGTTTCTCCTGATGCCAACAAATTGGAGATTAAGAAAGCTGTAGAGGACATGTACAGTGTTACAGTAGTTGATGTTAACACCATCAACTACTCTGGAAAGCGTAAAAGCCGTTATACGAAATCTGGTATCATCAACGGCAAGCAAGCTGCTTTCAAGAAAGCGATCGTAACGTTGAAAGAAGGAGAAACAATTGATTTCTTTAGTAATATCTAAAAAGAGAAATGGGAATACGTAAATTAAAGCCCACGACACCGGGGCAGAGACACAAAGTTATTGGTGCATTTGATAAAATCACTGCAAGTACACCAGAGAAGTCTCTTGTAGTAGGTAAGAAGAGTACAGGTGGTCGTAACAACACTGGTAAGATGACAATGCGTTATATCGGTGGCGGTCACAAACAAAAGTACAGAATTATCGATTTCAAGAGAAACAAAGATGGCATTCCTGCGACAGTAAAGTCTATCGAGTATGATCCTAACCGTTCATCTCGTATCGCTTTGTTGTATTATGCGGACGGAGCAAAGAGCTATATCATCGCTCCGAACGGATTGGAAGTTGGCCAAACAGTGGTTTCAGGTAGTGATGCCGCTCCTGAGGTAGGTAATACTTTGCCTATGGCAAATATTCCCGTTGGTACTATTATTCACAATATTGAGCTTCGTCCTGGACAGGGTGCCAAAATGGTACGTTCCGCAGGTGCATTCGCTCAGCTGACTTCAAAGGAAGGCGCTTATGCGATTATTAAGATGCCTTCTGGTGAAACTAGAAAGATTCTTGCGGCTTGTAAGGCTACAATTGGCGCAGTTGGCAACTCAGACCATGCTCTTGAAAAATCAGGTAAGGCCGGTCGCTCTAGATGGTTAGGTCGTCGTCCTCATAACCGTGGTGTTGTTATGAACCCGGTTGATCACCCGATGGGTGGTGGTGAAGGTCGTTCTTCCGGAGGTCATCCTAGATCCCGTAATGGCTTATATGCTAAGGGCTTGAAGACTAGAGCTCCTAAGAAGCATTCTTCAAAGTATATTATTGAAAGAAGAAAGAAATAATCTGATTAATTAAGTAAACTATGAGTCGTTCGCTAAAAAAAGGCCCGTATATTAATGTAAAGCTTGAGAAGAAAGTTCTGGCTATGAATGAGTCAGGAAAGAAAGCCGTAGTTAAGACATGGGCAAGAGCTTCAATGATTTCGCCTGATTTCGTAGGCCATACTATTGCAGTTCATAATGGAAATAAATTTATTCCTGTTTTCGTAACCGAGAATATGGTAGGTCACAAGTTGGGAGAATTCTCTCCGACACGTACTTTCCGCGGTCACGCCGGTAACAAGAAGAAATAATATCGGTAGTAACAGGAATTCAGGAATCTGAAAATAAAAAGAATCGAATAAAATGGGTGCTAGAAAAAGAATATCAGCTGAAGCAAGAAAAGAAGCCCAAAAGACCATGTATTTCGCAAAGTTGAACAATGTTCCTACCTCTCCTCGTAAGATGCGTTTGGTAGCAGACATGATTCGCGGTATGGAAGTATTCCGTGCGCTTGGTGTTTTGAAGTTTTCTAATAAGGAAGCTGCAGCAAGAGTAGAAAAATTGCTTCGTTCAGCAATCGCAAACTGGGAACAGAAAAATGAACGTAAAGCAGAAGCAGGAGAGTTGTGCGTATCTTCAATCAGCGTTGATTGCGCTACTACGTTGAAGAGAATGCGTCCGGCTCCTCAAGGAAGAGGTTACAGAATTCGTAAACGCTCGAACCACGTAACTCTGTTTGTTGATACACTTAGTAAAAACGATAGTCAAAATTAATTTGTAGATGGGACAAAAGGTTAATCCGATTAGTAATCGTTTAGGAATTATCCGTGGTTGGGATTCCAATTGGTATGGCGGTAAGAATTACGGGGATACTTTGCTGGAAGATAGCAAAATCCGTAAATATTTGAATGCCCGTCTTGCAAAAGCTAGTGTATCTCGTATCGTTATTGAACGTACGCTTAAGTTGATCACGATCACTGTTTGTACGTCACGTCCGGGTATCATCATCGGTAAGGGTGGCCAGGAAGTTGATAAGTTGAAGGAAGAGTTGAAGAAGATCACAGATAAAGAGGTGCAAATCAACATCTTCGAGGTGAAGAGACCTGAACTGGACGCTGTTATCGTAGCAAACAACATCGCACGTCAGCTTGAAGGTAAAATCGCATATCGTCGTGCAGTGAAGATGGCTATCGCTTCTACCATGAGAATGGGTGCCGAGGGTATAAAGATTCAAATCTCTGGTCGTTTGAATGGTGCTGAAATGGCTCGTTCGGAAATGTATAAGGAAGGAAGAACTCCGTTGCATACTCTTAGAGCAGATATCGACTATGCTTTGGCTGAGGCCTTGACAAAAGTAGGTTTGCTGGGTGTGAAGGTTTGGATCTGCCGTGGTGAGGTTTATGGCAAGCGCGATCTTGCTCCTGCTTTCACTGCTACCAAGGAAACAGGCCGTAGAAACGACAATGCCGGTGGCAACAGAGACAAGAACTTCAAGAGAAAAAGAGCTAATCGTTAAACGTTAGAATTTAAGTAGAGATGTTACAACCAAAGAAAACCAAGTTCAGAAGACAGCAGAAAGGTCGCATGAAGGGCGAAGCTCAACGTGGCAACCAGCTGGCCTTCGGTTCTTTTGGAATAAAGTCATTAGAGAATAAATGGATTACCGGTCGTCAGATCGAGGCAGCCCGTATTGCTGTTACACGTTATATGCAACGTCAGGGTCAGGTTTGGGTTCGTATCTTCCCGGATAAGCCAATCACGAAGAAGCCAGCAGAGGTTCGTATGGGTAAAGGTAAAGGTAATCCCGAGGGATTTGTTGCGCCTGTTACTCCGGGTCGTTTGATTTTCGAGATCGAAGGTGTTTCCTTTGATATCGCTAAGGAAGCGTTGCGCCTTGCCGCACAAAAACTTCCGGTTACAACCAAGTTTGTTGTGAGACGTGATTATGACATGCAAAATCAAAATGCGTAATTGTTATGAAAATTGCAGAAATTAGAGAACTAAGCACGAAAGAGTTGCTAGAGAGAGTAGATGCAGAGGTTGCGGCCTATGATCAGAAGAAGATTAACCATAGCATCTCGCCTATGGATAATCCTTCTCAGATTAAACAGCAACGCAGATTGATTGCGCGCATGAAAACAGAATTGCGCCAGAGAGAACTTAACAACAAATAATTGAGCCTGATGGAAACTAGAAATTTAAGAAAAGAGAGAACGGGCGTGGTAACGAGCAATAAGATGGATAAAAGCATCACGGTTGCCATTAAATGGAAGGAAAAGCACCCCATTTATGGAAAGTTCGTTAGTAAGACGAAGAAATATCATGCTCACGACGAAAATAATGAATGCAACATTGGCGATACCGTAAAGATTATGGAGACTCGTCCTTTGAGCAAGACTAAAAGATGGAGATTAGTTCAAATAATCGAAAGGGCTAAGTAAGATGATACAACAAGAATCAAGACTAGTAGTAGCAGATAACAGTGGAGCTAAGGAAGCTTTGTGTATCCGTGTTTTGGGCGGTACGAGAAAGCGTTATGCCACTGTAGGAGATGTGATCGTAGTAGCAATCAAGAGTGTAATCCCGGCTAGTGACGTTAAGAAGGGGGCTGTTTCTAAGGCTATCATCGTTCGTACTAAGAAAGAGATCCGCCGTCCGGATGGTTCTTATATCCGTTTCGATGACAATGCTTGTGTATTATTGAATGCTGGTGGCGATATCCGTGGTAGCCGTATTTTCGGTCCGGTTGCCAGAGAGCTTCGTGCAACAAACATGAAAATTGTATCACTTGCACCTGAAGTGCTTTAATCTCGTAAAATTTAAAGTAATGAGTAAGTTACATATCAAAAAAGGCGATATAGTATTTGTTAATGCCGGCGAGGACAAGGGGAAGACAGGGCGTGTTTTACAGGTACTTGTAAAAGATAATCGTGCGATTGTCGAGGGTATTAATGTGGTATCAAAGCATACCAAGCCTAATGCGAAGAATCCTCAAGGAGGAATCGAAAAGAAGGAAGCTCCTATTCATCTTTCTAACCTTAACGTGGTTGACCCAAAATCTGGTAAAGCTACACGTATTGGCCGTAAGTTGAATGATAAGGGTGCTTTAGTGCGTTATTCTAAAAAATCAGGGGAGGAAATTAAGTGATGAGCAATACTGCCAGTCTTAAGAAAGAATACCAAGACAGAATTGTTCCTGCCTTAACGAAGGAGTTCGGTTACAAATCCGTGATGCAGGTACCTGTTTTGAAGAAAATCGTGATTAATCAGGGGTTAGGTATGGCTACGGCTGATAAGAAGATCATCGATATCGCTATCAGCGAGTTGTCTGCGATCACTGGTCAAAAAGCTGTTGCTACTGTATCTAAAAAGGATATTTCAAATTTCAAGTTGCGTAAGAAGATGCCGATCGGTGTGATGGTGACATTGCGTCGTGAGCAGATGTACGAGTTCTTAGAGAGACTTGTTCGTATCGCTCTTCCTCGTATCCGCGACTTCAAGGGAATTGAGAGTAAGTTAGACGGAAGAGGCAATTATACACTCGGTATTCAGGAACAAATCATTTTTCCTGAAATAAATATCGATAATATTACCAAAATATTGGGAATGAATATTACCTTTGTGACCTCTGCGAAAACAGATGAAGAAGGTTATGCTCTTTTGAGAGAATTTGGATTGCCTTTTAAAAACGGAAAAAAAGACTAAGTAGTTATGGCTAAGGAATCAATGAAGGCCCGTGAGGTTAAAAGAGCAAAGCTTGTTGCTAAGTATGCCGCTAAAAGAGCTCAGCTTAAGGCAGAAGGTAACTATGAGGCTTTGCAGGCTTTACCTAAAAATGCTTCTCCTGTACGTTTGCACAACCGTTGTAAGATTACAGGACGTCCGAAAGGGTATGTACGCCAGTTCGGTATTTCTCGTATCCAATTGCGTGAAATGGCATCTAATGGTTTAATCCCGGGTGTGAAGAAAGCAAGTTGGTAAGAGTTTTTTTAGTTTAAATATTGTCCGGGTGGCCGGATCAATTTAATTAATTATTTATATGACAGATCCTATTGCAGATTATTTGACAAGATTGCGTAATGCAATTAAAGCGAAGCACAGAGTTGTTGAGGTGCCGGCGTCAAATTTAAAGAAAGAGATCACTAAGATCCTTTTCGACAAGGGCTACATTCTTAATTTTAAGTTTGTAGAGGATGGTCCTCAAGGTACGATCAAGATTGCCTTGAAGTATGACCTGGTAAACAAAGTTAATGCGATTAAGAAACTAGAGAGAGTTTCTACGCCTGGTTTGCGTAAGTACACTGGTTACAAAGAAATGCCAAGAGTATTGAATGGTTTAGGTATTGCCGTTCTTTCTACTTCTAAAGGTGTGATGACTGACAAAGAGGCCCGCGATCTGAAGATCGGTGGCGAGGTATTATGTTACGTTTATTAATTAGGAGGGAAGAAGAATGTCAAGAATAGGAAAATTACCAATTCATGTACCGGCTGGTGTTACAGTTACAATTAAGGATAGTGTAGTAACAGTTAAAGGCCCTAAAGGTGAACTTGTACAGGAAGTGAATCCTGATATTAACGTTACTTTGGAAGACGGAGTTATCCATTTAACAAGACCGACTGATGATAAGAATCATCGTGCGTTACACGGTTTATATCGCTCTTTGATCAACAACATGGTTGTTGGTTGTTCAGAGGGATACAAGAAGGAGCTTGAGTTAGTAGGCGTTGGTTACCGTGTTTCAAATACAGGTCAGTTATTGGATCTTTCTTTAGGTTATACTCACAATATCTATATGCAGTTGCCGAAGGAAGTGAAAGTTGAGACGAAGTCTGAGAGAAATAAGAACCCTCTTATTATCCTTGAATCGGCTGACAAACAATTATTAGGTCAGATTTGCGCGAAGATCCGTTCATTCAGAATGCCGGAACCGTATAAAGGTAAGGGTATTAAGTTTGTGGGTGAAGAGATTCGTAGAAAGTCTGGTAAGTCAGCAGGTAAGTAATCTACGTAAACTGAAATTATCATGACAACGAAGCTAGAAAGAAGATTAAAAATAAAAGCAGGCGTACGCGGCAAAATCTCAGGGACTACTGAGCGTCCGCGCCTGACTGTGTTTAGAAGCAACAAGCAAATCTACGCACAGGTGATAGATGATACTACAGGCAAGACTTTAGCTGCTGCTTCATCTTTGAAATTAGATGTTAAGGCTCCAAAAAAGGAGATCGCTGCTAAGGTTGGTGAATTGATAGCTAAGAACGCTCAAGAAGCTGGCATTCAGACAGTGGTTTTTGACCGTAATGGTTACTTGTATCACGGGAGAATTAAAGAATTAGCAGATGCTGCACGTAACGGCGGCCTTAAATTTTAATGAAGATGGCAAATAATAGAGTTAAATCGACCAACGACTTAGAGTTGAAGGACAGACTGGTTGCAATCAACCGTGTAACTAAGGTTACAAAAGGTGGACGTACATTCAGTTTTGCTGCTATCGTTGTAGTAGGAAATGAGGATGGTATTGTTGGCTGGGGATTAGGTAAAGCCGGTGAGGTAACGACAGCTATCGCTAAAGGTGTAGAAGCTGCTAAGAAGAACTTGATCAAGGTACCGGTACACAAAGGTACGATCCCTCACGAACAGTTAGCTAAATTTGGTGGTGCTCAGGTGCTGATTAGACCAGCATCTCATGGTACCGGTGTTAAGGCTGGTGGTGCTATGCGTGCTGTATTGGAGAGCGTAGGTATTACAGACGTTTTGGCAAAATCTAAAGGTTCTTCTAACCCTCATAACTTGGTGAAGGCTACTATTGCTGCGCTAGGTGAGTTGCGAAGCCCGTTCGATGTTGCTCAGAACAGAGGTGTTGCTGTTGAAAAAGTATTTAGAGGTTAATTAGGGAGGATAAATTATGGCGACTATTAAAGTAAAGCAAGTTAAAAGTAGAATTAAATGCCCGAAAGACCAAAAGAGAACGCTTGACGCACTAGGGCTGAGAAAGATGAACCAGATTGTAGAGCATGAAGCTAATCCGGCGATCTTAGGTATGGTTGAGAAAGTGAAACATTTGGTTTCTGTAGTAAAGTAATAATTGGTTGAAAAAATAAATTATACGATATGAATTTATCAAATTTAAAACCGGCTGAAGGATCTACCAAGACCAGAAAAAGAATCGGACGTGGTCCGGGATCTGGATTAGGCGGAACTTCAACAAGAGGTCATAAAGGAGCCAAATCAAGATCTGGCTACAAGAACAAGATTGGTTTCGAAGGTGGTCAGATGCCTATTCAAAGACGTTTGCCTAAATTCGGTTTCAAGAATATTAACCGTGTGGAATATAAAGCTATTAATATCGATACCTTGCAACAAATGGCTGAGGCTAAGCAATTGATTAAGATTGGTATTAATGAATTGATGGAGGCTGGTTTCATCTCTTCTTCTCAAATGGTTAAAATTCTTGGTAACGGTAGCTTGACCGCTAAGTTAGAGGTCGAGGCTCACGCTTTTTCTAAGAGTGCGGAGGCAGCTATCCAAGCCGTAGGTGGAACAGTTGTTAAACTCTAAGTCATGAGAGCTGTTGAAACAATCAAGAATATCTGGAAGATTGAGGATCTGAGAAATCGGATCCTCACCACTCTTTTATTGGTGGCTATATACCGTTTTGGTACGTATGTAGTGCTTCCGGGTATCGATCCCAAAGCGTTGACCGCTTTACAGGAGCAGACAAGAGGCGGATTGCTTGCACTGTTGGATATGTTCTCAGGTGGAGCCTTTTCTAACGCATCTATTTTTGCGTTAGGAATTATGCCATATATCTCCGCTTCAATTGTTATGCAGTTGTTAGCCATTGCGGTTCCTTCTTTTCAAAAATTACAGAGAGAGGGTGAGAGTGGCCGTAGAAAAATCAATCAGTGGACTCGTTACTTGACGATAGCGATTTTATTATTCCAAGGTCCTACTTACTTGGTGAATTTGAGCGTTCAGCTTAAGTCTGCTGGTGCTGCTTTACCGGGTGGTATTTGGTTTACGATCTCATCTACGATCATCTTGGCTGCGGGAAGTATGTTTATCTTATGGCTAGGTGAAAGAATTACAGATAAAGGTGTTGGAAATGGTATTTCATTTATCATTTTAGTTGGTATTATAGCCCGTCTGCCGCATTCTTTGTTTCAGGAATTTGTTTCTAGAACAAGTGAGAAAACTGGTGGCTTGGTTATGTTTTTGTTTGAGATGTTGTTCCTTTTGCTTGTTATTGCGGGTGCTATCTTATTGGTACAAGGTACTCGTAAGGTGCCCGTGCAATATGCGAAAAGAATTATCGGAAATAAGCAATATGGTGGTGCACGTCAGTATATTCCGTTAAAGGTTAATGCTGCTAATGTAATGCCTATCATCTTCGCTCAGGCGATTATGTTTATTCCTATCTCTATTGTTGGTTTCTCTAGTACAGGCGAGCAGAGTGGTTTTTGGGCTGCTTTCATGGATAATACGGGATTCTGGTATAACTTCGTATTTGCGGTGTTGATTATCCTGTTTACGTATTTCTATACGGCTATCACGATCAATCCGACTCAGATGTCAGATGATTTGAAGAGAAACAATGGTTTTATTCCGGGTGTAAAGCCGGGTAAGAATACCAAAGACTATTTGGATACCATAATGGATCGTATTACTTTGCCGGGTGCTTTTTTCCTTGCGTTGGTTGCTATTATGCCTGCTTTCGCTAGAATTGCCGGTGTAAGTATGGAGTTCTCCCAATTCTTTGGTGGTACATCTTTGTTGATTTTGGTTGGTGTGGTGTTGGATACATTGCAACAAGTTGAAAGTCATTTGTTAATGCGTCATTATGACGGTTTGTTGAAGTCAGGAAGAATTAAAGGCCGTACAGGCTCTGTTGCCGCTTATTAATAGAATGATCTATTTAAAGACAGATGAAGAGATTGAGTTGATGCGTGAGGCTAATCAACTGGTGGGAAAGACACTTGGCGAGATTGCTAAATATATTGTTCCCGGAGTCTCCACACTTCAACTTGATAAGATTGCGGAAGAGTTCATTAGAGATAATGGTGCTGTTCCGGCTTTTTTGGGATATGGTGGTTTCCCAAATTCAATATGTGCTTCAGTGAATGAGCAGGTGGTGCATGGCATCCCTTCTTCTAAGATGATCTTGAAAGAAGGTGACGTGATCTCTGTGGATTGTGGGACAATATTGAATGGTTTTGTCGGTGATTCCGCTTATACTTTTTGTGTCGGTGAGGTTGCTCTGGAAGTGAAGAAATTGTTGAAAGCGACAAAGGATTCACTTTATTTAGGTATCCAATGTGCTGTTGAAGGTCATCGTTTAGGTGATATTAGTAGTGCGGTTCAGACTTATTGCGAGTCTCAGGGTTACTCTGTTGTAAGAGAGTTGGTGGGACATGGTATAGGTCGGAAGATGCATGAGGAACCGGAAGTACCTAATTATGGCAGACGTGGATGCGGACCGTTATTGCGTAGCGGAATGTGTATTTGCATTGAGCCTATGATCAATATGGGAAGTAAGAACGTTGTATTTGAGAAAGACGGATGGACGGTTCGTACAAAGGATAGAAAGCCTTCTGCTCATTTTGAGCATTGTATCGCTATACGTCCGGATGGCCCCCAGATCTTATCTTCATATAAGTTTTTAGAGGAAGTTCTAGGAGAAAACGCAATTTAATTGGATTTATATGGCTAAACAATCAGCAATAGAGAAAGATGGAGTAATTGTAGAAGCATTGTCAAACGCAATGTTTCGTGTAGAATTGGAGAATGGACATGAAATTACCGCTCATATCTCAGGAAAGATGCGTATGCATTACATTAAGATCCTTCCGGGGGATAAGGTGAGAGTAGAAATGTCTCCGTATGATCTATCGAAAGGTAGAATTGCTTTTAGATACAAATAAAATTAAACACGATATGAAAGTAAGAGCATCTTTAAAGAAGCGTACACCTGAGTGCAAGATAGTAAGAAGAAAGGGTCGCTTATACGTAATTAACAAGAAAAATCCTAAGTATAAACAACGTCAAGGATAATTTATTATTTTTGCAAAATAATCTAAGTAAGTAATATGGCTATAAGAATAGTTGGTGTAGACTTGCCACAAAATAAAAGAGGAGAAATCGCTTTGACTTATATCTATGGTATTGGTCGTAGCGCTGCAAAATCCGTATTAGATAAGGCTGGGGTTGATCGTGATATCAAGGTTAAGGATTGGACAGACGATCAGGCCGCAAAAGTTCGTGAAGTCATTGGCGCTGAGTACAAGGTTGAAGGTGACCTTCGTTCAGAAGTTCAGTTGAACATTAAGCGTCTGATGGATATTGGTTGCTACAGAGGAGTTCGTCATCGTCTTGGTTTGCCTTTGAGAGGTCAAAGCACAAAGAACAACGCTCGTACTCGTAAGGGTAAGAAGAAAACTGTTGCAAATAAGAAAAAAGCTACTAAATAATAAGAGTTAATATGGCAAAGAAAACAGTCGCAGCAAAGAAGAGAAACGTAAAAGTTGACGCTTACGGTCAAGCTCATATTCATTCTTCTTTTAACAACATTATTGTGTCTTTAGCGAATAGCGAAGGGCAAGTAATCAGCTGGTCTTCCGCTGGTAAGATGGGATTCAGAAGCTCTAAGAAGAATACTCCTTATGCAGCTCAGATGGCAGCACAGGATTGCGCTAAAGTAGCTTATGATCTTGGTTTAAGAAAGGTGAAAGTATTCGTTAAGGGTCCGGGTAACGGTCGTGAGTCCGCTATCAGAACGATCCATGGTGCAGGTATCGAGGTAACAGAGATCGTTGATGTTACTCCGCTTCCTCATAACGGATGTCGTCCTCCGAAAAAAAGAAGAGTATAATTAATTATAGTTTCTTAAACATTGAATCCGGAATTGTGAATAGATTGCATATTGACCTTATCCTCTCTGTAATCGCGGCTGCACGGTTCCAGATTCAAACAGAACATTAAAAAAATAGAAAAATGGCAAGATATACTGGACCAAGAACAAGAATTGCCCGTAAGTTTGGTGAGGCAATATTCGGTGCGGATAAAGTTCTTTCTAAGAAGAATTATCCTCCTGGACAACATGGTAACTCTAGAAAAAGGAAAACTTCAGAATACGGTATCCAGCTTCGTGAGAAGCAAAAAGCAAAATACACTTATGGCGTATTAGAGAAGCAATTTAGAAACTTATTCGAAAAAGCTTCACGCTCTAAAGGTATTACCGGTGAGGTTCTTCTTCAATTGTTAGAGGGCCGTCTTGACAATGTGGTTTATCGTTTGGGTATAGCTCCGACAAGAGCCGCAGCTCGTCAGTTGGTTTCTCATCGTCACATTACAGTAGACGGAAATGTTGTAAACATTCCTTCTTACTCTGTAAAACCCGGTCAAGTTATTGGTGTTAGAGAAAAATCTAAATCCATGGAGGTTGTTGCCGACGCATTGTCTGGTTTCAATCATAGCAAGTATCCTTGGATTGAGTGGGATCAGTCTTCGATGAGCGGAAAATTACTGCATCTGCCGGAAAGAGCTGACATTCCTGAAAACATTAAAGAGCAGTTGATCGTAGAATTGTATTCTAAATAATAATTGATTTCCATGGCGATATTAGCATTTCAAAAACCCGATAAAGTATTAATGTTGGAAGCGGACAATTTCTTCGGAAAGTTTGAATTTCGTCCGTTGGAACCCGGCTATGGTATTACAATAGGTAATGCTTTACGTCGTATTCTCCTGTCGTCACTTGAAGGTTTTGCTATTACATCCATTAAGATCGACGGGGTTGACCATGAATTTGGTACAATTCCGGGTGTTATCGAGGATGTGACAAACATTATCTTGAATCTGAAGCAAGTTCGTTTTAAGCATATCGTAGACGACATCGAGAATGAAAAAGTGAGTATTACTGTTTCGGGTTCGGAAGTGTTCAAAGCCGGTGATATTGGTAAGCAACTGACTGGATTTGAGATCTTGAATCCTGATTTGGTTATTTGCCGTTTGGATCCGACCGCAAGTTTCCAGATTGAATTGACTATTAATAAAGGACGCGGTTATGTACCAGCGGATGAGAATAGAGATCCGAACGCAGATATACATGTGATCGCTATCGACTCTATCTTTACTCCGATACGTAACGTAAAATATTCAATTGAGAACTTCCGTGTTGAACAGAAGACGGACTACGAGAAGTTGGTTCTTGAAATAGCCACAGATGGTTCTATTCATCCGAAGGAAGCGTTGAAGGAAGCGGCGAAGATTCTGATTCATCATTTCATGTTGTTCTCAGATGAAAAGATTGCGATCGAGACAGCGGATACTGAAGGCAATGAAGAGTTCGATGAAGAAGTACTTCATATGCGTCAGTTGCTTAAGAGCAAGCTGGCTGATATGGACCTTTCCGTTCGTGCATTGAATTGCTTAAAGGCCGCAGATGTTGAAACATTAGGTGAGTTGGTTAAGTTCAATAAGAATGATTTGTTGAAATTCCGTAACTTCGGTAAGAAGTCGCTCACTGAACTTGATGAACTGCTTGAGAGTTTGAACCTTTCATTCGGTATGGATATCACAAAATATAAATTAGATAAAGAGTAAGTAAACGATGAGACATAATAAGAAATTCAATCATTTAGGTCGTACAAATACTCACCGTGACGCAATGCTTTCGAATATGGCTTGTTCTTTGATCAAGCATAAGAGAATCTTTACTACGATAGCAAAGGCAAAAGCGTTACGTAAGTATGTAGAACCACTTATCACGAAGTCTAAGGAGGATACAACTCATTCTAGACGTGTGGTATTTAGCAATTTGCAAGACAAATATGCGGTAACAGAGTTGTTTAAGGAAATCGCTCAGAAGATCGGTGATCGTCCGGGTGGTTATACTAGAATCATCAAGACTGGTAACCGTTTAGGTGATAACGCAGCTATGTGCTTTATTGAGTTAGTAGACTACAACGAAAATATGTTGAAGGATACAGCTGCTAAGAAAGCTCCTAAAACAAGACGTTCTCGTAAAAAATCAACAGCAGCGGTTGCTGAAGCTCCGGCGGCTGATGCAGCTGGCGAGGAAAAGGCAGCTGAATAAGCAAGTTTTTTACAGTCATATAAGAAAAGCGGTCCGTATCACACGGACCGCTTTTTTTGTTGTTAGGGTATAGTGTAAATATAGCTGTGTAAAGAAATATGAAGTTTATAGAATAGACTATCGGCTTTCAGTAAGTAAGCATTGGAACGGGAAACATCGCTACTATCTGTGCTTGCCGCTGTATAATATATGCCTAATTGAAAATAGTCGGATGTCGGGACATTGTTTTTTTCCAAAGCTATGTATTTAGCATAGGATTCAGTTGCTTTAGCGTCATTACCGAGGCCGTTGTATACATTGGCGATATTTTGTAGATTTCATTGTGATTATCCGCTAGTACCACTGCTTTTGGCATATTCTTTAAAGATTGAAAAACTCGATAGACTTCCGCAAACATTCCTTGCATGGCTATTGTTATATTTGTGAAAAAGAAAAGTAAGACATCATTGCATGGCTAATAAAATAAATATAGTAATATGGAAATTGTAAAAGTAGTAGGTAGAGAGATCCTTGATTCACGTGGTAACCCGACAATAGAAGTAGACGTACATTTGGCTTCCGGCGCATTTGGCCGTGCGGCTGTACCTTCTGGTGCCTCTACCGGTGAGAACGAGGCTATCGAGTTACGCGATGGCGATAAGAATCGCTACGGTGGCAAAGGTGTTCTCCGTGCCGTGGATAATGTAAATAAGGTAATTGCTCCCGCTATTTTAGGTATGAGCGCCTTGAATCAAAGAGAGATAGACCATAAGTTGCTGGAATTGGATGGTACAAAGACAAAATCAAATCTAGGAGCTAACGCTATGTTAGGTGTATCGCTTGCCGTTGCGAAGGCAGCGGCTAATTATCTGGATCTGCCTTTATATCGTTATATCGGTGGAACAAATACTTACGTATTGCCGGTTCCTATGATGAACATTATCAATGGAGGTTCTCACTCCGACGCTCCGATCGCTTTTCAGGAATTCATGATTCGTCCGGTGGGTGCGAGGAGTTTCCGTGAGGGGCTTCGTATGGGTGCTGAGGTTTTCCATGCGTTGAAGAAAGTATTGCACGATCGTGGCCTGAGCACGGCTGTAGGTGACGAGGGTGGTTTCGCCCCGGCATTGGATGGTACGGAAGATGCCTTGAATTCTATCATGGCAGCTATCAAAGCCGCTGGATATGAGCCGGGCAAGGATGTGACGATCGCCATGGACTGCGCTTCTTCCGAGTTTTATCACGATGGTGTTTATGATTATACGAAATTCGAGGGAGGGAAAGGCGCTAAGCGTAACGCCCAGCAACAAGTCGCTTATCTGAGCGAGTTGGTGAACAAGTATCCGATCGATTCTATCGAGGATGGTATGGACGAAAACGACTGGGCCGGTTGGCAAATGCTTACCTCCACCCTGGGTGGAAAATGCCAGTTGGTAGGTGATGACCTATTCGTTACAAACGTAGAGTTCTTGAAGAAAGGTATCGAGAACGGTTGTGCGAACTCCATCTTGATCAAGGTAAACCAGATCGGTACGTTGAGCGAGACTTTAGACGCTATCGAGATGGCCCATCGTAATGGCTATACATCCGTGACTTCCCACCGTTCCGGTGAGACTGAGGACGCTACGATCGCCGATATCGCCGTAGCTACCAACAGCGGACAGATCAAGACCGGTTCGTTGAGCCGTTCCGATCGTATGGCGAAATACAACCAGTTGCTTCGTATCGAGGAGGAATTAGGTTCCTTGGCAGTTTATGGTTATAAGACTTATAAGAAGTGATTTTCGTTATTTGTTAGAGAGAAGTCGGGGAGTTCGCCTGTCTGGGCGGACTCCTTTTTGTATGTTTAAGTAAAAAAACGAAGCAAGCCTACTAATCGATAGCCGTCCTGCCCCCTAAATTTAATGATTATAAATCTATTGCCCTAAATAAGAGAGTGAATGTTGTATCTCTTCTCTAGAGACTGAGAAGTTCCTGTTCCCGGAATTTATTTAATATGAGTGTGCCTTTCCTGCGGAAAAGCTTGTCCCCAAGCTTGTACAGCCAGCTATTCTACATCTTATACTCGTACTCTCGTATAAACTCATCGGCGATGTAAAGGTTGCCGAAAAGGTAGAGCCCGGTCTTTTTGTTATGCGGATCGGCACAAGTCTGGCTCTCATAGAATAATCGCGGAACTCTTGCTGGTGCGATATCCAACCGTTTGGCAAGCTCTGCGGTAATTGCCGCATAGAGGAGCCTTTGGCTGGGGGGTGCCGACCTAATCTGGATTTTGGAATCGGGTTCTATGTTACGGGCTTGAAAGAACAGGCGGTTCGTTGGGCACTTCGTACAGCCGAGGTACGTCATAAGGATGAGGCTTGGCTGAATGTTTATTCTTTGTAGTGGCCTGTCGTCAAGGTCGAAATTTGTGGTCAGCTTATGCCATGATAGAAGGAGGTATAGCTGATGATCGTGTGATTCGTACGATTGATCTTTATATGCGTGGGGATTATACACGAGAGGAGGCCTTGGCTCGTCTAATCCATCAAGAGCCTAATAACCAGATTTGCATTTAAAAAGCGATCTCTACATTCTTGACGAAATCATACGAGAGTTGCAAGATAAACAGGGTTAATGTCTTGAATGTTCCAAAGGACGTGGAAAGCAGTTGGAAAACTACTTAGTAAGCAGACCTCCATCAGCTTAGTAAGTAGATACCCCCTCTGCTTAGGGAGATGATGTCGGCCTGCTTAGGGAGTTGTTGGCGATAAGTTTAAGGAGTTGCTTATATTCTTGCTTTATAACCGTTTTATTCTCTGAAAGATAAGCATACATTCTTCGTTCAGTGGCAGCGAACGATCATTCGCTGCCGCCGAATATGTATTCACTGCCGCCGAACGAACGTTCGCTGTCGCTGAATAAAGTATATATTAGGCAGTGAGGAAATTTATATAGGGTTCAAGAAATCTTTGTTTCGGTTTGTTTCGGCTTTTATTCGTATGGATTGGATGAGGAATCTTAAATATTCGCATGGATGTTTGCGGGATTCATGGGAAATTCCGTACTTTGTACCGAAACCGCCGGAGTGGAAGCTCGGCGGGTTCGTTTTCGTGGAAAAGGCGTTTGAAAGATATTGTTCCCTTCTTTGAAATCCCCAATTTCTAACTCCGGGAATGATAACTACAGACGCCCATGCTTGTTATAGTTTTACTTCGTAAGGAGCATCCTATAATGAAGCGTGGGGCAGCTGTTTGTTATCCGGGGTGAGGTATGGGGATACCTAAAGAAGGGTGACTTAGGCATAAGCCTCGCGCTTTTTCTTTGTGCGGGTGATCGGGTGGGGTTGATGATTGTAAGGATGTTCAATTATTAATTCAAATAGTGACAAGCATGAAAAAACTTTTCTTCTTTTTTACTTTTCTCGTAGGACTTGGGATAAGTAGTAGTGTGTATGCGCAATCGGTGGAGGAGGTAAAACTGACCTCGGCCAATACGCTGGCATCCAAGCTAGGAGCGGATGTGGGGAAGGTTAGGACCTTGAAAGTAAATGGCCCACTGGGAGCGGAGGACTTTAAGACGATGAAGGAGCAGATGGCGATGCTTCAAGTGTTGGATATGAGTGGGGTGACGGAACTGCCGAAAACTGCCTATTGGAATGAGAGTGTACGTGAAGAACTTCAAAGTATTCCGAGAGAGGCATTCCAAAATAAATTAACTCTTCAAAAAGTGGTATTTCCGTCAGTGCTCCAGAGGATCGATGATTATGCGTTTAATGGCTGTAGCAACCTGACGGAAGTGGATTTCTCGCAGGCTGCGCAATTGAAACAAATACGGAATTATGCTTTTGAGGAATGTTCCGGATTGAAGGAGCTGGACTTGTCGGCTTGTGCGGCTTTGGAGGAGATCTTATGGAACACATTTGGTAGTTGTAGTAATTTGCAATCTGTGAATATGTCAGGATGTGAAAAGTTGACGAGTATAGGTCAGTTGGGTTATGATGGTGTATTCGACAATTGTACCTCTTTAAAGACTGTGGACTTATCCGGATGTTCGGCTTTGAAAGAAATTTGTGGTTATGCTTTTTCTTTCTGTAGGAATTTGACTGCTGTCAATGTGGAAGGTTGTACTGGATTGGAGACGATTGAAAATAGAGCTTTTCAGTCTTGTAATCAATTATCCGATTTTGATTTCTCCCAATTGACAGCCTTAAAAGAAATAGGCGAAAGTGCTTTTAGTGGTTGTGCCTTGGCTGGTGATATCGTTTTTGCTTCTGGAATCAATCAGATCGGGGCAAATGCTTTCTCTGACAATGAGAATATAACCTCTTTTAATTTCAGTAAGAGCATGGATCTAACGGTTATCTCTTACGGGGTGTTTAGCAGTTGTGAAAACTTGAAGAAGGTAGATTTTACCAATTGTTCCTCTTTGAGTACATTGAATATCGGTGCTTTTTATAATTGCCCAGCTTTGGAAGAAGTCGTAATCGATAACGGCTTTTATACTTCTATCGATGGTGTATTGTTCGTGGTAGACAAGGCAAGTTTGTTGCTTTATCCGGCAGGGAAGAATAATTCCTCTTATGAGATTCCGGCCACTGTAAAGACTTTGGGCGAATCTTCGTTCCCTTCCAATGAATCGCTGATGGAATTGACGATTCCCGAATCTGTGCAGACGATTAAGGGAAAGGCTTTCTCTAATAATGACTATAATGGTAGTTTTTCCCGGAATGGGGCGAAAGTAATCATGCAGTCCGCTACTCCGATCGGCCTTTCTCAATCAATCGGTTTGGAAGATGCCTTTGTTCATGTCCCGAAAGGCTCTGTGGAAGCCTATCGGAAGGCTGATGTTTGGAGCGAGAGTAAGATCGTGGAGATTGATGCGGATTTGGTAGCCGTAACCTTAGAGGAGGCGGGTACGCTGAAAACTAAATTAGAGGCATTGAATATACCGGTTTACGGTGTACCTGAATTGAAGATCTCCGGCCCGATGAATACGGAGGATTTTAATGTGATACGGAAAATGTCGGTATTGAGAAAGATTGATTTGTCTCAAGTGATGTCGGACGGAAATCGTTTGCCTGATTATACGTTCTCCGGACATGGAAATTTGGAAGAAGTGATTCTTCCGGAAACGATTGAGACGATTGATTACCAAGCGTTCTCCGGATGTTCAAGTTTGAAAAGCATTGATTTCTCTTCATTGTCTCATTTGAGATCAATCGCTCATTATGCATTTGAGAATGCGGGTATTACTTCTGTTGACTTCTCGAAAACTTCGTTGACTTCTATTGGTGAAAGAGCTTTCAATGGTTGTCTTATAACCGGAGATTTGTCGTTCCCGGCTACTTTGAACAACATAGGTAGTAGAGCTTTTTCTTCGGCTGTGCTCTCTTCAATCAAACTAAAATCACCCGATAAGGTTTATTTGAATGGGAATGTTTTTGAATCTACAGATAAAACTACTTGTAAGGTCTACGTCCCGAAAGGAATGAAGGAGAGTTATCAAAAAGACGAAAACTGGTCTGCTTTCAAGAATATCGAGGAGTTTGGATTTTTGGTTACGGCTTCTTCCAAAGGCAATGGCTGGGTAGAAGGTGCCGGTGCTTACGAGACAGGCGAGATCGTGACGCTAAAGGCGATTGCCTATAGTGGTGATGTTTATGAGGCCAGCTCTTTCGATGGATGGTACGAAAACAATAAGAAGATCTCGACAGAACCCGAATTGACGTTTGAGATGAAAGATACTGATCGCTCGCTGGAAGCCCGTTTCTATAGTGAGATCATGACGTTCAATGGTGGGGATTATGTCATGAGCGATCAGAACAAGATAGACGGCCCCGCCGTCCTTTTGCGTAGCGGTAGCCTTACCGTCGAGGGCAACGAGGTCTGGAAACCGAAGAGTTTCGCTTACTATCAAGGGGCTTCCTTATTGGTGGATTCAGAGATAGAGACCGAGGCGATCTCTTTCAATTGGGACGCATGGAGTAACTATTGGCATTTCGTATCCTTCCCCTACGACTTGAAGATGTCCGAGATCAAGCTGACGAGCAGCGACGCTCGCTTTGTGGTACGGGAATACGACGGCAAATCTCGTGCCGATAAAGGAGTAGGCGAGTCATGGCGACAACTTTCGGACGAGGAGATCTTAAAGGCGAATACGGGATATATCATCCAGTTCAATAGCGGCGATGGAATGGCCGATGCCTTTACTACCAAGACCGGCGATATGAAAGCTCTCTTCAATCGGGCGAGCGTGACGATTCCGTTGAATACTTACGCCTCGGATAATGCCATGAATGCCAATTGGAACTTCGTGGGGAATCCGTATCCCGCCTATTATAGCGTGGAGCGATTGTTCGCTGATGGATTGGACGCTACGGTGACGGTTTGGTCTCCCGATTTGAATAATTACGAGTATTATACGCAGGAGGATAAGGATGTCTATCTGGCACCGCTTACGGCCTTCTTCGTACAAACGAAGACTTCCAACTTAGTATTCAATCCGGAGGGTCGTGTGGCTGCCCTGCCGGGGGAAACGCAAGCGGCTTCAGCGTTGCGTAGCGCGGATAACCGTCGAGTTGTCAACCTGCTGCTGGCAGGCGAGAAGGCAAGCGACCGTACCCGTGTGGTATTCAACGAGGAGGCTTCAATGGAGTATGAGATCGGCCTTGACGCCGCCAAGTTCAGTAGTCCGAATGCGGATGCCGCCTCTTTCTATAGCTTGGATAAAGAGGGGAATCGATTGGCTATCAACGAACGTCCGGTAGCGGATGGCGTGGTACGCCTTGGATGTGTCCTGCCTGCCAAGGGAAGCTATACGATCTCATTGAAAGAGAAGATTGGCGAGGGTATTCAGTTGGTAGATAAGCGGACGGGTGCCGTATGCGACCTGAACCAAGAGGCTTATACTTTCGAGGCCGAGGCCGGAACCCTCTCTGACCGCTTTGAGTTGAGGAGCGATGTGGTGACTTCTGTTGAGGCAATCGACGCGTCGGTTCGCTGGAACGTGCGAGAAGGCTTGTTGATCATATCCGGCTTGCGTGATGTGGAAACCTTGAGCGTATGCGATGCGGCGGGTCGTATCCACTTCGCCGGTAAGGCGACGGATGACGAGGTACGTATCGCCCTACCTCAGTCTGGTATTTATTATATGACATGGACGACAAAAGCGGGCGAGCGTCAGACTCGTTCCATTAAATGGTAATCGCTATGAGAAAACGATTGTTGCGATCTATTACGATGATCTTGTCTCTTTGGATCTTCCTCGGAGGATCCATCGGGCAAGTCTATGCGCAGGATGAGTTCAATCCGACTCCTCCGCCGGAGCCGGGTAAACTAACGCTCTTGCTCTCCGCGGATCCCCACGGATCCGCTTATTTGGAGCAAACGAATCCGTCCGGTATTTATGATACGGGTACGGAAGTGACGGTACGGGTCTATCCGCATACGGATTATGAGTTTGTGGCTTGGCAGTCCGCTGATGGAGAGGAATTGTCCGGTCTATCGGAATATACCTTCACCCTTACGGAGAAAAACGCTCGCTTGATTGCTAAATTGCGTTTCAACCCGAAGGAGAATCCATCGGAGCCTGGAGATGGTTATTATAATCTGATTACGACCGTCACTCCCTCCATGGCCGGATGGGTAGAACAGAGCGGCCAAGGTATTTATGAAAATGGCAAAGAGGTGACACTTATCGCCCATGCTTACCCCGATTATGTGTTCGACCATTGGGAGAGCGATGGGAAGAAAGTATCGGAAGAGGCAACCTATCGCTTCACCATGCCGGGCAAGCATGTGTACCTGCGGGCCGTGTACGACTGGAAGCCGCAAAGTCCTATCGAGCCGGAGATCGGGTATTGCCTTTACGTAAACACTTCCGATCCGGAGGCCGGCTACGTCTCGCAAAGCGGGAACGGTATCTATGGGTTAGGGGATGAGGTGACCTTGATCGCCTCGCCTACGAAAGACTACGACTTTATCGGCTGGTACGATGAGGCGGGTGTATGCCTGTCTACCGACATCTCTTATACGTTGACTATTAGTAAGCGAACCACTACGATCGAGGCTCGCTTCAAGAAGAGAGAGGTACCGGTGGATAAGGTGGATATCGTACCCGGGCCGAATCCGGATGATCCTTCATCTACGGAGAAAGGCGGTGAGGTGAAAGTGATAGGCGAACCCATTCCCGGCCAAACGGTCAAGATCATCGCGATGCCGGAACCGGGTTATGCTTTCGAAGGTTGGTATTTGGATGGCGTGTTTATCCCGGAGGCGGAGATGAGCCATGAGATCCTGATCGGTAAAGATATGGGTAAGTTAGAGGCTAAATTCCGGGAATTACCCGTTGACTTGGAAGTAGAGGGCGGCGAGAACGGTTGGGTGGAAGTGACCCGCTATCGAGGCGATGTCATTAACTTGAAGGCTGAGCCGATCGTAGACCATACCTTTATGGGATGGTACTTGCTGGATCAGTTATTGTCGAAAGCCTTGCATTATGATTTCGATGTCAATATCCTACGTGCGGCCTTGCCCGCTATTCGTGCGGTGTATACCAAAGGTGCGGTAGCCAATGAGACGATCGCTAGGGAGGAACCAGTCACGATCACTTTCTCCGGGAACCAACTTTGCGTGACGGCTCGCCAAGCGATCCGCAGATTGATGGTTTACTCATTCGAGGGGGACTTATTAGGCATTAACGGCCAAATGGAACAAGGTGATATCTATCGCTTATCCATACGTAGCCCCTTACTTCTCGTTATCGAAGCGACGGATGGCATTCGTATCATCCGTAAACTATCCATCGGACGGTAGTCTGTGGAGTAGCTTGGATATATGATTCTTTCAATGCCCGTTCTAAGGTTCTTATAATGCCCATCGTAAGCTCTTTTGAATGGGCATTGTTAGATGCTTACGATGGGCATTGTAAAAAACGATAAACAAAAAGCCATCCAGCGGAACGTTGGATGGCTTTTTGTATGGCAATAGAATCGGAGAGATTACACTCTCTTTTCTTTGATTCTTGCTTTCTTACCAGTAAGGGCACGCAAGTAGTACAATTTAGCACGACGTACTTTACCGATTTTGTTAACCGTGATGCTTTCGATAAACGGAGATTCGATCGGGAAAATTCTCTCAACACCTACGTTCTCAGACATCTTACGCACCGTGAAACGTTTCTTGTCGCCATGACCGGAGATACGGATAACAACACCGCGATACTGCTGGATACGCTCTTTGTTACCCTCTTTGATACGGTAAGCTATCGTTATCGTATCACCACTCTTGAATGAAGGATGCTCCTTCTTTGTAGCAAACGCTTCTTCTGCAATCTTAATTAAATCCATTGTTTATAGCTTTTTAATTGTAATTTATAATGAAACGCAATTTAACGGGCTACGTTTCCCGACAGAGATTACGTAAAGCGGGTGCAAAGTAACGAAATAAATATTTGATACGCAATAGGTAGATGTTTTTTGCCGGAGGTTTTTTATATTCGTGCATCCAATTTTACGTTACTATTGCGATATTTTCTTATTTTTGGAGAGTAATAATGATAATGTTGTGATGAGACAGATTGGTATCTTGCTTTTGTGTTGTATTTCCCTTTTATCGGGTGGAGCTCAAACCGTTCCGAATCTTTATCGTTCGGTGGATCAGGAAAAGATGAATCATTGGGTTGATTCCGTGTTTGACGCTATGAGTTATGATGAGCGGATCGGGCAGTTGTTTATGGTTATAGCGAACCCTAAATCCGATGATCGGAATATGCAACGGCTCATGCGTTACGTGAACGAGATCAAGATCGGGGGCATCTTGTTCCATAAAGGGGATCCGGTGACGCAGGCGGAGGTGACCAATCGTTTGCAAAAGGCTTCCCGGATCCCGATGTTGGTCTCTTTGGATGGGGAGTGGGGACTTTCTATGCGATTAAGCGGAACTACCCGTTTCCCGAAGAACATGATGCTAGGCGCTATCGAGGACAATGCCTTGATCGAGGAATATGGAAGAGAGGTGGGACGCCAGTGCAGGGAAATGGGAATTCATATAAATTTCGCCCCCGATGTGGACGTGAATAGCAACGTGGATAATCCTGTAATCGGCCTGCGCTCATTTGGCGAGAATCCGGATGCTGTGGCGGAGAAAGGTCTCGCTTATGCGAGAGGATTGGAAAGTACGGGTATCTTGTCTGTCTCCAAACATTTTCCCGGACATGGCGATACTTCCGAGGACTCGCACGAGACATTACCCGTCGTGCGCCATAACCGGGCTCGTTTGGATAGCGTGGAGCTTCTTCCTTTTAAACGTTATATATACGATGGGTTCGCCGGGATAATGACGGGACATCTTTACGTTCCTGCATTGGACAAAAGCCATAAGCCGGCTTCTTTCTCCAAGGCGGTAGTGACGGATCTATTACAGAAAGAGCTTGGTTTTCAGGGCTTGTGCTTTACAGATGCTTTAGCGATGAAAGGGGCTTCCACAAATAAAACGGATAATCCTTCGGTAAAGGCTTTGCTTGCAGGGAATGATATTTTGCTCGCTCCGGCCGCTCCAATCAATGATTTTACCGCAGTGAAAGAGGCTATCGAAGATGGTGTATTGGAGCTGGAAGCTATCGAGGCCAAGTGCTTGAAAATATTAAGGTATAAATATATCGCTGGATTGAATGCCTATAAACCTGTCGAAACAAAAGGATTATCGAAACGTTTGAATTCTCCGCATGCGGCATGGATGGCGGCGAAATTGAATTCGGAGGCTATTACCGTTTTGAAGAATGAGGATACGATCTTACCTCTTAAACAGTTGAACAAGAAAAAGATTGCGGCGCTCTCGATTGGAGACGGGGCTGGTAATGAGTTCCAGAAAATGCTGGGCGAATATGATTCGATCGCTTGCTTTAGTATCGGACGGCGTTCTACGGCTGTCCAAGTCCAGCAGGTTTATAGTAAATTACAAAAATACGACGTGATCATTTGTGGCGTGCATACGATTCGTATTCCCGAGAGTTTAGCGTTGAGGCAGTTAGCCGCTAAGAAAGAGTTGGTCTATGCTTTCTTTACCTTACCATATGCTTGTAAGGAATATAAGAAATCGATCGAGAAGGCGAAAGCGGTCGTGTTGGCTTACGAGGGCACTCCCTTAGCGCAGGAATATGCGGCTCAAGTGATATTCGGAGGCATTGCGGCGAAAGGGAAACTCCCGGTTTCGATTCCGGAATTGTATTATGCGGGTACCGGTATTTTTACGGAGAAGACTCGTTTGGGGTATCACCAGCCGGAAGAGGTGAGCGCGAATCCGGTCCGTTTGGATGTAATTGAGTCAATCGTTAAAGAGGGGTTGGATGAGAAGGCTTATCCCGGCTGCCAAGTGTTGGTTGCGAAGGACGGCATGATTATCTATAATAAATCGTTTGGTTATTTTGATTACGAAAGTAGGCAGCCGGTCACGGAGGCGTCAGTTTATGACTTGGCTTCGGCATCGAAGGCGGCGGGGACTTTATTGGCGGTCATGAAAGCGTATGATGAGAAGAAATTCACCTTGAACAATAAGATCTCCGATTTTATACCGGAGTTGAAAGAGTCTAATAAAAAGGATTTGTCGATAAAAGAGTTACTATACCATCAATCGGGAGTGACTCCAACTATTAATTTCTATCTGGATGCCATTGATAAGGATAGTTATAAAGGCAGTTTATATAGTTCGACGAAGAACGCCACGCACCCGGTTCGTTTTGACGCCAAAACGTATGTCCGGAATGATTTTAAATATCTTCCGGATATAGTATCAGATACACGCAAACCTGGGTTTACGACCGAGGTGGCCCGTAATTTCTATGTGAGCGATTCCTTCAAGGATACGATCTTGCAAGATATCAAGAAATCCCGTTTGGGTATGAGAGGAAAATATGTATATAGCTGCGTGAATTTCATTATGCTGAAGATGATGGTGGAAAATCTGATGAAATCTCCGATGGACCAGCTTCTTCGGGAAGATTTCTATAGTGGGTTAGGGGCTTGGCATACCACTTATAATCCGTTGAAGCGAATGGATACCTTGCAGATTGTACCTACGGAACAAGATGGATTTGTTCGCCGTCAATTGCTTCGCGGATATGTGCATGATGAGGCGGCCGCTTTTCAAGGGGGTGTTTCTGGAAACGCCGGATTATTTTCGAATGCGAATGATTTAGCGAAAGTGCTCCAATTGATGCTAAACCAAGGGATTTATGGCGGCGAGCGCTATCTTTCTTTGGAAACCAGCCGTTTGTTTACGCAAAGCAAGAGCCCGACTAGCCGTAGAGGGCTAGGGTTTGATAAGCCGGTGATCGGTAATCCGAAAGCTTCGCCTTGTGGGGCTTTGGCTCCCGCTTCGGTCTATGGACATACAGGATTTACGGGTACTTGTTTTTGGGTAGATCCGGATAACCAGCTTATTTATATATTTTTGAGTAACCGGGTGAATCCTAGCCGGGCAAATAATAAACTGGGATCGCTTGATATACGTACTCGCATACAGGATGCGATCTATAAGGCGATTGATAGGAAAAGCCAAAAAGATTCGTAATTTTGTGACAGGTTTAACAGATAAGGTATTAATTAAAAAGCAGGTATATGTTATACGGACACGGTGATGATTTTTATAACGCAAAGAACGAGGTAAAGATAAACTTTAGCTCGAATGTGTGGCACGGAGCTAATTTAGATAAGCTGAAGGAGCATTTGATTGAGCATTTTGATAAGTTGACTCGTTATCCGGAGCCGGATGCCGCAACTTTGAAAAGATTACTGGCCCGCCGGTATGAGATCAAGGAGGAGAATATCATAGTGACGAATGGCTCGATCACGGCTTTTTATTTGTTAGCACAAGCTTGGCGGGATGCGAAATCCATGATCGCTATTCCTTCTTTCTCTGAATATGAGGATGCTTGCCGTTTGCATGGGCATGAGATCTCTTTTTTCCCGATATCCGACGATTTATCGGAGTTATCCTTGGAGGGACAGGATTTCTGTTGGATTTGTAACCCGAATAACCCGGATGGAAAGTTGATCCACCGCACGGAGCTTCTCCGTTTGATCTCGGCGAATCCGCAGACTACCTTCGTTATTGATCAGGCATACGTGGCTTTCACGACGGAAGACATGTTAAAGCCGAGTGACGTGAAAACGTATAAGAACTTAATCCTTGTACAATCTATCTCTAAGGCTTATAATATCCCTGGTTTGCGTATCGGCTATCTGGTCGCTTCTCCGGAGATCACGGAGAAGGTGAACAAATATATCATACCTTGGTCGGTAAATGCTATTGCTATTGAGGCAAGTAAATATATCTTGATCCATCCGGCGCAATTTACGTTGCCGATCCGTAAATGGCAGCGCGAGACTGCGGATTTTATTTATCAATTAAGCAAATTGGATGGCTTGGAGGTAATCCCGACCTCTACGACTTTTTTCCTTGTCCGTTTGAAGAAGGGTAAGGCCGCTGATTTAAAGCAATTCCTTTTAGATAATTACGGAATCTTGATCCGTGACGCATCGAATTTCCGGGGCTTGGATGAGACTTATCTACGGCTCTCTACCCAGAAGGCTGATGAGAACCAGCTTTTACTTGAGGGGGTAAAGATTTGGTTGGACCAACGATAAACGACTATGAAGGGGAGGGGGGAACCCCTTCCTGTTAAAAAAGCCAGCCGATAAATAGAGGTAGGTAATCTTTTAGCTCTGTCTTTAGAAGTTCTGTTGCCTTGTTCTTGTATCTTTCCACGGTTCGTATGGATATTTGCATTTCCTCTGCGATTTCTCCATAGCTCTTATTCTCGAAACGATTCTTCTCGAATGCGAGCCGATAGTTCTCCGGTAGCTTGTCAAGGGCTTGTCTTAATAACGTTTGCAGTTCTTCCCATGTGTAGAGTTCCTCACTACTTTCCGCATAGATCGGGATTTGTTCTTGGATGAGCGATTCGTAATATCTTTCATGGTTGCGTTGCAGATAATTTAAGCAGTGATTTCTGGCGCAAGTGACGAGATAGCTACGTGCGGAGGTCTTTACTGAGATACGGCTGCGATTTTCCCAAATTGCGAAAAACACGTCCTGCACGATATCTTCTCTTGTTTCCTTATCTGTGATAAAGCGTTTGGCGTACATACAAAGTGCCGGATAATATAACTCGAATAAGCGGTGGAAGGCGAGCCTATTATCTTCAGTCGTAATTTGTTCTAAAAGTAAATCGACATTAATAGCCTTGGTATGATTTCTTTCCATGATGGGGCAAAGGTATATATTTTTGAAGAGAACAAAATTAAAAAAACTCATTTTCGCTGTCGTGTTTTTCTTTAGAGTGTGTCTCTATAAGTAAAGGAAGAAAATATATGGAAAGAAAGGTAGAACATAAAAGTGTGTCACGTCAGGTCGAGGAAATTAAAGCCTTGTCTGAGGACATATTAGAGTATCGGTCGATTGACGTGCAAAAGGCATGGCTACGAATGGAACGTCGGGTAGGGCGGCAAGCTGTCAGACGAACTTTGTCGCTGCTTTTTACTCGTGCGGCAGTTATATTGGTGCTTCCGTTGTTATTTTCTTCGTTACTTTTCTCCTATTTGTATTATGCCACAAGATATGACGAGAAGTCTCAGCCTGTCGTTTATGCAGAGGTTAACTCCCTGCCCGGAACGATTACTCGGTTTGTGTTGCCAGACCAGTCTGTCGTATGGTTGAACTCGGGTAGTAAATTGACCTATCCGTCGGTGTTCGAGGAGAAAGAGCGCAAGGTGTTACTTTCCGGCGAAGGATATTTCGAGGTGGAGGCCGATCCGGAACATCCCTTTTGTGTATCAACTTCCGAAGGTTTACGGGTGGTGGCCTATGGAACAAAATTTAATGTCAATGCCTATGCTGACGAACCTTTTATAGAGGCCGTGTTGGAAAAAGGAAAGATTGACGTGATCCGGAATGATGAACGTATCCGATTGGAGCCGAACAAACAGGCGGTATTGGATAAGGAGAGCGGTACTTTCAGTGTTTCTGCGGCCAACCTGGAGGAGAAAATGGATTGGAAAGGAGGACGGATAGTTTTCCGGAATACTTCTTTGGATAAGGTGTTGAAACGATTGGAGAAACGATATAACGTGGAGATCGTATTGCATAAGAGCGGGAATGCGGAGTATAAATATCGGGCGACCTTCACTACGGAGACTTTGGAACAGATCTTGGATTATTTGAAACAGACTGCTCCTCTCGAATGGACATCACGAGAACCCTCGCAACGTCTGGATTCCTCGTTTGTTCGCCAGAGGATCGATGTTTATCAAAGATAATAGGAAATCTATACTAATATATTGTGTAATCATTAAATCTGTATGCTCATGAGCACATTTCATTTACGTAAGAGAAATCTTGCGCGGTGTTTACCTAATTCGGGCCGTATACTGAAACTTAGTACGGCATTTACATTTTTGACAGCTTTCCAGCTATATGCGGGAACATCTTCTTCGCAAGGAATGACACTTTCCTTGTCGCTGAAGAACGCAACGGTAGAACAAGCGATTGATCGGATCGAACAGGAGACTGGTTATTCTTTCTTGTATTCCAATCATGTCCTAGACACGAACCGTCTTATCAGTTTGAATGCTAGCAATAAGGATATAAGTGTGGTCTTGTCACAGGTTTTCGACAATATGGGGGTCGAATACAAGATTGTGGATAGGCAAATCATTTTGTTGCGAAAGGTGGAGTCCGCTCCTGTCGTACAGCAACAAGGCCGTAAGGTACAGGGTGTCGTATTGGATTCGAGTCAAGAACCGATCATTGGTGCGAATGTCTTGGTGAAAGGAACCTCTATTGGTACAATCACGGATATTGATGGTCGTTTCACGTTGGAAGTACCTGATAATGCGGTACTGGTCGTTTCTTATATCGGTTATTTGTCTATGGAGCTGACTCCGGGCTCGAAGACGGATCTGACGATATCTTTGAAAGAGGATTCGCAAAACTTGGACGAGGTTGTAGTGGTAGGTTATGGCGTTTCTCGTAAAAAGGACTTGACGGGTGCGGTTTCGGTCTTGAAGATCGATGACTTGAAAGATACACCGGTATCCAGCGTAGACCAAATGATGCAAGGTAAATTATCTGGCGTGAACGTGATGCCGGATAATATGCCGGGTGGTGGTGTCGCTGTCCGTATCCGTGGTTATAGTACGATTCGTAACAATGACCCTCTTTATATCATTGATGGTATTCCCGTGGATGGGGGAATCAATTTCTTGAATCCGAATGATATAGAGTCCATGCAAGTATTGAAAGATGCTTCCTCTGCTTCTATTTATGGAGCGCGTGCCGCCAATGGTGTTGTTATCATTAATACGAAAAAGGGAAAAGAAGGACAATTCAATGTGAATTTAGATGCGTACTTTGGTGTACAAAAAGCGGCTAAACAATTGAAGATGTTGAATGCGCAGCAATTTGGCGATATGTTGTGGCAAGCGATGAAAAACGACGGAAAGACACCTTCACACGATGTTTATGGAAACGGTGATCAAGCGGTTGTGCCCGAATATCTGGATAAAGATCATAAGATTCCTTCTGATGACGTGGATTGGGTAGATGAGATTTTGCGTGCCGCTATCGTTCAATCCTATAACCTTTCCTTCACGAAAGCCGATAAGAAATCCAATCAATTGTTTTCTTTGGGGTATTATGATCAGCAGGGATTGGTGAAGTTAAGCGATTTCAAGCGTGTGAGCGGTCGCTTTAATTCCGAGTATAAATTGTTCGATGACCATCTTCGTATCGGGGAGAATATTTCTCTTTCTCATTCTTGGGGTACTAGTGTCTCCAATAATGCGGCGTTGGGAGGAACTTTGTATGAGGCCTATAAGTTCCAGTCGATCACACCGGTGAAGAACTTGGAGGATGAATATGCGGGAAATGTCTTTTCGGATATTCCTAACCCGATGGGAAAGTTGCATAGAAATAAGGATAACAAGGATAAGAAGAGCCGCTTGGTGGGTAATTTGTACGCAGAGCTGCACTTGTTTGACGGATTTATGTTCAAGACTTCTTTTGGTGCAGACTATAATAATCTATACAGACGTTCTTTTAGCCCTAAATATGATGAGATCAACGCTTCCGAGAAATTAAGTGGTTTGTCTAACCGGAATGCATGGAACTTCAACTGGGTGTTCACGAATACCTTGAACTATACCAAGACATTTGGCGATCATACGATCAATGCATTGTTGGGTATGGAGTCGTTGAGAAACCGGTATGAATATTTTACGGCTTCGAGAGATGGTTTCCCTTCGGATGATCCTAACTTCCATTTCTTGGATGCGGGCGATGTAGGAACCCAAAAGAACTCAGGGTTTGCCACGGAGTATAGCATGGTCTCTTATTTCGGCAAGATCGATTACAATTATCACGATCGTTATTTGGTCGCTTTCACTTTGCGTCGGGATGGATCTTCCCGTTTGGGGAATAATAAGTGGGGTAACTTCCCGGCCGCTTCGGTGGGATGGCGTATCAGTAATGAGCCATTCTTTGATGTGGAGGCTATCAATAACTTGAAGCTTCGTGTCGGTTGGGGACAAAATGGTAACTCTGATGTTCCTTCTTACGCAACGATCGATTCCTATAAGAGTAGTTCATCTACCTCGAATTATCCGATTGATGGAAGTCAAAGCTCTGTGGATTTAGGATTTGTGCAGACTCGTAATGGTAACGCTAATTTGAAGTGGGAGACGACCACTCAAACCAATGTTGGCTTGGACTTAGGTTTCTTAAGCGGTGACTTGAATTTGACATTGGACTTCTTTAATAAGGACACCAAGGATTTGTTGTGGCGTAGAGCCTTACCTGCTTCGATCGGAGGAACGAACATGACGGTTTGGGATAACGTCGGAAAGATGAATAACAAGGGTTTTGAGATGGAGGTGAATTATCAGAAACAGATCAATCAAGATTTTGGCTTCTCTGTAGCATATAATTTCTCTATCATCAAGAATAAGATGACAGAGCTGAATGGCGTGGATTATATTGGTCTTTCCAGCAGCGAACTTCATGGACGAAACTTTGACCAAGAGACCTCTCGTTCGGCGGTAGGACAACCGATCGGCTCTTTCTTCGTGTATGAGGCAGATGGCTTGTTTCAAAACGACGCAGAGATCCAAAACTATAAGAATGATAAGGGCGAGCTGTTGCAACCGAACGCTAAACCTGGCGATATTCGCTTTAAGGACTTGAACGGTGATGGAGTAATCAATAGCGAGGATCGTGATTTTGTAGGTAGCCCGCTGCCTGATTGCAGTATGGGTCTAACGCTTGGGTTCAATTATAAGAACTTTGATATAAGTGCGTTCTTCCAAGGGGTATTTGGTAACGAGGTTTATAATTTGACAAATTATTTGGGTGAGTTCTATAATCAAGCTCAGTATAATAAAAACTCTACGATTCTGGATGCTTGGAGACCGGATCATACGAATACGGATATACCACGTGTAACATTGGATGACCCGAATAATAATATCCGGCCTTCTACTTATTATATTCATAACGCTTCCTTCGTTCGTTTGAAGAATTTGAAGATTGGTTATACCTTGCCGGATCGGATCGCATCTAAATTGAAATTGAAACGTACCTATATTTATTTACAAGGACAGAACCTGTTTACGATAACGGGCTATAATGGTATTGATCCGGAGGTGGGTTTGCAGAGCTATTCTTCCGAGAACCGAAATTTGGATATGGGTGTTGATCGTGGCGTATATCCGTTGCCAAGGACATTCACCTTAGGAGTTAATGTTAATTTTTAATTGAAAATCTGATGTACGATGAAAAAGATAGTTAGTTTAGTTGTTGCGGCTTTAGTGATGTGCTCTTGTGCCGATTCTTTTCTTTCTGAGGAGCCTGTAGGAGAATTTATGCCCGAGCAGGTAGAAAGTGAGGAAAACATAGAGGGAATCGTGATAGGTGCTTATGCGGTATTGGATGGATATTATGCTTCGGATGCGATCAACTCCGGTTGTTCGAATTGGCAGTTTGGGGATGTCGTATCTGACGATGCCTATAAAGGGGGTGGAGGTACCGGTGACCAAAACCAGATTCACTTGATGGAAATCTTTAATGCCAATCCGACGGGTATCGATTTTGAGGCTCGTTGGGCTGCTCTTTATGAGGGTGTAAAGCGTTGTAATCAAGCGATTCGTTTGTTGAGCAATAGTACGGTAAAGAACAAAGAGCAACGTTTGGCGGAAATGCGTTTCTTGAGAGGACACTATTATTTCAACTTGAAAGTCATCTATAATTTGATCCCTTGGATTGATGAGACGGTGGTTGATCCGAATGAGTATCATACGAAATCGAATATGGAGTTTACGTCCGACCAGCTATGGGAAAAGATTTTTGGGGAATTCTCTGCCGCTTATCAAGTCTTGCCGGAAAGCCAATCAGATTATGGACGTCCTACCAAAATGGCGGCAAAAGCTTATATGGCTAAGGTGTATTTATATCAGTCGAAATGGAAAGAGTGCCTAAGTGCTTGTGATGAGGTGATCCAGTCCGGGAAATATACGCTGTATCCTGATTTCAGGGAAGTGTTCTTGCCGGAGAATGATAACAACTCAGAAATTATTTTTGCGGTTCAGTTATCTATTAACGATGGAGCGTCCAGTAATCAAAACGGAAGTTATGGCGATCGTTTGTTACCGCCGGGAGGTCCTTATCCAACTTATGGATTCTTGCGGCCGACCCAGAATTTGGTAAATGCTTATAAGACGAATGAAAACGGCTTGCCTTATAATGATGGTAAGGATGTGGCGGAAAGCGACTATGTGGATGTTCGTTTGGATCATACCTTGGCTCGGCCAAATATTCCGTTTATGGATGTACAGGTGTATGATTGGACTCCAAGAGAGGCTAGCGTATATGGCCCGTATAGCCCGAAGAAACGTTTGGTATCGTTGAACTCTACCCATTACTCTCCGATATGGCCATATGTGAATGCGTTGAATTTTTACGTGATTCGTTATGCGGATTTGCTGTTGTGGAGAGCTGAGGCCGCTATCGAGACCGGTGATTTGGAGACTGGACGTAAGTATATTAATAAAATTAGAGAGCGTGCAAAGAATACACAGCATGTCAAGCTGTGGGATGATCAGTCGCAAGATGCCGCTAATTATAAGGTGGAGATTTATACCGAGCCATTTAAGTCGAAAAATGAGGCTGTGCAAGCATTGCGTATGGAAAGACGTTTAGAGATGGCTCATGAGGGTATCCGCTTCTTTGATTTAGTGCGTTGGGGTATTGCGGATGAGGTTCTCAATGTGTATTTTGAGAAAGAAAAAACATTCCGTTCCCACTTGCAGAATGCCCGCTTTGTAAAAGGAAAGCATGAGTATTTTCCGATACCTCAATCTGTTATAGATATTTGTGGCGCTGAAGTAATGAAACAGAATCCGGGTTATTAAAGTTTTATGAATGGTTGAAAGAAAAGGCAGCGCCCTACTTGGGCTGCCTTTTTTATTATTTTTGTATGGAGATGAAACAATTGAGATTTCTTTTATATCTGTTGAGTTGGGTTATTTGCTGTGAGCTATCTGCGACTCCCCATAATATCGCTTCTTTGGCGAAAGTCTCTTGCTCTTCTGCGTTAACGCAGGAACAAGGTTGTGAGAATGTAGTGGATCAGGTGATTCGTATTGCAGGAAAAGGAGAGTGGGTCGCTAAAACAAAGTTGGACTTCCGGGGGCGGGTGTATCCCTATCCTTGGATTCAATTGGATTGGGAAGAGCCTATTTATACGAATCAAGTCATATTATATGATCGGGTAGATAAGGACAGCCATACGGCGGCCGGTACGTTGTTCTTTAGCGATGGAAGCTCAATCACGGTCAACCAGATTCCTAATGATGGAGCACCGAAAGTGGTGACGTTTGAGACTAAAAAAATAGAATGGCTTCGTTTTCAGGCGACAGATGGGGAAGGACGAGATTTAGGTTTGTCTGAGATAGAGGTTTATCCCGCACCGGAATCTTATACAGATTATGTCTCATGGGTTAATCCGTATATCGAGACGGCTAAGGGGCGGTATTTTTTCTTTGTTACAGGAAGCTTGCCTTTTGGAATGATCAGTTCCGCTCCGTTAACCCGTAATATCAATCAGGGAGGAGGAGGTTATAATTATAACTCTACAACGGTATTAGGTTTTCCGCAAATTCATAATTGGATGATTTCTGGCTTGTCTCTGATGCCAGTAAAAGACGAGGTAGATGTCTGTGGAGGGGATAAGGCTTGGCGTTCTTCTTTCTCCCATGAGGGTGAGATCGTTCAACCCGGCTATCATCGTTTATTTTTGGATTCCTACAAGATATGGGTGGAACAGACCGTTACGGACCGAGTGGGGCTTTATCGTCTTACGTATGCGGAAGATGGTTTGGCGAAGGTCTTGGTGAACTTGGGAGGTCATATCGCTACTTCTACTTTGTTGAATGCTCATGTGACTAAAGTGAGTGATACGGAGATCTCCGGATATTTTGATACAGCCGGTCGTGTATGGGGCGGTGTGGATGTTGCGAAAGTGTATTTTGTCATTCAATTCAATAAGCCAATGGAGATATTAAATGGTTGGGTAGGCGATAAGAAGGAAATGGGAGTCGGACATTTTGCGGGTTCTTCCGAACTGATTACCGTGCCCGGTTCTTCCTTTAAACAGTCTCCGTCTTCTGGTGTGGAGGTTTGTTTCAGTTCTTTTAAGGCGGGTGATGAGTTGTTGTTGAAGACCGCTATCTCTTATGTCAGCGAGAAGAACGCTCGCGAGAATATAGAACGGGAATGTACGCATTGGAACTTTGATCAGGTTCGGCTTGAATCTCGAGATATTTGGAACGAGTGGCTGGGAAAGATCGATGTGCAAGGAGGTTCTTCTCAACAAAAAATCAAGTTTTATACGGATTTATGGCATGTCTTGTTAGGACGGCATAAGATAGATGATAGTAATGGAGATTACCCGGATTATTTGTCTGGGGGAAAACGTATCGGAAAACAAACGAGAATACATACGATCGCTCCTAAATATCAGGTGCGTACTTTGCCTAAAGACGAAAAGGGTATGTCTCGATTCCATATGTATAATTCGGATGCGTTATGGTTGACACAGTGGAACTTGAATACCTTATGGGGATTGGCCTATCCTTCGGTGTTAGATGAGTTCTCGGCCTCTCTGATCGAATATGATAAGAATGGAGGTTTGTTGCCTCGTGGACCAGCGGCTGGTTCTTATACCTATATTATGACCGGTTGTCCGGCTACTTCCTTAATTACTTCGGCTTATCAACGAGGGATATTCCATAAATGGTCTCCCAGCGAGGGATACGCAGCCATGAAAAGGAATCATGGGAAAGGTGGAATGTTGGCTTTTGATATGGATAAGGAACTTGCGTTCTATATCAAGCATGGATATTGTCCGGAAGATGCAGGCTTGACCATTCAATGGGCGTTCGAGGATTGGGCCTTAAGTCAAATGGCGTGGGCCATGGGTAAACGGGGCGATTCCGATTATTATAAGAGACGATCGTTAGGCTGGTCGGCGTCTTTTCATCCAGAGTTGAAGTTGATGATGCCCAAGAAGGAAGATGGTGGATGGACACATCTGAATCCTTTGTCTGAACGGGGATTTGTACAGGCAAACGCTTGGCAAGCCACGTTTGGGCTATCTCATGACATAGAGCGGCTCGCACGTTTAATGGGAGGAAATGATAGTTTGGTAACCAAGTTGAATTATGCGTTTGAGATGTCTGTAAACGCAAAGTTTTTGTCTAGTTATGTGAGCTATGCCAATCAGCCCGGTTGCTCGAATGCTCACGTCTTTTCACATGCGGGAAAGCCTTGGTTAACTCAATATTGGGTAAGGCAGGTCGCTAAACGAACCTATGGAGATATTACGCCAGAGCGAGGTTATGGAGAGAATGATGAGGATCAGGGGCAGATGGCCGGTGTTAGCGCATTGATGGCTATAGGATTATTTAGTTTGGATGGAGGTTCTGCTTTTAATCCTATGTATGATATAACAAGCCCGGTCTTTGATGAGATTACGATTCGGCTGGATTCTCGTTATTATAAAGGCCATGAATTCAAGATCAAGGTACATGATAATACTCCAGAGAATTGTTACATTCAAAAATCCACTTTGAATGGTGAGGTGTATTCTAACTATCAATTGCCACACGGCGTATTCGAGCAAGGTGGTGTCTTAGAATTGTGGTTGGGGGATGAGCCTAATAAGGGATGGGGGACTCCATAATGATTCGGGTATATCCCTCAATTTGTGTGATGATTCAAAAAAAGGATGTGCCATGACAATGAGGCACATCCTTTTTCATTTCCTTTTGAATCTAAGTAACGTGTGTTATTCTACTCGTTTGTTAATTGCGATATGGCCCAAGTAGCCTAAGATAATCAAGCCTAGACCTGTCAGAAGAATACCATTGGTCATCCCTCCTGTTAAAAACGGTACAGCTAAAATTGCCACACCGATAATGAGTACGAGCACTCCTAGATTTTTTATTAACTCATTCATGGTTATAGATATTTTATAATTATTTTCTTTTCTACCGCAAATAAAGCAATAATAACCCGATCGTGAAAATATTTTCGGAGAAAAATAATGAAACGATTGAAATTAGCTTCTATATTTGTGTTATAATAGAGTTGCGTATGGGAAGAATACTTTACATAGTTTATTTGTGGCTGTTTTTTGTACCTGTATTTCTGGTACTGACTATACTTACGGCTGTGACGGTTATCATCGGTTGTCTATTGGGTGGAGAGAAAATCTTCGCTTATTATCCGGGTATGATCTGGTCTCGGTTGACTTGTTATTTGGCACTTTGTCCGGTGACGGTAAAAGGGCGTGAGCATATTAATCGGAAACAATCGTATGTTTTCGTCGCCAATCATCAAGGTGCGTTTGATATTTTCTTGATATATGGTTTCTTAGGTGTTCCCATTAAGTGGGTGATGAAAGCGGGTATCGCTAAGATTCCGTTTGTCGGGGCTGCTTGCCATGCCGCTGGTTTTATCTTTGTCGATAATTCTACGCCGAAAGCTGCCGCTCGTAGTGTGTTGGAGGCAGAGCGTTGTCTTCGAAATGGGGCTTCTGTGATTGTTTTCCCGGAAGGTTCTCGTACGTATGACGGGAAAATGATTCGTTTCAAGAAAGGGGCTTATCAAATGGCGCTAGATCAGCATTTGCCTATTATTCCGATCACTTTAAACGGGCCATTTGATGTCTTGCCGATCGGGTCGTTGAATGTCCATCGTCATCGGATGGAAATGGTGATCCATCCAGCGGTTTCTACTGAGAATATAGACACTTCCCACAAAGGAATGCAAGCGTTTGCTAATCAGACTCAAGAAATCATAGCATCTGCCTTGTGGGAAGAATATAAATAATTTAGGTTATTATTTCCAGCTTTTCAAGATACCACGTTTCGCTACTTTCAGGCTGAATCCGAAATTATCGCCGAACATGGAACCGGCATCAGCAGCCAAAGATCCGGTAAATTCCCATCCCGATAAACGGGGATGTTGATAAGAGATATCTAAAAGTCCGGAAGCTCCTCTTTTCTTGTTTAGGAAAGGGCGGGCATGTCTGCCCCAGCTATTCATCACGGTCACTAATATCCGGTAGGATACTTGGGAGGAGATAGTGCCTTCCGCACCGAAATGCCAGTCACGAACACGGTTGTTCTTGAATCCTAATGAACCGTCTTCGTTATACTCCGGACTTGGGATCAGAGGAGAACCTATCGCCCGGTTAAAATAAGAGGCTCCGGTAGTGTATTCTCCGTTGTTATAATAATTATCATCACCGCCACCTACGCCGGGATGCAAATCGTGATCAAAATCGATGAAGTGGAACTGTCCGCTTTGGTCTCTCGTAACCAAATACTCTACGACGACCTTACGCAACCATGGGAACTTCGGTAAATCCAGTTGTCCTCCCCATAATCCGTCGGTATTGTTTACGAATATCATACCGGATTTATCCTCGAAGAAATGTTGGTAATAGGCGGATACTTGCCAGTTAGGTTGTGTAAAAGCCAATTTGAAATCGTAAGAGCCATAATGATTACCCAGTACGTTGATTTGATCGGAGACTGTTGCGTCGCCACCACCTTCGCTGCCGCAAATAACCCGGATAAGGTCCTTGATGGATTGAGGTTGCTTTCCGATCTTAGGATTGGTTGAGGTTCCTCCCCATTGTGCCCAATGCTGTACTCCGATTACACCGGATAACGGGAAGTCATTGCGTGTATCCTTAATCTGTACGAATAATGATTTATGATGCCATAAAACGTTATCTACATAAGTCTGCTTATTGTTTGTGAAGTTAGCCAGATAATCCTTGTCGAAAGAACGACCGACGGCAAAGTCTCCTTTGACTTGCATCCAGCCTTTCGTTAAAGGAACGACGGTAAATTCAGGAATACTGATGTTCACTTCCGGAATCGGGCGGGCATTGGCGGATTGCACGATATCGCCCGAGCTAAGCCAACGATCCCAAAGAGAATTATAGCGTTCCTTGCTTCCTACACTCAATAGCAAGCATTTGTAACCTAACTCGGCATATATTTGTTGGATAAAGAAATTGCGATGACGAGGAACTGCGGCCACTACGTCTAATCCGGCTCTCCAGTGAAAACCTTTGCCAAAAGTTTGATTATGGAATACTCCCGCATTCAAATATCCGTTATTCGCTTCCAAAGGAACAATTCCGTATCGATTGCTAACCATCCAGAAAGGGGTATTGTCGCCACTGGCTACCGATCCGAATATCTCGGCCTTGTAGGTAGTCGTTTCCGGAGTTGTCTCTTCTTCTTGAGCGAAACTAGCCGTTGCCATCCCCAGACAAGTCAGACCTATAAAAATTGATCGCACTGATTTCATGTATATATAAATGTTTTGTCTGGGCGCAAAGGTAAGGATTTATATGTTTGGTGCAACCATTATTGTTTCTTTAACCACTCGAATATAGTTTGATAGGCATCGTTCCGATAGGGCTTTTGAGATAGGATCAGATCGTGGATGCCGTTTGGAATGGTATCTCTCGTGACTTTGTCTCCTAGTTTCTCCCCGTATTTTTGAATGTCTTGAACATCCAAGACGATGTCGGAGGTCATGTATTCCTCATGCCATGTCTCTGTCTCCGGGAAAGATTTATAGGAAGATATCACTAATATCGGACAATTCAGTTTTAACCCTTTTTGTACCGTTTGTTGCGCTTCTTGTATGGCTTTGATCCATCCGGCTTTTTTCGGATGCCCGAATATCATTTTCCAGTTCGTATTAAACTCCCATTCTCCTTTATACTGCTTAAGCAGGCTATAAGCGTAATTCGGGTTCCCCAGCCCTTGTACGGTAAGATTCGGGAATAGCCTCCCGACAAATGCGACGGTTGGCAGTATGACTTTCTCCATAAACCATCCGAAATTCCAATCTAGAAAAGGACTATTTAAGATAAGCCCGTCTACCGGTAAGTCCCCTTTTTTACTATTCAAATAATAAGATGTGATCAATCCGCCTGTAGAATGTGCCATTAATAATATCCGTTCATTACCTTCGGACCGGATAGTGGCTAAAGCGGTATCTATATCAGCGAAATACTCTTTTAGGCTCTTGCAAAAGAACGGGTTTTGATTGGGCAATATCGAACGCCCGTATTTCCGCAAGTCCATCGCATAGAAATTATACCCATGGGAGTTTACGCTATCCCCTAATTGTTTCTGAAAAAAATAGTCGTTATAGCCATGGATATACAGTATGGCCTGTTTTACGCTATCCAGTTGAGGCTTCTTGACCAGTGTGCAAACCACCTTCCCCTCATAATCATCCGGCATCTGGAAGGTACGGCGTAAATAACCATCTCCCAATACGTCGGGTACGTACTGAGCATATACGGTGCATACAAGAAGATATAGAAATACGATAAAACTTATTTTTCGTTGTAACATAATATATAATGTAACCGTGTTGTTTCCCATATAACTGAGAACGCTAAGATAAGGTTTATGAATTAGAATTCCCAATTTCTAAAAATGAAAAATGTAGGTAGAAGATTAGGATCTTGAATTAAAGTGATATATTTGTCCGATTGTTTGTAATTAAACTAATTATAATAACCGGAGAGATGGAGAAACAATCATTTATTACCACAGTAAAACGTTATTATCCTTGGATCAGCAGTATGGAAAAGGCTGCTTTTCATATACATGATGCTGTGAATCAGAAATATGACCATGTGTTGCCTTATGGATTTCATCTGAAAATGACAGCTTCGTATGTTTCCCGCTACGGATATTTGCTTGCAGAGAATGAGGTGGATATACTGATTTTGTATGCCTCTGCTTATCTGCATGATACGATAGAAGATGCACGGATGACCTATAATGATGTCGTGAAATTCTTGAAAGAATTCAAGGGGGGCGATTTTGTCTTGCCGGAAATCGTGAGACAGGAATTGGAAGGCCAAGTCCCAGAAATCGTATATGCCTTAACGAATGAAAAAGGACGAAACCGGGGAGAACGGGCGAATGACCTGTATTATCAAGGAATACGGGAGACCAAATTCGCTTCATTTATAAAAATGTGTGATCGGTTGGCGAATATACAATATACGATGATGTTTGTTTTCTCAAATCGTATGTTGGATGTTTACCGTAAAGAGTATCCGGAATTTATCCGATCGATCAGTGAAGGTGCGGTTACACAGGTACCGGTTGCCATGAAAGAGGAAGCGGAACGTTTGCTAAATAGCGAATCGTATATTATATAGTCTTCTCGAATGTCTTTTTTTCAGAAATCCATACGGAGCGATGAAGATCTGCTCGCCTCATTGAGGCAGGGGAGTGAGGATGCGTTTACTATTATTTATAAGCGGTATCATAAATTATTGTATGTGCTGGCCTATAAATATTTGAAAAGTACATATTCTTCGGAAGATGCCGTACAGCAAGTTTTTCTGAAATTGTGGGAAGCACGTTCTCTGCTCATGGTAAACGTGAATTTAAGAAACTACCTATATACGATGCTAAAGAATCACGTATTAAATGAGATCCGGAATAATAATAGTGCCGTAGAGAAAAATTATGAAATCGTACAATCAGTACCGGAATATGAGGATGAACTGCTTATAAAGATAGAGGAACAAGACATGATGTCCCATTTTTACCAAGCGATCGATCATTTACCGGAGCAGAAACGCCAAGTCTGTTTGTATAAACTGAAAGGTAATCTATCCAATCAAGAAATCGCCGATAAGATGAATATCTCAGTCCCCACGGTAAAAACACATTATGCGCAAGCGATAAAAATACTACGAGCACATTTCGAGAGATTATTTTTATTTCTTTTATATTTGTGGAACTCATCCTATTGATGGCTTTGCGTGTCAATTGATAAAAGTAAATGAACATGAAAATACCCGATCAATCGATCATAGAGAAAACGCTACATAATGAGGCTACTCCCGAGGAGTCTAGTGAGGTTGTTCATTGGTTTAAGACCCCGGAAGGACAGGTGTGGCTTGCTGAACGTATCGATCAGGATGAGAAGACGATTTATGTGGGGGAGGAAGAGGAATGGATCGACCATTCGATACCCTCAGCCATAATGTATCAGAATATTATGCGGCAACTCCGCCGACAAAGGATACGCCGTTTTATAGCGTATGCGGCTGCGGTCTTTATACCGGTAGCTCTAATTATCGGACTTTTCATACGTATAAACTCACAAGTGGATTTATTGGCAGATGATAGGTATGACGAGGTGTACGTTCCTAATGGGGAACGTATGCAGGTGCTTTTTCAGGATGGGAGTAAGGTCTATTTGAACTCAGGAAGCCGTATTCGTTATCCGAAAAAATTCGGTCTCTCCGAACGTAAGGTTTATTTGGAAGGAGAGGCTTGGTTCGAGGTCGCTAAGAATAAGAACTGGCCTTTTATCGTGGATCTTTCTTATATGGATATAAAAGTGTTGGGTACTACCTTCGATGTGAAAGCCTATCCGGAAGAAGAAGCTATATTCGTCGCTTTAGAGACAGGATCTATCGAATTGAAATCAAGATCCTTCAAATCTTATCAATTACACCCAGGAGAAAAAGCGGTTTATAATAAGGCCTCCGGACGCTGTGAGGTACTTCGTTCCCACGATGTCAAGATGTATTCGGCATGGAGACGTAATGTGCTCATATTTAAGGGTGCTCCTTTATCGGAAGTGATGAAAACATTGGCTCGGACTTATGGTATATCCTTTGACGTGAAGGATTCTGCCGCCTTACGATATACGTATACGATAACGACCGATAGTGTGAACCTGACCACGGTATTAAAGGAATTGGAAAAAATCACACCCGTATTATTCGAAGAAAAAGAAGGCAAGATAGAGGTCTGGATGAAAAAATAAAAAAATACCGACAACGGCTCATCCTTTTCATTTAGTCGTGTGTCTATTTTATAGGAGAACAGAAAAACGAGTGTTAACCTTAAAATAGATATGCGTATGGATTCCTCATAAATATATAAACATAGAAACAGCCGAAAAGCTCCTACCCTTTTCGGCTGCCGGTCGTATTAAAAATGAATTTCTAATACCAAATAATATAAATCATTACAAATATATGAAAGAAAAGCAAGAAAGCCCTCGGCGTAGGTGCCTTTTAATATTAATTGAGAAAATACCGAATGCCATGAAATTAACCTTTCTATTTTTAGTCATATCCTTGCTGTGTTTCACGGCTACCGCCTCGGCTCAGCGGGTGTCAATTGCATTAGAGAATGCGAAAGTAGAGAAAGTCTTGGCGGCTATTACAAATCAAACGGGTTTTAATGTCGCTTATAGTAAACAAGTTGTAGATGTAGATCGGAGGATAAGTCTGAATTTTACTAATGCGGAACTTTCTCAGGTCTTGGATAAATTAACGGAAGGAACGCTGTTGGGTTATGAGGTGAAGGGAGGAAAAATTTATTTGTTTAACCGTACAGAGAATAAGCCAATTAATCAGCAGTCCAAAAAAATAACAGGTCAAGTAACAGATCAGAATGGAGAACCTATTATTGGAGCTAATGTTATAGTAAAAGGTTCTACCACTGGTACCATTACGGATTTAGATGGAAACTATAGTATAGAAGCCTCTTCTTCAGATATACTTTTCACTACTGTCCCATTAAAATCTGAAAAAGTTCTTTGAAATTATTGAAATATAGTT
>NZ_SRYM01000149.1 GCF_004793765.1 Parabacteroides distasonis | reverse complement strand
GCTGCTCCTTGCCATTGTCCAGCCGGAAGAAACTCAGCAGGGTGTTGAGCATTTCTCGCATACGGTCGGAGGATTGCCGGATATTACGGACATATCGCTCTTTTTTATCCGCATCATTCCCTTTTTCCATCAACGCAGTATAACCGATTATTGCCGTTAAAGGTGTGCGCAGTTCATGGGTGATGGTATGCACCGCTTTCTTGCGGGAGGCTATCAGAGCCTCGTTTTGCTCTACCGACTGTTGCAACTGTCCTATTAAATCAGTCGTTTTCTGTTTGTACCGTTTGATTCGGTTGGCATTACGGTGTATGATGATATATGAGATTGCCAGCAGAAGGAGGACGAATCCTGTCAGGCTACCTATCTGCATAAACGACTGTTCCCTCATTGCGGTTATCTCGGCTTCCCGTTTTTGCAGATCGGCTTGCACATTTTTATCCATCTGGCGTATAAATCCGTGCAGTTGCCGGTTAAGTTCCGCGTTTCGTGCCGCAAGGCTGTCGGTATATTCCGACAGACGGCGGCTTTGCGCCCGTTGCTCGGCTATCATGTCCCGGTCGAGGGAACGGAGCATTGTTGTGGTCACGGTTGGCTTTGGCTTTTCTTTCTTGCCGAATATGCCGAGAAATCCTTTCCGCTTCGGTTT
>NZ_SRYM01000148.1 GCF_004793765.1 Parabacteroides distasonis | reverse complement strand
TTTGCAGTTGTTTGATGTATTTGTCTATGATTTCATATCCTTTCGGATAGATGTTTTTCGCTTGGTCTGTCGCACTCGACAGGTCAGTACGTGTAAGCGGTTCACCTTTTATCTTCTTCAATATCAGCTTATTGTTTGCTATGACAGACTGCCATTCATAAACGATGTAATTATAACAGCTAAGTTGCATCATAAGATAGGCTAACAGACGGGTATTATTAACTTTCAATACCCCATTCAGTTTGCAGTTGAAAAAATCGGTAAGTATTTTGGCACTGACGGTAGTAGTAAACATATTCGCTTCATTCACACAGTCGGTCAGAAGTTTGATTTCATTAGCTTTCAACGTGGACTTGAAAGGATTGCTTTTGCCCACAATCTTGGTTGGATTAGTATCTGCACTTTCCTCTTTCTCTTTTGGCAAGGCTTGCTCTTGGATGGCAACCGCATCTGTATGGTAATTGCTTTCCTGTTCTTGCAGATAGCGCAAATATTTGGAAAGCACGACAAGATTAACGATAATGGACAAATAAGGAAGCCACCCATCATAACAGGACGGTTCATGCAAATATGCATCCATATCAAAATCAGAGCAGCGGAAACCGATATACTTTTTTCTTTCATCAGAATTCAAGTCCTCAAAATAACCACTTTCCCACAAAAAATCGGGAATATCCATGTCCAATACAATGTTACGCACGACACGGTATTTTTGTTGGATGGCTACAATATTTT
>NZ_SRYM01000147.1 GCF_004793765.1 Parabacteroides distasonis | reverse complement strand
CCAAGTGGCGGCATTGGAGAAAGCAAAAGAAGAAAAGCAGGCTCATGGAGAGATAGAAACTTATTATCCCGGTTTTCTTGTTGCCCAAGACACTTATTATGTAGGATATATCAAAGGTGTGGGACACATTTATCAACAGACCGTCATTGATACTTACTCCAAAATCGGATTTGCCAAGCTGTATGACAGAAAGAATGCGCTTGTCGCTGCCGATATGCTTAACGATAGGGTTATTCCTTTTTTCGAGCAGCATAACTTGAAACTGATGCGTATGCTAACAGATAGAGGAACGGAATACTGCGGAAATAGAGAAAATCATGAGTATGAACTGTATTTGGCTGTGGAAGACATTGATCATTCCAAGATTAAGGCGAAAAGCCCTCAGACAAACGGTATATGTGAGCGATTTAACAGAACCGTGCAGAATGAGTTCTATGCTATTGCATTCAGAAAGAAAATCTATACCTCTATCGAACAACTGCAAGCAGACCTTGATGCGTGGATGAACTCCTACAATACCCAAAGAACACACTCCGGAAAGTACTGTTTCGGAAAAACGCCCATGCAAACTTTTATCGAAGGAATCGCTGTGGCAAGAAAGTATCAACTGCAAAATCTGGAAATGATAAAACCGAATGAGCATGATAAAATCTCATTCGGTTGTGAGGATGAAGAAAGTTGTGTAACTTCGCAACAAACATCTGACAGTTTTTTTGTCCGATAGTAAAACAAATGTCAGAACAAGTCTTGACTATTACA
>NZ_SRYM01000146.1 GCF_004793765.1 Parabacteroides distasonis | reverse complement strand
AGCTAGATCATGCCACGGAATATGTCCTGTTCAAACGGAACATAGGCCCCGGCCTCCGTATTGGCGAGACCTCTTTGAGTTGCGGAGAATTATATACTGTTGTCACTAACCGTACGGGACGTGGTGGCAAAGGCACACTTGTGGCCATGATACGTGGCACGAAGTCTGAAGACGTCATAAAGGCGCTTGAAATGATTCATGTCTCCAAGCGTAAGAGAGCCAAAGAGGTCACTTTGGATCTTTCGCCGGCCATGACGCGGATCGTCCGGACGGCTTTCCCCAACGCCACTATGACAAATGACCGGTTTCATGTACGGAAACTCTTTTATGAGGCAATTGATGAACTCAGGATTACTTATCGCTGGATGGCACGGGATTTGGAGGACGATGAAATTCAGCGGTGCGGAGAGCAAAACATAGAGTATGTCCCGTTTCGATATGCCAATGGTGATACCCGTAAGCAGCTGCTGGCAAGGGCTAGACATGTACTTGTCAAGCATTATAGCAAATGGACTGAATCCCAAAGAATACGTGCGGAAATCATATTCGAACATTATCCGGAGCTGAAATCAGTTTACGACTTGGCTACAGAGTTGACCGATGTGTATAATAAGCACTAAGACAAGGATGTGGCACGTGGAAAGCTTGCCTTGTGGTACAATAAAACATAAAAGCTTGGGTACGGATGTCTCAGAACCGTAACAAATACCATGCAGAACTATTATGAGGCAATACTAAATATTTTGTTAACAGGGAAACGAATGCATTTGCAGAATCATTCAATGCAAAAATTA
>NZ_SRYM01000145.1 GCF_004793765.1 Parabacteroides distasonis | reverse complement strand
CTGTTATCAAGCCTTTGCAAGCAAACCTATGTCCATTTTGAGGTTATCGTGGTGGAGGATGGTTCGGAGATACCGGCGAAAGAGATTGTTGGGCGATACCAAGGGCGATTGGATCTTCATTATTATGTGATCTCGAACTCCGGCCCGGGTATGGCGCGTAATCATGGCGCTAGGCAAGTGCGTGGCGAGTATCTGCTCATACTGGATTCTGACGTGGTACTACCCTCCACGTGGCTTGAGCATATACACGACTCGTTGAATCATTATCCGGTGGATGCGTTCGGTGGCCCGGATAAGGCGCATGCCTCGTTTTCCCCGATCCAGAAGGCGATCAATTACGCCATGACCTCATTCCTGACGACCGGTGGTATCCGCGGCGGGAAGAAAAAGTTGGATAAATTTTATCCCCGTAGTTTTAATATGGGAATAAGGCGGGATGTATATGAGCGTCTGGGCGGTTTTTCCGGCATGCGATATGGTGAGGACATTGATTTTAGCATACGGATCATGGAGGCTGGTTATCGGACCCGGCTATTTCCTTCGGCATGGGTTTATCATAAAAGGCGGACGGATCTCACGCAGTTCTTCCGTCAGGTGCGTCATTCGGGGGAGGCCCGGATCGCATTGAACCGGAAACATCCCGGCTCATTGAAGCTGGTACATTGCTTACCGGCATTATTCACGTTTTCAGTCTGTCTATTGGTTATCGGCTCATTCTTTTGCTGGTTGTTTCTGGTGCCTCTTATTATTTATGCCCTTTTATTGTTTGTAGACGCAATGTTCCGCAATAAATGTGATTTACGTGTAGGGTTGTTATC
>NZ_SRYM01000144.1 GCF_004793765.1 Parabacteroides distasonis | reverse complement strand
CTTGATAACATCATAGTTATACGTTTTTTAAGTGAACTGTGATTGAGACAGTTGGAAAGAGTTGCGAACCTTGCTCCAACTGTCTTTTTTATTAGAAACATCTGATACTCCTCTCGTTTTACGCCCGATGCAAGCACACGGCTGTCGGCTTCATACTCATGGAGGGTATGAAGTTCATTGCGTAGAAGCCATATAGCAGGACAATACCAAGTGATAATAATCGCTACCTGCATAAAAAGCAAGTCAATCCAATGGCGACATTCTATATGCGCTTTTTCATGGCATACTATCATCTGCCCGAACTCGTACCAGTCACGTCTTGGCATCATGACATATCCGCACCATGCAAACGGGGCGACGCTGTTATGGCGATGAAGTATAATGCGGCAGTCATCCTGTTTTATGTGCTTACCTTTGAGAATGAACAGTGCCAACCGTACCAGTGAAACGAGGAAATAGAGAATCATGACAATAACCCCTATAAGGAAAAGTGTGACTATATAATCCCATATCGGAGTGATTTGCTCTGATACCGTATTGGCTATATAGGCAATCTCGACCGGATTAAAAGCGATTTCAATATTATTCTCCATAATATCCGCTACCCAAAAGGAATTAAGTATGAAGATAGGAAAAACGAAAGCAAGCGTTATACAGGACAACAACAATATCCTGTTGAACCGGAAACATCCGGTATTGGCAAGAACGCATTTGTACACCGCCCAGACTACAATCAGGAGGGTGCTTGCCAATAATGAATATGCCAAGAATATGCCTGCCATTGTTATTCCTTTCCTCTGTTAGATATTTGCAATATTATTTCCTTAGCCTCTTC
>NZ_SRYM01000143.1 GCF_004793765.1 Parabacteroides distasonis | reverse complement strand
CTTAGCCCCTATATCCTGAAGGCTTGCCCAGGCTTTGACGCCGGGGAGGAGTATAAGACCTTATGAAAGCCATATTATGCACCAAAAAACAGTCATCATTCATCTATTGGATATAAATTATTCTTTATCAATTCATAGAAGGCTTGAATTAAGACATTACGTCTTGAATTGTTTTTATTTAAATAAATAGAAACGTAAAGCTGGTAATCGTCGATTTGGGTGGAAGCATCGTATTTTATGATGCTTCCATCATTATAAACAGAATACCATTTAGAGAACAACAATCTGCGCTTCTCTTCTTTGCCATCTAAATTATCACAAACCATTATCATCGCACGGTCGTTCCTTGAGAAGAATATCCGTAACAACGAGACGATGGTCATCGCTATACGATTATCTACCGGATGAGGTCTATCCGACTCAGGCTCTATATTAAAAGTATAGACATTATCAAATGTCGGATGGTACATTGAAAAATCTATAAAGTAAGCATGATAAACAATGCCATGCTTAGTCTTAAAAGAATAATCCCAATCACTTTCCTCTACTATATCATAAGGGAGTGGCAAACTTGATTCCACGTTGTTGCGCTATTTTTTTTATATCACCCCCATTTTTGATACATTCTCGAATAATCCGCTTGTCCTCCAATATCTTTTGAAAGACAGACACAGGTTTCTTTTCTTTTTTTTTGTTATCCATAGAGGTTTAGTTTTTTACGTTATCTTGCAAAGATAGCTATATTATCTTACAAACAAAGTTTTACCACAAGATATTACAAAAATATCAGAATTTCTTACCGGACGCTTCCTCCCTCTCTCTCCGCTCCCGATTCCGGGAG
>NZ_SRYM01000142.1 GCF_004793765.1 Parabacteroides distasonis | reverse complement strand
TCCATAAAACCGTCGGGAGTCTGATACATTGTATCTGACAGAATGCTGTATTTCAAGCTTTTCTTCATTTTGGTGACGTATATTACGCCTCGCCGTGTAAGCTGCTCGAACTTCTCATAGTCGATATATGCGCGGTCCATTGCCATTATGTCGCCTTTGTTCAATGTTGCAGGCTTGAGCATGAAGGAGTCGTTTGTAGCAGCTGATGTGAACTTTATATCCGACGGCACACCTTCGTTGGCATGGATGACTGTATGTACTTTGATTCCACCTTTCTTTTTTCCTGTCTTTGGATGGCGGCCGACACCCTTGAAAAGCAGGTTTGAGAACAAGGTGATGGTCGTGGAATCGATAATCTGAAGACGTTTCATCCATTTTGGAGTCTTGCCGTTCCGGCTGTCCGAAGAAAGAACATGTCGGTAAGAGGCATATAAATCACGGTATATTGCCTCAAATATGGCTTCCGGACGTCTTTTGTTGGCGTCGGCAAGTGTACTGCGTCCAATCTTAAATGTGATGCCCAGATGCGCCAGTTTGCGTGTCTCGGCAAGCAAACTGGCTGTTATCTCCCGCAATGAGTCGAAACGCATTATCACGGCATAGAGCATTACCACCAGATGAATCCAGCTGTTGAAGCGTTTGGTGTACCTCTCACCGCCGTTATCACGACTATAGGCGAGAACTTTTGACTTATCAAGCAATTTTATAACCTGATAATAAAGCGGATGTCCGCTAAAATGACTATTTTTGCGCATCGGTTGTTTTTGATTTTTGGCGAAACCAAAGTAATCGAAAAGGGTCGACTCCTGCAAATGGAATCGACCCTAATTTTATCTTGCAATAAAAAGGTTTATCGGACAGCAATA
>NZ_SRYM01000141.1 GCF_004793765.1 Parabacteroides distasonis | reverse complement strand
CTTGCGGACTTTATCTCGTTCTTCCTGCCGTTCCAGTCTTCCGGTCGGCAATAAATTCCCGTACTGATGACGGTCTGTTTTCCGTCAATGGTTATACGGCAGAGTACGGCAGTCGTTCCGTCAGCCTTTGTCTTGCTGCGGTTGATATAGGGTAACAATGAAAATGTGCTTCGCATATCGTTTTATGTATTAAAGTGTTAATTGAAAATCTTCGGTAGCTTTGATAAACTTATCCATGTCCTCGAAAAGTTTCTTCGGGCTGACACGGGCATAGACCTGAGTGGTGGAAATATCGGAATGTCCCAACATGCGGCTGATGGTCTCTATCGGCACACCCGCTTCGAGTGTTATCAGCGAAGCAAAACTATGGCGGGCCTGATGATAGCACAAGTTATCCTTGATGCCTGCCAGTGCAGCCAACGCTTTCATGTGCCGTTTCATGTTCGGGTGGTGGATTACCGGGAAGAGCGTTTCCCTGTTTTGGTCCTTGTATCTCTCAAGTAGTGCCAACGCTTCGGGAAGCAGTTTCACGCTCGCCCGATGTTCGTTTTTCTTTCGGCGGTATTTCAGCCATAATGATCCGTTGTCATCCGTGTATAGGTTCTCGTCCGTGATGGAAACCACATCAGCGTATGACACGCCCGTGTAGCAGGCAAACAGAAAAAGGTCGCGTGCCAGTATGTGCGTCTTTCGGTACGAAGGTATCTCCACATCACGGATTCTTTCGAACGATTCGCGGCTCAATGCTCGTGGTGTCCTTTCTGATTGCCGGGGCAGGGCGAAATGTTGGAAATGGCATTTCTCGGAATACCCTTTCTTGTAGGCAAGGCGGCAGATCTTCTTCAGGATGGCAAGGTGGTGGCGTAC
>NZ_SRYM01000140.1 GCF_004793765.1 Parabacteroides distasonis | reverse complement strand
GGGATAAACGAAAAACGAAAATCTTTGAACTACAGGGAAACGTTTATGCGTTCGACTCAACTACGATAGATTTATGTTTGGCTGTATTCTGGTGGGCTAAGTTCCGCAAGAAGAAGGGAGGGGTAAAAATCCATACTCTGTATGATGTGGAAACTCAGATTCCGACATTCTTCCATATAACGACTGCTTCAGTGCATGACTCAAAGGCAATGGACGTAATCCCGTATGAGCAAGGTTCGTATTACATCTTCGATAGAGCATATAATGACTTTAGACGTCTGTTTAAGATACATACGATAGAAGCTTTTTTCGTTGTCAGAGCCAAAAAGAATCTCCAATACAAAATGGTAAAATGGAAGCGAAGACTTCCTCATAATGTGTTGTCGGATGCTACTGTTGAACTGACTGGATTTTACCCTAAGAAACATTATCCCGAACATCTCCGTCTAGTCAGATATTGGGATGACGAACAGAACCGGGAGTTTATGTTTCTTACCAATGACCTCAAATTGTCGGCACTACAGGTCGCAAATCTTTATAAGAACAGATGGCAAGTTGAACTGTTTTTCAAATGGCTCAAACAACATCTAAAGATAAAGAAGTTTTGGGGCACATCTGAAAATGCGGTGCGTATCCAAATCTATTGTGCAATCTGTGCTTACTGCCTTGTCGCGATAGTACAGCATGATATGAAGCTTGAACGATCAACATACGAAGTCCTCCAAATCATAGGAGCCTCATTGACCGACACCTCTCATTTGGTCGATCTCTTCGACAAAACTAAATCTCAAAATTTCAATGTTCTCTACGACCCAAGTGGACCAAATTTATTTAATTTTTAACTAGCTCCCATTTTTATGGGACACTAGTG
>NZ_SRYM01000013.1 GCF_004793765.1 Parabacteroides distasonis | reverse complement strand
GGACTAAATTTAAAAAAGACGTATTAAACAGATGTAACGGTAATCACGGTGACAACATATATAAAAAACGTCGAACTCGCAAGGAAATTTAAAAAAATCAATTTTCTTTTCTCAAGGATATACTTACTAAGCGAAGTAATGTAATATGATACTTAAAACTATACTTCAAATACACTATGACATACTTCTTCTATGGTCAAGTAAGTATATATATCCCTTGAAACTACTATGATGCCCCCCCTTTAACGCAAAAAGGCCATCCCGTTTCCGAGATGGCCTTCTTTTATATAGAAAGAAACTTATGTTCCGATTACAACTTGTCGTTAGAACCAAGAACGTTGATGATCTTGTGTTTGTAAAGTTTCTCCATGTTATCACGAGCCGGGCCCAGATATTTACGAGGATCGAATTCAGCCGGTTTCTCAGCGAAAGTCTTGCGGATAGCGGCAGTCATCGCCAAACGAGAGTCTGAGTCGATATTGATCTTACATACAGAAGACTCGGCAGCCTTACGCAACCACTCTTCAGGAATACCGATAGCAGCCTTCAAAGCGCCACCGAATTTGTTGATAGTCTCAACCTCTTCCTGAGGAACAGAAGATGAACCGTGAAGAACGATAGGGAATCCCGGAAGTTTCTCCATAACAGCGTCCAAAACATCGAATGCCAATGGAGGAGGAACCATCTTACCTGTAACAGGATCGATCGTACATTGCTCCGGAGTGAATTTATAAGCACCGTGAGAAGTACCGATTGAGATAGCCAAAGAATCGCAGCCCGTACGAGTAGCGAAGTCGATAACTTCCTCAGGATTGGTATACGTGTGGTGGTCTGAAGAAACCTCATCCTCAACACCTGCCAATACACCAAGCTCGCCTTCTACAGTTACATCAAATTGATGAGCGTACTCAACAACTTTCTTCGTCAAAGCAACGTTCTCCTCGTAAGGAAGGTGAGAACCGTCGATCATTACAGAAGAGAAGCCAGAGTCGATACAGCTCTTGCAAGTCTCAAACGTATCACCATGGTCTAAGTGAAGAACAATCTGAGGATTCGGGCAACCTAATTCCTTAGCATATTCAACAGCACCTTGTGCCATGTAACGAAGCAAAGTAGCGTTTGCGTACTGGCGAGCGCCCTTAGAAACTTGCAAAATAACCGGAGATTTTGTCTCTACAGCAGCCTTGATGATAGCCTGCATCTGTTCCATGTTATTGAAGTTGAAAGCAGGGATAGCATATCCGCCCTTGATAGCCTTAGCAAACATTTCTTTTGTGTTCACCAAGCCCAAATCTTTGTAATTTACCATAGTTGTTATTATGTTATTACGTTAATGATTAAAAACTTGCACAAAGATAATCAAGATTCACGACAAATGATGCTTCAAAGCATATAAAATAACACAAAATCAACGCTCTTGAAAAAAATAATACGATTTTCTTTGTTTGTTTGTGGCAAACCCTTACCTTTGCAAGCCAAAATACCGGTTACCAAATATATACAGAGTATAAATTAAAAGATAATAAAGCAATGAAAAAAGGTATTCATCCTGAAAACTATCGTCCTGTAGTATTTAAGGACATGTCAAACGATGATGTATTCATCACTCGTTCTACTATTAACGCTAAAGAGACGATCGAGATCGACGGCGTAACATATCCGTTGGTAAAGATCGAGATCTCTAACACTTCTCACCCGTTTTACACTGGTAAGTCTAAGTTGGTCGATACAGCCGGACGTGTTGATAAGTTCATGAGCCGTTATGGTAACCGTAATAAGAAATAAGATTTCTTTCTTTAAGAAATAAAAAAAGGTCACGATTTGTATCGTGGCCTTTTTTTGTATCTTCGCGGAAGTTAACATAATGAAATATCATGGCAAAAACGAAAGAACAATTACTAAACATCTTGGATCAGTTCCAGTTGGACGAGAAAGTAGTTTCCGCTGAACCATTCGGAAACGGACACATTAATGATACATTGAAAGTGACCAATGAGAAAGGGGAGATCAAATACGTGCTACAGCGTATCAATCATTTGATCTTCACCAATGTGGATATGCTGCAAAATAACATCCACGTGGTTACCGCCCATATCCGCAAGAAGCTGGAGGAAAAAGGAGAAACGGATATCGACCGCAAGGTATTAACCTTCTTGCCGACTAAAGACGGGAAAAAATATTATTTCGACGGAGATAGTTATTGGCGGGTATGCCTATTCATCCCTCGCAGCAAAAGCTATGAGGAAGTAACCCCCGAGCTTTCTTATGAGGCTGGCAAAGCGTTCGGTGATTTCCAGACCATGTTGTCCGATATACCCGAGGGTACGCTGGGCGAAACCATCCCGGATTTCCATAATATGGAGTTCCGCTTGCGACAATTCCATGAGGCTGTAGCCGCCAATCCGGCAGGCCGGTTGGAAGAGGTGAAAGATTTGGTAGAGGAGATCGAGAAACGTGCCGAAGCGATGTGCATCCAAGAACGCCTATACCGTGAGGGCCAATTGAAGAAACGCACGAACCATTGCGATACGAAAGTAAATAATATGATGTTCGATGCCGATAGCGACAAGGTGCTTTGCGTGATCGACTTGGATACCGTAATGCCGGGCTTCGTCCTTTCCGATATCGGCGATTTTATCCGCACCGGAGCCAATACGGGTGCCGAGGACGATGAGAATCTGGATAACGTAAACGTTAACATGGAGATCTTCAAAGCCTATACCTGCGGATATATGGAAAAGGCCAAGGCGTTCTTAACTCCCACCGAGATCAAATTGCTACCTTACGGTGGACGCTTATTGACTTATATGCAGACCGTTCGTTTCTTGACCGATTATATCAACGGCGATACCTATTATAAGATCCATAGCCCGAAACATAACTTAATCCGCACGAAAGCCCAATTCAAGCTACTTCAAAGCCTGGAAGCCCATGCGGAAGAGATGGATCAGTTCATGAATCAATGGTTATAATATAAAGAAACTGAGGAATATAAAAACGGGCGGGGTGACTCATTGATTCATCCCGCCCGTTCTTTTTATTTCGTCCAATAATCCAACACCGTAACCGCCGAGGCCTTCCCTCCCAACACCTTGCCAAATGCTTTATGCGCCGGATGTACCAAATAAGCGTCCCGATCCGCGTCCGAATGAAAAGTAAGGAAAAAGCAATGCGTCAAGCCCTGTTGCAACCCTTCCGGACTACAATCCGTTCCCCACTCATATCCTTTGATCAAGTCGATTTGAGAAGGCAACTTACTAAAGGCATCCTCAACCTCTTTCACCTGCGCCTCGGATACATCCGGCTTAAAGCCGAACATAACAACATGGCGAAGAACTTTCTCCGGCTTTTGAGCATTCGAACAGCCTACCATAGATACCGAAAACGCAATAATCGCAAGGATAGATAATACAGATACTACTTTCTTCATGATATTCAAGATTAGATTTCTATTACTTTGTTATACGACCCAAAGATAGGGAAAAATCCTGTACCGCTTGTCCAAAACCTCCGTATCCTTTAGCCTTTTTCATCCCTATCTTTAGGCTTTTCCTCTAGAGACATCCATCATCTATCAACTGTTGGACGATCATGCAACGGCTGGTAGAAGATCATGCAACAGTTGGAAAAAGATCGTGCAACGGCTGTTGCATGATGAATACAAGCAGACAAAAGGGCTAACATCTGTAAGGATACAGCCTAAACCTACAAAGGAAAAACCTCAAACCATAAAGGGATTATTTTCAAGTAAACCAAATCTTAAACCTCGTCAATCCATCCGGATAAGAGCGAAGAGAGAATCGGCAATCATGTTTTAACAGTATTTCCCGGATAAAGATCAAGCCGATGCCCTGTCCGTTCGGTTTCGTAGAGAAGAACGGGCTGAATAGTTTCGTTTCCGTTTCCTTGTCGATGCCCTTGCCCGTATCGGCTATCTCCAAGCAGGTGGGATGCGCTGTCGTCCGGATATAGATCTTTCCATCCCGGTCGATGGATTCGGCGGCATTCTTGATAATATTGACCAAGACTTGCTCGAATAAGGAATTATCCAAATTCACGACTGGAGATTCCTCGCTCAGATCCATGACAATCTCGATATTCCGGTTCTGGCAAACCGTCTCCATAAAGCGTTTACAAGCGGACACCACTTGGTTCAATTCTTGCGGACGACTTTGGGGCTCGGGTATACGCACCACATCAGCGAAATTGGTGATGAAATGGCTCATGCTATAGCAGCGTTCTATGGAGACCCGCAAAACCTCGCAGACATCCTCCATATCTTCCATCCCACTGAAAGTAGACTCCAGCGTATCCAAGGTAGAGGCAATACCCGCAGTCGTATTATTCACCTCATGAGAGATCATACGTATCACTTTCTCATACGCTTTCTTCTCGGCCTTGAACACCTCTTGGGTCAACGTCTCTATCAAATAAAACGGGTGGTGAAAACCGCGATCCACGAATGAGGAATGCGTACATTTATAAATATTAGCGTCGTTCAGCCGGACGGTTTGCGCTTGATACATCGGAATCCGTACCAATTCTTCCGCCAAGGGAGAATCCAGTTGGAGAAAACGTTTTCCCACCATATCCTCCGAGCTTTGCGCACCAAACAATTTACACGCGGCCGGGTTCATAGATAGAATCTCCTCATCCAAGTTCAAGATGATCACTCCCATCGGAGAGGCATTGACCAGCAAGTCCAAGAAATGGTTTTGCTCCCGGAGGTGCAAACGCTCATTCTTCAACTGCTCCATCATCTTATTAAACACATCGACCACCCGGTCCGCCTCCGTTTGACCGACCTTTCCCAAGCGGGAACTAAAGTCTTGCTCTTTCAACAGCTCCATACCGTTGCCGATGATATGCAAGGGCTTTATGATACGGCGATAAAAGACAAATAAATAGATGATCGTAAGCAAGACCAAAGCCTCTACACCGAAAAACATCCGGATAGAAGATGTATAAAAGACATAATAAGTCACCACCGCCCATATAGTCAACAGCAGTGTCGTCAATATCCAGAATAGTCCCTTCAGCCTCATCCTCACCTCTCCTTATTTATCGATCGGGATTCCGTATTTCTCTAATCTCCGGTACAATGCGGCACGACTGATCCCTAGTGCCATAGCGACATGCGATAAATTACCTCCATGCGCTTCCAAGGAGCGTAAGATGGTTTGCTTCTCCAACTCATCCAAGGTCAGGCCCTCCAAAGAAGACGAAATCGTCGATTTAGAGCTGGATGTATCCACGCAATGAACCTCGAAATCAGCGGCATCCAAAAGCGTCTTACCCGACACAAGGATCGTCCGCTCCACCAAGTTCTTCAACTCACGGATATTACCGAGAAAAGGAAGACGGCTTAAATAGGTCTGGGCATCCGATGAGAACTCCACCCTCGGTAGCCCATTGACCTCCGATTGCTTATCCGCGAAATACCGAGCCAGCAATGGGATATCCTCCCTTCGCTCACGCAAGGCGGGTAAATGCACCGTGATCAAATTGATCCGGTAAAAAAGATCCTCACGGAACGTACGGTCCGCCACCATCGATCGTAAATCCCGGTTCGTAGCGCTTACGACCCGTATATCCACCTTACGGGGGCGGCTATCCCCCAAGACCTCAAAGGTCTGGTCTTGCAACACCCGAAGCAGCTTTACTTGGCAAGACAGTTCCAAATCGCCAATCTCATCCAAGAAGATAGTACCTTTATTCGCCATCTCGAAACGTCCTACCCGGTCAATGTACGCATCCGTAAAAGCCCCCTTCCTATGTCCGAACATCTCGCTCTCAAAAAGACTTTGGGAAAGTCCGCCTAGGTTTACCTTTACGAAAGCCTCTTTCGACCGGGGGCTATTCGCATGAATCGCTTCCGCTATCAGCTCTTTACCCGTACCGCTCTCGCCGGTAATCAAGACAGAGGCGTTTGTCGGGGCGATACGCGAGACCGTCCCCAATACATCCATCAAAGCGGCACTTTGCCCCACGATCTTATCAAAATGAAATTTACGGTCGGCATCCGAACGGTTCAAGGGAGCGTTTGCCTCCTTCTTCTGCTCGCTCAGTTCCAAGGCGGTCCGGATCGATTTTAATAATACCAAGTTATTCCAAGGCTTCGTGATAAAATCGAAGGCTCCGGCTTGCATTCCCTGCACGGCCAAAGAGATCGATCCCCAAGCGGTCATCAAGATCACAGGTACATCTGGGCGAAAGATCTTTACCTGTTTCAGTAATTGGATCCCCTCCTCGCCCGTGGTAGTCAACGTGAAGTTCATATCCATCAAGATCAGCTCCGGTACCGTGGCCCGGACTACCTCCAAGGCCTCCTTCGGCCCCGGAACCGCCTCCGGCCGGAAACCCGCACGTTTTAGCAGGAATGTAAGCGAGGAACGAACAGCCGCGTCATCATCTATTATCAGTATCATATAATCAATTTATCGTTTCACGATTTCCTCGAAATCGGCATCTAATGTACGATTATTCAAGAAATCATACAATGTTATACTACGGATGTTATAAAAATAACGCCAATAATAATACAATTCTTGGATATGCTTTTGCTTCGCGTCATCCTTCGAGCTCTGGGCGTCATTCAAATCTAGGATATCGATCTTACCGATCATGAAAGTCTCGATCGAGGTCTTGTAGCGCTTTTCCGCCAACGTGTCCACCTCGGCGGCTATCTCCAATTGAGCGGCTTGATTATTGAAATTCTCCACCAAAAGGAAGATATCTTGATTAAAATCCATTTGCTCCTGACGGATCTTGGAAAGTACGACATCCCGATTCGATTCGGCTACTTTTACCTTTCCCATCCGTTTCCCCCAGTCCAAGATAGGAATCGAAAGCCCGACCTCTACGATCTGGTTATCTTTCAATGGATTGTAAGCTCCTCGCATGGACATGTCCTTACCGGTATAACCCACGGAGGCAAACAGGTTAATACTTCGACGGTTTCCCTTGGCGGTCGCCACATCATAATCCGCTTCCAACTGGCGGCGCATGATATTCTTTGAGAATGAGTTATTTTCTTGAGCCTTCTCCAATACCGCCTGATAATCCATACGGACCCCTTCTATCGCCTCTGGAAGAACAGGTTCGATCACGTCCTGCTCGCTCATCCCTAAAAAGGAACGGAGCTTGAACATCATCGCGTTGTAATTGGATTGAGCCTCGGTCAGCCTGCCTTTCGCTTGCAAGGCCGACTGTTTCAAGCGCATCAACTCGCTCTCCGAGATATGCCCGATCTTACGCTTCGCTATCGCTATATCATAGAGCTTATTAGCGTTTAGCAAGTTCTGATTACAGATATCCAAATTATCTTCAGCCAACAGTAAGTTGAAGTAATTCGTGATGGTAGCGATCGTTACATTCTCCACGTTCTCCATATAAGCGGCTTTGGCCTCTTGGTAACGGACAGGTTCGATGCGACGTTTCCATTTTTGGTTATTCACGCCGAAAATCGGTTGCGTCAACGTCAAACTAACAGGTACGCTCATAAACTCGTTGTAAGCGCCACTACCTAGCTGACGGGTAAAATCCAAGGAGGTATTCAAGGCGATCTTACCCCCGGTCAAAGCTATGTTCTGGACGATAGAGATCTCTCCATTTAAGCCTAAGGCATTGTTTTGCACATAGGTATAAGAACCATCCGATTGCTGGTACTTCGAGTATTGCTTGCTATACGAAGGCAGAGTTCCCGTAAATATCACTTCCGGTAATTGATCCGCCCGATGCGTACGATACTCCCAATAGGCCGTTCGCAACTCATTGAGCGCCACGGCAGCGTCTACGGATTGAAGTTGGGCAATCTGAATCGCTTGCCGCAGGGTAATCCGAACTTTATTCGTATTGTCTTGGGCACATATTCCCGAAACTACCGCCCACAGACAACCTATCGCTATATAGATCCTTCTCATTTTAGTATAATTTTTTTACCCGGCCTTAGGCAAAAGGCATGCCAAAAGCATATACTATTGATAATCCGACAAATAGAGATATTTAAAGTGTTCGATAACGAACAGTGTGTCCGTTTTTGAAAAGAATGGTTATCTTTGCCCACCTCTATATAATACACGTAGAATAAGATGAAGAATGACGGTTTCACATTTCGAAAGAGAGCCAGAAGCTTTAAATTCGCTTTCAACGGAATCAAGCTATTGATCACGAAGGAGCATAACGCTTGGATCCATTGCTTTGCGACAGTTTGTGTACTTATCACCGGGGTGATATTCGGACTTTCCCGCATAGAATGGATCGCTGTCACGATCGTGATCGGGGCGGTATTAGCAGCCGAGGCGGTCAATTCATCCATCGAGGCCCTAGCAGATTTGGTCTCTCCGGAATATAATGAGGCTATCAAGCGAACAAAAGACTTGGCGGCGGGAGCTGTATTATTGATGGCGATAGCGGCAGCGATCGTCGGGTTTATCATTTTTATACCTAAAATAGCAACTATATTTTAAATCTATGAGACATATCCTTTTCGCAATTACAATGCTCATACTATGCCTGTCCGTTAACGGACAAGAATTGAAGGTGACCGGTAGCCGGAAAGCCATACGGACCTCGGGAGACGTATTGGTGTTTATCACTCCGGTGGCGAGTTTGGCGACCGTATTGGCAACCCAAGATTGGCAAGGGCTGAAACAAGGCGTATTCACCGGGGTTACGACATTGGGCGTAACCTATGCGCTGAAATACCTAGTGAAGAAAGAGCGACCCGACTTCAGCGATAATCATTCGTTCCCATCCATGCATACCTCCGTATCCTTCGCGGGAGCCGCTTTTATCCAAAGGCGTTATGGATGGAAATGGGGTATTCCGGCTTATGCCGTGTCTACCTACGTGGGTTGGAGCCGGGTCTATGGAAAGAAGCATGATTGGTGGGACGTGGCGGCGGGAGCCGTTATCGGCGCCGGGAGCGCCTATATCTTTACCCGCCCGTTCGCAAAGAAACATAACCTGTCTATCAGCCCGGTAGCGGGAGACGGGCATTATGGGATCTATGCCTCCATGACCTTTTAGCAGAAAACAATTTTATAGGAAATAAGCAATCCGGCCGTGTATCACTACAAGACCGGGCTTTCAATTGTGTGTATGTGTGAAATATGTAAGTTAACTCTTATTCATAATGCAACGCCTCGGCAGGCTCCATCTCGGCGGCCCGGCTAGCCGGGAGCCATATTCCCACGAGAATCGCCACCGCCATCAAGAGCCACACGGCGATGTTCACCAGCAGGAAGCGCAAGGGCATCATCGCCGGCCAGTAGTTATCGGGAAGCACCATCTGCGGACCATAAGGCAAGTCCATCAGGCCTGCCAACACGATCTGCGACTCGATTAGGAGCGCGAAGGGCGTGATCAGTGCCAACATCACGATTCCCTCGCGAAACAGCATCCCCCGCACCTGTCCCCGCCCGGAACCGATCGCCCTCCGCAGGCCGATCTCCCCCCGGCGTGTCTGGATGCGGTACCAGAACGTACCGATCACGCACAGCAGGATATTCACGCACAGGAAGACCAACAACGAGAGGCGTATCCGGTAATTATAGGTGATACCAAAGGCAAAATCCATATCGGCCTTATAGCGGTGGTAGGGCGTGAGGCGCTTCAGGAAGAAGTTGCCCGTCCGTAACTCCCGGCTCATGCGCTCGCGGAAAGCCTCGGCGAACCGCACATCCGACTCGCCTCCGGCCACCCGGATGAAATAGTTCATATCCGGAATCTCGCCATAGTCCGGTCGCTTGGGAAAGAAAAGGACACCTCGCGGCAGGTCGTTGTCGAGGCGTTTCACGTCCTCCAGCACGCCGACCACCCGCTTGTGGGCCTCGCTCTCCGCAGGGTCATCGGAATCCGTGATCAACCTCCCCACGGCCTGTCCCTCACCGAAGAGCTTCCGCTCCATCTGCCGAGTAATGAGCACCGCACGCGGGTCGCCCCAGTCGTAATCGGCGGTAGAAACCACCTGCCCGTCGGCGGTGCAGCGGTGCGAGAAGACCTCCAGGAAGTCGGTCGTCGGGTCGAACCACATCGCCATGCAGCCGATCGTGCGGGCCGTATCCTCCACATTGCGTATCCCCATGCCGTTGTAGCAAGGACTGTAAGGCAAGGAGGCACAACCGTAAGAGACCCCCACCTTCGACACGCCCGGATAGGCGCAGAGCCGCTCCAGGATACGGGCATAGTGTACCGGCAGGTTCACCGAGTCGCTCTCGGCAGCCACGTACTCGCGGGCATTCTCCGGCAGGAGTCCCATCTCCACCAGCCACACTCCGTCGTAACTACGGCCGACGGGCAGGCTACGGTTATAACTCTCCACGAAAAAGTAATCCAGCAGGAACCATGCCAAGCAGAACACCAATAACAGCTCCAAGCAGACCGACAGGCTCGAACGCCAGCGGTTTATCAATTGTTTACATATCATTAACCACATATCTTTTACCTCCTATCCATTTAAGCGTTCAACGAATTCACGATCGGACGGCGCGAAGCCCTCCAAGCCGGCCACAGAGCCGACATCAAATTCAGCAAAAAGCAGACGAGCAGGGCCGCAGTGAATATCCACGGGTTCAGCAGCCCCTCCAAGGGGAGCGACACCTCCACCCCGTCGGGAATGGCTTGCGAGAAGCCGTTGCCGATCTTAAACACCCACGAGCGCATCCCCCCGGCCACGAGGAAGGAGAACAGCAACCCCGCCAATCCTCCCAGCACGGTATACAACAGGTTCTCCACCAAGACCTGCCCCAGCAACGTCCCGCAGGGTGCCCCAAACGCCCGTCGCACGCCTAGCTCGGCCAGCCGGCGCTCCATCCGAGAGTCTACCATTCTCAAGAGGCTCACCGCCGGCACTAGCAAGAGGAAGAAGATGATGATACCATAGCGCATCAACTCGCCGGCGAGATCCAAGTCCACGCCCGAGTAATAGCGGAAGACGCTCTCCCAGTGCAAGTCCGGCGCACCATGTACGGTAAAGGTACGCCCCTCACCCAGCGAGTGCCCGTAGACCCGGAACCGTTCGCGGAGCCGCTCCTGCACCTCTCGCAACGAGGCTCCCTCCTTCACCAGCGCATAGCAGTAAAAGGAACCAAGGCCGGGGTTGCGCTCGGCGTTGCGCATCTCACCCATCTCCCAGTCCTTGTCGTAGGTATAAGGATACCAGATCTGCGCATAGATGCGGTCGAGCAGGTACGAGGCATCTTCCACCACGCCCGCCACGCGGAACTCCTCGAAGTTCACGCTCAGCACACGGCCCACGGCCTCCTCCTCACCAAAGATCCGACGGGCCAGCGAGCGGGCGATCACAACCACGGGCAGCCCACCACTCACGTCGGCCGCAGTGAAAGGTTTCCCCTCCACGAAGCGAAAGGAGAAGACCCGCCAAAAATCTTCGTTTACCGCCATGCGTACCGTGGGCTCCTGTACAGGCGAACCTTCCGGCTGTACGAATGTAGTTTCTTGGTCACGGGTAATCGCCACGGCCTCCAGCTCCTCGTTGGGCATCACTTGCTCACGGATCAACCGGCTCGATAGCCGGCTGCTGCTGTAGCCGCCATTACCATATTCCACCGCCCCATAGCGGATCACCAGCATCCTGTCCCGGTTCATCTCCGGATAGAGTGGGGCCGTCTTCACGTAAAACACGATGGATAGCACCATCACCAACGTGATGGCCAGCCCCGTCCCCACGATGTAGACCGAGCTGAAGAGCCGCTCCTGACGGAGCAGGGCCCAGGCTTGTTTAAAGTATATCTTGTACATATTTATTCACGTTATCTTTTTTATCTTTACCACTTAACCATTCATTAAACCCGTTACCATGGATAAAAAACAACTAGCTCCCTCGAGCGAATACCACTCCATCTACGGCGAGCGACTGAAGCTGGCGGGCGATCACCCCGAGGGAGGTCTCTACCTCCGCTCCGCCATACTCGGCAACGCAAATGTTACTGCACCTGCCTTCCGTCGAAGAAGCGCACCACGCGGGTGGTCTGCTGGGCCTGCGACTCGTTGTGGGTCACCATCACGATGGTACGTCCGTCCTCCTTGTTGAGTTGGTGAAGCAGTTCCATGACCTCGATACCCATCTTGGAGTCCAAGTTACCGGTCGGCTCATCAGCGAGGATGATGTCGGGGTTACCTACGATCGCACGGGCGATGGCTACGCGCTGACACTGACCGCCGGAGAGTTGCGTCGGGAAGTGGCGCATACGGTGGCTCAGGCCTACCTTCTCCAGCACGGCCTCGGCCAGTTTGCGGCGCTCCGAGGAAGAGACCTTGCGATAGAGCAAGGGAAGTTCCACGTTGTCCAGCACGTTCAGGGAATTGATCAGGTGAAAGCTCTGGAAGACGAAACCGAGTTGCTTGTTACGGAAAGCGGCCAATTCCTTATCGTTCATGCCTACCGTGTTTACGCCGTTGATCTCGACCGTTCCGGAGGTAGGTAAGTCCAGCAGGCCCATGATATTCAACAAAGTGGACTTCCCGCATCCAGAGGGTCCCATGATGCTGAGGAACTCGCCTTGCTGTACCTCTAGGTTCACGTTTTCCAACGCAACTGTCTCTATCTCTTTCGTACGGTAAATCTTCTGTAAATTCGTTAGTTTGATCATGATTGTAATATTTTAAATGATTAATGTTCTGTAATGTCCTCCTATAAGCAAATAGCATGCCAAAAGTGTAAACAACTGAATCACAGCCTCAGTGCATAAAAAAAGCTGTCCGATAATGAACACTCGCTTCATTATCGGACAGCCGAGACGAACAATAGTGTCTTATAACTAAATTATTCGTATCGCAACGCCTCCGCCGGAGCCATCTGCGCCGCCTTGCGGGAGGGGAGCCATACGCCGAGACCGATCATGCCGCCCAGCAGCAGGTAGGCGAGGCCCGAGGTGGCCGCAAAACGCAGCAGGGTGATCGACTCGCGGTAGGTATCCAGCTTGTCGAGGTAGGCCATGTTGAGGGCGAAGAGCAGCAACACGGGCAGGGTGACGGCCAAGAGCCCCAAGCCCTCCATGAGTATGTACCGGCCCAGCTTGGCACGACTGGATCCAATCGCCATACGAAGCCCGATCTCGCCCCGTCGCCGCTCGGTGCGCAACCAGAAGGTACCCACGATACCAAAGAATACGTTCACGAGGAGGAAGCTCATCGTGGCCAACGTTTGCTTGTTTGCCCGCTTTGCGAAGGCAAGGAGACGCTCGCGCTGATCCGTCAGCCGGGTGACACCCTGCACGAAGTAGTTGTTTACCGTCAATCGCTCCGAGGCGTTCTCCAAGAGGCGGTACATCTCATCCTCCGTCATCGCCCGGCGCACGCGCACCGAGACCTCGGCGTTCTCCACGCCAAACTGCCTCATGCACTCCTCCAGCGTCTCCCCTTTCAGGATGGAGAAGTAGCAGTTCTCGGGGCGATCGAAATCATTGCTCCGGAAGGTGGGAAGCACCGCCACCACGGTAAAAGGGTTCGAGAAGTCATCGTTCCCGGAGATCTGTCGACCTACCGCCGACTGGCCACCGAAAAAGTGCTCCTCGCCCGCCCGTGTCAAGACTGTCGGACGATGGGTCTCGCACACCAACGGGGTGACATCGCGCCCCTGCATGTCCTTGATCCGGAATACCTCAAAGTACTCCGGCGAGACCCTCAGCTTATGGTAACTCCGGGCCGACAAGCCCGTCGTATCCCCGCCCACGGGGAATAGGCTCCCCCACGAGTTGCCGAAGGAATAGGGCATCGACCAGAAGGTCACACACGCCTCCTCCACCTCCTCCAGCGAGCGGATCCGGTCCATCAGGGCCAGTAAGTCCTGCGTATCGGAAGTCTCCCGGAGCGAGTCCGGCACGAATCCCGGCGCTTGCTGGGAAAGGCGGGAGAGGCGGAAACGCCACGTGTTCTCAATATCGTATCCCATAGGGGCGTAGTAGCAACGCATGTCTACCCACAACTTATCCAACATGAACCAAACTGCGCAAACCACGAGCAACAGCTCGCCTACGATCCAAATGTTACTACGGCGTTGCGCCCAAATAATCTTGATTATATGCTTTATCATAGCCTTTATTATTTTAATCCTCATTTCCACTCAAAGAATCCACGATCGTCCCGCAGGCAGCCCGCCACGCCGGGATCCCGGCACTCAGCACATTCAGCAAGAAGGCGGCGAGCAAGGCCGCGGCGAACAAGCCCGGCTTGATCAGCATGGCCGCAGTGAAGGTGATATTCGGATCGTTCATCACCAACGACTTGCCCAACACCAGCAAAAGGATGGAGAGTGGCAACCCGATCAGACCCCCGATCAAGGTCAGCACCAAGTTCTCCGAGAGGATCTGCCGCAACAGGTCGCCACCGGTAGCTCCGAAAGCCTTGCGCAAGCCGATCTCCTCCCGCCGTTTCTGCACGGACGACTGTACCACGCCGGTCAGGTTCAGCGCCGGTATCAGCAAGAGGAAAAGGAGGAACGCCCCCGACTCGGCCATGAACGTCTGCCAGTCCACCTTGTTCCAGGCGTTGCTGCCCATGGCGGAATCCACCTGTGAGAGTGCCCCGGCAGGGAAGTTCACGTTATAATCCACCTTGCTCTCGTTGTAGCACCTTACCTGCTGGTCCAGTTCCGCACGGACTGCCTCGAAGCCGGAGGCAGAGCGGGCCAATAGGATCATAGAGAGATCGCCCGATATGTTCTCCCCGTAGTCCGGCTTCGGAGTCATGAGATTATCGTTACACGAATAGGGGATGCAAACATCGAAGAACGAGGCCATCAAGGGGTTGGGTACGTCACGCGTCACGCCGCATACGGTGTAGGTCACGTAATCCAGCACGATCTGCCGGCCTACCGCCCGCTCGCCCCCGAACAAGCTTGCGGCCATGCGGTTGGAGATGACCACCCGGGGGATCGCCGACTGGAAATCGGCCTCCGTGAAAGGCGTTCCTTCCACGAAATCGAAATCGAAGATCTTCCAGTAGCCCGCATCCGTATAACAACACTCATATTCCTTGAAAAGCCGTTTTTCCGGCAACGAGACCGGATGGCTCGCCCTCACGTAGGCCGCCACCGCCTCCGGTTCCCGCAAGGTATAGAAACACTCTTTCACCACCTCGGCCGACATGTTGCTGCGGTTACGGTTTCCGGAGCCATCCTTTGGATTCGCCTCCGTACCCCAGACGTACAACATACGAGCCCGGTTCGACTCCGGGGCGAAGCCCGCCGCATTGATCTGGAATACCAACACCAACACCAGCACCACGGCGATCGCAAGAGCCGTCCCGACGATCGAGATCAAGCTCACCAGCGGGGCTTCCTTCAGCTGCCCGATCGCTTGTTTTACAAATTGCTTATACATACTATCCTGTTTTTATTGATTTATACTTACTTGATCACTCATAGCGCAACGCCTCTGCGGGATCCATCCGCTCCACCTTACGGGCGGGGAACCAGATCCCCAGGCAAATCATCGCACCCATCAGGAAATAAGCCCCCCGAAGGTCAACAAAAAACGCCATCCGGTGTACGGTAGGCGGGCTGTGTCCGGCCAATCCAAAGCCAATGCGTTCACGAGGAAGGCCAAAGCGATCGGTAGCGTCAACGCAAGTACGAGCAACCCCTCGGTGAAGAGGAAGCTCTTCAGCGTACGCCGCGAGGCTCCCAAGGCCATCCGCAGGCCGATCTCTCCCCGTCGCAATTGCGTGCGCAGCCAAAATGTGCCCACGATACCGAAAAAGATATTCAGCATCATGAACGAGATCAGGGCCAGTTTTTTCTTATGATTGTCCACCCGGCTTTTCAAGGCCTCCGTACGCATCTCAGTCAGGGGCGTAAGGCTGGAAATGTAGAGGTTACCGGCCGTGGCCTGCTCTTGCATCTGCCCGAAAAGGCGATCTAGGCGGTCGCCCTCCATCTCCTCCCGCAAGCGTACCAGGCATTCCATCTGGAGCACCTGATGATCGTTGGCACTCTTCACCACCTCCTGCCCCGTCCGGCGCACGATGAAAGCGCAAGGCTCGCTCGCCTTATACGGGTTGTCGCGTATCGGAGCGGAGACGGCGGCCACGGGCATGATCCGCGGATCGTCCATACTCCATTTCAAGCTCCACCCCACGGCTGATTCCTCGCCAAAGAGTATCGCCTCCAATTCCTCAGATATCACCAACGGCCCTGCGTTCTCCTCCATCGCCTCCCGTAAGGGACGACCCTGCTTATCCGTCATGCGAAACACATCGAAATACGCACTCGACACCTCCCGCATACGTATCACACCGCTCCCCGCATCAGTAGAGTCCGCCTCCGCATGCACCAAGGCCGACCACCAGTTACGGGAGAGGTACGGGCAACCACAAACCGACACGCAGGTGGCCTCCACCTCCGGTATCCGCTCCAACAACTCCAACAGGCGAAGCAAGTCCTCCCCTTCCGTCCGATCCCTCAGAGAATCCGGCTGAAAGGCCGGAGAGCTTTCCGCTATCCGGCCCAGGTTGATCCGGTACACTCGCTCGATATCCATGCCCAAGGGCCGATGGTAGGTGTACTCATCCACCAGGAACGAGTCCAATAGTCCCCACAACAGGCAAACCACCAACGCTAACTCCAAGAAGAGCCACACGTTGCTCTTCCGCTGATTCCATATCATTATCATTAGATGTCTGATCATAACACTATTCCTCCACATTTATCGTTCCTCGTGATCTTTCAATGACTCGCCAATCGGTTGCCGTACGATAAACCAAGTAGGCAAACCCGCCGACAAAACGTTCAACAATAGGCAGCAAAAGAACGCCGCCAAGAAAACCATCGGCTGAAATAACATTTCACCACTCAATGCCGCATCCGGATCGCTCAGCATGAAGCTCTTCCCGATATACAAGAACAAGAGTGACAGGAAGAGGCCGGCAAGACTGCCGATCAAGGTCAACACCAGGTTCTCGCTCAAGATCTGCGTCATCAACGTACCCCGTGTCGCACCAAATGCCTTGCGAACCCCCATCTCCGCACGTCGTTTCAACACGGACGACCGTGTCACGCCCAGCAGGTTCAAGGCTGGTACCAACAGCAAAAATAGTAAGAGACAACCGGTTTCCGGCAAGAAGTCTCGCAGCTCCACCCGATCCAGTCCCGCCGATCCGATAGCCAAGTCGAAACGGGTATATATATGATCCAGGAACTCCACCTTCACCTCTTTCTTCGTGGCTTGGTAAGCGGCCAGCCGATGGGCGATCTCCTGCCGAATCACAGGAAAGTCCCCGGCAGCGGGTGCCAGCAGGCAGACCGAGAAGTTACCCAGCGTATGCTCATGGAAAGAGCTCGTGCGTAACTCACTCTCGCAGGTATAAGGTACCCATGCCTCCGCATAGGCGGTATTCGCCACCTTACTGACATTCTCCACTACGCCGCATACGGTATAGGGGGTCACGTCCACCAAGATCTCCTTCCCGACCGCCTCATCCGATCCGAACAGCCTCCGGGCTACCCGATCAGACAAGACCACCCGACGGACTCCCGACTGGAACTCCTCTCCAGAAAAGGGCTTCCCCTCCAAGAAGCGAAAGCCAAAGACCTTCCAAAAACCGTCATCCACATATTTCACCCGATAAGTCTTATTCGAACGCCTTCCCTGCAAAGAAAGCGTTCGATCCGTATAGGCGATAGCTGTAACAGCCTCTACTGATCGCAGCGGGTAGAATATCTCCCTTACCGGCTCCAACGCCAAGGAACCGCCGCTCACGTTACCGTTCTCGTAAGAGACCCGCAAAGCCTGCACCTGTAGCGTCCGATCTCGATGGTATTCCGGATAGTAATTCACCCATTGGATTTGCAGCACAAATACCACGACCATGATCATCGCAATCGCAACCGCCGTCCCAATGATAGATATCATACTAATTAAGCGATTCTCTTTCAACATCCCGATCGCTTGCTTCCCATATTGCCTAATCATTCCGAAGCCCATATCGCCAAGCCTTATCTCAATTTCAACTTATTCTTCTCCTTAAAACTCGCCATGTCCGAGATCACCACCTCATCGCCCGGCTCCAGGCCGCTCACTACCTCCACGTACTCAAAGTTGCTGTCGCCCAACCGCACCTTGCGCTTGATGAGTTGGTCGCCATTCACCACAAACAGCTCATATTCGCCCTTGCCCACATAAAACGAGGCATTGTGGATGCGCATCACGTCATCCTTCACGGCGTTCATCACGTATACATCAGTCTTCAAACCGGAGCGCAAACGACGATGATTATCCTCCTCCAACTGTACCGTGAAGGAGATCACGCCGTTCTTCGATAAGGGGGTAACATCGCTCACCACCCCATCCAGTTTATCGTTACCGATTTTTACAACGGCCTTGCTACCGGCGGCGATCCGGTCACCATAGGTATCGGCGATCTCCCCCTCTATCTTGAAATGGGACAAGTCGGAGACGATAGCGACACGACTGCCTTGAGAGACTTGGGCACCTACCTCGTTGTTCACGTAGGTCAGGATCGCCTTGCGGGGAGAGCGTATCTGGGCGTCTTCCAAGGTACGCTTAGTCTCAGCTAGGCTCTTTCGGAATATGTTCAGGTCGAGTTCTTTCACTTTATAATCGGCATCCGTCAAGGATTTCTCGTTCTCATATTTTTGCTCATCCTCTTTCAGTTTCAAGACACTAACGTTATAGTCCAGTTCCACTTGACGGACCTTATCGGTCGTTCCGGCGCCTAGGCTATCCAGATAACGCTCGTTGCGCAACTCCACTTCCTTTCGGTTCAGTTCCATGCGAGAGACTTTCAATTGCATCTCCATCTCGGAAAGCTTATTGCGGTTTTGGATACGGAGTTGATCCAATTGGAGGCGTTTCATTTGCTCCTCGTCCAATTGTTTCTTATAATCCGTCTCGGCGCTTAGCAAGTCCAGTTTCAAGATCGGAGTACCTACGTCCACGGAATCGCCTCCCTTTTTATAAATCTCGACGATACGGGAGTTGATCGGTGAGTTGATGATTTCCTCGAAAGCAGGTACCACCTTGCCGGATGCGCTAACGGAAACCTCGATCACTCCTTTATCTACCGTTGAAAAAACCAAGTCCTTCCGTTGCAGGCTGGTTTGCATAAAACCGATCACCCCGCCAATCAAGACAACGGCAATACCAATCCCCGCCCCCAGCTTTATAAACTGTTTACGCTGCTCCTTCTGCCGAACCTCTTTTGATATCTCTCTGTCCATATTTCGTTTGTTTTTATTTTCCACCCTCCAAAGAGCAAACCCCGTGCCAAAAACGTAAGTGATTGATTTATTGAAGAAATAAAACAAAAGAGATGTCCGATATCGAACACTGTGTCCGCTTTTGTACGAAAACAAAGACATCAGCAATGAGAATTGACAGATATTCAATCATAATTAACATATAAATACTTGATTATCTTTACAAAAAGGACTATTTTTGGGAAAATCCATAATCAAGGAATACCAATCTTATATTATTTACCCTAAATTCTAAAGAGAGATGAAAAAAACAGTAACTTTCGTTTGGAGCATTTTCCTCCTCGTGTTTATATCGATAGATATGAACGCACAATCAATAAAAAGTTGGGATTACCCCATAAAACCAGGAACGGAGGCTTGGCAAGCATTATCCACACATGAGGATATGCTGAAAGCCTGCCAAATTCCGGCAGAGATATTAAAAACGGTATCAACAGAAGAGCTTATAGAACTTTGCCTTGCTTACCCATTATTAGGCGACATATTCGCTTACAATGGAATACAGGAAGGCATTAACAAGGTTTCCGCACGTTTTAACGGATTACAAGAGTTATTCAAAAGGAAAGACAATGCTTCTTTGCTGTTTGAGAAGATGAAAAAACTAGAATTACTGAAATCAGGAGTGTTGACTTCCATAGAAATAGGTAACGAAATTAGTCGGCAAATGGTAATCGAGGCTCTTCTGTCTAATGAGGCGATATTGTCTAATACAGATAATCTTTTACAGCAAGAGATCTCATCCGAAGCCGTAAAGAGACTCCTTTACAAACAAAACAATCCGGACATTTATGGTCAATACGGCCTAAAAGCCATAGTCCATCTTCTAGGCCGAAGTCTAGAACGAATAGACAATGAGTCCATTACACCCGAATTTAAGCAATTCACCACCGATGAAAAGCTCACGGGCAGTAATGTAATCGAAGAGTTATTAAAACAATACATTGTAACCATTAATAAATTGAGAACATGAAAAAAGCGATATATTATTTCACAATCATACTAGCGTTCCTACTAAACGCATGTGACAATGACCTTGATAACATACAAGGAGGAGACAACGAGATCTTGGCATCCAGCTCAGAAATTGTCATTAAAGACGGAAAGATAACATATCCTAAATGGCTGGTGAATGTTGTAGATTCTGTCGCACATTCCCATGTTAAGGGAGCAGACTATCCATACCCTTGGGTCTATACTTTGGAAAAAGAGGGGAAAGAACTCATTCTCGTTCAAGATGGAATAAACTCCTGTGCAACATGCAGTTTTTTATTCTATACTTTATCCGGAGAACAAATTGTGGACATCCCGACAGAATGGTTAACAATAGAGAACTTAGATGCGATTTGGCCGAATCTCAATGTAAGACAAAAGCTTGGGGAGCAGCCGCCACAATCTATACACCCAATGGAACACTCATTAGTGACACTTATTACCGTAGTGAAGAAATGTCTGCTTCACAAAAAGCGAGTACTGATGAGTATTGGACAACGAGATATTCTCAAGCGACACTAATAAGCGGCTCAACCACCACTTACAACTGCCATGCATACGCTTAGCATATGACAGAAGGAGGATCGGCTGTTTGGATGGGACAGGTTACTAATCCGACAAACGTATGCTGGTTAGATAGCAGCTATATATCAACGACAGGAGCCGCAACCAAAGTATCCTATCTCAGTGACAATCATTCTGCAGTAACAACATCTACTCCCAATATACTCATCTCTAAATGGGGACCAGGTCCTCTTATGAGGCATCCTAAAGATCATTGTCCCTATGATGCATCAAGCTTAAAATAAAAACACATGGTAAAGATACAAAAAATCTCAGAAATCGAACCTCGTTTAGGTTTTACTGAGTTCGATATGCTAAAAAAATATCGTCAAAGTTTTGCAACGAGTGAATTAGGTCGCCTCCATGCTCTGTTCCCTTTCTCGGAACTGGCCCGACAAATGCATTTGAAGTCCTCTCCTTTGGGGCGTAAAAGTTATTTTTCTCCCGAAGGTAAAATAGCCTTGATGGTCTTGAAGTCCTATACCAACTTTTCCGATGCACAACTGATTGAGCATTTAAACGGTAATATTCATTACCAGTTATTTTGTGGTGTTCAGATTGATCCGCTTCATCCACTAACCAATCCTAAAATCGTTAGTGCAATTCGTCAGGAACTAGCGAATCGCCTTGACGTTGAGTCCCTCCAGCTCATTCTTGCCGAGCATTGGAAACCTTATCTTGAGAACCTTCATGTCTGTATGACCGATGCCACCTGTTATGAAAGTCATCTGCGTTTTCCTACTGATACCAAACTCTTATGGGAAGGTATTGTATGGCTTCATCGTCATCTGTGCAGACCTTGCACATACAACGTCCCCGTAACAAGTATCTTGATGTACGCCGTGCCTATCTTGCTTATAGCAAACTGCGTAAACGCAAGAAATCACAGACTCGTATGATTACACGAAGGTTACTTCAGTTATTGGAAAAGTTACTTGACCAGCTGGAGCAGCTTCATTCATCCTATAGGAACAGGCTTACACTATCCTCTGATTACCAAAGACGTTTCTCGGTCATACAGACAGTCCTTGAGCAAGGGAAGAATTTATTTGCAGGCAAAAAAGTGTCCAACCGTATCGTGAGTATCGATCGGCATTACCTTCGCCCCATTATCAGAGGCAAGGAAACCAAATCCGTTGAATTCGGAGCCAAAGTCAACAATATACAGATAGACGGAATCTCCTTTATAGAACATATCTCCTTTAAGGCTTTTAACGAAGGAGTACGTTTGAAAGACTGTATTCATCTGCACTGACAACTGACCGGGGTTAGGGTTAAGGCGCTTGCGGCGGATTCAATCTATGCCAATAATGCCAACCGGAAATTTTGTACAAAATATCATATAAGTACTTCCTTTAAGCGTAAGGGCAGAGCTGCCAAAGATGAGCCGCTTCGGAGAATCTTACGGTCGGAACTCAGCCGTGAAAGAGCTACCCGCCTGGAAGGAAGTTTTGGAACGCAGAAACAACATTACTCACTGGCCAGGATAAAAGCTAGAAACAGGAAAACGGAAGTACTTTGGATTTTCTTTGGGATACATACAGCCAATGCGGTATGTATGATAGAAAAGGTCGAAAAGAAAAAAAGAACGGCAGCATAATCGGACCAAAATAAGAGGAAAAAAAGGAGAGGTTTTAACTTCCCCTGAAAAAGACATATACATAATGCATGGTTGGGAAGGAAAAAACAAGAATATGTAAACAATATTCTACAAAAAAGATAGAAGACTGGGAGAGTTGAACGAAAAAATCAAGAGAAAAGCTTTGCTTTACGTGAGCTTTTCTCTTGATTTTTTAGAAAGAGGAACATTTACTTTACTGAATATCCCTTTGTAAACGGTATAAGTCTGCATAAACATTAGGGCTGGATGCTCACGCTGGCTCGAAATCGTCACGCCCGTGCCACCGGGGGCAATCACCCGACCTACCTCTTCAAGCAGCACGGCCGTACCGTATAGATCCACTTTCAAAATGGTTTCTACGGGTGCTTGACTGGGTGATACGCCGGCGGCATTTACCAACATCGAAATCTCCCCGTACTTCTGTGCCTCGGCAATCAGATTCAGGATGGAAGACCGGGAGGACAAGTTCATTTCCACGGGGACGGTGTCGAAGCCTGCCTCGTTAATTGTTTTGGAAATCGCGTCTGCATTTGCCTTGTTCTTGTCGCCGATGACGATCTTCATGCCATAACCCATCCGGCGGGCGATGGCCATACCAATCTGACCGGCTCCGGTCAATATCATTACATTTTTCATGTCTTTTATCTTTTCAACTGTTATTTATCTTGAATGATTTGCCTGCCAGCCTTTTGTTGTTTTCCGTGCTTGTTCCTGCGATTTTTGGGCTGTAGTTCCGCGTATTGCCAGACCATTCAGCACAGTAGCGCCATCACATGCCTTTTTTATTTTGTTTTCCGTATCCGACAAGCCGCTGCCTTCGTGGGTGCAAAACGGGATAACCGTCTTTCCCTGCCAATCATGCTTCTCGATGAAGGTGTAGACCGGCATCGGCATGTCTCCCCACCAATTGGGATAGCCAATATAAATCACGTCATACTTCTCCACAGCAATATCTCCTTTGATTACAGGACGGGACTTGTTCTCCTTTTCCGTTTTAGCAATATCCACGCAAGCATTGTATTCATCCGGATAAGGATTCACCGGTTCTATCTGAAACAATTTGCCGCCGGTTTCTTCTGCAATCATCTCGGCTATGATATGCGTGTTACCTTTGCTGATTTTGCCCACATTGTAGTTCTCTCCGGTCCGGGAGAAATATGCTACCAGTACGTTCTTGTTTTTCATTGTGTAATCTTGTGATACAGCGTTTTGTGCGAACGAAAAAATTCCACATGCGCACAATGCAGTTAAAATTATCTGAATCTTTTTCATACCTTATTCGTTATTATCAGTTTTTATTGTTCTCAATGGCAAAGATAGCCGGTTGTATCGGGTCAGGGCTTAAACAAATTACGGATTGGCCTACCGAAATTACAGATTGTTCCTCACTTTGAATCAAGATGTTACCAAAACATCTTCCGGGATTATACGGATTACGGATTTTATAACCGGAATTACGGATTTTGCCGATAAGTATGTATCCGGGCATTGGAAAAACATTACTTTTGCTTTCTATTATGAACGAACATAATATATATGAACAAGAATTTATTGAATATAGAGACTATTTCCGAATACAACGACATGCTTGGTGTAGGGACCTTGCATCCTCTTGTCAGTGTTGTTGATTTGTCGAAGGCTAAACCGATACGCCACATGCGCCATACATTCAGCTTTTATACAGTTTATCTGAAAGAGGTAAAATGCGGTGACTTGATATACGGCCGGCAGTATTACGACTATCAGGAAGGAACAGTGGTATGCCTCGCTCCGGGACAAGTCATAGGCATCGAAGACAATGGCGAGACATTCCAGCCCAAAGGATGGGCATTATGTTTCCATCCGGATCTCATACACGGCACATCTTTGGGCGGCCATATCAAGGAGTACACCTATTTTTCGTATGAAGTAAACGAAGCGTTACACCTTTCGTTGGAAGAACGTGGAATATTCGTGGACTGTCTCAATAAAATCAGCCATGAACTGGAACACGCCATTGACCGATTGAGCAAACGGCTCATAGCGACAAATATTGAATTGCTACTGGATTATTGCCTGCGTTTTTATGAGCGACAGTTCATTACGCAAGAAAATGCAAATACTGACATTCTGACCCGATTTGAGGCTTTGCTCGATAACTACTTCGAAAGTAACAGGGCAAAAGCAGAAGGATTACCGACAGTGAAATGGTGCGCATCGGAATTGTGCCTCTCATCCAATTATTTCGGCGACCTGATAAAGAAAGAGACAGGCAAGACCGCACAGGAGCATATACAGCTCAAACTGATAGGTCTGGCAAAGGAAATGGTATTGAATCCGGAACGCTCGATTTCTGAAATCGCCTATGAACTCGGATTCCAATATCCGCAACATTTCACGCGGTTGTTCAAGAAGGTGACAGGCATGCCCCCAAACGATTACAGACAGCAAGGATTAACGGCATAATTCAACCGGATGGATATGGAAGAACTTAGAATAGATATGCGCAAACCCGAAGAGGCGAATCCGGCAGAAGGGATTCGCTGCGCGCAATTATGTTTCAGGATAAACCATACTATGCCTTATACCGAAGAATATGACAAGTTAATAAATGAGCTGTTCTTAGGTAATATCGGTGAAAATAGTCGGATAATGCCTCCTGTAAACGTAGTGCGCGGCAATAAGGTGAAAATCGGCAGGAATGTGGTAATCATGAACAACTCCCTCTTCATGGCGGCAGGAGGAATTACAATCGATGACGATGTGATGGTCGCCGCCAATGCCCAGCTTATTTCCAACAATCACGATTTATACGACCATCAGGTATTGACCTGCAAACCGGTTCATTTGAAACGGAACTGCTGGATCGGTGCCGGAGCAACGATTCTGCCCGGTGTCACCGTAGGGGAAAATGCAGTTGTCGCCGCCGGAGCGGTGGTGACCAAAAATGTAGAACCCAATACGGTTGTCGGAGGAAATCCTGCAAAAATCATCAGGCGGCTTTCCGATAAATAACCCGAAAAAGATGCTATTTCCGGTAATCCGTCGGATTAAGCCCGAGGTTCTGCTGCACGTAACGGCTAAAGTAAGCAGGCGATGAGAATCCGAACATATCGGAAATCTGGACGAACGTCAGCGACTTGTCGCGCAGCAGCCGCGAAATATCGAGAATCGTGTAACGGTTGATCCAATAGTTTGCGGCATATCCGCTGACCTTTTTCGACACCTCCGACAGATATTTCGACGTGACGCACAAACAGTCGGCATAATAGGACACTTCCCGATGTTCACGGTATGAACCTTCTTCCAGCATTTTCAGAAAACGATTCATGATGGAAGCGTTCTGTGTGGAAATGTCGCTTTCACCGTAGATGCGGGCATGAAAATCAAAGAAGTCGAGGATGGCGGCCTGCATGGCGTTGATGAGCGTCTCGCGGTAGAAACGATGTTCCGTATCGGTGATGCGTTGTTCGAGCAGGTCGAAATCGCGTCGGCAGACAATCTGCTGTTCGGGCGAGAGCCGCATGACGGGATTGAGGAAGAGAGCCAGTTGTCCTTTCATGCCGTAATTGCTTTGCGGCGTACACAGCTCAACGAACCCGGGTGTCACATAGATGATTTTGCATCGGAAATCATCCGACGGTTCTATCCTTTCGATAAGTTTCCGCTTGCGGATAATGGACAAATCCCCCGCATACAACTCGAAATCCCGTTCGTTGAAACGGTAGCGGCACGTTCCGCCCAAGCAGAGCAAATGAGCCAGATATTCCTCCTCGGAGTCAGTCGGAATCCGACCGCCCCAATCAACAACGACAATATCTTTTTGCTCCTTCATAACCTCTTCCTGTTTTCGAGTGCAAAAATAACGAAAATCCGGATTCGCTCTGTAATCACACCCCTAAAACCATTGAATTACTGCATTTTTAACGGTTGTACGCATTTTCTTAGGCCAGTTCTTGCGAAACAATCGGCCGTTGGGCAACCGTCCATCGACAGAACTCATGATATGGCGGATTACCTTTGGTTTCATAACTTACAGCTTTATGGGTGATCCTCCGAACACTTCGCTCATCCGCATCGCACCGAGTGCCGCATCGATGTTTTCCACCTGTTCTGCTGTCAAATGAATATCGGCAGCCCCGATGTTCTCTTTCAACCGGCACAAATGTTGCGTGCCCGGAATAGAAACAATCCACGGCTTTTTGTTCATCATCCACGCCAACGCAATCTGCGACGGTGTGGCATGATGCTCTTCCGCCAGACTTCCGATAAGGGCAAAAAGCGGACGGTTCTGCTCGAAACTCTCCGGTCGGAACTGGGGCATCGACGCCCGGTAATCTGTCGCAGGGTCGAATGTCGTGTCTGCCGTATAACAGTCGGTCAGCAACCCATTGGCCAGCGGAGAGAATGCCACAAAACCGATTCCCAGCTCTTCGAGCACGGGGAACAGCTCTTCATGTCGGCGCGCCATCATCGAATAGCGGTTCTGTACGGCCGTGACGGGACAGACTTTGTGGGCGCGGCGCAGATATTCCTCCGTAGCTTCCGAAATACCCCAGTGGAGGATTTTGCCCTCACGAATCAGGTCGGCCATCACACCTGCCACCTCCTCCGGCGCAACCTTCGGATCGATACGGTGCTGGTAATAGAGGTCGATGCGGTCGGTACGCAGACGGTGGAGCGATTCCTCCACCGAACGGCGGATGGTGACCGGACGTGAATCGGGAATTACCGCATGTGTGCCGCCCGCTTCGGGACGGTCGAACGATATTCCGAATTTGGTAGCGATGACGACACGGTTGCGAAACCGTTGCAGGGCTTTCCCCAACAATTCTTCGTTATCGTGAGGCCGGTCGGAAGTCCCGTACATTTCAGCCGTATCGAAAAAGGTATAACCCATCTCCACGGCGTCGGCCAGCAACTCCGTCATTTCTTCCTTGTCGGCCGGCGCACCGTAGGCATGGCTCATGCCCATGCAGCCCAGACCTACGGCGGAGACTCTCAATCCGCTCAATCCCAATACCCGGTATTCCATATTTCTTATCCGTTTTAATGATTTCCAGCACAAAATTGACCGGACTTACGCACAACGGACTTACGGGAAATACGGCTTGAATTACAATTATTTCGGTTTTTGAATATCGGGTTGCCTCTATCCGTAAAAACAGCAATATGAACCGAAATTTGTATAACAACTCCCAAAAAGCAAACATGTAATTTTGCTGCCGGGAATAATCAATCACAATGATGAATATGAATACAGTAAAATTGAACAACGGCGTCGAAATGCCCCAGATGGGTTATGGCGTCTATCAGGTATCGCCCGCCGAATGCGAGCGTTGTGTAACGGACGCACTCAGTGTAGGCTATCGTATGATTGATACGGCGCAAGCCTACCATAACGAGGAGGGTGTGGGCAATGCCGTGCGCAAAAGCGGCATCGACCGAAAGGAAATTTTCCTTGTGTCGAAAGTATGGATTTCAAACTACGGCTACGAAAAGGCAAAGGCTTCCATCGACGAGAGCCTGCGTAAGTTACAGACGGACTACATCGACCTGATGCTCCTGCATCAGCCGTTCTGCGACCGTTATGGCGCATACCGCGCACTGGAAGAGGCGTACAAGGAAGGAAAACTCCGCGCTATCGGCGTCTCGAACTTCTACCCCGACCATTTCATCGACATCGCCAGCAACGTGGAAATCGTTCCGGCGGTCAATCAGGTGGAAACGCACGTCTTCGACCAGCAAATCGAGCCGCAGCAAATCATGGAGGAGTTCGGCACGCGCATCATGTCGTGGGGACCGCTTGCCGAGGGGCGCAACGGTTTCTTCACGAATCCGATGCTTGCAGAAATCGGCAGCAAATACGGCAAAAGCGTGGCGCAGGTCGCCCTGCGTTGGCTCATCCAGCGCGGCGTCATCATCATCCCCAAATCGACCCACATAGAGCGGATGCAGCAGAATATCGACATATTCGATTTCTCGCTGTCCGACGAGGATATGGCCGCCATCGCCACGCTCGACACGGGCCGTAGTCTCTTCTTCGACCACCACGATGCGGAAACCGCCCGCATGTTCATGGGTTGGAGGTAGAGAAAAAATAAACCTCTATTGACGGACACCGCGTAGAAAAATCCGATCAACCGGCAAATCATGGTTTACCGGTTGATCTTTGCTATTTGTATATACTCCGAATACCGAAGCAGAATTATAATAATAAAGAATAGACAAAATCGAGAGTTATAAGGTTTATAGAGATTGTTAGCTATTGAAATTGTGGTAGAAAAATTAGCAGATAAGTAAAAAATATTACCTTGGCGATACAAAAGGAGAGAGTTACTATAAGTATATTCAAGGTCTTATTTTACTAATGGAAAGACATTGGAATGAAATTGTAACTATCTGATTGCAATAATCTCCAATAAAAAGTATTATTTGCCACAAACGATAAACGGTATTTTTATAAATTTGCATTATGATAGAAAACAGCCATTTAAATCATATTGAATCACAGATAAAATCCGAATACTTGTCCATTCCTTCCAAAACAATTCTTTTGGAGGAAGGAAAAGTTGCAGAAAAACTCTATCTGATCCGTAAAGGTTGTCTGCGGCTGTTTTTCTATAATGAAGGGAAAGATATTGCTTTTCAATTCTTTTTCGAAGGGGATTTTGTCGCCTCATTCGATAGCCTATATAAACGCACGCCGAGTCTTTTCTATTTGGAGAGTATCGAACCAACTGAACTCACAGCTATAAGAAGAGAGGATTTTTACAACCTAATCAACAATAATTTGTCGTTTAGACAGTTGTATGAAGAAAAACTCATAGACCGTTTTCATGCTTACCAACAACTATTCTTGTCAAGAATAAAAAACACACCGCAACAGCGATATGAAGAATTGCTGAAAGAGTATCCCAACATAATACAGCGTGTTCCGCAACATTATATAGCGTCTTATCTTGGCATAACTCCCGTTTCTTTATCACGCATAAGAAACCGTCATTAACTTCATTTCTTTACAATTGTTATCGTTCAGATTCTACTTGAATACCGAATTTTGCACCGTAAATATGAAAACGGTAAGCAATGAAGAAGATTTTTGTAATAGACTGAATTTTGGTTTTTGTGTTTGTTTTATCAGCATTTCCCGGAATAGGATTGCATATTGCCGGACATGGCAACAGCCACGAAGTATGGCATAATTGGGCTGTATTTCATGTTTTGACCAGCTTTTTATTTTTTGTGGCAGCAATATTCCATATAACAACACATTGGGGATGGTATAAAGGAATAATAAAAAATGGGCTTGGCAGAAAAAGTAAAATTACAGTAGTGCTTTCGGTTGTGTTCTTACTTGTATCTGTTACCGGAATTATCTTATTGGGAGTAAACGGGGCTAATTCCGACATAGGATTATTGCACTATGAAATAGGGATTGCCACAATAATTCTATGTGTCGGACATATATTGAAACGAATCCATTTATTGCGCAAATCGCTAAAATAAGCAATCATATAATGAATAAATATGAGAAAATAAATTGGAGCAGCAAGTATTCCGATAATTATCGCCTGTGTGGTAACCGATTATTGAAAATCTATTTATATCTTTGTATCGGGAAAAGTGTTCTTTTGACTTAATGCGAAATATGGTGGATATGTGTAGTTCGCTCGTTTCTAAATCGTTACCCATTCAAGAGAATAGAAACTCTAATTAGCTGTATCTCAATCAGAAAAGAGAGCTTGAATGTCTTCCACAATGAAAGGTGATAGGTTTCTTGATGCCAGATGCTTCTATCCAAACTTTCAGAGGGCGGGAAATCCAAGAGGCATCAGTCAATCCTTCAAAAACGAAAGCTTCGTCATTGCTTGAGCGTTCACCGCATAACTGAAGGGTTTGTTGGATGACTGGCTTATAATCGGGTCTTTTTGTCTTTTGCTGAACTACGACTGCTTGCCATGTGCCCTTGCTTGTTTGCTGAATTTGTTTCCATTTCAAAGTTTGAATATCACTATGCCGCAATCCTGTGAGAATAGAGAACAAGAACGCACGTTTCAAAACATCATCCTTGCAAGGGGTATCAACCAACATTTGCACCTCATTCATGGTAAGTGCAACACGGGGTTTCTCAATGTTTGTTATTCCCTTTACTTTTGCACTTATATCAACTGTAAGATATTCATCAATAAATGCCTGTTTCAGTCCGGCTTTGAGTATGGAGAAATAGGTTGATGCCGTATTTTGTGAGATAGTACCTTTCTTATTCCCTCCCATTGGAGCACGGAGAAGGAACATCTTTATATCTTCAAGCAGTTTAACGGAAATCGCCTTGAATGGAATTGGCTGCCCTTGCGAATACATTTTCAATAATTCACCTACACGCCTCCAGTTGACTATAATCGAATCGGAACTATTGGGATGACGTGTGCTTATAATACCATTGAAATACCTGATAAAATCCTGTTCACTCCGCTCATTCTGTGCAGCGATTTCGTTTTCCTTATCAGTGTAAAGGATGGCACTATCGTATTCGTGTTGGCGTAACTTACGAACATTGTCGGCATAGATACAAGCCTCTTGGTCTATCGTTGAACGGCATTGGATAATCCCGTTCAAATCACGCTTGGGCTTATAGTTGAATGTTCCATCCGGCAAGATACGTGCAATGGACGACTTGTCCCAAACAGGTGTGGATATAGTCCGGTTAATAGATTCCACCACACGGCTTGCCCGTTTAGAACCTCGCTTGTAAACGGGATATGATTCTATAATCAGATACCACTCTTCTTTGTAATTCGACCTTCTGAGCTTGACGGTCACTTTGGTATTAGGTAATGCTTTCTTCATAATGACTTATATAATTTATCAATTTCAGATTTGGGAACATAAACATAATTGCCGATTTGGCGTGTAGGAATAGAATGACGGCGTATGTGCTTAAATACACTGCTGTCATTGATATGGAACTTCTTTGCGATCTCTCCGATGGTGTAACAATCTTTGGGTTCAAAGGACAATGCTTCCTTTTTTCTCTTTCTACTCCCTGCCTTTGTTTTGAAGTGTTCATCCATATACTGCCGGCTAAGGCGTGTCAGACGTTGACCAAAATTGTATGACGGTATCAAGCCTTGCCGTATCATACGATAAAGAACGTCTTTACTAATGCCGTAAATCAGCATAGCCTCTTTAACCGTTAGATATCCCTTACTGGATGGTATTCGCCTGACCAATGCTTGACGTATCGCCTCTTTCTCTTTTGAGATTTGCCTTTTCTTATACGCCCTCTTGGAACAAGCCGGACAACAATACTTCGACACTAATGTGGGAGGAGTAAAGATTTTACCGCACTCCTCGCAACTTCTTTGGATGGTGTAATTTCCTCTTGGCATATTCTTCTCGTTTTAAATGGTTTATATCAATTTAAGTTGTACCTTATCGCCAAATAAGACGTGTCGCAAACATGTCGCAAATAAGAGATAAAAAAGCCCATAGAAAACACATAGCAACCATGAACCCCATAAACGCAAAAAGCGTGCAACTCATTGAGCTGCACGCTTTTGCTTATTGTTTATTATCTGTTTCCTTATCGGAATCATTTGACTTCCTCAAAGTCAACGTCTGTAACGTTACCGTCTTTACTGTTGTTGCTACCAGCGTTACCGCCAGCTTGTTGACCACCGAAGTTAGGATCTGCTTGCGAGCCACCTTGAGCGTTGTACATTTCTTGGCTAGCTGCTTGGAATACGCTGTTCAATTCTGCCATAGCAGCATCGATACTTGCGACATCCTGAGCCTTATGAGCTTCTTTCAATTTGTTCAAAGCGCTTTCGATCGGAGCTTTCTTGTCTGCCGGAAGCTTGTCACCAAGATCTTTCAATTGTTTCTCAGTCTGGAAGATCATGCTATCTGCTTGATTCAATTTATCGATACGCTCTTTCTCTTTCTTATCGGCCTCTGCGTTTGCGGCAGCCTCTTCTTTCATACGCTTAACCTCGTCGTCGCTCAAACCGCTGGAAGCCTCGATACGGATACTTTGTACTTTACCGGTTCCTTTATCCTTAGCAGATACGTTCAAAATACCGTTAGCGTCGATATCGAATGTAACCTCGATCTGAGGGACACCACGTTGTGCGGCAGGTATTCCATCCAAGTGAAAACGACCGATAGACTTATTATCTTTAGCCAAAGAACGCTCTCCTTGCAAGATGTGGATCTCAACAGAAGGCTGGTTATCTACGGCAGTTGTAAATGTCTCGGACTTCTTGGTCGGTATAGTCGTGTTAGACTCGATCAATTTGGTCATTACACCACCCATAGTCTCAATACCTAAAGACAGCGGAGTAACATCCAACAATAATACATCTTTAACCTCACCTGTCAATACACCACCTTGGATCGCTGCACCTACGGCTACTACTTCATCGGGGTTAACGCCCTTAGATGGAGCTTTACCGAAGAACTTCTCAACGATAGCCTGTACTGCCGGGATACGAGTAGAACCACCTACCAAGATAACCTCGTCGATATCAGAAGTAGATAAACCAGCGTCTTTCAAGGATTGACGGCACGGTTCGATACATGCTTGGATCAGACCGTCAGCCAATTGTTCGAATTTAGCACGAGTCAAAGTCTTAACCAAGTGCTTTGGAATACCGTTTACCGGCATGATATACGGCAAGTTGATCTCAGTGCTAGTTGTACTTGACAACTCGATCTTTGCTTTTTCGGCAGCTTCTTTCAAGCGTTGTAAAGCCATAGGGTCTTTACGTAAATCCACGCCTTCTTCACGTAAGAACTCCTCTGCCAACCAGTCGATGATTACATGGTCGAAATCATCACCACCAAGGTGAGTATCACCGTTGGTTGATTTCACCTCGAATACACCATCGCCTAGCTCAAGGATAGAGATATCGAATGTACCACCGCCCAAGTCAAATACGGCGATCTTCATGTCTTTATTCGTTTTGTCCAAACCATAAGCCAAAGATGCGGCAGTCGGTTCGTTTACGATACGACGGACAGTCAAACCTGCGATCTCACCTGCCTCTTTCGTAGCCTGACGTTGAGCGTCGCTAAAGTAAGCAGGTACTGTGATAACGGCTTCCGTTACTTCCTGTCCCAAATAATCCTCAGCTGTCTTTTTCATTTTCTGCAGGATCATCGCTGAGATTTCCTGCGGTGTATACAAACGTCCTTCGATATCTACACGAGGTGTGTTATTATCACCACGCACTACTTTATAAGGAACACGATTGATTTCCTTTTGTACTTGGTCATAAGTTTCACCCATGAAACGTTTGATAGAGAATATAGTCTTTTCAGGATTGGTGATAGCCTGACGTTTTGCGGGATCACCCACCTTACGCTCGCCGCCTTCCACGAAAGCAACGATTGAAGGTGTTGTTCTTTTACCTTCGCTGTTTGCGATAACAACCGGTTCATTACCTTCCAGTACGGCAACACAAGAGTTGGTTGTTCCTAAGTCAATTCCAATAATCTTTCCCATGATTGTAAATATTTTAATTGTTATTATTCATCGTCCGTCATCCTCCTCGTTGAAAGGATTCACTTAGTATGCAACAAATGCCGTGCCAAAGAAGTTTGACTTTGAAAATAAATAACACGTGTCATGAATCGTGACATTTTGACGGTTGGGTAGGATACCAAAAGCCCCGGAACTGTTTTAATAGGCCCGGGGCTTCTTTTGTTATTTGTTAATTATTTCCTTTTCTTCTTTCATGTCAAGCTCATTCTTGTCAGCGTCAAAGAATTTGTATTCAAGAAAGGCAAGACTTTGATTGGGAATAACTTTTAAACCATGTGTGTACTTCATTTTCCACTTCATGCTTAAGGGTAACAACCCCTTGTTCACATACGCTGCGACATACGGATGTACATGCAGGGTGAATTTCTTCACGTGATGTTTGTTTACTAAGCAATCTATTTTTTCTTCTAGGCTGTCGGTAAACAGGATGGAAGGCTTAACCGTTCCTGTTCCGAAACAGGATGGGCAGTCTTCAGACGTATCCACGTCCATTGCCGGACGTACCCGCTGACGGGTAATCTGCATCAAGCCAAACTTACTAAGAGGAAGGATGTTGTGTTTAGCCCGGTCATTTACCATTGCCTTTGTCATGTGTTCAAATAGCTTTTGCCGATTAGCAGCCTCTGCCATATCGATAAAGTCAATGACGATGATACCTCCCATGTCTCGTAAGCGGAGCTGACGGGCGATTTCATCGGCGGCGGCTATATTTACATCAATAGCTGTCTTTTCTTGGGCATCGCTGCCTTTGGAACGATTCCCGCTGTTTACGTCAATAACGTGCATAGCTTCCGTATGCTCGATAATCAAGTAAGCTCCACTCTTATAAGTGACAGTTCGTCCGAATAGCGACTTGATTTGCTTGGTGATTGCGAAATTGTCGAAGATAGGAAGCGCTCCCGTATATAATTGTACGATTTCTTCCCGTCCTGGTGCGATCAAGCTTACATAGTCGCGGACATTATTGTAGACCTCCTTGTCATTTACATAAATGTTTTGGAAAGAGGGGTTGAATATATCCCGAAGTAAAGCTACGGTACGTGCTGTTTCCTCATAAACGATAGCCGGAGCTTTGAGTTTAGGTACCTTCACGATATTATCCTCCCATCGTTTCACCAATGTCTTCAGTTCATGATCAAGCTCCGCAACACGTTTGCCCTCCGAAGATGTCCGTACGATAACACTGAAATTCTTCGGTTTGATACTTTGGATTAACTGGCGCAAACGAGCCCGTTCCTCGCTTGATTTAATTTTTGTGGAGACAGATACTTTATCGGCAAACGGAATCAACACGATATATCTTCCGGCAAAAGAAAGCTCGGAAGTCAATCGGGGACCTTTCGTCGAGATAGGCTCTTTAGCAATTTGAACCAACACCTCTTGTCCTACTTTCAGCACGTCACTGATACTCCCGCTCTTTTCGATCTCCGGTAAAATCTGTGTTTTCGACAGTACCGGTGCCTTTTTGGGATCGCTCAGCAATTGCTTTAAATATTTCTGTTGGGTGTTGAAGTTAGGACCTAAGTCCAAATAGTGAAGAAACGCATCCTTTTTATAACCGACATCAATGAACGCAGCGTTTAAGCCCGGCATGAGTTTCTTAACCTTACCTAGATAGATATCGCCAACGGCAAACGAGACATTGCGAGCCTCCTTTTGGAGTTCCACAAGGCTCTTGTCCTCCAAAACGGCGATAGATACCTCTTTGGGCTGTACATCAACTACTAATTCACTAATCACTTAAGATGTGTTTTTTAAGATCAGACCTTATAAAATACGCAAAGAACAAACTTAAAAGGTCACTTATTAAGTTTGTTCTTTAGAGTTTGTTAGATAGACTTATTTCTTCTTATGTCTATTCTTCTTCAGTCTCTTTTTACGCTTGTGCGTAGACATTTTATGTCTTTTTCTTTTCTTTCCGCTAGGCATCGCTTTAAAATTTTAAATTAAACGTATAATAATTAATCACTTAACTTCACCGATAAAAGTCTTAGCCGGCTTGAATGACGGAATGTTGTGTTCCGGGATGATAATCGTAGTATTTTTTGAAATATTACGAGCTGTCTTTTGAGCTCTTTTCTTAATAACGAAACTTCCGAAACCTCTCAAGTAAACGTTTTCGCCTTGTGCTAAAGAACTTTTTACGATATCCATGAAGGACTCAACGCTTGCTAGCACTGTTTGTTTGTCAATACCAGTGCTTTTTGAAATCTCGCTAACAATATCTGCTTTAGTCATGTCTATAAATTAATTAATTGATTTTGACCTATTAATTTTTTGGAATGCAAATATATAGCTTTTTATTTAAGTGAAAAAAGAATTGAGCTTCAATTTTTAAATAAAAAGATTCTTCTCGATTCGCAATATATATGTATGTTTGCGGTAATCAAATAGTTATGATGTTGAAAAGCGAGAAAGTATGCAGTTATGTTACAGTCTGAAAGCGAGTTAGAAATCAGCCGAATATTGGTTGAGTGGTATGAGATCTATAAAAGAGAACTTCCTTGGAGGGAAACGAGAGATCCCTATATCATCTGGATATCGGAGATTATATTGCAACAAACCCGTGTTGTACAGGGATTGGAGTATTTTTTGCGTTTTACCGAACGTTTCCCGAATGTGGCATCTCTAGCGGCGGCGGAAGAAGATGAGGTGCTGAAATATTGGCAAGGGTTGGGGTATTATAGTCGGGCCCGTAACTTACATGCGGCGGCTAAATCTATCATGGAGCGGTTTAACGGTGTTTTCCCGGAGAATTATAAAGAGGTCTTATCCTTGAAAGGTATCGGGGAGTATACGGCGGCGGCGATCGTCTCCTTTGCTTGGAACCAACCTTATCCGGTCGTGGATGGAAATGTGTACCGGGTACTTTCCCGCTTGTTTGCCGCAGATACGCCGATCGATACCGCTAAGGGTAAAAAGCAATTTGCGGAACTGGCCGGGATGATCTTGGACCGTAAGAACGCAGGGGCACATAATCAAGCGATCATGGAATTGGGTGCTTTGCGATGTGTTCCCAAAAATCCGGATTGTAAGGTGTGTCCCCTAAAAGATAAATGCATGGCATTCGCTTCCGGCGATGCGCAAGCTTATCCGGTGAAACAAAATAAGACAAAGACAAGGGATCGTTATTTCCACTATCTATACATTATATATAAGGGACAAACTTGGATGAACAGACGGGCGGGTAAGGATATCTGGACCGGCTTGTATGAATTTCCTTTGATTGAGACGGATCATGCGATGGATTTTTCTGGTTTGTGTGAGACGCAATCCTTCCGTGATCTATTGGGGGATGCAGGAACATTGAGTATCACCCAAGGGCTATCGAATGTCAAGCATACGCTCTCGCATCAAATTTTATACGCTTCTTTCTATCAAATAGAGATAGAGCGGATTCCGGAATCCTTGGGGAATTACCTCTCTTTGTCTTGCCGGGATATTGAGAAGTATGCCGTTCCTCGGCTGATACATATTTATTTAGAGAAATTAAACGGAAACTTGTGAGAATGATTGAATTTGTGTTTCTTTGTATTCTTATTAAGAATTTGAGCTATGTCATTGAATAAAGTTATATTGATCGGCAACGTAGGCAAAGATCCTGACGTTCGCTATTTTGACAGTGGTGCCGCTGTCGCTAATTTCCCATTGGCAACCTCGGAACGTGGGTATACGTTGGCAAATGGAACAGTGGTTCCGGAACGTACGGAGTGGCATAATATCGTAGTTCGCCGGGATTTGGTTACTTTTGTGGAGAAATGGGTACGTAAAGGTTCCGGTGTATATGTGGAAGGTAAGATCCGTACGCGTAATTATGATGATCAAAGTGGCGTGAAACGATATGTTACGGAGATCCATGCGGATCGTGTCGAGTTTTACAGCACGGGTTCCCGCCCGGCTGATGGTGGCAATACTACTGCGCAAGGCGGTAGTATACGGCCTACTATGGGACAAGGACAACCTGTTCAGCCGACCACGGCACCTAATACCGCTTATCAACAGCCGGCTGCCTCGCAGCCTAGCGCATTCTCAGAATCCAGTGACGCGGATGATCTCCCGTTCTGATATTGTTTAACTAATATTGTTTCCCTTGGACTCGGACTATTATTTATCGGGCTTATTTGAAAACGTAACGGTACAGGCACTGACAGCGGGTCCTGTAATCGCATTAAGCCTCGCTTTTTTACTGCTGTTTGTTTCCGGCTTCGTGTCAGCCTCCGAAGTGGCATTCTTTTCTCTAACCCCGAGCGATCTGAATGAGATCGGGGAAGAGGATCGTCCGGCAGATCCTGTCATCAAACGTCTCCTCGAACGTTCGGAGTATCTGTTGGCATCTATATTGATCGCTAATAATTTCGTAAATGTGGCGGTCGTTATGCTTTGTACCTATGCGATCAACGCTTGGATTAATTTCTCGACCGCACCTCTTCTAGGCTTTGTGTTTGAGACGATTCTCTTGACTTTCTTACTTTTACTTTTTGGAGAGATCATGCCTAAGATTTACGCACAGAAGAATTCTTTGCGCTTTGTTCGTTCCTCAGCCTCCATATTAAGTGGTGTGGAACGTTTCTGCCGCCCATTCTCGAAAATCTTGGTTAATTCCACATCGGTTATCAATAAAGCATTAGCGAAAAAGAAATATGATATTTCTGTAGATGAGCTTTCTAAAGCGTTAGAGCTAACCTCTACCGAGATTCCGGAGGAGAAAGAAATGTTGGCGGAAATTATCAAGTTTTATAATAAGACCGCGGATGAGATCATGACTCCTCGTCTGGATATGGAAGATATCGGGATTAAGATCAGTTTCCGCGAGGTGGTTGATTTTATTATCAAATCCGGCTATTCGCGTATTCCTGTATATTCCGAGACTGAGGATAATATAAAGGGTATCTTATATATCAAGGACTTATTGCCCTATATTGACAAGCCCGACACATTCCGTTGGCAGAGTTTGATCCGACCGGCTTATTTTGTGCCGGAAACCAAGAAGATTGATGATTTGCTGGAAGAGTTCCGTACTAATAAAATTCATATGGCGATCGTGGTCGATGAGTTCGGCGGTACCTCCGGTATCGTGACGATGGAAGATATCCTAGAGGAAATTGTCGGAGAGATCTCCGATGAATATGATGAGGATGAGCAACAATTCATCCGCTTAGCCGATGGCAGCTTGATCTTTGAGGCCAAGATCTTATTGACGGATTTCTTCCGGGTTATCGATGCCGATCCCTCTGGTTTTGGTAGATTGACGGAAGAAGTGGAAACTTTGGCCGGTCTTTTGTTGGAGATAAAGGGAGATTTCCCACGCCGTAGGGAGATTATAGATTATGGGGAATATCGTTTCCAAGTGCTGGAAGTGGATAACAGGAGGATATTAAAGGTTAAATTTAATCGTATTCCCGAAGGTACGGGGAATGATGAGAAAGGGAAAGATACGAAGTAAATGTTTATGAAATGGATAGCTGCCGTCATAGGAGGTTCTCTGTTTTTAGGGATATGCTGTATTTCGTGTGTGGAATATACGCCGAAGCCACGGGGCTATGTTCGTATCGAACCTTCGAAGGCGCAATATAAACCGCTTGATCTCTGTTACCTGCCATTTGATTTTGATGTCTCTCTGGTTGCGGTCATAGAGGTGCCGGATCAAAAGACGGGTGTTATGGGCTTGAATATCTCGTATCCGGAGTTAGAGGCTAAGCTGTATTGCAGCTATTTGCCAATTACGCCTGCGTCTTTGGTGACGGTGGAGACGGAAAGTCGCTCTTTCGTCGCCCGCCAAATAAAGTCGGAGAATCGGATATCGGAGAAAGCGTATTCCAACCCTGCCGCAAACGTCTATGGCTCGTTGTTTCTTTTGGATGGAGACTCGGCCTCCCCTATACAATTCCTGTTGACAGATAGCGTATCGAATTTCTTCCGGGGAGCCTTGTATTTTGACTGCAAGCCCAATGCGGATTCATTAGCTCCCGCTATCCAATATATCCGGGAAGATATCATTGAACTTATACAAACCTTTAGTTGGAAAGAATAATATGGCCTTGCTATATAAACAATCCTCACCGTTGCATGGAATCTGGAAAATGGAAGAAAGCTCTGATGAGCTTTTGGGTATGCTTGCGCATAAAGCGGATTATTCTTCTTTTTTGGAGCGGGTATCGGCAGAGAAACGGAGGCAGGAACGTTTCGCCAGCCGGGTGCTTCTAAAAGAGCTTTTGGGAGAGGAGGTAAGGGTTGACTATCATTCTACGGGCGCCCCGTTCCTCGCGTGCGTACCTTTATATATTAGTATATCTCATACGAAAGATTATGTGGCGGTAATTTTGGATGAGCGTCCGACGGGAATCGACATCGAGTATCGTTCGGACCGGATCTTGAAAATACGGAGCCGCTTTATGAATCCGGAGGAAGAGGCGGGTATCGATCCGGGGCATGAGGTGGAGCATCTATTGATCCATTGGTGCGCCAAGGAAACCTTGTTCAAGATCATCGGGCAGGAAGGGGTGGACTTTCAAAAGCATCTTCACGTGAATCCCTTTCCTTATTTACCGAGCGGGACGTTTACGGGACGGGAAACCCGGACCGAGGCATGCCGGGAATATGAGTTAGCCTATCAAGTTACGCCGGAATATGTATTGACTTGGCTGGGATAAACTTACTGCAACCCGGGTTGCAGTACTACTGCAAGGGCCGGTGCAGTACTACTGCAAAACGGATGCAGTACTACTGCAAGGCTGGTGCAGTACCCCCGCAAGGCTTATGCAGAAAATTATGCCTTTATTTCTGCCAGATCTCCCAGGCGGCGAAAGCCTGTAATAGCAGCATTTCCAAGCCGTTTTTCACGACGGCGCCTTTTTCCTTTCCTTTCTTCATGAAAAGGGTCTCATCCGGATTGTAAAGTAAATCATATAATAGATGATCCGGCGTAAGTAAATCGTACGGGATATCCGGGCATGATTCGATATTCGGGAACATGCCCAGGGGGGTCGTGTTCACGATCACCGTATATTGCTCCATGGTTTTCGGTGTAATCTCGTCGTACGTGATACAAAATTCTTTCGGTTTGCGAGAAACCAGCGTGGCACCGACACCCAGCTGTTTCAGTCCGTGGAAGACTGCTTTCGACGCTCCTCCCGTACCAAGGATCAACGCCTTCCGGTGCGTTTCTTTCAATAATGGATCAATCGATTGTTTGAATCCGATAATATCCGAGTTATATCCTTTCAGTTTCAGTTTGCCGAAAAGACCTTTCGTGAATTTGATGACATTTACCGCTCCTATCTGACGGGCGTCGTCATCCAAGTCGTCTAAATATGGGATTACTTGTTCCTTATAAGGAATGGTCACGTTTAAACCGTTCAGTTCAGGGTTCTCTTTGATTACGTTCTTAATCTCCTTGATCGTGGGAATCTCGAAATTCAAGTACTCCGCGTCGATCTTCTCCGCCTCAAACTTCTGGTTGAAATACGTTTTAGAAAACGAATGTCCGAGGGGATATCCCAGTAAGCCATATTTCTGCATAACCTTTTTATTGTTTATTCTTTAGATCCTGTATACAATGAACAGATCCCGAAGGTAAAGGTCCGTACACGAGCTTGCTTGAAGCCTTGACGGGTAAGTAAATCCGTCATGACCTTTCCCTGAGGAACTACCTTGATGGAAGCCGGCAAATAATTATACGCGGCTTTTTCTTTAGAGAGTAGACGTCCGATAAAGGGGATGACGGTCTTCGAGTAGATCTGGTAGAGTTGTCTCATGGGAAAATGTTCCGGTGTGGAAAGTTCCAAGATCATGATATGTCCACCGGGTTTCAGTACCCGGTACATCTCTGAGATACCTTGCTCTATGTTCTCAAAATTACGAACCCCGAAAGCGGCGGTTACGGCATCGAACGAGTTTTCCTCGTAGGTCAAGGCCGTACAGTCTTGTTGCTCGAAGGATATATGCTCCGAATAACCGGCGGCAGCTACTTTTTTCCGTCCCACTTCCATCATGCCTAACGAGATGTCGGCACCGACAATATGGTCGGGTCGCAGCTTTTCGTACATGGAGATAGCCAAGTCTCCGGTACCGGTAGCGATATCCAGTATCTTTTTAGGAGAGAAAGGACACAGGAAAGCGATCCCTTTCCTGCGCCATATCTTGTCGATACCAAATGAGAGAGTATGGTTGAGTTGATCATACGTTTCGGCTATCGAGTCGAACATACGTTTGACTTGCGTGCCCTTTTGCTCCTCTTTGTTATAAGGAAGTATTGTCTCTGAACCATACTGTGTCATGTGCGGTATCTTATTTGTTCTGTAAATATTCGGTAACGTTTTTCTCGATGCGGTTCAGCAAGTTGTCTGTCTCGCCCTTTACGAATGTCTCGCCTGTGATATGCTCGAACAATTCGATATATCGGTTGCTGATTCCTTCTACGATCTCCGGTGTCATCTCAGGAACTTCCTGTCCGGACTTACCTTGGAAGCCATTCTCCATTAACCATTCGCGAACGAACTCCTTGGAAAGTTGTTTCTGCGGTTCACCCTTAGCAAAACGATCCTCGTATCCTTCTGAATAGAAGTAACGGGAGGAATCCGGAGTATGGATCTCGTCGATCAAATAGATCTTGCCGTCACGATGGCCGAACTCGTATTTCGTGTCAACTAAGATCAAGCCACGTTCCTTGGCGATCTCGGTACCGCGTTTAAACAAAGCCATCGTATATTTCTCAAGAACCTCGTAGTCCTCTTTAGAGACCAAACCCTTAGCGAGAATCTCCTCTTTAGAGATGTCTTGATCATGCTCTCCGATCTCAGCCTTTGTAGTCGGGGTGATGATGGGTTCGGGGAAACGTTGGTTCTCGCGCATACCTTCCGGTAGTTTCACGCCGCAGATCTCACGTACGCCGCTCTTATAAGCACGCCATGCGCTTCCGCACAGATAACCGCGTACGATCATCTCGACCGGGAAACCTTGGCATTGAACGCCAACCGTTACCATCGGGTCCGGAGTAGCCAGTTTCCAGTTCGGGCAAATATCAGTCGTAGCGTCAAGGAACTTGGCGGCGATCTGGTTTAACATTTGCCCCTTGTAAGGAATACCTTCCGGCAAGATAACGTCGAAAGCGGAAATACGGTCTGTAGCGACCATTACCAATACTTCGTCATTGATGTTGTACACGTCGCGTACTTTCCCATGGTATACACTCTTTTGTCGCGGGAAATTGAAGTCTGTTTTAACTAATGCCTTCTTCATGACTCTTACTTTTAGTTGTTGTCTATATTCGTTTTCTTCTCTTTTGCCTCTTTGATCTCTTTCTTCCGTTTATCGTCGAACTTATCATAGGCCTCTACGATTCGTTGGACTAGTTTATGCCGGACAATATCTTTCTTGGTGAACTCAATCTTACCGATCCCGCCCACGCCCTTCAATATTTGCATGGCCTGTATCAATCCGGACGTGGAAGAAGGCGGAAGATCTATCTGCGTAACATCTCCGGTGACGATCATCTTGGCATTCATACCCAAGCGGGTCAAGAACATCTTGATTTGATGCGTCGTCGTGTTCTGCGCCTCGTCTAATATAATGACGGCATCGTTCAAGGTACGACCGCGCATAAACGCCAGCGGGGCGATCTGTATCACGTTATTCTCCATATATTCTTTCAGTTTGGCCGCCGGAATCATATCCTGCAAGGCATCGTAAAGCGGTTGCAAATAAGGGTCTAGCTTATCTTTCATCTCACCCGGCAAGAAACCCAGTTTTTCTCCGGCTTCTACGGCGGGACGGCTTAAGATGATCTTCCGTACTTCCTTGTTTTTTAATGCTTTTACGGCTAAAGCGATAGCGATGAATGTTTTGCCCGAACCGGCAGGGCCTGTGGCGAAGACCAGATCGTTGTTTTCGAAAGCCTTTACCAATAACTGTTGATTCTCGGTACGTGCGGTAATAGGCTTGCCGTTCATACCGTGGATGATCAGATTCTCCTGCTTCACGACCGTGGGACCTTTCCCTTTGATAATATCCAGAATCACGTCTTCGGAGAGCGAGTTAAACTCCTCACAGTATTTTTCCACCTCACGGATTTTCTTGAGAAAAAGCTCGGACTCATCCTCATCTCCAATCACTTTCATCACATTCCCACGGGCAACGATACGCAATTTCGGAAACAATGTCTTGATCAATTGCATATTGGAGTTATTCACACCGTAGAAAATCACCGGGTCTACGCTTTCAAGAATATAAATTCTTTCAATCATCCGCTATTCCTGTTTTTATACGCTTAAAAAATATGCTGTCTGTTTGTTTTGAATCAAGTCACAAAATTAATAATATTCTTTAATCTGTAGAAGTAAAATAGGAAGTTTATTTATGGCCTATACCGCAAATGGAAGTTTATCTTGCGAGGTGAAATTACTGTTTGTATTTGGAGAACAAACTGAAAATTCTGATTTAATTGTTCTTTTTTTGCGTGAATGCGAAATATTTGTTTATTTTTGTTGACAAACAAAAATAACAAAACCATGAGAAAAATCTTATTTGTATTCATTGCTCTTTGTCTGTTGGGGAACTTAAGTGCCCAAAGATCTACCAAGAGACCTATTAGCAGGGTCTTGACGGACAGTATTTATAGCAAAGAGCTAAAGGCATATAGAGCTTTCACGATCTACTTGCCGGAGAGCTATGAGCTGTGTCCGGATAGAAAATACCCGATTCTTTATTTGCTACATGGTATGTCTGGTGTTAACACGAGTTGGTTTGAAGATCAGCGTGCGAAGGATGTGATGGATCAGCTGGTAGCCTCCGGCGAGGCATGTGAGATGATCATTGTAAGTCCTGATGCGGGAGGTGATCCTGCTACTTGTTGGAATGGTTATTTCAATATGCCAAGTTGGTCTTATGAGGACTTTTTTTATCGGGAGTTTATGCCTTATATAGAAAGTTCCTATAGGGTTCGAGCTGATAAGCAATATAGAGCTATAGCCGGCTTGTCGATGGGAGGAGGAGGAACGACCAGTTATGCGCAACGCTATCCGGATCTTTACTGCGCAGCTTATGCGATGAGTGCCTTGATGGATATTCCTGTTATTGGGGAGAAAGCCGGTAAAGATACTGATCCGGAGAATAAAGTAGCCGTCTTGACTCGTTCTGTGCAAGCGCATAGTTGTATTCGATATGTGGCTGAGGCGGATGAGGCTCGAAAGGAGAAACTTCGTAGTGTGCGATGGTTTGTGGATTGTGGGGATGATGATTTCCTGTTAGATCGTAATATCGAATTTATCCAGGCCATGAAAAAAGCAGATGTTCCTTGCCAGTTCCGTGTGCGTGATGGAGGCCATACCAATGAATATTGGCATTCGGCTCTTTATATTTGTCTGCCGTTTGTCTCTCGTTGCTTTGGAAAATGTTTTTAATCAATATTATCAATGTAAATTAAATTTGGAATGATGAAAAAATTATCCTTTGTATTATCACTCTTGTTGATATCAGTAGTAAGTTTTGCGCAGCAAGCCTTGTTTGGCAGTGCGGCCGTGGTTTCTCCAGAAATCCACGACGATAATACGGTGACATTCCGTTTGAAAGCACCAAAAGCTGTGAGTGTACAGGTGTGCGGAGATTTTTTGCCTCCACGTATGGTCAGTACTCAGCGAGGAGAAATGGCTGTAGCTGGTGTGGCTGATCTGAAAGAGAACGAGGAGGGGATTTGGGAATATACGACACCTGAGCCCCTGAAGCCTGAACTTTACAGTTATACGCTTTTAGTGGATGGATTGAAGATCAATGATCCTAGTAATGTGCATATGATTCGTGATGTGGCGAGCGTGACCAACGTGTTCATCATAAAGGGTGGCCGTGCGGACTTGTATAGTGTGAATAAGGTTCCTCATGGTTCGATACATCGTATGTGGTATAATAGTCCGCAGCTGGGAATGGATCGCCGATTGACCATTTATACACCTGCAGGTTATGAGACAAGCGGAAAGCGCTATCCGGTATTTTATTTGTTGCATGGTGCCGGCGGAGATGAGAATGCTTGGATGGAATTGGGGCGTACTTCGCAAATCCTTGACAACCTGATTGCGGAAGGAAAAGCGAAACCGATGATTGTCGTAATGACCAATGGCAATGCTTGGCAATCTGCGGCAGTTGGCGAATCGGACTTAGGTTATGTAGTTCCTTCTATGCGTCCGACCGTGAAGACGGAAGAGGGTGCGTTCGAGTTATCTTTTCCCGAGATCGTGAAATTTGTGGAGAAGAATTTCCGGACGATCGCCAACAAGAAGAACCGGGCGATCGCTGGTCTTTCTATGGGCAGCTTCCATTCAGGGAATATTTCTCGTTATTACCCCGATATGTTTGACTATGTTGGGCTTTTCTCAGGTGCCAGCCGCGGGAATGACCAATCAACTTGCCCGGTTTATACGGACTTCGAGGGAAAGTTAAAGATCCAGTTTGATAAGAAACCGTCTCTCTATTTTATCGCTTGTGGCAATACAGACTTTGTATATGAGGGTGTGACGGCGTATCGTAAGTTGTTAGATGAAAAGGGTTATAAGTATGAGTACCTGGAGTCTCCCGAGGGTCATATCTGGAAGAACTGGCGTATCTACCTGACTGAGTTTGCCCCGAAATTATTTAAATAATCACTATTATAAAGAGGTGTGCCAATTCGCTGAGCTTGCAGTGTACGACATGGCGGAGTTGGCACACTCCTTTTATTATTTTGGAAAAGCGAGAAAATGAAGACAGTGTTTAATGTGATGTTGTTACTAGCCACGATCATGTTGGCGACAACTTTTTCTTCCTGTAAGGAGAAAAGGGGTGAATTGAAGAAGATCTGGTACAATGGAAGCTATAATCGCGACTTTAATGATTTGAACGATGTTCATTTGTCTGTCGCGAAGAAGATCGGTATAGAGCCTGTCTCTTCGAGGGAAGGAGCGGAGCACGCCTCCCGGGATATGGTAGAGATCAAGACGAATGGCTATTATGAGGTAGAGGAGTTGACACACTCCATCCCGTATCTGGTACCAGAGGCCGCCACTTTGTTGAGCGATATCGGAAAGAATTTCCAAGATTCTTTGCGCAACCTGAACGCTTCCATCTATAGGCTAAAAGTGACGAGTGTAACCCGTACGGTCGAGGATGTCAAGAAACTAAAGAAAAGAAACTCGAACTCGTCGTTGAACTCCGCTCACCAATATGGCACGACATTTGACGTATCGTGGGTACGTTATACCAAGGTCGACGAGAAGGATACCTTGAATATTGATAAGGATCGCTTGAAAATGGTGCTTGCCACCGTGCTTCGCAATTTACGCCGTGCGGATCGCTGCTATATCAAGCACGAACGCAAACAAGGGTGTTTCCATATTACGGCTCGTGAGTCGTGATGCAGGCACGGTTTTTTCTTCTAAAAGGATCATATATTGTTTGTGATCGGGGCAAAAAACTTTTATCCGCATATAGCGATGTGATACCGGAATCGCTTTCTGTCTTTCTTTCTGATTCTTTTAGAGTATTAATCATGACAGTATCTTTTCTAGGGTCACTCTAACTAGAAGGCGAGAGGGATGATAAAACGCTCTTTGGGGTGAAAATATCCCTATTTTCATGTGCGAAAGGCGGCGAAAGCCTACGTATATAGTGTCGTTGGGTAACGCCGATACTGCCGTTGGGCATCGTAAGCAGTCGCAGACTGGATCGTCGATAGTCGCAAATGGGCATTGTAACCCTGTCAGACCCCCATCGTAACCCTACAAAATTGCTCTCGGAAAGCTGTGAATATGAATTGGGATGAATTATTTTCGCTAGAATGAAAGGCTGTTTTTCGGTATAATGCTATCAATAAGCGAATTGCTGTTTTTTTCTTGCGCATTTGACAATGAGTCGCACATTGTCTCGGAAAAATCGATTCTCCGGGACTTTGATTTACAATTTGTCAAAATATCAAATCGCATATCTTCTAATGTATGTGATACCCTCCTCGCAAAGGGCTTGAAAAATAATTTGGATCAAGGTCTAAATGAAAGAATCGTGTGGTGTTGAACTTTTATCGAAATATTTGGTAATATCGTTTGGTTTATAAAATAAACTTGTCTACATTTGCGGTGTGCGAAGAATGATGCGCAGCTTCTTCGCATTTTTTATCCATGGATAGTTTATAAAATAAACTTATTTGTATTAATTAATAGCAGATGATATGGAAGATAGAATTTTAACCGAGAGAGAGAGTTTGGAACTCATCACTCGGATGATCAAGGAGACACAAGAAAATACAGCCCGCTATGCGGCTTATCCGCTTTTGATTTGGGGATACATTACGTTGGCTATTGCCTTGGTGATTTGGTATGTCCTCTCTTTTGTGGGCGACTATTACCAGATACAGTTCTTGTGGTTTTTATTGCCGGTTGTGGCTTTCCCCCTAACCTTGTATTATAGTCGGAAGGATAGTGCTCATAGAGGGACTCGTAATTATATAGACCGGATTATCGGACAGATATGGATGGTATTCGGTATGGTGGGATTTTTCCTCTCCGTGGCCTCTTGGGTAGGGAAGGTGGATATTTATTTCCTGATTCCGCTTCTGATGGGTATGGGGGTGACACTTTCTGGTAGTGTTTCCCGCTTTAAGCCGATGGCCGTATTAGGGATGGTAGGTGTCATTTCTTCATTCTTGATATTGTGGATACATGGTATAGACCGGTTGTTGGTTTTTTCCGTTATATTTGTTGCTATGATGGTGATTCCTGGGCATCTGTTGAACTATCAAATGAAAAAACAATGTTTAAAGAACTAGATCCTTTATTGCATTCCCAACTCCGGTTGGCGGTGATGTCTATCTTGTTGTCGATAGAAGAGGCGGAGTTTGTCTATATCAAAGAGAAGACGAACGCTACGGCGGGAAATCTTAGCGTCCAATTGGACAAACTTAGCGAGGCTGGTTATATTGATATCGAGAAGGGATTTGCTGGGAAGAAGCCCCGAACGGTTTGCCGGATCACAGACAAGGGACGCTTGGCGATGGAGGAGTATGTGGATGCATTGAGAGAATATATTCATTTACGACAGGTGTAGAGGTTGGATACCCAAGCATATGAGACCTTAAAAGATCTTAAATATGCTTGGGTTATATTCGTATTATCCTTCCACTATCTTATATCCCGAGACGGTGAGTAATTGCCGGATCTCATTAATCTGTTGTTGATTCCTTGTTTCCATCTCCAACCGTAGGTAACAACCATTGATATCAGCTGTATGGCTGACCCGTTCGTGATATACGGATACTACGTTCGCACCGGTAGAGGCGATGATTTCTGATACATGCTGTAATTGTCCGGGTTTGTCTACCAATTCGATCGTCATGGAGCAAGAACGGCCAGATTTCTGCAAACCACGTCCGATCACCCGGGAGAGGATATTCACGTCAATATTTCCACCGGAAATCAAACAGATTACTTTTTTCCCTTTGATGGGTACTTTATCAAACATGGCGGCAGCCACAGCTACGGCACCCGCTCCTTCGGCGATTAATTTATGTTGCTCGATCAATGCGAGGATAGCGGTGGAAATCTCATCGTCTGTCACGGATACGATCTCGTCCACATATTGCTGGCAAAGATCGAAAGTATGTATTCCCGGTTCTTTTACGGCGATACCGTCAGCTATGGTACGGACACCTTTGAGGCGTTCGATTTTCCCATGCTCGATAGAGTTTAACATGCTAGGCGCTCCTTTGGCTTGCACTCCGTAAACTTTGATATTCGGGTTCAAGTTCTTGATGGCATAGGCGACTCCGGAGATCAGCCCACCCCCTCCGATCGGAATGATTACAGCATCTACTTCCGGAAGTTGTTCCAATAACTCCAAACCAATGGTCCCTTGTCCGGCGATCACATCCTCATCATCAAACGGGTGGATAAATGTGTATCCTTTCTCATCCTTCAATTGTAAAGCCTTGTTATAAGCATCATCATAAACACCTTCGACAAGGCACACATCCGCCCCATAAGATTTAGTAGCCTCGACTTTAGAGATAGGAGCATTATCGGGCAAACAGATTAATGACTTGATGCCATGGGCAGTAGCCGCTAATGCCACACCCTGGGCATGATTCCCCGCCGAGCAAGCCACTACGCCATTCGATTTCTCTTCTTCCGTAAGCTGGGCGATCTTGAAACAAGCGCCGCGCACTTTAAACGATCCGGTCACTTGTAAGTTCTCCGGTTTTAGAAAAATATGGGATTCCGGATTGATATTGGGAGCACTGATTAAATCAGTACGTCTGATGACTGTCTTCAAGGCATATGATGCCTGATAAATTTTATCAAGTGTGAGCATTTTGTCTGTTGTTAAAACGATGCCGCAAAAGTATAAAAAATACCGTAACCTATTCATGCTTATCTTTGTTATATTATAAATCAAAATATAGAGAAGTATGGTAGTAATCGATTTAACGAAAGATGGTTTTATCGCCAATGTTGGTGATTTTGAGGCGAATGCCAAAGACTGGAAATATATAGGGAGTCGTCCTTGCCTCATTGATTTTCACGCTCCTTGGTGTGGTTATTGCAAACGTTTAAGCCCAATATTGGATGAGTTTGCCAAAGAATTTGATGGGAAGATTTATATTTATAAGGTGGATGTCGATCAAGAGGAGGCACTTGAGACAGCCTTTAATATCCGAACGATTCCTACTTTGATGTTTTGCCCATTAGACGGCCCCCGTGAGATGATGATCGGAACGATGGGAAAGCAGGAGTTGAAACAGTTGATTCAAGAGAAGCTGTTAAAATAGGAAATAATGTACAGATAGGTTCATGCGCCAATTTAAATACACCTGTTAATTTGTATTGGCGCATGAACCTATCAACACACTGAATATTTATAGGAATTGAATAAATAGTAACCCCAATCCAACAGCAACCCCGGTCGCTATCAATCCCGGCATCATGAAAGAATGATTCAAGATATATTTACCGATGCGGGTCGTTCCTGTACGATCGAAGTTGATGGCGGCTACGACTGTCGGGTAGTTTGGGATGAAGAAATAACCGTTTACGGTGGGGAATAAAGCGATCAACATATAGGGTGAGATACCCAATGCGATCCCTAGCGGCAATAACGCACGAATAGTAGCCGCTTGGCTAAATAATAAAATGGACATTACGAAAAGGGCCAACCCGAATAACCAAGGCATCTGCATAACCACATGCTCAATAGATCCTTTTAACTCTGTCATATTACCGGCGATAAAAGTATCTCCCATCCAAGCGATACCGAAAATCGCTACCACCGCTTGCATGCCTGCGGAGAAAACAGAACCCTGTGCGGCCTTGATTCCATCCGTTTTTGTAAATAATAAGATGAAAGCAGAGGCTGTTAACATCAATACCTCAATAATATGTGACATTTGCATCGAAACCTTTTCCGTGCCGACGGTAAAGACCGGACGTAGCGACTCCATTGAACCCAAAATAACGATCGCTATCGTAGCGAGAACAAATATAGCGACCGATAAAGCCGCTTTCATTTGGTTTTCCACGCCTTTCGCCTCGTAATGTTTCGTACTGAACTCATGGTTCGCTACCCGCTTTAAGTATTCCGGATCTTGATCCAATTCTTTACCAACCCTTAAAGAATAGATCGCTCCCGCCAATACCCCCAATAAGGTACAAGGAACAGATATCATAAGGATATCCATCAAGGAAATATGATATCCGGATAACATGCTGAGCATCGCTACCGTAGCCGCCGATATCGGGCTAGCCGTAATAGCTTGCTGGGAAGCGATCACGGCGATCGCCATCGGACGTTCGGGACGGATTTTCGTTTCCGTAGCTACCTCGGCGATAACTGGAAGGACTGAATAGGCCACATGCCCCGTTCCGGCTATGAAAGTAAATAAATAAGTGACGAACGGGCTTAATATCGTGATTCGTTGAGGATTCTTGCGAAGCAGTTTTTCTGCCCACTTAACCATCAGATCAAGTCCACCAGCGGCTTGCATACAACTAGCCGCCGCTATTACGGCAACGATCATAAGCATGACATCGATAGGAGGAGAAGTGGGCTGGAGCCCGAATCCAAAGGTGAGTATACCGAGTCCGAGGCCTCCTAACACGCCTAATCCGATACCCCCGATACGAGCACCTATAATGATGGCTATTAAAACGAACGCTAATTGTAACAACATGTTGTGCAATTCTTTTGATTTAGTTTGTATTGGAGACAAAAATACTTATTTTTGTTCCGCTATGAATAACAAAAACACAAAAAACGAATGAAAAGAACAAGTTTCGCTATTTTAATCGGTTTGTTTTGCCTTTTCCCTGCGTTGTTTTCTCAAGTACGCAGTGAGTTCCTGCTGGAAAAGAATTGGAAGTTCACCCGGGAAGACAGCCCGGAGTTTATCAATCCTAGTTTTAACGATAGCAAATGGCAATCCGTGACCGTTCCGCATGATTGGGCGATTTACGGTCCTTTCAGCGCACAGAATGATAAGCAAGAGGTCGCTATTGCCCAAGACGGACAAACGGAAGCCATGGAACATGCCGGCCGAACCGGAGGTTTGCCTTTCGTGGGAGTCGGCTGGTACCGAACTGAGTTTGAGGTTCCTCAATTTACGGATGGGAAACGTGCCACGATCCTGTTTGACGGTGCGATGAGCCATGCCAAGGTCTACGTGAATGGGCAAGAGGTTGGATATTGGCCGTATGGCTATAATTCTTTCTATTTTGATATCACGAAACAACTCATGCCGGGGAAAAAGAACACCTTGGCTGTTCGCCTCGAGAACTTGCCGGAATCCTCCCGTTGGTATCCGGGAGCGGGACTATATCGGAATGTACATATAATCGTGACGGAAAACGCCTATATCCCGGTCTGGGGAACTTACGTTACGACCCCGACCGTCACGAAGAAATTCGCTAAAGTCGATGTACAGACGAAAATCGTACTGCCGGAAGGTGCCAACGCCGGTAAGTATAGCGTGAAAACCAGTGTATGGAACTCGAACGGGCAGAAGTTGACGGAGCAGACTACACCTCTCTCTCAGATTAAGTACAATGATAATAGTCTCTCTCAAGAGTTTATCATCCAGACCCCGACTTTATGGTCGCTAGATATGCCCGCCCTGTATTCCGCAGAGACACGTTTATATGAGGGCGATAAACTGAAAGATATCTATACGACCCCGTTCGGCATCCGTTCGATCGAGATCATTCCAAATAAAGGCTTTTTCTTGAATGGTGAGAAGACGGTATTCAAAGGCGTTTGTAATCACCATGACCTAGGCCCGCTGGGTGCCGCTGTCAATGATGCCGCCATCCGCCGTCAGATCCGGATCTTGAAGGATATGGGATGCAATGCGATCCGTACGTCCCATAATATGCCGGCTCCCGAGTTGGTAAAGGCTTGCGATGAGATGGGGATGATGTTGATGGCAGAGAGCTTCGATGAATGGAACAAGGCGAAATGCGCCAACGGCTATAACTTGATTTTTGACGAATGGGTGGAAAAAGACCTAGTGAATCTAGTACATCATTACCGGAATAACCCGAGTGTCGTGATGTGGTGCATTGGTAACGAGGTGCCTAACCAATGGGATGAGAGCGGTTGTAAGATCTCCAAATTCTTACAGGACATTTGCCATCGGGAAGACCCGACTCGTCCGGTGACACAAGGTATGGATGCTCCGGATGCCGTCGTGAATAATAATATGGCAGCGATCATGGATGTAGCGGGATTTAATTATCGCCCGTTCCGTTATCAATTGAATTATAAGAAACTACCTCAGCAAATAATTTTAGGAAGCGAGACGGCTTCCACGGTTAGCTCACGAGGGGTGTATAAATTCCCGGTAGAGCGTAAGGCGATGGCTGTCTATGAGGATCACCAAAGTTCCTCGTACGACGTGGAGCATTGCAGCTGGTCTAATCTGCCGGAAGACGATTTTATCCAGCATGAAGACCTTCCGTATTGTATCGGGGAATTCGTATGGACAGGATTTGATTATCTGGGCGAGCCTACTCCTTATTATACGAATTGGCCAAGCCATAGCTCCTTGTTCGGTATTATCGATTTGGCGGGTATCCCCAAGGATCGTTACTATTTATACCGTAGTCATTGGAACAAAAGCGCCAAGACATTGCATATCCTGCCGCATTGGACATGGCCGGGACGTGAGGGCGAGGTGACACCCGTATTCGTTTATACCAATTATCCTTCCGCCGAATTGTTTATCAACGGAAAGAGCCAAGGGAAACGTACGAAAGATCTAAGCATCGGTATCGATAGTAGTTATACCGAAGCGGCTCAAAAGAGTTTCGAGCGCCAGAAACGGTATCGCTTGATGTGGATGGATACCAAATACGAGCCGGGAACTTTGAAGGTGGTCGCTTATGATAAGGAGGGTAACGCTGTGGCCGAGGAGGAGGTTCATACCGCAGGGAAGCCGCATCATATTGAGTTATCCGCCGATCGTAGCCAATTGACGGCTGACGGAAAAGACCTTTCCTTCATTCATGTCAGGGTCGTAGACAAGAACGGTAACCTTTGTCCGGAGGACACTCGACAGGTTCAGTTTAAGGTACGTGGTGCCGGAGCCTACCGTGCGGCGGCAAATGGAAATAGTGCCAGTCTGGAACTCTTCCATCTTCCGGAAATGAAATTGTTTAGCGGGCAACTTACCGCTATCGTGCAGACGGCCGAGGAACCGGGGACGATCTATTTCGAGGCTTCCGCACCAGGAGTAAAAGGGGCGACCCTTGAATTGATCAGTAAATAAGCTTGATTATCATATAACGCAAACCGCGCGATTCAAGTCCGGAGACGGCTGTGAATCGCGCGGCTTTTTTATACGATATTCCCGAATACATCAAAGGTAATCGTCTCGTCCTGCCCGTTATGTGAAACCTTGAATAGGTAGAAGGTGTCATTGGCATTCAATAACGTATATATGGACTGTACCTTGTCGCTAGCGTAAGCGGAGGATTCGAAGCCTTGCATCACGATCTGCGGAACCTCTTGCTCGGACATGGCCCATGTGGTACTTTGCCACCTGTAATCCTTATTCAATTGCGCCACTTTATAAATCTGGTTATCGATCATATCCAGTTCGTAACCTAGGCTGTTCTGTTGGATATCCAGCAACTCGGCGTTGGCGAAAGTGCTCTCCATCAGGTTGCTGACCTCTTTCGGGATAACGATCGGCGCGTCATTATTGATCTCATCGTCCACGGCTTTGATCAGGTTTCCATACTGTGAATAATACAGGTCTACTTCGCTATTGGACTGCTCCGCCTCGATCTTGTAAACGATTCCCATATTTAGGCGATTGATGGCGTACGTGTCATCCACGATCCAATTTGAGTAAAAGCCTTGTTTGAAGGCGGTGGATACCGCTGCTGGTAATTGGGCGAAAGAGATGTCTATCTTTTCCATCATCCATACGCCTTGATCCGTGAACCAAGCTGTTGTCTCGGAGCCGCCGTTGTTGAAATCTACCACATAATAGTTACCTTCGATCTCAAAAACAGGGTTCTTGGCATCGGGATATTTCTCTTGAAAAGCGTTCTCTACCGGGGGGAGAGGGATAATACCTTGATGATCATCATCATTTTTGCTACAGCCAGAGAAAAAGAGAGTCAGACCGGCTATACATGTGAATAGGATAAGTCTTGTGTTCATACATTTTGCGTTTATAAGTTTTGGGTATAGAACAACAGGACTATAGGAAAGGTTTTGAGCGAAACCGATTTAAGTATATTGAATGAAGAACAAGGGTCTTGTTTCGACGAGATCCTTGTTCTTGTATAATTGTTACGGATTTACGTTCAAATAATAGGTTGCTGTACCTATTAAAGAACTTCCATTATACATTGCGCAGGTGATGCGGAGAGATCCACCATTATGTTGGGAGTTTAGATAGACACTAACATCTAATCGATTACCGGAAGGATAAGTGTACCATCTATCGCATTCTCCATAGAATTCAGCGTTCCAGCTATACGAGGTCGGAGTTCCTGTCTTTGTGTAAGCATATAAAGTCGTCGTGGCATTACCCCCTGGCGCATTGATAGAGGAACTTCCGCTACTGTAATCCTTCCGACTCTTCCCTATATAGACAGTTGGCATATCATTTTTTTTCATATATTTTAGATTATCCCCGTTTTGGCCGTCAAACCGTTTTTTGGGGGGGAATGCTTAAAGCATACAAAAAAGGCAACTAACTCGTAATGAATTAGTTACCTTAAGTTTTCCTATTTCAGGAATATCCCTACAAAAATAGCATATGGGATGATTAGAATCTATCATATTCATATACCATTTTATTTTTAGGGACATTTACTGAATATCCCTACTTAGATTTATTTTCCTTCTCTCTCATTTCCTTTAGCTTTTCAACTCCTGGCATCTTTTTAGCCAATACACTTTCTCCGGCAGGAAAGTAAAGCGGAAAGGTCTGGGATAAAAAACTTACAATATCACTACGCTTCTTGCCCATGTTGAAAAAAGTAGAACAAACAAAATACATAAGATCTTGCTGACTACATGTATCTTTTAGCTGAATGGTTATTGAGGGAGTGATTATCAAACCGTGTTCTGCAAATGCGCAAGCACTGGCAAGAATAGCTTTCTGCTCTTCCTCAGTGAACATCGTGATTTTATCTGCTAACCATTCAAGTTCTCTTTGCTGAAGTGCTTGCTGCTTTTCATTCTGATGTTCCAATAGAATTGCTACATTTTCTTGTTGCTTTTCGGTCAAGGCATTTTCCAATGCTTGATTCTTTCGTTTAAGGACATTGAATTTCAGCAATGCGGCAATGTACATACAGAAATAACCTACTGCAATATCGAATATTAGTACAAGCAGATAATTGCTGTTTGGATTTTTGGTATTCTCAGACATATACTCACTGATAGGAATAACGGCAAATAGCATGATGATGGCTATTGCATAAAGTACTCTGTATCGCGTTTTATGGTTTATCTGCGGTAAGGAAGCAAACAAAAAGGCGATAATCAAGACGGCAATTATTGCACAAAGTGGAATGAAAGATGTTCCCATAGGTTTATTGCTCGGCTTATGGTTTAACAATTATACGCCAATAACCAGCCTTGTCAGAACCTTCATGGATGAGAATGCCTCTATCTCGAAGGTTCTTTATCTGTTTCTTGACACCATCCAAAGAGATACCCAATTCATTTGCCATTTTCTCACGAGTTATCATTGGGTTAGATATAACCATATCTATAATACGTTGAGCCGTTCTACCAACAGGTTTGTTGACATTTCGTTTTACAGGGTACTTTTCGAGGGTACTATTTTCGTTTACAGGGTACTTTCCATCCGAACTTTCTTCGTTTACAGGGTACTTTTCGAGGGTACTATTTACTCTGTTAGCCACTTCCTCAACTGGTATTCTGCCGTTCTCACTCCAGTTCAAATTATAGAAAGTCGTGTAGAAAGAAGTTGCTTCCGTTTGATATTGAGGTTCTTTTCCTTGCAGGAAATTGGGTAGCTTCTCCGTAAGTTCCCGCATTTTGCGTAAGCCGGAACCACGTTTCTCCATATAGTCCAACTGGGTGAACACATCCGCAATGACAGGATTACGGCGCATGGATGGCACTTTGAATATGTCACGGTCTTGAATCTGTGTACCGTCAAGCATAGCACCGGGTGATACCAGTTCCACTCGGTCATCGTAAATGTCAATATGCACTTCACCGCCCATTATAGTATAATCTCTATGGATAAGATGGTTTACTAACCCTTCAAAGATGGCACGGTCGGAATAGTCAGGGAGGTTAAGTCGATAGTTTGGCATCTTCACCCATCCACTCATGGTGTAGTTCTTGATGAAGTCCATGCCATATTTCAATAGCAATACAAGGTTGGCCCGGTGCTCTACGGAACTGATGGCATCATCTTTATAAAGTCCGGTCCAACGGGTGCAGAAGATACGCGATTGGAATACTGTGCAATTATCCACGAACAATAATCCGGCATTGGTCAGTTTACCGTCAGGAGTAACCAGACCGAATGATTCCAGATACTTGTCATTCCATTCCTGATGGGTTTGCTCACGGAAAGTATTGGCGAGAATAATAAAAGAGTGCTTGCTGGCATCCATTTGTGTAGGAAGAGAATCCCATGTCATGTGTGTACCTTTCAATACCAACGAAAGAAGTTGTTGTGAATTACACTCCACGCTTTCATTACCAACCCGTATATATGCGGTACGTGTTCCGTCCTGATAATAGTAATAAGGTGTAAGCGTTCCAGCCTTTACTTTTACTTCAAGCAGTGTATGTCCTTCGTGTTCTATCGGGATGAGTTGTACTTCCGGAACAGGGTCAAGTCTTGCCTTTATCGTTTCACTGATAAAGTCAGCATCAGATTGTGGGTTCTCCAAACCCACAATCACTCCGTCATCATTTACTCCATAGAACAGACTTCCACCTTCTGTATTGGCAAAAGCCGACACGGATTTGAGCCATGACTTCACTTTCTTACGTTCCAACATTTCCTTGAAATCGTAAGCTGAGCATTCCGCTATCAATGTATTGTTTTGAATTTGCATCGTTTCCTTATAATTGTTAGGGTACAACTCCCCAATATCATGTACAAAGGTAAGGATAAAAGTGGAGATTCTGTTAAAATTGACACAGACTTTTGATTTTTTATGCGTTTACATCTCTTTATTTATGAATAAAAATCGTACTTTTGCAGTCAAGAGTTGTGGTTGCTTATGGATGCTTATTTTCGGATTTGCGATATAATTGCAACACGTGTACGCAAGTTGCTCATACAGAGATATTGTTGACTTTGAGGAAGTAAAATAATAAGAAGCGATTTTAACCGCTTTTTTGCTCCACATAAGATAGAAAAACGGTTATCAGGTCCTTCGGGATCCGATAGCCGTTTTTTATTTCAGCTCTACATATCCAACAAAAAAATCCATTATATCCAATAATTATTAACGAGTTTGCACTCGCATAAAAAACACTAATTTTAAAATACGATTAAAGGTAACATACTAATTTTCGACTTATACAAGCAAGATCCATACAGAAATATTGCATATTTACTCTACTTTTTCCGCTAGCCATTCTACAGTTCTCTTGTCAACAGTCGGGAAATAAATATCGTATACTAGTAGTGCATTTCTATGAAAGCGACTATGTAGCTTATAAAGACAATCATTTGATTCGGAGTACTATTAGCGCAATATCCGAATATTTCCGGATTCTGGGACGATCCCGGCCATGTCACAAATATCCGGTTGATAGAACAGTTGGGTAAGTCTACGATTTATATGTTACACGCTAGTATATAGATAGACACATTAAGGCAGAGTTACATGAGTAATGTGCCCAAGCAGACATTCGGGTCGATAATAATATCATGTAAACTCAAGAGCCCAAGGCAAAACGACAAGCGCAAAAAACCCTATTACATGAAAAGGAATCATTAGCGGAAGCTTTGGAGAAAGCCAATATATCACCCTAGAAACCAAAGAAGGGGAAGATGGTACATTCATCGTGCCCTTCCCCTACACACCCGGATTATCGGTATAAGATTATTCTTTCTTGAAACGTAAGAACGGCAATACAATAAATAAAGGTATGCAACAGATCATTACCCAGATAAAGAAATGTTGGTAACCGATTTGCTCCTGTATCCATCCCGATATCATTCCCGGCAGCATCATACCTAATGCCATGAAACCGGTACTGATCGCATAATGCGAAGTCTTATATTCCCCCTCGGCGAAAAGCATCAGATACATCGTATAAGCCGTAAAGCCAAACCCGTAGCCGAATTGCTCGACAGCGACACAAGCGTTTACGACAACAATACTCTCCGGCATCGTATAAGCCATATATAAATAAACCAGATTCGGCAAGGAGATAGCCAATGCCATAGGCCATAACCAAGTCTTCAAGCCACGCCGGGATATAGCCAGACCTCCTAAAATCCCTCCTAGTAATAAGGAGACCACTCCCACCGTACCATAAGCAAACCCGACCTCACCAGTGCTGAGCGCCAACCCGCCGACTTCCCTCCCATCCAGCAAGAAAGGAGAAGCCAACTTTACCAATTGGGATTCCCCCAAACGATATGTCAACATAAAAAGCAAAGCCGGGACAATCCCTTTCTTGCTGAAAAAACTCACGAAAGTATTGCCAAACTCCACGAAGATGGTATGAGGGGTAATATTCGTACGTTGCGCGTCACTCGCCGGACGGGGTAAAACATACTTATGCCACAAAGCCAAGGCGATAAAGGTACCGGCCAATACGAAAAACACCAGGCTCCAAGCAAAGGAAATCCGTCCGGTACTCTCCTCCAAAAGCCCCGCCAGCATGACCAGCAGACCTTGTCCGGTTAGCATCGCCACCCTGTAGAACATATTTCGGATACCGATGAAGAATGCCTGTTGCTCCTCCGTCAATCCCAACATATAGAACCCATCCGCAGCAATATCGTGCGTAGCGGAACTAAACGCCATCAACCAAAAGAAAGCCAAGGTAAACCGCAGAAAGAAATCCCCGGGAAGGACAAACGCCACACCAGCCATTCCCCCGCCAATCAATAACTGCATGCTATAAATCCACCAACGCTTCGTTTTTATCAAGTCTACGAACGGACTCCAGAAGGGCTTGATCACCCAAGGAAAATAAAGCCAACTGGTAAACAAGGCGATATCCGTATTCGAGACGCCCAAACGTTTATACATGATCACAGAAAGCGTCATGACCACCACGTAGGGCAAGCCTTCAGCAAAATAAAGAGACGGGATCCAAGCCCAAGGATTACGTTTTTCCATAATCAGCAGGAATTAGATGATTAGAAGCCAATACTAAATCCATCCGCATCCTTCCACGCCGGGAATTTAGCCCGGAACTCATCCAGCTCGCTCTTCCTCAAGGTACATGTCCGGGTGATTTCCTCTCGTTTCCCGGCATCAGCCAATTTCTTTCCTTTAGCGTTATAAATCATGGAATCCCCTCTGAAAAGAAAGCCTTTCCCATCTACCCCCACACGGTTCACACCACAGACATAAGCCATGTTCTCGATCGCACGGGCATGCAGCAATGCCTTCCACGCCTTCTTCCGGGCCTCGGGCCAATTGGCTACATAAATCAAAAGATCATATTCGTTATTCACGTTTCGGCTCCAAACCGGGAAACGCAAGTCATAACAAACCTGCAAACAAATATTCCAGCCTTTATAGGGCACGATCAGCCGTTTGTCGCCCGCCGAGAAATGCTTGTCCTCCCCTGCCATACGGAACAAATGACGTTTATCGTAATAATACTCCTCTCCTTCCGGAGTAATGAAAAAAGCCCGGTTGTAGAACTTTCCGTTATCTTTCGCGATAAAACTTCCAGCCACGGCCAGTTCATATTTTTCAGCCCATTCTTTTATAGTCGGTACGGTCTGGCCCTCCATCGTATCGGCTTGTTTCTCTACGTCCATGGAAAATCCTGTGGTAAACGTCTCTGGCAATACAGCTAAATCGGTTCTTCTACTAACACGGCGCAACAGTTCGCCATAATAACCCAAGTTCTCTTCACGGTCTTCCCAAATAATATGGGATTGTATCATGCTGATACGCAAGTCTTCAGTCATAGAATAAAGATATTAAGGTAATAAAATTGTGACAAGGAAATAGTTTCATGGTGAAGAAACTTTTGTTTCTGTAAGAGAAAACTTTTGTTTTCCTATAGCAAAACTCTTATTTCTTCACCATAAAACTCCTATACCTGTACGAAATTCTCAGGATGGCAAGCAGTAACTCCTCGATACATTTCCCGTATCGTATAGATATCTTTATCCACATCACCCGTCGGATAAAAAATACCTTTCGTACCCACCTCTTTCTTTCCATAATCAAAATAAGCCACCACGATCGGTACGTTCGCTTTCAAAGCGATAAAATAAAATCCTTTTTTCCATTCCTTGGCCCGCTTCCGGGTACCTTCCGGTGTTACGGCCAATTGAAACCGCTCGCTGGCCTTGAAACGTTCCACCATCAGATCGGTCACCGACGTACGTTTGCCACGATCCACCGGAACACCTCCCAGCCAGTTAAACAACAAATTGAAAGGGAAGAAAAACCACTCTTTCTTAATCAGGAAACCGGCGTTACACCCGATCGAGGTATAAAAAAGTTTCCCTACGATAAAATCCCAGTTACTGGTATGCGGCGCCACACATACGATACATTTCGGCAAATCTACGCCATCTACCGAGCCCAGCTTCCACCCCGCCATACGAAGTATCGCCTTACTAATCGCTTTCTTCATGCCTACTTGTCCTTGCTCAACTCTCCTATCTCATCGGCGATAGCGTTAACCTCATTTTGCAAGTCCGCTCTTAATTTGCGATAATAATTCCGTACTAAGGCCTTGTTATCCTTGCCATCCGGATGTCCGGCACGGAGGGTATAACCATCTTGCATATCTAGGATACGAGTCATCAAAGCATCCGCTTTCTCTTGATTTACTCCGGGTATATACAATTTGCAAACCAGCGCTTCCGTGAACAATTCACCTGCCACGTAACTGATCTCTTTCTTTAAAATTCTTCTTTTAGCCATAATTATTTCATATTTAATTATCCACAAATATAAAACATATGTTATTAAATACCGAGGAAAGGCTGAAAAAAAGCACAAAAAGAATTATCTTCGCGGCGTGAAATCATTGATTATAAACAAATCAAATATGAACGAAATGATAAAGACGCCAGAGTTTCTCTTTGAAAGCAGCTGGGAGGTCTGTAATAAGGTGGGAGGTATTTATACCGTATTATCAACAAAAGCCCATACGCTTCAACAAATTTTTAACGACAAAGTAATATTCATTGGTCCGGATGTGTGGGCAAATACAACCGCTCCTGATTTTACGGAAGACGCATCTTTGTTTGAAGATTGGAAAATGCACGCCGAGGCATCGGATCATTTGAAAGTTAAGGTGGGCCGTTGGAACGTACCGGGTACTCCCCCTGTTATACTGGTAGATTTCAAATCCTACTTCAGTGAACGAGACGCCTTTTTCTATTCTATGTGGGAAAATTTCCGAGTGGATTCCATCCATGCCTATGGCGATTACGATGAGTCTTGCATCTTTGCGTATGCGGTAGGCAAGGTGATAGAAAGTTTCTATCACTTCTACAAACTGGGAAATAAGAAGGTAGCTGCCCTATTTAACGAATGGATGTTGGCGATGGGAGCGCTTTATATCCAAAAGCAAATCCCTGCCATAGCAACACTTTTCACGACACACGCCACATCGATCGGACGTTCCATCGCCGGCAACAACAAAGCGCTGTACGCTTATATGGACGGTTACAACGGCGACCAAATGGCCAAGGAGCTCAACATGGAGGCCAAGCATTCCGTAGAGAAGCAGGCCGCCCATTACGTGGATTGCTTCACGACCGTAAGCGATATCACCGCCCGGGAATGTAAACAGTTATTGGATAAGGCACCGGATATCGTTACCCCGAACGGCTTCGAGCCCAACTTCGTGCCCGAGGGCAAGGAATACGACAAGAAGCGAAAGGAGGCACGTCGCACATTAATTAATGTAGCGGAGAAATTATTAGGTTACCCCATCGACCCGAGCGCTTTGCTGGTCTCCACCAGTGGCCGTTATGAATACAGGAATAAAGGTATCGATGTCTTCATCGAGGCGATGAACCGTGTACGAACGTCCGGACGCTTGCAACGTGAAGTAGTCGCTTTCATCATGGTACCAGCTTGGGTACGTGCCCCTCGTGCAGATTTAAAAGAAGCGATCAAACAGGACATAAAGACGACCTCCCTGCTTCAAATCCCATTCATTACGCACTGGTTGCATAATATGCCAGAAGATAAGGTCTTGAATTATATCAACCACGCCGGTTTCACGAATGCGGCATCCGAAAAACTAAAGATCATATTCGTTCCTTGTTATTTAGACGGAAAAGGAGGTATTTTCAATAAGACCTACTATGATATGCTGATAGGAATGGACGCTACCGTATATCCATCCTACTACGAGCCGTGGGGATATACCCCGCTGGAAAGTATCGCTTTCGGTATACCGACGATCACGACCAATTTAGCTGGTTTCGGTATGTGGGCGAAGAAAACGGTATCCGGAGATAACCTTAGCGAAGGCGTAGAGGTTATTAATCGTACGGATTTCAATTATTTTGAGGTAGCGGACGCTATCATGAACTCCATCCTGGCTCTCAGCCAAAAGGATGCTACGGACGTCGAGGAAATCAAACAGCGTTGTTTCGATCTCGCTCGAAAAGCAGAATGGAACAAGTTTATCGATTATTATCTGACCGCATTCGATATCGCCATGAGGCATGCCGAGGAAAGAAATAGTTAAATATTGCTCATAATTAATAAGATAATGCTATCTTTGCACTCGTTTTTAGACAAACACTTTAAACTTCACGATAATGAAAATTAAGGCGAATAACGCAAACAGTCCTATTTGGAAGGACGTCTACTCACATTCCAAGCTTCCACAACAGTTGGAACCACTTAATGAGATCGCTACGAATCTTTGGTGGGTATGGAATCATGAAGGCGCTAAACTATTTGGCAAGATCGACAAACAACTTTGGAAATCCACAGAAGGTAACCCTGTACAGCTATTGCAAAGCCTTTCACACAAACGTATGGAAGAGATCTTAGCAGACAAGGAGTTAATGGCTGAGATCCAAAAGGTATACGCTGATTTCAAAGCTTATATCAATGTAAAACCCGACAAGACACAACCTTCTGTAGCTTACTTCAGCATGGAGTACGGTTTGACCAATGTATTAAAGATTTACTCTGGAGGTCTGGGAGTATTAGCCGGAGACTACCTGAAAGAGGCCAGCGATAGCAATATCGATTTATGTGCCGTAGGTTTCTTGTATCGTTACGGATATTTCACACAGACTTTGTCCATGGACGGTCAGCAGATCGCCAATTACGAGCCGCAAAATTTCAACGCCCTGCCGTTGACTCAGGTATTGCAGTCGAACGGAGAGCCAATGGTATTGGAAGTTCCTTATCCGGGCAGAACCGTTTACGCTCATATCTGGAAAGTTAGCGTAGGTCGTGTACCTTTGTATTTAATGGATACGGATATTCCTCAGAACAGCGAATGGGATCGTTCCATCACGCACCAATTATATGGTGGCGATTGGGAAAACCGTATGAAACAAGAGTATTTGTTGGGTATCGGTGGTATCATGATGCTGAACAAATTGGGTATCAAGAAACAAATTTATCACTGCAACGAGGGACACGCCGCTTTGATCAACGCTCAGCGTCTGGTTGATTATATCCAGAACGATGGTCTTTCATTCAACCAAGCGTTGGAGGTAGTTCGTGCTTCCGCTCTCTATACGGTACACACTCCGGTTCCTGCAGGTCACGATTACTTTGACGAGGGTTTGTTCGGACGTTACATGGGTGAGTTCCCCGGCAAGTTAGGTATTAGCTGGCAAGATTTCATCGACATGGGACGTGAGAACCCAGGTTCTAACGAGAAATTCTCCATGAGCGTATTCGCCTTGAACACTTGCCAAGAGGCTAACGGCGTAAGCTGGTTGCACGGTAAGGTTTCTCAGCGCATGTTCGCCCCGGTTTGGAAAGGTTACTTCCCGGATGAACTGCACGTTGGTTATGTAACGAACGGTGTACACATGCCGACTTGGGCCGCTACGGAGATGAAGAAATTCTATGCGGATAAATTAGGCACGAAGCTTTTCGAGGATCAATCAAATCGCAAATGTTGGGAAGGAATCCAGAATGTCTCCGACGAGGAAATCTGGAATCTCCGTATGACCTTAAAGAATAAATTGATCGATTATATCCGTGTTCAATATAAAGATAGCTGGTTGAAAAACCAAGGTGATCCTTCTAAGGTAGTTTCTATACTTGAAAAGATCAACCCGAATGCCTTGTTGATCGGTTTCGGTCGTCGTTTCGCTACTTACAAGCGTGCGCATCTGTTGTTCACGGACTTAGACCGTTTGGCTAAGATCGTTAACAATGAGAAGTTCCCGATCCAGTTCGTATTCACCGGAAAGGCTCACCCGGCTGATGGTGGTGGTCAAGGTTTGATCAAGCACATCGTCGAGATCTCTCGCCGTCCGGAGTTCTTAGGAAAGATTATCTTCTTGGAGAACTACGATATGCGTTTGGCTCGCCGTTTGATCTCTGGTGTAGACGTATGGTTGAACACCCCGACTCGTCCTTTAGAGGCTTCCGGTACTTCCGGCGAGAAAGCCGAGATGAATGGTGTATTGAACTTCTCCGTTCTTGACGGTTGGTGGTATGAAGGTTACGTAGAAGGCGCAGGTTGGGCATTGACTGACAAACGTACGTACGAGAACCAACAATATCAAGATCAATTAGACGCCGCTACGATCTATCACATGTTGGAAACAGAGATCATCCCGACTTATTACGCTAAGAACAGCAAGGGATACTCTCCTGACTGGATCCAATATATCAAGAACTCTATTGCCAAGATCGCTCCGGACTATACGATGAAGCGTATGTTGGACGATTACGAGGATCGTTTCTACCACAAGTTGGCTACCCGTTCCGCTCATATCGGTGCGGACAACTATAAGGTGGCTAAGGAAATCGCCGCATGGAAAGAGGAAGTGGCTCAACATTGGGATAGCTTCCAGGTTGAATCTTTCACGTGCGACCAAGAATTCACCTTGAACGGACCGGTAGTAGGAAAAGAATACAACTTCAATTTGGTGATCGACCGTCATGAGTTGCAAGGTATGTTAGGTGCCGAGATGGTTCTCACGAAAGAAGATCCAGAGAAACATGTCTTGAACTTGGTTAGTACAGCTCAGTTCGAGCTGATGAAAGAAGAGGGATCTAAGCTATACTTCAAGCTGACAACTACTCCTTCCGAGGCGGGCAACCAAAAAATGGGCTTCCGTGTATACCCTGTAAACAAGGAATTGCCTCACCGCATGGACTTCGCTTATGTACGTTGGATTCAATTATAATCGGCAACAAGCAAAACAAATAATAAAGAAGGAGGCTGTCCAAAAAGTGTGACAGCCTCTTTTGCTATTGTTTATTTCGGTAAAAATTATTATCTTACCGCTGCAAAAAACAAACATTATAACAATGGCTAAGATAGTATTTAAAGAGTTGACATCCAACCAAAATATACTTTTTTCGGTCTGTTTATCGGAAAAAGATAGCTTCCAGTCATCCCGTACGTATAGTAAACAGTGTTGTAGAGGCTTTGGATATTAGTTGTCTGCTCTCGGCATATAAAGGAGGAGGTACCAGCAGCTACCATCCCCGTATGATGCTCAAGGTCTTATTTTATGCCTACCTGAACAATCTCTATTCCTGTCGCAAAATAGAAAAGGCCTTGCAGGAGAATATTCATTTCATGTGGTTGTCCGGTAATAGTACTCTCGATTTCCGCACGATCAATGATTTCCGTGGCAAACGTTTAAAAGAACACATAAAATCGTTGTTTTCAGCCATTGTTCTGCTGTTACAGGAATTCGGCTATGCCAGTTTGGATGTACAGTATATCGATGGCACCAAAGTGGAATCGGCATCCAACCGCTACACTTTTGTCTGGCGTGGCAGCGTGGAAAAAAACAAGGCAAAACTGGAGTCGAAAATACAGTCAATCTTTAGTGAGGCAGACAAGCATATCGAACAGGACAAACGGGAAAGGACGCCGGACGTTTTACCGGATATGGATTCCTGTGGTTTGCGGGAAAAAGTGAGTGCTTTAAACAAACGGCTCTCCGAGATGAACAAAGCCGAGCAAAAGCAAGTCAAAAAGCTACAGGACGAATATCTGCCCTGCCTTGCCAAATACGAATCGCAATTAGAAACATTAGAGGATCGTAATTCTTTCAGTAAGGCAGATGGGGATGTGACCTTCATGCGCATGAAAGAGGACCATATGAAAAACCGCCAATTGAAACCCGTCTATAACATACAGGTTGCCACAAAGAATCAGTTTGTTATCAATCAGGGGATTTACAGGCAGGCCGAAGATTCGTGAACTTTAATTCCTTTTTTGAAAGATTTTCGGGAAACTTATCACAGGCAGTCTTCTATAGTAGTGGCTGATGCCGGTTATGGAAGTGAATAAAACTATGAGTTTATGAGGAATGCGGGTATAGAGGCTTTTGTCAAGTACAATTATTTCCACAAAGAGCAGAAGCGTGCCTGGAAAAAGGATGCTTTTGCCGTACATAATCTTTACTACAACCAGGACCGGGATTATTACGTATGTCCGATGGGACAACATATGGAATACATAGGTCAAAGGAAAAGTAGATCCGATCTGGGATATGTATCCATACAGAAACGTTATCAGGCACGTAACTGTGAGGGTTGCCCGCTAAAATCTAAATGTCATAAATCAAAGACCAACCAGATCATAGAAGTGAACCATAACCTTAACAGATACAAACAAAAAGCACGGGAAAAGCTCCTGAGTGAGGAGGGGATTCATCATAGGGGCAGAGGATGTATAGAACCGAAAGCGGTCTTTGCACAGATAAAGCATAATTCAGCGTGGAACCGGTTTAGATTAAGAGGGTTGGAGAAGGTAAAAACAGAGTTTACCTTGATTGCTATTGCACATAATCTAAGGAAACTGGCTAAAAAAGTCAGTTCTCCTTTATTTTTTACTTATTTCTGTAGGATTACTTTCCCAAGAAAGAGAATTGAGATGAACAAAAATGGTTTGAAAATAAAAATGGACAATAAACGCACGGCATAACTAAAAAAGAAGGCATCCTTTTCGGACACCTTCTTTCTATCCTTTTTTCTGAAAAAATTATTTTACATAATCCGCTTTATTCAAGAAATCGTAGCTCTTTTGGACATCTTCCTGAGGAGTGCCATCATAACGCTCAACCTCCACGTACCAGTCTTTCATTCCATTTGCATAAGCCTGCTCGAAGATAGGCTTGAAATCCATTTGGCCACTTGCACCGATGGCTTTCTCGTCCTTGATATGAAGAATCGGGAAACGGTTCGGATATTTTTTCAAGTAATCAACAGGATTCTGACCTCCACGCATTACCCAATATACGTCCATCTCGAACATCACATGATCCGGGCTGGAGTTTTCCAACATCAAGTCATAAATAGTCTGTCCCTCAATTTGCTTGAACTCATAGTCATGGTTATGATAACCAAACTTAATACCAGCTCCAGCTGCCGCCAAGCCAATCTGATAGAAATAATCACCAAAGTATCTCTTCAAATCATCCAAGGAAGCTTTCTCGTTAATCGGAGATACCGGCATAACCATATATTTCATACCAGCTTTCTTATGAGCTTCTATGGCTGTATTCCACCAAGACAAGTCTTTGTTCATATCATCGCTGATGAAATGAGAAAGGTGAGCACTTGTCGGTTTCATACCCAAGTCGTTACACATCTTTTTGAACTCAGAAGGATCAACGCCGTAAATCTTTCCGTCATCACTATAACCCGCAGTCTCCAAGTTGACATATCCCATCTTTGATACAATCTCCAATACCTTTTGGATACCCAAATCATTGATATCATCGCGCAAGGAATATAACTGAAGTCCGATATGTTTCTTAGCCGCTTCAGTACCTGCGGCAGCTTGTCCTGATTTACCGCCACAAGAAGATAATAACTGCGGGGCTACCAACCCACCCGCAAGCATCAAAGAGGCTTGCTTCAAAAAATCACGTCTGTTCTGCATAGTACTATTAATTAAGTTTGATTGAGAATTTTTACAAAAGTAAGACTATATTCTTAGGTTTATATCTTTATGGAAGTTAAAATCTTCAAAAATAACATTGTATTTTAATTTTCGTTATCTTTGGGGAAGATATTATTACTTAAATCATTTATATCATGAAAAAATTATCAATTCTAGCGATGGGCTTTCTCTTTGTCCTGGCCACAGCTTGTAGTGTTTCCAGCAGTGGCACTTTATTCGATGGCAAAGATAGTAACAAATGGAAAACGACAGGCGATGTCTCCGTTCAAGACGGCATAATGACCTTGAAAGGTACAGATGCACTGGCCGTTCTGAAAAACGGTAAATACAAAAACTTCGACCTGACCCTTGAGCTACGTACTACTCCGGGAGGCAAAGGTGCTGTTTGGTTCCATACGGACCCGACTTTGAAGAAAGGATATCGTATCGCTATCAATAATGACCGATCTGATAAGATTTGGTGGAAAATGACAGGCAGTCTTATTTCCGTGCGGAATTTGACCAAAAGCTTCGTAAAAGAAGATCAATGGTTCAAGATGGATATCCGGGTAGCCGGACGAGAGATCGATGTAAATATAAATGGCGAACCGGTTGTAGAGTACATCCAACCGACCGCACCGTATCGTACGGACGCTAATGCCTACACCTTATTATCGGAAGGAACATTTGGCATAGAGAGTGATGGTAGTGGTGAGATCCAAATCAAGAATATCGCCGTGAACGTAATTGATGGATCCACGATCGATATCAACGCACAATTGGCAGAAACTAACGATGAGCAAAATGACGAGATCATTAAATTGCACCAATCGGATTTCCCTGTATTGGATTATCACGTGCACTTAAAAGGTGGGTTAACCAAGGAAGTTGCCGCTAAGCAATCCCGCAAGACCGGTATCAATTATACGATCGCACCTAACTGCGGCATCGGTTTCCCGATCACGAACGACCAACAAGTTATGGATTATCTAAATGAGATGCGCTCACAGCCTTTCATTCTTGGCATGCAAGCAGAAGGACGCGAATGGATAAGTACATTCTCTCCCGAGACTCTTAAAGAGTTCGACTATGTGTTTACGGACGCTTTGACGTTCAAGGACAATAAAGGTCGCCGTACCCGCCTATGGATTCCGGAAGAGACTTGGATCGAGAATGAGGAGCAATATATGGACATGATCGTAGATCGTATCTGCTCCGTATTGGAAGAGCCGGTAGATATCTACGTAAATCCTTGTTTCTTGCCATCTCCGATGGATAAGCGTTTTGACGAGTTCTGGACGGAGGCCCGCATGAACCGTTTCGTCGAGGCATTGGCAAAAAGCGGAAAAGCTTTAGAGATCAACGAGCTATACAACATCCCAAATAAAGCGATCATTATGAAGGCGAAAGCCGCCGGCGTTAAATTCACGTTTGGAAGTAACAACGTGACACCAAACGTCAGCGATCTGTCTTACAGTATCCGCATGATGAAAGAATGTGGCCTGACCGCTGAGGATATGTATAAACCGAAAGTTAAAATCTAATCACACATTTGCCCTCTCCGGAACCTCCCGTTTCCGACACCCGGAAGCGAGAGGTTCCGACACCCGGAAGCGAGGGGTTCCGACACCCGGAAGCAGGGGTCACCCTTTTTCTCGCCATATCCGTCGCATCTTCATATACCGGTATCGCTTAATGATCATCTTCCGGCTACGTATAATCTGGTAACGGTAAATGATACAAGCCAAGATGAAATATACGCCCGCCTGAATCCATAACACCCGATATTCACGCGCCACCTCATGCAAGGAAGCGCCAGCCGTGTTGATACGGATAAATCCTTGGATACCCGGAGTAGAAGGAAACAAATAACCCACCGCTTTCCAAAACGGAGGAATAGCCGCCTCCGGCCAAGATACACCCGAGATAAACAGCAAGATGACAGACGTGAAAACGAACACCAACATAGGCGATTCACGACTAGTCATAAATCCCGATAGCGTCATAGACATAAAAATACAGGCAAACAGATAAGGCAGTAAGAATAATAAAATTATCAGTGGCTCACCAACCTGAGGCAAGGAGAATAACTTAGGGACAATCGCCAATACCCAGATGCAAACCACCACATACAGCAAAAAATAAGTCAATGACTTGCCGAACACGATACGCAAAGTCCCATTAAAATGCCGGCAAACAGGTACTAAACTATGGAAACGATTCTTTTCCCGTGCCGTTCCTCCCAACATTCCGATACCCAAGATCAAAGTCTGTTGCAATACCAAGATCAAGATAGCCGGTACCAAGAAACTGGCAAAGCCATTCTGGGAATTAAACAACGCTACTGATTCATATGGGATCGGGTCTACCGTGATCCGATCCATTTTATCCGTGGACGACGGATCATTATGCATCCGAAGTTCCTTACCCATATCCAACGATACCTCTGTCGCCGCCAAAAGGAAAGCCTTATAAAACAATAAGGCACTCATATCGCAATACAAAGAGACGGTTGTCTGTCGCCCTTCATGCAAGTCCTTACTATAATCCGAGGGAAAGAGCAAAATTCCATAGGCCTTCTTCTCATCCAACATCTTCTTGGCTTCTGCCATATCCGGACAAACACCCACTACCTCCACATCCGGTGTGGCGTTAACCCGTCTGGTAAACTCACGGCTCAAATAGGAATCACTTTGGTCTACCACCACCATCTTCGCCTCATGTACTACCTCATTATTATATATAAATGAATAAAGCAGCGGATACACAAAAGGCACCAAGAAAAAGAAAATCATGACCCCCACATCTTTAAACACGTTTCTCAACTCATCCTTCCAAATATAAAACACATCCAGATGACCTTCCTTTATGATATATCGTAAACGATGTTCTCTTTTCATCACATACAGTTTTTACGGCAGATATTTGAAATCCAACAACGCCCTCTTCAAGTTCCGCCCAATAAGGAACGGCAAGATCAAAAATCCTAACAACCAAGCGTACTCGCCCAACGTATAGAATAGCGCTCGCCCATTCAAGGCTTGATCGACATAAATCAAAAAATAATGCCGCAGAGGGAACAAACGAGCCAACGCTTGCAACGTAGGGTCCATACCTTGTACCGGAAACGAGAATCCTACAATGGAAAACGAGATCATTCCGAACAGGCTGGCAAAGCTAAGCCCTAGACGGAGAGTCGGTAATACGCCAATCATAAATACGCCTACCGCCTGAGAGGAAATAATCAACAAAAACATCGCCAAAAGCATCGGAAACCAACCGCTATTTAACGGGAAAGAATTAATTCCATACAACACAGCACAATACATAAAGCCTACGACCGTAAAAATAGCCGTCTGCGGCAATAACTTTCCCAACAAACTAACAACCATGGAGTTCCCTCCCATATCCAACCATTGACGGGATGTGGAATATTTAATTTCCGTACCGATACTGAATACTGTCACCAGAAATACCATCAACTGGATGATACCCGGCAAAACCGTATTATTCAAATATACCGAATAATTCAACCACGGGTTGCCGATCGGATGCGTATCGATCACGATCGGTTGTAACTGTCCCATGATCTGCGCCTCGGTATATCCTTTAGCTCGTCCGGTCTGTAAACCCACAGCGGCCCCCGCTAATACCGACATCGTTTTCATATCCCGGAACAGTAAGGAGGCGGCGATCAAATAGGTACCATTCGTATAGAAAGACAACCGAGGCTGCTTTCCAGATGTAGCGTCTGCAGCGAAATCGGATGGAATGTAAAAGATTCCATATACATTCCCTTTCTGCATTTCTTGACGAGCCTCGGTAAACGACATGGTTTTCATATATACCTCCGTCTGCTCAAAGGCATCCAACTGGCGAATCAAATTGCGCGAGGTAGCAGAGTTATCCATATCTACCACCGCTATCGGCAGATCGGTCGGCAATCCCTCATGCATCAACGATACAAAGAAAATGGCACAGATTGCCGGAGCGATCAGCATACAAAAGAAGTAAATCGGTTGAGCCATCAGCCGATGCACCTCACGCTTCGCGATAAGCCAGATTCTATGCAAACTTTCTTTATAGGTCATACGATATCTTTTCCTTTTTTCTTTAAGATCACGGACATTCCCGGACGAAGATCTGCGACTTTCTCTAACGGACGGGCACGCACCTCGAAAGTCTTCGAGTCATACTGTCCATTCGTCTTTGTCGCTTTCCATGCGGCATACGAGCCCATATCCTTCATATAATAGACTTTCAACTTCACCGATTGATCCCCCAACGCCGGAATGAAAGCATTTATTTCCGAGCCAATCTTGATGTCTTTCAACAGATCCTCACGGATACTGAAAGTTACCCATACATCATTTAAATCAGAGATATTCATGATCGGAGCACCTGTGCCAACCAACTCGCCGACTTCCGGGAATCGTTCCGAAACCTCCCCGTCAATCGGAGCCACCAAAGCGCTCTCACCCACATACGACTCCACTTCAGCGATAGCACCTTCCGCACGTTGAACCATGGCGGCGGCGGCGGCCTTATCTTCCTTACGGGCACCTTCCTTCGCCATCTCATATTGAGAATGGGCAGCCTTCTCTGTCGCTACCATAGCGTTATAGTTAGCCTCCACCTCGTCTCTTTTTTGAGCGGACATCACCCCTTTCTCATATAAATTCTGAATACGATCGAAAGATTTCTTAGCGATAGTCAATCCGGCTTGCGCCTTTTGCCACATCTCATAAGCGGCCGTGATTTCCTGCTCACGAGCACCTTTAATCGCTTTGGCATTCTGTGCTTCCGCTGCCGCACGAGCCGCCTCCGCTTGTTTCAGCTTCGCCATAACCTCGGGCATATCTAAAAAGACTAAAGTATCTCCGGCTTTTACCTGATCACCTTCGCCAAAACGATAAGAAGCGATACGTCCGGGAACTTTGCCGGAGATACGAACTTGGGTGGCCTCGGCCTGCCCCATTATAATATCATCAGGCAGTGTAAGCAGGAAGAAACCCGCCAAGGCTACCAATCCGATCACGACCAATACCGTGATAAAAGCTAACATCATGTTACTGATAGAAAACTTCTTATTCTCGTTCATCTCTGTGTATATTTTTATTTTGTTATTACTCTTTTTCATTCACGGACAGTTTACCCAAAGCCTTACTCAGGTAAACCTCTGTTAGTTTCACTTCGATCTGAGCATCAATCAAACTAGAGCGAGCAGAAACCCACGCAGTTTGTGCCTCCATCAAGTTCAAAGCCGGAATAACCCCTTCCTCAAAACCTAAATTCGCACGCCGCAAGTTCTCTTCCGCATTTTCCATATTACGAGAAGAAGCGATCAATTTTTTACCCGCCTCATTCACTTTATAAACAGATTGATTTACCTGCAACTCAATCTTCTCACGGGCATCCTGCCATTCCAATGCTTTTATGCGGGTTTCCGCCTTCGCCGAGTTACGCTTATAAGTACCTTCCCACCAACCGGATAAGGGGACTTTTACCATAACTCCCACATTAAACATACCTGCGAAATCATTTTTAAAACCATTAAAGACATTCGGATTCGTGACGAAATAATTCGCAGCTAAAGCGACATTAGGCAACATTTCCGCCAAAGCGATACGTTCTTTTCGCTTATAGATTTTCATTGCCAAATCCAGACTTCTCAGTTCATTACGATTCATGAAAGCCTCATTCAGATCGGCCGAAGCTTGTGTAGTCTCTACTGGAAAATTATCCAGCTTCTCGTCCGCAAGCGATAAATCCTCCTCTAAAGACAAACCACAAATTTGGGCTAAAAGCATTCGGGTTAAAGCCAGACCATTCTCAACCTTCGTCTGAGTCATCTCAGCCTCATTCAGTTTCACCTTAACAGAAAGGCCATCAGCCTCAGTAGCTATTCCCTCATGGATCATAGCGGTCACATCACCGTCCATCTTACGGAGCAAATCCACATAAGCAACTGCCAATTTCTTCTTATTCACCAAAGATATGACTTGCCAATAGATCTCATCAGTCTTATAAATCAAGTCCTGCAACTGCGAATTATTCATTGACTCCGCTAATTGCTTGGCAAACTTAGTGATCTGGTTATAATTAACGATCTTCCCACCCATGAATACAGGCTGCACCAACGATACATTACCTACCCAGAGATTCTGCACATCCAAATGTTGCATATCGTTCACCCCACTCATCAAATGTTGGATTATCGGTAATTGAGCCAAGCCACCTAAAGAAGAACTCAAGGATGAGGATAAAGCACCCATGTCCAGTAAGTTTACATCCTTCTGATTCCACATATAGGCTCCGTTTGCCGATAATTGAGGAAAATACTTGGTAAAAGCGGCTTTTTTCTCATTATCCGCCATCTTAATCTTTTCGCCAGAGATTTGTAGCTCCTTATTGTTCTGGATCGCCAAATTCCGGCACTCTTCCAATGTCAACATTCGCTGAGCGTGCACACAACTCACCGTGACTACAAATGTTAATAGAAAGATAGTTCTCTTCATCTTTAATATCGTTTTAACCTACCTATATAATGCCATCATATTCTCTATGCGACAAAAATATAAAGAATTCGTGAGATTTTGGCAGATTTTGGCGGAATAAAGTAAGTGGTTGGAGACTAAAGGAATTGGGTGTTGAATGACTGTATTCTTCCTTTTTTCCAAAAAAGCGGGATATCGAGGAGTTATGAGGTAATTTTGCTACCTATCCGTTGCTTTTTAGGTCGAACGACATCGAAAAAGAAACGTGAAACCACCTGATTTCGCCTCTGCCATCTCAAAGAACCCTTGTTTGCAAGAACAAAGATATGCATAATTTTCCGTGTATAGGCCAATTTTGCCTTCTTCTTCCTAAAAAGCGGTTGTCAAAAATGGAATCCCCCACATGAGTGAATACTTTTCTTTCATAAAAACATCCCAACTGTTTCTATTTTAACACATTAAAACAAATCGGATTTTATAGTTGCGGATTTAAGGAAGTAGTTTTATTCTGACTTATTTTAATTAAAATCAACCCGGGTTAAAATGCTTTTTATCCATATAAATCCAATGTTTTTGAAGGGTCAATGGGGGGAGTATAATAGTGGGGCAATCGACTTTAAAATTTCCAGGCATATGAATCAGCGGATATGCCGGTGTCCTCAGCAAGCCGTTCTTTTGCGAGAAAGAGTAACGGAATAGTAACGTGACTCTTGCTTCAAACAGCTTTTTGCGGCATTCAGTGGCTTTGGTAAAGTCCTCATGGAATCGCTAAAACGCTTTATTTCAACGTTCATTCACCTTTTTTCTCCTATTCTCATTTTTTTGTAGTACCTTTGCAAGTGAAAAGAAGTCTTTTCCGTGTGTTTGCCAAACCACGTATTAAAAACAAGAAAGATAATGAAACAACAAGATGCCGCTTTGGTATGCTTCTCGGGTGGACAAGATTCCACGACTTGCCTTTTTTGGGCGAAGAAGCATTTTTCACATGTAGAGGCCGTATGCTTCACTTACGGACAGAAACATTCCTTGGAAATAAAGGTCGCCCAAAAGATCGCCGCAGACGCAGACGTACCTTTTCAGTTATTGGATGTATCGCTTATCAGCCAGTTAGATCCCAACTGTTCACTTACGAATGCGAGCATAGAGATGGATCAAGAGAAGCCGGAGGATAGTTATCCGAACACATTTGTTCCTGGCCGTAATATGGTATTCCTAACTTTAGCGGCAATATTAGCTCGCAGTAAAGGGATTTATCATTTGGTAACGGGTGTCTCCGAGGCCGATTATAGTGGTTATCCGGATTGCCGGGATACGTTCGTGCGTTCTCTTAACATAACGTTAAACCTAGCGATGGATGAGAAATTCACAATTCATACCCCGCTTATGGACCGGAATAAGAGCGAAGTCTGGGAATTGTCCGACGAGCTGGGTGTATTTGATCTGGTACGTACGCAGACGCTGACTTGCTATAACGGTGTTATGGCTGAGGGATGTGGGCATTGCCCCGCTTGCAAACTTCGCAAGGACGGATTGGAGACATATTTAAAAAGGAAAGAGATGAATCAAAAGTAAATTAAAGAAATGGACGAAAGAAAACAAGAAGGAGAGTTGCACTTATTAGGTGGCTCTACCGTATATAAACAGGATTACGCTCCGGAGGTATTGGAGGCATTTACGAACAAGCATCAAGAAAATGATTATTGGGTACGGTTTAATTGCCCAGAATTCACCAGCCTCTGTCCAATTACCGGACAACCGGATTTCGCTACGATTCATATCGATTATATCCCCGACGTGAAAATGGTAGAGAGCAAGAGCTTGAAGCTTTACTTATTCAGCTTCCGCAATCATGGGGCATTTCATGAGGATTGCGTGAATATTATCATGAAGGACTTGATAAGATTAATGGATCCGAAATATATCGAAGTTACCGGTATATTCACTCCGAGAGGCGGTATAAGTATTTATCCGTATTGCAATTACGGTCGTCCGAATACCAAGTTTGAGCTGTTGGCTGAGAAAAGACTATTTGATCATAATCAATAAGATTTCTGACAAATCGTTATCTGTTTCGGCAAAAAACGGTATATTTGCAGCAATAAATGTTAACTAACTAATAAATCATTTTAGACCATGAACAAAACATTGCTTACAATTGCAGCTTTCACTTTAGCGGGCTGCGTTACTGTTGTCGCTCAAAACAAGAAAAAAGAGTTTAAGATGCCTACAGGTTATGCAGGTATCACGCATGAGATGTCTGAGTTTTACGAACCTGTCCCACCGGTAGTCACTCCGGGCACAGACTTAAAAGGTGGAGGTTTCACGGCTCCTTCCGACGCTATCGTTTTATTTGACGGCAAGGATCTTTCTGCTTGGGAGAGCGTAAAGGGCGGTGCTGCCGAATGGGATGTGCATGATGGCGTATTTACTGTAAACAAAAAGAAGGGTGATATCCAGACCAAACAGAAATTCAACGATTTCCAGATGCACATCGAGTGGCAAGTCCCAACGAATATCACAGGAGAGAGCCAGTCGAGAGGTAACAGCGGTATTTTCCTGCAAGGGATGTATGAGGTTCAAGTGTTAGATTGCTATAATAACCCCACTTACGTGAATGGCCAAGCTGGTAGTATCTACAAGCAATCCATTCCTTTGGCCAACGCCATGCGTAAACCGGGCGAATGGAACGTATACGATATCATTTATACCGCCCCCACTTTCAAGGAAGATGGTTCCTATCGTACGCATCCAACCGTAACGGTTATCCAGAACGGTGTGGTTTTGCAGAACCATACGACGATATTAGGTACGACAGAGTGGATCGGTTTCCCGCAAGTGAAGAAACATGGCGCAGGCCCTATCATCTTGCAGAGCCATGGCGATCCTAGCGAGCCGATCAGCTTCCGCAATATCTGGATTCGCGAGCTATAAGAGAAACGTGTTGATCGTAATAAAAAGGAGATGGACTTGATCTTAAGTTCATCCCTTTTTCATTAAACAGCGCATCTTATGCTGATATAGGATGTTTGCGTGCCTCAACCACACTCGAGGCGTTGCGGCAGGCCATAGACCGGGCCGTCGAGATGGAAGGATAAAAAAGGGACTACAAAAAGTGACAAGAAAGAGGCGAATACGGAAACAGTTGTTTCTTTATAGGAGTTAAAGAACTATAATTGTTTTATTTACAGCAATTATACTATTATCTCTTCTCTGGCATATATTTCCAGAAACGAGCCGGCATATGTTGGCGATGAAGCCGTGGGTTTAAACGTTCTTTAATAGCGATAGACTTAAAATACTCCTTCCACATACTTTGAAAAAGTTTCTCGTCCTTATCCATGATATCCTCACTGAGCAATCCGGTCAATAGGTGTGAATCTTTCTCTTCGAAACGGACTTCTATCGTATCATTAAGATCATAATAATATCCATACTCTCTTTTTAAGTCGTAAATGAGCCATTGCTGATCAGCGAAACGGTCTTGCGCATAAGGTAATACCAAAGGCAATACATTATATATAGGCTTGATGGCAGCAAAGTAAGTTCCATCCGCCGCTTTTTGGAAACGAAAGAATTGCATCACTCGCAAGCGTTCATTGTTCACTTTCTTCCAGATCTTGGCAGTTTCCAATATGTCCGGATCACCTAGATTGAACTCGATCGTGGCTGGAGCGTCGATCGCTTTACGGATATATCTGAATAACAACAGGCCTACTTCCGGTAATTCCGACAACCAAGTTACCGTCAGCCCGGAAAGAGAAGACTGGGAGATCTTCTTCTCAAGACCTTTCCATACCCGTCCTGCTTTCCGGTCGTCCGTATAAATCCGGATCGCCTCGTCATAGAACAATGGAAATGGCTCGCCCTCGGCTAATAACAAATCCGGAAAAGTTCGACGGGAATAAGCATCGAATACAGCGGTAAGCAATCCCTCAAAAGTCTTGTCGTAAACAAATATAATCATTATCAATCCTTCTTATAAAACAGGCGTTAATCTATAAAAGGCAGTATAAGCTGCCGGTCGTCTACTTTCTTTCCGCTCCTTCTCGTCAATAGTTGCCGGACGGTTTCAGGGCTGACCTCATTCACGGTCTGCGTCGGGAGTTCCCGGCAAGTAATAAAATAGCTAGCCTTTTTCATGACCACTCCTATTTTCTTCAACTGCTCTGAACCGAGATTAGCGTAACGCCGGGAAACGATTATGATCTTTGCCGATTTCACGCCAATTCCCGGAACCCGAAGAAGCATCTCGTAATCCGCTTTATTGATATCTACCGGGAAGACTTCCGGGTGCCGCAAGGCCCAAGCCAACTTCGGGTCCACGTCTAGATCCAGATCCGGATATGCGTCATTGACAATCTCGTCTACCTTGAATTGATAAAAACGCAACAGCCAATCCGCTTGATATAAACGATTCTCACGGACCAGCGGAGGCGTGGTAAGTGCCGGAAGACGGTTATCATACGCATTTACCGGAATGAATCCCGAATAGTAAACACGCTTCATCGTAGGCCGCTGATATAAGGCGGATGATAGACGAAGTATATCCTTGTCGGTATCCGCCGTAGCACCAACGATCATCTGCGTGCTTTGCCCGGCGGGAGCGAATCGCGGGGCATACCGGAAACGCTTGCGTTCCTCGACGCTTTGTAATACACCTTGTTGGATATAACGCATAGGGGCAAATACGCTTTTAAAATCCTTTTCCGGAGCTAGAGTCCGCAAGCTCGCCTCATTCGGGATCTCTATATTCACACTTAAACGATCGGCGTAAAGCCCAGCCTCATTTACCAATTCTTGGCTGGCTCCGGGGATACTCTTCATATGTATGTATCCATTGAAGTGATGCACGAGGCGCAAATCCTTGATGGCTCTCACCAACCGTTCCATCGTGTAATCCGGGTTTCGAACTACGCCGGAGCTTAAAAACAATCCTTCAATGTAATTACGCCGGTAAAACTCGATCGTGAGGTTCACCAACTCGGTAACGGAAAGCGTAGCTCTCGGTAAATCATTACTCCGGCGGTTGATGCAGTAGGCGCAATCGTACATACAATAATTCGTCAGCATGATCTTTAAAAGTGAGATACACCGTCCGTCCTCAGCGAAACTATGGCAAATACCCCATCCAGCGGCACTTCCTATAGACCCGCTCTTATGCGAACGGGAGGTTCCGCTGGAGGCGCAGGATACGTCATATTTTGCCGACTCGGCCAAGATTTTCAATTTCTCGAGCACTTTCTCGTCCATATTTTGCGGGATTGTTTCGTACAAAGATACGGATCTTGCGGGAATCCGCCTCCATCGCCGCACGTTTTTAAGAGCGATTTAAGCTTGAAGCGGCTCGCCCGGAAGATGAAGCCGAAAGTGTATGAGCATAGATTCCTGATGGGATAGCCCCGGATTGCAGCAATCTTGCTTCCCGCTACACCGATTGGGACAATATGGCGGCAATCCGGGGCCGCGCAAACCTGCTTGGAGGTTTTTCTCCGCGATCCGGGAACTTTCCGGACAGGAACAAGGAATATTTCACGAAAAATACCTACATTCACATCGTCTACAAGGAATTTTGCAGGTAAAACAAATATTATCAACCTAAAAAATATGAGTTATGAAAGAAATCGGTGAAATCTATTTGGGGCGCATGAACAACGGCGCACATTTCCTTTTTATGAGCAATATTTCCCAACGTGCCGAATCCGACGCAAAGGTGAAGGAGAAAGCCGCCACACTGGTTGCCAACTTGAGCAATGCCGTGAAACAGGAAGACGCAAATTTGAAAATTTCGCAGAAAAGCCTACTGACCGATGACATCGCCCGGGCAGATACCGAACGCGACTCGCTTTATGCAAGTTACAAAAAAGTGGCGCAAGGTTACCTAAACTTCCCCGCCGAGGATATCGCACAAGCCGCCAAGGTGCTCAACCAGCATATCAAGGATTACGCGATCGATCCCAAAATGCAACTCGACCGCGAGACAGGCTTACTGATAAATTTCATTGCCGACCTGGAAGAAAAATATCAAGCGGAAGTCGAAAAATTGGCATTGACCCCCTTTGTAACCAGCCTGAAGTCGGCAAACGAACGTGTCCGCACGCTGACCGCCAGCCGAACTGACGAACGGACAAGCATCACGGTAGGTGCGCTGAAGGCATCGCGCAAGGCATCGGACAACGCTTACCGCATGCTGGTGAAGATGGTCAACGCCTTAGCCTTGGTGGAGGGCGAGACCAATTACGCCGCATTTATCGACTATGTGAACACGGAGATCACGCATTACAAACGTGAGGTGCTGGGCCAGAAAGCCCCGTCAACGACATCCGGCGATGGTGAGGGCGAGGAAGAGCAACCCGCTCCGGACGGCAGCGATTCCGAGTCGCCCGATGAGATTTGATGTATGTCCAACGATTATATCAACCATATGAAGAAAGCGATTAACCATGGGGCCTTCTTGCTCCCTGCCCTTTTATTCTCTGCATGCGGAACCGGGCAAAAAGAAGTGGCAGAGAAGCCGCTCAATATCATCCATATCATGACGGATGATCATTCGTATCAGACTATTAGCGCTTATGGACATGCGCTGGGCAAATCGGCTCCAACGCCAAATTTAGATCGTTTGGCCGCAGAAGGAATGTTGTTCCGGCAAGCTTTCGTAGAGAATTCGCTGTCTACTCCTAGCCGTGCTTGTTTGATGACCGGCCTTTATAGCCATCAAAACGGGCAAAGACAGTTAGGAAAAGGTATTGATACGACAAAAGTATTCTTCTCTGAAATCTTGCAACAGCACGGTTATCAAACAGGTGTTGTCGGTAAATGGCATATGCAATGCGAGCCGAAAGGTTTTGACTATTATCATGTGTTATGGGATCAAGGAGATTATTATAATCCGGAGTTCAAAAGCAAAGAATCGAATGGCAAATATGTAAAAGAAGAGGGATATGCGACGACCCTTACGACCGATCACGCTATCGATTTTTTGGAACAGAGGGACAAGGATAAGCCTTTCTGCCTGCTGGTCCATCATAAGGCTCCCCACCGTAACTGGATGCCGGATACGAAATATATGGATTTATATGAGGATGTAGAGTTCCCATATCCAGATACTTTCAATGATAATTATGCCACTCGTTGCGATGCCGCGCGTACACAAGAGATGAGTATAGACAAAAATATGACTTTGGTTTATGACTTGAAGGTGGATGAGCTTAAAGATAAGGAGGCTTATAAAAAGGAATGGAATATTGGTGGTTGGGAGGCCTCTTTGGATCGTATGACCCCGGAACAACGGGAGGCTTGGATCGCTTCTTATAAGCCACGTAACGAAAAATTCATTAACGAGAACCTGAAAGGTGAGGATTTGGTCAAATGGAAATATCAACGTTATATCAAGGATTACGTACGTTGCATCAAATCGATTGACGATGAGGTAGGGCGTTTGATCGCCTATCTGGAAAAAGAAGGACTTATGGATAATACGGTGATCGTTTATACCTCGGATCAAGGTTTTTACATGGGTGAGCATGGCTGGTTCGACAAACGTTTCATGTATGAGGAATCTTTCCGTACGCCGTTGATTATCCGTTACCCTGCTAAAATCAAGGCGGGAAGTGAATGTACAGCCTTAGTACAGAACATCGACTATGCCCCGACTTATCTGGATATAGCCGGTATCGAGAAACCTGATTATATGGTAGGAACTTCTTTAGTTCCCTTGTTTGGAGGCGAGACACCAAAAGATTGGCGCGCGTATCTGTATTATCATTATTATGATTATCCTGCGATCCATATGGTACGCCGTCACGATGGCGTACGTGACAGTCGTTATAAATTGATCCATTTCTATGGAGAGAAGAATGAACATAATGACGCAATTAATTGTAATGAGCTTTACGATTTGCAAAGTGATCCGAATGAGTTGAATAATTTATACGATAATCCGGAATATGCCGATATCCAAACTCGCCTGCAAGCACGTTTGAATAAGTTCCGTGTAGACCAGAAAGTTGACGAATATTAAGGAGCGAACTCTGTAAAATCATTTATTTTGTGTAAGTTTGGCGGATAGAAAGAATCATTCACCTAAAATACGATTGTAAAATGAAACTCAATTTATCCGCCAGATTTTTAATGCTGGCCCTACTTTGCGGTTCTTGCGTATTGAACACGCCAAAGGAGGGGCTTGAATACCCTCTCTTATACACCTGCTTTTTCTCTACACTATAAACATAATTAATATAAGACATGAACAAAGAACTAGAAATGACTCCCAACGTATTAGTGGAGTTTTTGCAAAAGCCAGCGTCCGAGTTTACGAAAGAGGACATTATCCGTTATATCTATGAGAAAGATATCCAGATGGTTAATTTCATGTATCCTGCAGGCGACGGACGTTTGAAAACACTAAACTTCGTAATCAATAATGCCGCTTATCTGGATGCGATCTTGACTTGCGGTGAGCGTGTAGATGGCTCTAGTCTTTTCTCGTTTATCGAGGCGGGAAGTAGTGACCTGTATGTGGTGCCCCGTTTCCGTACGGCTTTCGAGGATCCATTCGCGGAATTACCTACGCTTACCATGCTTTGCTCATTCTTCAACAAGGATGGAAAACCCTTAGAAAGTTCCCCGGAATATACCTTGCATAAAGCTTGTAAGGCTTTTCATGAGGTGACGGGAATGGAATTTGAGGCAATGGGTGAATTAGAATATTACGTAATCGCACCGGATGAAGGCGTTTTCCCTGCTACCGACCAAAAAGGTTATCATGAATCCGCTCCTTACGCTAAGTTCAATGAGTTCCGGACGGAGTGCATGCACTGCATAGCGCAAGCCGGAGGACAAATTAAATATGGTCATTCGGAAGTTGGAAACTTTACGTTAAATGGTTTGATCTACGAGCAAAATGAGATCGAGTTCTTACCATGTCCTGCGGAAAATGCAGCGGATCAATTGATGATCGCAAAATGGGCGATCCGCAATCTAGCTCATGAATACGGTTATAACATCACCTTCGCTCCGAAAATCACGGTGGGGAAAGCCGGCTCCGGTCTGCATGTTCATATGCGTATCATGAAAGATGGCAAAAATCAGATGTTAGCGAATGGTACCTTATCCGAAACTGCCCGTAAGGCTATCGCTGGAATGATGTGTTTAGCTCCCTCTATTACGGCTTTCGGAAATACGAACCCCACCTCATATTTCCGCTTGGTTCCACACCAGGAAGCACCTACGAATATTTGTTGGGGAGACCGGAATCGTTCAGTTTTAGTTCGTGTTCCGCTAGGTTGGGCCGCAAAAACGGACATGTGTGCTTTAGCGAACCCATTGGAACCTGCCAGCCATTATGATACGAGCCAAAAGCAGACGGTCGAGATGCGCTCGCCGGATGGCTCCGCTGATTTATACCAATTATTGGCTGGATTGGCAGTTGCGTGCCGCCATGGTTTTGAAATCGATGATGCTTTGGAGATCGCTGAGAAGACTTATGTAAACGTGAATATTCATAAGGAAGAAAATCAAGATCGCCTAAAGGCATTGGATCAACTCCCTGACAGTTGTATAGCCTCAGCTGCTTGCCTAAAACAACAACGTGCTGTTTTTGAAAAATATAACGTTTTTAGTTCGAGTATGATAGACGGTATCATCCGCAAACTGGAATCTTATGATGACGTTTCTTTGCGCAAGGATCTGGAGAATAATCCGGAAGAGATGTTGAAACTAGTCAATACTTATTTCCACTGTGGCTGATAATTCTTTTTATGATTTCACATGAGGGGGTGTGCCAAGGCACATCTCCTTTTTTAATTTAATTAAAAATAGTCGTTGCTCTTTTTTTTGTCTATGCGACTATTTTTTCTCATATTTCACTTGCATATTCAAATTATTAAACTACTTTTGCACCCGCAATACGGAAGTAGCTCAGTCGGTAGAGCACTGGTCTCCAAAACCAGGTGTCGGGAGTTCGAGCCTCTCCTTCCGTGCGTGAGTGGCAACACAATGAATTTGTATTGCCGCTTTCTTATTATTCTTCCCCTCTTCCCATTGCGATAAAAAAGCGTAAATAAGACAACATTTTTCGTTAAAGAGACTATTTTTTCTTTCAATATATAAAGGAATATACTACTTTTATTGCCGATTTTAAATCTAATTGTGACTTAGTGTAAATAGTATACCATAGAAACATATGACAACTAACAAATTTTCAAACCGATACTCGTCTGAGAGGAAAAAGTATTTTTTCAAAAGTAAGGCGTTTATCCTGTTCCTCGGATTATTTTTGGGAGCAGGGATTATGGTCGCCCTTTATAAGACATCTGTATATTTCTCAACAGATGAATCTTGTATGATGTGCCACGTGCATCCTCACGTAGAAAACAGTTGGAAACTTTCCAAGCATGTAAATAATGGAAGTGGTGTTAAGACACATTGCGTAGCTTGTCACCTCCCACCTCAAACAAATACTTGGAAACATTATAGCGCAAAGGCTAAATTGGGTATGAAAGATGTTTGGTCATACTTGACTAAAGACAATGCGGATTTCAATTGGGAAACTAAGTCCGAGTTGGAACACGCCGTTAAATATATCCCCAATGAATCTTGTAAGGAGTGCCATCAGAACTTATTTCCCGAAGGAATTACCGATGATGGTGTAACAGCGCATTTATATTATGACGAGAATGAGAAAAAGCTAGATCTACAATGTATTAGTTGCCATTTGGATGCAGGACATTACAATCCGAACTACAATCACTCCAAGATGGTTGGCATACCGGGACAAAACACATCCGGGGCAACCTCGATAGATACAAGCCTGTTTTTTAAGGAACCAACTACGGTAACCTCTTTCACCGATTATGTAGAACAAATTCCCGGAACAATGGTCTCATTCAAGATGATTGCCATTCCCGGAGGTTCATTCAAAATGGGTAGTGAGGAAAAAGAAGCGTTTCATAAAGCAGATGAGTCGCCTGTACACAACGTAACCGTTAGTCCATTCTTCATGGCTGAGGTCGAGGTGACTTGGGATCAATACTGGGCTTTCTATGGGAATACGATGAGTGAAGGCCGTACCCCTCCAGAGACCGTGTACGCAAATAACAGTAATCCGAATGTCGATGCCATCTCCGGTCCGACGCCTCCGTTCGGTTTCCCGGATCAAGGCTGGGGTGGCGGAGATCGCCCGGCTATTACAATGACTCATTATGCGGCCGAGACTTTCTGCCAATGGTTATCCAAGAAAACAGGAAAGACTTATCGTTTACCGACCGAGGCGGAATGGGAATATGCGGCACGTGGCGGCACGGAAACACCTTATTTTTTTACGGGTAATCCAAAAGACTTCTCCGATCAAGGCTTCTGGCGTAAATTTTTCGACGCAAAGACTGATAGTATAGGTTCTTATGTGATTTATAGCAAGAACAGCAAAAATAAGACGCAAGAACCGGATTTGGTAAAAGCCAACCCTTTTGGGTTAAAGAATATGTTGGGTAATGTAATGGAATATTGTGCCGACAAGTATGATCCTGAAGCTTACGCTAAAAGCGGAAGTAGCGCCACAGATCCATTGGTTACTGAAGGTACAGAATGGGTAGTGAGAGGCGGTAATTACACTTCCGATGCGGCAGATCTTCGCTGCGCTTCCCGTGATTATACCAAACATGAAGCTTGGTTAAAAACCGATCCGCAACAGCCGAAGAGTATCTGGTGGTACTCCGATATCAGAGGAATCGGTTTCCGTGTTGTATGTGAACCTAATAAATAGTGTCTAAAAAAATAATATCATGAAAAAAGAGAACAGCATTAGCAGAAGATCATTTCTGAAAAGTTCAGCCCTAGCGGGTGCGCTTGGAGCAATTGGAACAGGTAGTACAGTTGGTGTATTAACTTCTTGTGGTGGAGGTGAAAGCGCAAACGCAACAAAGCCTTTGAAAGAGCCTGGTACTTATTACGTACCCGAATTACCAGATCTGGCAACTGATGGAAAAGAACTAAAAGCAGGTGTAATCGGTTGTGGCGGACGTGGTTCCGGAGCTGCTTTTAACTTCTTGAACGCTGCGAACGGCGTTACGATCGTGGCTTTAGGCGATACGTTCCAAGAACGTGTTGACGATTTGGCAAAGAAATTAAAAGACGAGAAAGGTATTGATGTACCAGCTGACAAACGTTTCGTTGGCTTAGATGCGTACAAGCAAGTGATCGATAGCGGCGTAGATGTAGTGATCGTCGCCACTCCTCCCGTATTCCGTCCAGTTCATTTCCAATACGCCACAGAAAAGGGCAAACATTCCTTCTTAGAGAAACCTATCTGTGTTGATCCGGTTGGTTACCGTACCATTATGGCTACCGCAAAACAAGCTGCGGCAAAGAACTTATGTGTCGTAACTGGTACTCAACGCCATCACCAACGTAGTTATGTTGAGTCTTACAAGAAGATCATGGAAGGATTGATCGGTGAGATCACGGGCGGTACGGTTTACTGGAACCAAAATATGCTTTGGTATCGCGACCGTCAACCGGGATGGAACGATTGCGAATATATGATCAAGGACTGGGTAAACTGGAAATGGCTTTCCGGCGACCATATCGTAGAGCAACACGTACATAATATAGATGTATTCACTTGGTTCAGCGGCTTAAAACCAGTCAAGGCTGTAGGTTTCGGTTCTCGCCACCGTCGTATCACTGGCGACCAATATGATAACTTCAGCGTTGATTTCACAATGGAAAATGGTATCCATATGCATAGTATGTGCCGCCAGATAGATGGTTGTGCAAATAATGTAAGCGAATTCATCCAAGGAACCAAGGGATCATGGAGCAGTGACACGATGGAGATCAAGGATTTGGCAGGAAACGTTATCTGGAAATATGATAGCGAGGCCGAAAAAGCGAACTTCAAGCAAACTGACCCGTATACATTAGAACATGTAAACTGGATCAACTGCATCCGTGGCGGTAAGCAAATCGAGCAAGCTTCTGAGACTGCTATCTCCAATATGGCCGCAATCATGGGTCGTGAGTCCGCTTACACGGGTGCCGAGACCACTTGGGATGCCATGACTGCCTCTGCATTGGATTACACTCCGAAAGATTTGAACTTAGGAAAGATGGATATGAGCGGCTTCGTCGTTCCTGTTCCGGGCAAACTAATCGACAAGAAATAATCCGGACTGTTTATGACATTAAATAGAAGAAACTTTTTAAGAACCTCCTTATCCGGTGCTGCTTTAGCGGTAGGAAGTACGGCCTTGGCCTCCTGCTCTTCCAAGCCGGCAAACACTGCCAAAGGAGAAAAAGGGAGCGACAAGCCCGGCAAGGACCTTGAATTAAAGCTTTCTTTCCAAGAGGGAATCGCCCCGGGTGAAAGTTTGAACGAGAAACTTGATTTTATGGAGAAGTTGGGCGTTGTAGGTTTTGAGCCGGGTGGCGGAGGATTAGCCAGCCGGGTAAACGAGATCAAGCAGGCCTTAAACGGACGTAATATCAAAGTGAGTGCCATTTGCGCCGGCTTCAAAGGCTTTATTCTTTCTACCGATCCAGCCATCCGCAAGGAATGCATGGATACGATGAAAGAGATCATCGCCGCAGCCGGTGAATTAGGTTCTACGGGCGTGATTATCGTTCCTGCCTTTAATGGTCAAGTCCCCGCCTTGCCTCATACGATGGAGACACGGGATTTTCTTTGCGAGCAATTCAACGAGATGGGAACTTTCGCCGCCCAGCATGGGACTAGCGTCATCTTTGAACCTTTGAACCGAAAAGAGTGTTTTTATCTACGTCAAGTAGCCGACGCCGCCTCTTTATGCCGGGATATCAATAATCCGGGTGTACGTTGCATGGGCGACTTCTGGCATATGACATGGGAAGAGACCTCTGATATGGGAGCCTTTATCTCCGGTGGAGAGTATCTCCAACACGTACACGTGGCCAGCCGCAAACGTCGCAGCATGCCGGGTGAGGATGGAGATGCCGATAACTATATCAATGGTTTCAAGGGATTGAAAATGATTGGTTATAACAACTACGTAAGCTTCGAGTGCGGATGTCAGGGAGACCGTAACGTGGTAGTCCCCGCCGCCGTCAAGTTATTACGTGAACAATGGGAACAAGCTTGATAAGATGCCTTTAGTATACCCAAATATGCAATTGAGTGAGGTGGTGGAAGAACACCCCTCACTCATTCCCGTTATCAACCGGTTTGGGATTCGCTTAGGGCTTGGAGACAAATCGGTGAAGATGCTCTGTGAAGAACATTCGCTGGATACGGACTTCTTATTGACGGTAATCAATACCTTTCTCAACGAGGAGTATTTTCCAGAGAAAAAGTTACAAACTTTCCATACATCACAGATCATCGATTACCTGACAAAAACGAACCAATACTATTTACGTTATCAGCTTCCCAATATAGAACGCCATCTAGGTTCCTTCATCTTGATGAGTACGCCCGGCAATCCTACTCTTGGATTGATAGGACGCTTCTTCTCCTCGTTCAAGGAAGAACTTATCGCACGCATTGAGAAAGATGATGAGACTTGGTTTCCCTACTGCATGTCGTTAAGTAAAAAGCTGGGAAAAGAACCAGCGGGAACGATCGATGGATTGCAAATCACCTCCGAGCAACGTATGGAAGATACCATCGAAGCCCTTTTAGCCGACTTAAAAAGTATCATGGTCAAGCATCTTTCGGGAGATTATGACGAGAATTTATGTTATGCCGTCCTCTTCTCCATCTGTAGTCTGGAGAAAGATATCAAGCAACACAACCGGATCCGGTATCGAATCCTTACCCCCATGGTCTCGGCCATGGAAAAATTATGTATCTAACGATCTGAAATGTATCGAAACAAACAAATAGCGATCATACTGTCTGATACCCTAAGAAGTATCGGGCTGCAAAGTTTGCTGACCGACTACTTCCCCCCGGTAGAGGTTTGCTATTTTCCAAATTTCGAGATGCTTTCCTCCACAGGAAGCGACACCTACGATTACTATTTCACCGATTCAGATACCCTTGTGCTCAACGCGGATTTCTTCCTCCCGAGAAGAAACAAGACCGCCCTCCTCATCGACAGCACCGAAGAACACGGGGCACTCTCGTCTACGAACCGTATCACGTTACGTTCCTCCCAAGAGACCATTATCGAGCAATTGCAACAATTATTTACGAGCGACAGTTCCAACAGCACCACTACCGAAAACAACAAGGATCTATCCAGCCGTGAGGTAGACGTACTTCAACTGATCGTAAAAGGCATCACGAATAAAGAGATCGCCGATAAGCTGAACATCAGCTTGAACACCGTCCTTACCCATCGTAAGAACATCACCGCCAAGCTAGGCATCAAGACCGTATCCGGCCTCACCTTCTACGCCATCATGAACGGGATCATCTCCGGCGACGATATCGAACTATAGCGAAACGAACAAACCGGCTTTCAAAATCACTACATCTAGTGATTGACCATCTAGTTTCTTTACCGTTTCTTTGCGATTGAAAAAATATACTAACAAAAGAAATTCGATGAAGAGACACTACTTAGGTATCATCGCCCTAGGTGCGTTGGGGCTGCAAAATGTATACGCCGAGAATATCAAGGCAAACGAGAACGACACGATAAAAACCTACAACATGGGTGAGGTAATCGTGACCTCATCTACGAAAGAGACAAATAACCTCCGTACGTTACCCGGTTCCGTATCGATCCTTTCGCCACAAATGATCTCCGGCAGACAGATCGACGCACTAAAGGATATAAGTTCTTTCGTCCCGAACCTATACATGCCGGATTATGGGGCAAAACTAACCTCGGCCATCTATATCCGCGGTATCGGAGCGAGAAGTAGTGGACAATCCGTGGGCTTATACGTAGACAACGTGCCTTATCTGGATAAAAGCACCTTCGATTTCGAGCTGACCGATATCCAACGCATCGAGGTATTACGAGGGCCGCAAGGAACCTTGTATGGTCGTAACGCTATGGGGGGCATCGTAAATATCTATACCATCTCCCCGTTCGATTACCAAGGAAAGAAACTCTCCCTATCGGCCGGAAGCTACGGGCAATATAAAGTCAAGGCCTCCCATTATGCTAAGTTGAGCGAGACCATCGGATTCACCGCCGCCGCTTACTATGACCATAGCGACGGCTTCTACACCAATGCCTACGATGGGAAAAAGATCGATAAGGAAGACAATGTAGGCGGCCGATTCAAGTTAGAAGGTCGCTTCAATCCGAACTTCCGTGCCTCCTACTCCCTTTCCGTAGATTATACGGATCAAGGAGCGTTTCCATATGGTATGTTCATCGGAACCGGAAATACCGATCACAAGTATGTAAATCCTATCAATATCAACGATCCCAGCTCTTATAAACGGACGGTCATCGCCAATAATCTGTCCCTCGAATACCGGAATGAGCACGTGATACTGAGCAGCATCACCGGTCATCAATATTTCAAGGATGACATGAAGATGGATCAAGACTTCTCCCCTCTCTCGATCTTCACCCTCAACCAAAAGCAAAAGCAAAACGCTTTCAGCGAGGAATTGGCGATCAAGAGCAACACGAGAAATAATTACCAATGGTCCTTCGGACTCTACGGTTTCTACGATGATCTACATACAGACGGCCCGGTCGATTTCAAGGAAGACGGGATCAAGACCGTCCTCCAGCCCGTATTCGATCAATTGAAGAAAGATCACCCTAAAATGCCATATCTAAAAATACTGGACGATCATCTTTATATTCCGGGTTCTTTCGACACCCCTTCTTACGGCCTTGCATTGTATCACCAATCCACTTATAACAACCTGTTCACGGAAGGCCTGTCAATTACCGCCGGTATCCGCTTGGATTACGAGAAGCAAAAGATGGATTACAATTCTGAGGCTAAGATGAGAATGGGTTTCGGCTTCGTAGAAAACGGACCGGTTATCGACATCGAGAAACTTTTCCCGATCCCAACCACCGTGATGGACGCCAGTGTCTCCCAAGACTTCTGGCAAGTACTTCCGAAAGTCTCTTTAAAGTACGAATGCTCGTCAAACACGTTCACCTATGTGTCGGTAGCGAAAGGTTATAAGACCGGGGGCTACAACGTACAAATGTCGGCAGACGTGATGCAAAGCCAGATGCAATACGATATGATGAACGCTTTCAAGGACATGATGCCGATCGAGGTCAAAGAACCCACCCCCATCGAGGAAGTAGCCTCCTACAAACCGGAAAAAAGCTGGAACTACGAGATCGGTATCCGTAGCGAGTTACTATTCCAACGCCTAAGCGCAGAATTAACAGGTTTCTATATGGACATTCAAGACGTGCAACTGACCAAATTCGTAAATAGCGGCAACGGCCGTATCCTCACCAACGCAGGGAAAGCCAAAAGCTACGGTATTGAGGCCTCCTTGCGTGCCCGCATCATCGATGGGCTAACCGCCGACGTTAATTACGGTTTCACACATGCTACATTCCGGGATTACAACAATGGGAAAGAGGATTTCAAGAACAACTTCATCCCATATACCCCACGTCATACCTTCAACGTAGGACTGCAATACACCCGCCTGTTCCGTAACGAATGGATAGACCAATTCTCCTCCTCCGCCCAATTCAGCGGTGTCGGAAAGATCTTCTGGACCGAGCGAAACGACATCTACCAGAAATTCTACGGAACGGTGAACGCAAAGGTAGGCGTACGCAAAGGTATCGTCAACGTAAACCTATGGAGCCGTAATATAACGAACACCCATTACTCGGCATTCTATTTCGAGTCGTTCGGGAATCCGTTTATCCAACTGGGTAAACCCTTCCAAATCGGTGCGGAGGTGGCGATCGCCTTCTAAGCGCAAGCGTTCGATAGAAATAAAAAAAGGGAGAGCCGGTTCTTACACCAACTCTCCCACCTCTTTCAAATTACGAACACCTACGGATATAATAACCAGACCGTATAATCCGTGGGTCACGTCCTCCCACCGTAATGGTTAATTATTTTATTTGGAAATAATATCAACAAAATTAGAGATCACATACTCTACGTCCTCATCCGTAAGACTGGTATGCAAAGGAAGAGTAATCTCGTTATGGTATTGGTTGTAAGCATTCGGATAATCTACGATATCAAAACCTAAATTTTTATAGGCCGTCATCATCGGTAAAGGTTTATAATGTACGTTACAAGCGATCCCACATTCAGCCATCCGCTCTATCACAGCATTTCGATATTCCACATCCTCACCAAGCAAACGTACAAGATACA
>NZ_SRYM01000139.1 GCF_004793765.1 Parabacteroides distasonis | reverse complement strand
GGGAAATAGTAAGTCCGTTCCTCTTGTATATACACCCGGACTAAACCAAACTGACTTTTAATAATGGAAATCGGGATTATAGCGGTAGCCCTTGCCCTCTTTCACAATCATGCGCTTGTTCACAAGAAACTTGTTAAGCGACACAAGAACATTGCGTCCACGCTCGTAACCGATACTCGCATAACCCTGTTTCAATGCCGCTATGACATTGGAATAGCCTTGTACCACCTGCTTGCCGAAACCGTTCTCCAACGCTTCCCGGTGTTGCTGTTCAGTCAGTTCCGTAAGCGGAAAAGTTCCTGTCCTGCTTAGGTTGTTGGAATACATAATCATCCACGATTTCGGGTAAAGCGTTGTCATTGATACGGAATGCGAACGGGTCAAATTCCCGGTCACGTATGTGCATCGCCTTTACCTCGCTTATGTTGCCGTCCTGCTGGCTTTTCGTGATTTGCAGGACGGTTTCAGCCTTGTTGTTCAGTTCCGTACCGATATGCCCCCTTGTGTTGTCATCCCCCTTGTTCAAGTGCAGCACGGTGTGGATATGCAGGTTATACCCACTTGACCAGCGCATCAAAAGGTTGATTAGGTCGGTTGATTCGCTGGGGCTGTTGATGTCGTACATCAAGTCACGGATTCCGTCAATGATGAGCAACCCCACATCGGGCATATTTTCAAGCATATAGCCGATAATCTGTTTCCGCTTGTCGGGGGTCTGCTCTCTTAGCACGATGAAAACAAAATCGTCCCTGTCCTTGTCGGTAGGCAGTCCGGCAAGTCGCAAAATACGCTCCATGACCTTATGGCAATGGTATTTGCTCTGCTCGGTATCTACATAGAGGATTTTCCGTTTGTTCGGTGGCAGGTATGCCGAATACTTCAGTACCTCGTCATTCTTCAACGCTGCCGCAAC
>NZ_SRYM01000138.1 GCF_004793765.1 Parabacteroides distasonis | reverse complement strand
AACTATATTTCAATAATTTCAAAGAACTTTTTCAGATTTTAATGGGACAGTAGTGTCTCGTTTATTTTTATTGAACGGAAGCAGGAGTTTTGGGCGGCTCTAATGATCGTCTTGGGGACGATGACTAAGATTTATGGCATTGTCGGTCTTGCTTTCCTGCTATTCTCAAAACGCCGGATCGCTTTTTTGAAAGGACTTATTTTCTGGGGCATAGTCTTGTATGTTCTTCCGATGTTATATACGTCTCCTCAATATGTGGCAAGTCAATACGTGAAATGGTATGAGGTACTTCTCGATAAGAATGTAGAGAATTTATTTACTCCTTATACAAATATCTCTTTGTTGGGGATGGTTCGTAAGATTTCGGGAGTCAATACGTATAGTGATCTCTGGTTGGTTATCCCCGGGCTACTTTTATTTATTGCTCCTTATTTTAGGATAAATCAATATGATAACAGGCGGTTCCGGATGCATTTCGTATATTGAATTTTACGCTTCTAGGATTAACGCATACGGATGCTCAAGGAGGTTTGAAAGGCTTTAACCAGCGGGGAAAATCGTTCTTGGCCTCAACTCGGGTGAATCGCTTCTTGTTTGATACGGAGTTTATTTATAAGGCTTCGTTGGAGTCGGATGTGCTTATTAAAGACATGCCCGCTGATTTGCGGGATAACGTTCATCTTCCCAATATGCATTGCGGAGTCCTTGCGGAAGAATTAAAGAACTTATTTTTAATCGCTTGGAGAGGGTAGGAGGATTACAGGGGTGTTAATAACCCTGTTGAAAACCCTGTGAATAACGGAAAAAGAACAAAAGAAAAAATAGATACCTATTAATAGGTATCTCTCTCTTCGCTCTTCCTCTTGGACTTGAACCAAGGACCCTCTGATTAACAGTCAGATGCTCTAACCAACTGAGCTAA
>NZ_SRYM01000137.1 GCF_004793765.1 Parabacteroides distasonis | reverse complement strand
GAGGCTCTTCGTTCCGGTTGGATCACCACGGGGCCTAAAACAAAAGAATTTGAGAGATTAATTGCCATGTGCTGTCAGACGGAGCAAGCTGTATGCTTGAATTCGGCTACGGCTTGTATGGAGTTGATATTGCGTGTTTTGGGTGTTGGGCCAGGAGACGAGGTGATTACTTCCGCTTATACGTATACCGCTACCGCAAGCGTAACTTGTCATGTGGGGGCAAAGGTTGTCATGGTAGATACCGCTCCTGATTCGTTTGAGATGGATTATGATAAGTTGGCAGATGCGATCACGGAGAGGACAAAGGTGGTTCTGCCTGTTGATCTTGCCGGTGTGGTTTGTGATTATGATAAGATATTCGCTGCCGTAGAGAGCAAGAAACATTTGTTTTCGCCAGCGAACGATATCCAGAAGGCGTACGGTCGGGTTATCGTACTTGCGGATGCCGCTCATGCTTTTGGTGCCAAATGGCATGGAAAGATGTGTGGTGAGATCGCTGATTTTACTTCGTTTTCCTTCCATGCCGTGAAAAACCTTACGACAGCAGAGGGAGGTGCGTTGACTTGGAGAAATCATGATGGGGTTGACAACGAGTCTCTTTATAAACAGTTTCAATTGCTTTCCCTTCATGGGCAGAACAAGGACGCGCTTGCTAAAACGAGGTTGGGGGCATGGGAGTATGATATTGTCGCTCCGTATTATAAGTGTAATATGACGGATGTGATGGCGGGTATTGGTCTAGCGCAGTTGAAGCGTTATCCGGAAATGCTGTATCGTCGTCGTCAGATTATTGAGAGGTATAATGAAGGACTGAAGGGGTGCGATGTGCAGGTCTTGGATCATTTTGGTGATGACCATTCTTCGAGTGGGCATTTGTATCTTGTACGTTTGCTTGGTGAGGATGTGGAATATCGAAATGCTGTGATAGA
>NZ_SRYM01000136.1 GCF_004793765.1 Parabacteroides distasonis | reverse complement strand
CCCAGCCTATGATCTCATGCGTGAACGCGTCCGTCAGGAGATGCAGGTAGGCCACGCCCTCATCGGTGTCGATATAGGTGATGTCGGCCACCCACAATTGGTTGATCCTGTTGACGGTCAATCCCTTGATCATGTTCTTGTACTTCCTGTAAGGATGGTTGGAGCTTGTCGTGTGACGGCGCTTCCCGGGCTTCAGCATCAGGTGTGACTCATGCATCAGCCCGTAGAACCAATCCCGGCCACGCATCTCGTCCGGATAGAGTTCCTTGAGCATCAGGTACAGCTTGTACGCCCCGATGCCCGGAGCCTCATGCCGGATATCCCTCACGGTGTCAAGTATCTCTTTCTCTGACAATTCCCTGCGCATGCGTTTCTCCTTGCTCACGGAGTAATAACCTTCTCTTGTCTTGCCAAACAGCCCGCTCAGGCTACCGATCGATTCCTTGGGATGCCTGAGCCGAAGGTTGTCTACCGCTTGGCGCCAGCTTTTTTTAGCAGGTCGATGCCATATTGTTCCCGCCCGATCTTAAGAAGCTCATGCAGAGCCTCATTGCGCAACTCTGAGTAGGCCAACGCCTTGCGTAGGCGCAAGTTCTCCTCCCGGAGCCTCTCGCTCTCCGTTTGGGGACCGGTCGCCTTGGATGATTCGGATTTCTTTCGTGCCATATATACCCGATGCTCTAACTCTGTCAGATCGGACGGTAAAGATAGCGTTTTTGACTCAAAATAACCTTCCCAGCGACTGAATGTCACGTAATCAACCGAATATTTCTTACATAGGCTGTACTTGGTTGAGCCACTCTCATAATACTCCTTCAGCATACGGAGCTTGAAATCCTGGCTGTAACTTTTACGTTCTCTTGCTTTGTTTGACATCTTACACACGTTCTTTTAATTGTTAATTGCGTGTGAAGTAAATCTGTATCATGTCA
>NZ_SRYM01000135.1 GCF_004793765.1 Parabacteroides distasonis | reverse complement strand
AGGAGGTGTCAAGAGTATAGTGTTGCCAGTCGGAACATGAAGAATTTGATGTCTCCTACTCCGCGGAACTGAGATCTAAAGGCTTTGATTTTGGCATTGAAGGATTCTGCCGAGGCATTGGTGAGCCTCCGTTCGAAATAGTTGATTATTGTGGTGTTGTGGTTCTCGAAAGTCTCCAGGACCTTGTTGAATTCATTATTTCCGAAAGCTTCCACTTCGTTGTACCATCTGGCGAGGTTCAGTCTGGCGACTCCGGCAGAAGTTTTCTCGTTGAATATGTCCACGAGCTTCAGGAACAGTCCGTATGCCTTTTCCAGGTCGGGGAACTTCCCGAACAATATCCGTGCGCGTATTTTCTGCTGTTCATTCCATTTTGATTTGTGTTTGAGTATGATATGCCGGCTGCGAGCCATGACCTGCGGTATGGTCTCGCCGTTCTCCATCCTCTCTGGCTCCCAGTCTCCGATTAGTTCGCGTTCTTCTTTTGACGTTGCTTCCTTTCGCCTCTGCCGATGCTCCCTGACCGCCTTGTTCTCGGCATCGAGGACTTCCCAACGGTGTCGTATCCTCAGTTGGTCAACGGCTTCGGAAATAAGCTGCTGGACATGGAACCGGTCATTGACAAGCGATGCGCCAGGAAACACGTTTCTGACAGTAAGCATCATGGCAGAAGAAAGGTCTGTCGTGACGGTTTTTACCTTAAGACGCTGTTTCAACGGGACTTTTCTCAGTATTGCCGACACTGTGTCGCTTGCCACGCCGCGAACCATCGCTGCCAGACTCCCTTTGCCGCCATGCGCGGCTTTGTTGGTCAGTATGGTGTAGACATCGCCATTACTCAGACAGGTCTCGTCAAGACTCATGTCCTCCCCGAAATTTTCAGGATACAGTATGTATTCATCGGCATGGTCAAGCTGGGTCCATAGCCGATAGTCGCTGATTACTT
>NZ_SRYM01000134.1 GCF_004793765.1 Parabacteroides distasonis | reverse complement strand
ACGGGGACATCGTGGTTTCCGACCTGCGCCTGCCCGACGGCAACGGTATCGACCTATTGCGTTGGATGCGCAAGGAGGGCAGGATGCAGCCCTTTGTCATCATGACCGACTATGCCGAAGTGCATACGGCGGTTGAAAGCATGAAACTCGGTTCGCTGGACTACATACCCAAGCAACTTGTGGAAGACAAACTCGTCCCTCTGCTCCGTACCATATTGAAAGAACGGCACACCGGACGAAGCCGTATGCCCCTGTTCTCTCGTGACGGCTCGGCGTTCCAAGCCATCATGAAGCGGATAAGGCTGGTAGCCCCCACCGACATGAGCGTGCTGATATTCGGAGAGAACGGCACGGGCAAGGAGCATATCGCCCACTTGCTGCACGATAAGGGCAAGCGGGCAGGAAAACCGTTTGTGGCTGTGGACTGCGGTTCGCTCACCAAAGAACTTGCGCCGTCGGCTTTCTTCGGACACGTCAGAGGCGCATTCACAGGTGCGGACAGTGCCAAGAAAGGTTATTTCCATGAGGCGGAAGGCGGCACGCTGTTTTTGGACGAGGTGGGCAACCTCGCACCGGAAACCCAGCAGATGCTACTCCGCGCCATACAGGAACGGAGATACCGTCCGGTAGGTGACAAATCTGACCGTAGTTTCAATGTCCGCATCATCGCCGCCACCAACGAGGATCTGGAGAAGGCGGTCAATGAAAAGCGTTTCCGGCAGGACTTGTTGTACCGTCTGCATGACTTCGAGATAACCGTCCCGCCGTTGCGCGACTGTCAGGAGGACGTCATGCCGCTGGCTGAGTTCTTCCGTGAAATTGCGAACCGGGAACAGGAATGCGATGTCATCGGCTTTGACGGAGAAGCCCGCAAGACATTGCTGACCCATGCGTGGCCGGGCAATGTCCGTGAGCTTCGTCAGAAAATCATGGGCGCGGTGTTGCAGGCACAGAC
>NZ_SRYM01000133.1 GCF_004793765.1 Parabacteroides distasonis | reverse complement strand
AATTGATTAAGTATACTAATTCGATAAGCGATGGGGAAATCCCTTTCCTGTTTTTCTTTTTCCCGAAAGACTATAAGGAGTTGTGCCAATTCTTTAAAAGGGATCTGTTCGACTTGCCGGTCTGCATCGATTTTGATGGCGAGCTGAACAAGTTAAACGATTTCCCACCATTCCCCCAGTTCCATACCTTATTATTAGATAAAGACAATAAGGTCTTGGTGATCGGCAATCCTGTGCATAGTACGGAGATCCGAAGCCTGTATTTCAAGCGGCTGTCGGAGACCTACGATACGGCCAACGAAAAAGAGGACAAATTGATAACAACGAGCGAGGTAAGCCCCATCAAGGCCGATTTGGGAACCTTGAAGGTAGGCGACAGCAAGAAACAGCTTTTCGAGGTAAAGAATACGGGTGATAAGCCGCTGGTTATCATTGCCACAAGCTCCACTTGCGGTTGCGCCTCGGTAGAATATCCGAAACAGCCCATTCCCCCGGGTGGAATCGCTACCGTGGAAGTCACGATGAATCCCAAGGATGTCGGCTTTTTCAATGAGATCATTCAGTTGAAATGCAATACGGAATATCCGGCAAAGCTTCGGATCCGAGGTAGAGCGGAATAAATAATCATCGGGTAAAGAAAGGAGAAGTTTGCCCTGCGCTTCGAAACACCTAGGCAAACTCTCCCCACTACCCCTTAAAAAAGAAAGGAGGTGTACAAAGGTACGAAAAGTTATCGACCTATAAGTTAGGTTTTGGCAATTTCCATAAGTTTAATAGGCTTAGGAAGTGTGGATTATTTCCAATTAACAAATCAAAAACAAGAACATTATGCTTAAGAAAATTTTAACAATAGGTAGCTTTGCGGCGATAGCAGCCGCTTTCGGGTTCAATAATACCGGTAGTACTAACGAGGAGGTTTCAGTTTCCGATCTTATGTCGGCTAACACTGAGGCGCTGGCT
>NZ_SRYM01000132.1 GCF_004793765.1 Parabacteroides distasonis | reverse complement strand
TCATCGCACTGGCAAAGGAACTCTATTGTTCAGACAGCTTGCCATACCTTTTAAACCGGATAGCGGAACAGACACCGCACATCCGTCCGATCAGTTTTTCTTTTCCCCAGCGTAGGAAAGAACCGAGTTTCCAGCATTTGGAAGTCCGTGACCTTACCCATCCGGCATTGCTCCGTTACTTGCAGGGACGGGGTATCAATATCGAACTGGCAAAAAGAGAATGTAAGGAACTCCATTTTACCAATAACGGCAGACCGTTCTTCGCTATCGGTTTCCCGAACATGACAGGAGGTTATGAGGTGCGCAACTCTTTTTTCAAAGGCTGCATCGCCCCGAAAGACATCACCCATATACGGCAGCAGGGAGAGCCGAGAGAGAAATGTCTGGTGTTCGAGGGTTTCATGGACTACCTCTCTTTCCTTACGCTCCGCATGAGGAACTGTCCGACCATGCCCGACCTTGACAGGCAGGATTATGTCATTCTTAACTCTACCGCCAATGTGTCGAAAGCCCTTGACGTGATGTCCCTGTATGAACGCATCCACTGTATGCTTGACAATGACAAGGCTGGATATGAAGCGACACGGGATATCGAGTTGGAATACTCCTACCGTGTACGTGACTTCTCACACAATTACAGGGGATATTCGGACTTGAACGATTACCTGTGCGGCAGGAAGCAGGAACAGAAAAACGAAGCCAGCCAAGTGCAGGAAACGAAGCAGGAAACCGGACAACGTGCCGCCCCAAGACAAAAGAGAGGCAGGGGCATTTAATCCGGCAGGACTATCAACGGCTGGCGGTTTATTTGGAGAGCAAGGTTATGTTTCGGTAAACCGAAACTACCTTGCTTTGCTCACCGCAAAGAAAATTTCTCCCGTTGGTCGCAATTTTTAAGACACCATTCAAACGTAAAAAACCATGACGAGTATAAAGGACAAGCCGGGGGGACGTCCGGCAAAGAAACGGATAGAGAAGCAGCAACGGGTTGTCA
>NZ_SRYM01000131.1 GCF_004793765.1 Parabacteroides distasonis | reverse complement strand
ATCTGCGTTCGAGCCATACTGTATCGCGTTTTCTGAATTTTATCGGACAGCAATAATTGTATATACTGTATTTTATTTTGTTGTTGAAAGGAGGAAAAGTGTAAGGTGGACTTCATGAGTCGATTTCGTTCCGACGGTGTTTGAAGTGCCTCAAATGGGAAACTGATATCTCCTTTATTTACGGTAGCTATCTTATAACTTTGGATAATACCCACCTCAATCGGAAGAATGATTTCTTCTCCTTTTACGAGCGTCCCGTTATCGAATCCACCGTTGTCTTTTCGACTATAAAGGACATAGGCGGTTGGTGAGGCGCTCTCTTCAAGAGTATCCTGTATGGTTTTCCTGTCGATTCTCACTTTATTCGTCCCTACGAACTCCGTATACAGCTGATCGGGGGGGCTTCCTGTGTCGGAATGGAATGCGAAGGCCATGTCAATAAGGATATGGACTTGTTGATGTGCCGTGAATTTGAAGTTTCCCAGATAGATCCTTAAGCTTTCACTATCCTGCCCTTCTGCCGGAAAGCTCCAGAGAAAAATGGATAGTAAGGATATGATGATCCTAACAGGATAGGAAAGTTTTTCTTGCATATTTTTATAGATATTATTGGCTGCCTTATTTCTACAAATTTACGGAAATATCTCCGTAATAACCTCATGAAAAGCGCAGATTGGCGCAATTAAAATTGAATATGAAGAAGGTAGGGGCAAATTGTAGATATTGGGAGAAGTCAAATCTATGTGAATGGCAGTAAGGAGAAGAACGGATTTGTCCCTATCATGGGACGGGTAGCGATTAACGGGACGATGGTGCGGTTCAGTTGCGAGCGAACTATTCGTGTTCATGGTCAAGACGCCTATCCGAGGAATGATTATCCCTTCTTGAAGTGTCGGGTTTGAGATAGTATCTTAATGGGAAACGGTGCTAAAGTCAATGGAATAGAGGTGTTATATATTTTTTCATTGATGTCCCATTAAAATCGGAAAGAGTACTTTGAAATTGTTGAAATTTAGTT
>NZ_SRYM01000130.1 GCF_004793765.1 Parabacteroides distasonis | reverse complement strand
AGCCGCCGTCTTAGGTGAAGGAGCCAGTCGAAAGAGTGGCTCCTTTTTTTGTTATTCCTTTTTTTATATTAAATTTGATGTATTAAATCTATTATCTAATATGATGAAGAAAATCTATTTATTCCTATTCAGTCTGATTATCTGTAATATCCTTGCGGCGCAAGATCAAAACTATAGGATAGTCGGAGATATCCCTTATACCCGATCGAAAGATCCATATGCGGTGGAGCGTTGCAAATTGGATCTTTATTATCCCGAGAACGCAAAAGACTTTCCTGCTGTAATTTGGTTTCACGGAGGCGGTTTGTCGGGAGGTAGCAAATTCATCCCGGAGGAATTGAAGAACTGCGGATTAGCCGTTATCGCCGTAAATTACCGCCTGCTACCCAAAGTCACCCTAAGCGATTGTATCGATGATGCCGCCGCCGCTGTCGCTTGGGCATTCAACGAAATTGAGAAGTTTGGTGGAGATAAGCGTAAAATCTTTGTCTCGGGTCATTCCGCCGGAGGTTATTTAACGAATATGATCGGACTGGATAAGAAATGGCTGGCTAAGTACCAGATAGACGCTGATTCTATCGCAGCCTTGATCCCATTCAGCGGTCATGCGATCAGCCATTTCGCTTATCGGCAGGAGAAGGGGATGAAAGATACCCAACCTAGTATCGACGAGTTCGCCCCTTTGTTTTACGTACGTCCCGACGCTCCTCCATTGATTATCGTCTCGGGTGACCGGGAGATGGAGATGCTAGGTCGTTATGAGGAGAACGCCTATTTCTGGCGTATGATGAAAGTGGCTGGGCATAAGAAGACTTATATCTATGAGTTGGACGGATATGATCATGGATCGATGGCCGTTCCTGCCTTCCATATCTTAAAAGGTCATGTGAAGGCTTTAATTTAAGGATGTGTTGGAATTTGATTAACTATTTAACGTGAGTTCGATATAATCAGAAAAAATTTAATTGAGTCAGTCAAAATTGCACACAGATTCTTTTCTGTTGAAGAACATAAAAACAAAATGG
>NZ_SRYM01000012.1 GCF_004793765.1 Parabacteroides distasonis | reverse complement strand
CATGAGTATGCTAATTATCGTTAACCGTATTCTGTTTTTATATTATAGTTCATATCTCTTCGTATAAATGTAATATAATTAAGAAACGGATCGCATAGGGTAATATTGTGTGACTGGCTTCTTATTACTACCTTTGCCTCTCTTTTATTCTAGATTCATCATGCGATATACGAACAAACAAATTCTAAAGATCACGTATCCGGTATTGATCAGCTTGCTCATGGAGCATATGATCGGATTGACGGATACCGCTTATCTGGGGCGTGTCGGCGAGGTTGAGCTAGGTGCCTCCGCCTTGGCTGGGGTCTATTATCTCGTGATTTATATGCTAGGATTCGGTTTCAGCGTGGGCGCTCAGGTGCTGATGGCACGTCGTAACGGTGAGGGGGAGTATAAACGGATCGGCGAGGTTTTTACGCAAGGCGGGCTATTCCTTTTTCTGCTGGCGGCGGTGTTGTTTACGGCCTCTAATCTGCTTACGCCCTATCTGCTCCACCGGATGATCGGCTCGGAAGAGGTGTATCGGGCGACGATGAGTTATCTGGACTGGCGGGTGTACGGGTTCTTCTTTTCTTTTATAGCGGTGATGTTCCGTGCGTTTTACGTGAGTACGACGAATACGAAGATCTTGACGGCCAATTCGGTGGTGATGGTGCTTACCAACGTGGTCTTGAACTATATTTTGATATTCGGTAAGTTCGGTCTCCCCGTATTGGGGATAGCGGGTGCCGCTATCGCTTCCTTGATCTCGGAAGCTGTCTCCGTAATGTTCTTCGTGATTTATACGTGGAAGAAGGTAGAGTATAAGAAATACGGTCTGTTTCGTTTTACGAGAGTGGATTTCAGGATGCTGGGACAAATATTGAGCGTCTCTATCTGGGTAATGATCCAGCATGGGATCGCTTTTGGAGGGTGGTTTGTCTTCTTTATCGCTATGGAGCATCTGGGCGAGCGGCCGTTAGCAATTACGAATGTGGTACGTAGCATCTCCTCATTCCTGTTTATGTTCGTGAATGCTTTCGCCTCCACGAACAGCTCGCTGGTTAGTAACTTGATCGGCGCCGGGGAGTCGGACCGGGTACTTCCGCTTAGCCGGAGGATGATCGGGCTATGCTATGCGTTCGTGCTACCGATCGGTATCTTGATCGCTATGTTCCCGTCTACCGTATTGCGTATTTATACGGATAACCCGGATTTGATCGTTTGCTCGATTCCTTCGTTGTGGGTGATGCTGTCCTCTTATCTTTTCGCCGTTCCCGGTTTTATTTATTTCTTTAGCGTATCGGGGACAGGCAATACCCGCCGTGCGCTGGAAATCGATATGGCTAGCATATTCGTGTACGTATTATATATATTGTATGTTGCCGTATGGTTGCGTGCGGACGTGGCGGTTTGCTGGACTACGGAGTATGTATATAATATCATGATCCTTTCTTCTTTCTTCTATCTATGGAAAGGAAATTGGCTTAACAAGAAAATCTGAAGACTTATCTTTTGATTAGTACGGTAATTCGTAAGGATAAATCAAAAAAGACCATCTTGGCATTCACGTTCTGTGTGATATGGCGTTCCGCTTTCGCCAATTCTTCCATCAAATCGATTACGTTTCGCTCGTTGACGAAAGGGGAGAACTTAACGGAGAAGCTAGCCTCGTCCAGATTCATATAATTAAGTTCCGGCGATTGGAACCGGTACATGAAGTTCTCCCGGATCAAATGCTGACAATAGGAGAGGAAGTTCTTCTGTCGTTCCCGTCCGATCCCTGCCATGACGTCCGCCATCGCTTTCATACCTTTTACGTTTCGTGCCCATGAGTTTCGCATCATGGTCTTGAATTGCTCCAGAAAGAATTTATTTTCCTCGCCCAAGCTAATCGCCTCCATCGCCTTGATGAAACTTCCGGAGGAGAGGTGAGCGACGTGTTTAGCGTCATCGGGTGAAAGTCCGAAACGGGATATCATGGCATTCATGATAGCATCGGCCTCAATGGGACGGATGTGGATGCGTTGCGCACGAGATTGGATGGTCCCGAGGATAAGGTCCGGTGTCTCGGATACCATAAGGATAACCGTTTTCATAGGTGGCTCCTCTATGATTTTCAGAAGCTTGTTGGCGCAAGTGGGATGTAGTTTCTCCGGCAACCAAACCATCAGGATACGATATTCCGCCTCATAAATCTTTAGGCTCAGTTTATGGATAATCTCATCGCTTTCCTTGGAATAGATGATCGCTTGTGAGTTTCCGGCCTCGATATAATCCAGCCATTCATCCATATTGAAATAGGGATGCTCCTTGAGGAACCCACGCCATTCGCTGAGATAATCATCGCAGACCTCTTTCTTTTTCTCTTTCTTGGCTACGATCGGGAATACGAAATGCAAATCGGGATGTGCCAATTCGTCATATTTAAGGCATGACGGGCAACGTCCGCAAGCGTCCGTCTCCGTCCGGTTCGTACAATTCAGATAACGGGCGTAAGCCAAAGCCAGCGGAAACGCCCCGGCCCCCCCTTGCTCCGTGAATAACTGCGCATGGGGTACGATCCCTGTCCGAGCCGATTGCCTCAACCGTTCCTTTACTTCCTCTTGCCCGATGATATCTTTAAAATACATGAGATATTTCCTTTTCTTATAGAATAAAGAACGAAGTTACGGAAAAGTATTCAGATATCAAAAGGCGCGGGGTTTTGTAAATATCAATTGACATATGTAGAGTAAAACTAAGAACGGATACACTGCCAAGTCAAGTCCAATAAAGAATATATATTTCATTACCTTAGAATTTTAGAAATAACCATACTTAGTACATGATTGTTCAATCGTGTACTAAGTATTAGACAACTCAGCGTGGAAAAACCCCTATTGTATCTCAATAAATTTCTTTCGCTATTTTGTAAACGCTATCCGAGGCCATCATCGTGTAGAAATGTAAGCTCGGTACGCCATGGGCGATCAGATCCTTGCATTGCTGTATACACCATTCCACGCCCACCTCTTTCGCTTCCGCATCATCTTTACATTTACGTAATTCTGTCGCGAAAGGCTCCGGGATATCCGTACGGAATATCTTCGGAAGAACCGTTAATTGGTTCTTGAAAACGATCGGTTTGATACCGGGGATGATGGGAACCGTGATGCCTTCCGCACGGCAACGATCCACGAACGCATAATATTTTTCATTATCGAAAAACATCTGGGTTACCAGATATTCAGCGCCATTTTTTACTTTCTCCTTTAAGTAATAGATATCAGATTCCATATTGGGCGCTTCCTCGTGCTTCTCCGGATAGCAAGCCATGCCGTACGAGAAGGGAGTCTCTATACCGTCTATCTTGGAACCGTCTAACGCGATACCTTCGTTGAAATGATTTACCTGCTGTTGCAAGTCAGTCGCGTGGTCGTGATATAACTCCGGGTTTTGCTGGGAGGCCTCTAAGGTCTTTGTATCTCCCCTTAATATCAAGAGGTTGTTTACGCCTAGGAAGTTCAAATCGATCAAAGCGTATTCCGTCTCGTCTTTCGTAAAGCCTTTACATATAATATGAGGTACGGCAGGAATACCGTATTTATTCTGGATAGCCGAAGCGATCGCTACGGAGCCCGGACGTTTACGGATGTTTACTTTTTGGAAACTTCCGTCTGGTAAGGTTTTATAGACGAACTCGCTATGGTGGGAGGTGATATTTATGTATTTAGGGTCGAATTCCTTCAACTTGTCAATTACATTATACACCTTCTGGATACTGTTACCTTTCAGCGGCGGTAATATCTCGAAAGAAAAAGCGGTACTCTTACTATTCCTTATCAGATCAATGACTTTCATGTGTTATTCTGTTATTTTTAGACGCGAATGTAACGAAAATATTGATAACGACAGGTCATTAATCGATGTTACTCTCATATTCTGGGTTATTGTAGAAGGCGTCTCCGTACATTTGTTCCAGTGTTTTATCTGCGATTGTAGCGGAATTTATCGAAAAAAACGCTTTCTTCTGGCAGTATAGTTGTTCGGATGCCTTTCCTTTCTTTGCAAGAACTGTATATATTCTATAATCGGTGACAGTGATTTTGTAATCAGTGCCACTGATTGTAAGATCGCTGGTGCTGATCGTAAAAACAGTGTCGTAGATTTGGAAATGGAGCTAAGTTTGAGTATATTTGTATATGTATGGTGAAGGTTTTATATATGATTGATTATTATTAATATCTAATAGATTTATGGCAAGATACATTAAGCAAGAGATGAGCGACCTAAATGGTACGGGTGAGAAACGGGTGTTCTATCGGATGAAGATAGAGCGGAACATCGATATGAAGGACTTTACGGAGCGGATTGCCTATCCGGGGTCGGGGCTTAGCAGGGCTAGCGTGATGCACGTGATGACCTCGGTGGCGGATTGCTTGGCCCGTTACATGGCGGAGGGATGCTCGGTGACGCTTGAGGGCATCGGTACGTTCAAGCCTCAGTTGGGCTTGGTCAAGAATAAGGAGATGGATACGATGGATGGCGATGACACGAAGCGTAATGCCCGGAGTATTGAGGTGAACGGTATCAGTTTCAAGGCCGACAAGACGTTGGTACGAGAGACACGGATGTGCTGCGACCTGTCCCGTGGCGGGATAAGTCGTGTTAGGAAATCGCCCTATACGGAGGAGGTGCGCCTCTCCCGTGCGTTGGAGTATCTGAAGGAACATCCCTTTTTGCGCATATCGGACTATATGGCGATCAATGGTATGAAACGGACTAGCGCTACATTGGAACTGCAACGCTTGAGCGGCGACCCGGTGAGCGGTATCACCATATCCGGTTGGGGAAGCCATAAGGTATATGTCCGATCCGGTCGCCCTTGATTTCCCAGAGCAAGAGTTGGAGAATGAGTTCGACCAAGTGATAGATCATATATTCGTTATAGGCCGAAATGTAGCCTTCCGCTTGCTTTTTTTAGTTTATAGGCCGAACTATATATAAATTAGCGTATATTTGCGGTACACAAAATCTCCCGTAGCGACGGCTATGGGCGTTTTTGCTTTTGAACGATATTATTAACAGTGTAATTTGTTAATTTTAAACTAATTACAGCAAATTATATAGATATGGAAAATTTAAATTGGTCTGAGCTGGGATTTGGTTATATCAAGACAGACTACAATGTAAGATGCTACTATCGTGACGGTAAATGGGGTGAGTTGGAAGTTTCTTCATCCGAGATTATCAATATTCACATGGCCGCTACTTGCTTGCATTACGGACAAGAGTCTTTCGAGGGCTTGAAGGCCTTCCGCGGGAAAGACGGTAAGATCCGTGTATTCCGTATGGATGAGAACGCTAAACGTATGCAATCTTCCAGCCGGGGTATCAAGATGGCTGAGTTGCCTGTAGAGATGTTCGAGGAAGCTGTACGTAAGGTCGTGAAATTAAATGAGCGTTTCGTTCCTCCTTATGAGAGTGGTGCCGCTTTATATATTCGTCCGCTGATGATCGGCTTGGGTGCTCAGGTGGGTGTGAAGCCGGCTCCCGAATATATGTTTATGATATTTGTCACTCCGGTAGGTCCGTATTTCAAGGGTGGATTCCAGCCCTCAAAGGTATGCGTGCTTCGTGAGTACGACCGTGCGGCTCCTAACGGAACGGGTACGATCAAGGTGGGTGGTAACTATGCCGCTAGCTTGGTAGCTGGCGAGATCGCTCATTCCAAGGGATACGCAGCCGTATTGTATCTGGATCCGAAAGAGAAGAAGTATCTGGATGAGTGCGGTCCGGCGAACTTCTTCGGAATCCGTGGCAACAGCTATATCACTCCGCAATCCCACTCGATCTTGCCTTCGATCACGAACAAGAGCTTGCAGCAATTGGCCGAGGATATGGGCTTGACGGTAGAGCGTCGTCCGGTTCCTTTCGAGGAGATCGCTACGTTCGACGAGGCTGCCGAGTGTGGTACCGCCGCAGTTATCGCCCCGATCTCACAAATCGACGATTTGGATGAGAACAAATCTTTTGTTATCGCCAAAGACGGCAAACCGGGGCCTGTTTGCGAGAAATTATATCATAAGCTACGTGCCATCCAGTATGGCGACGAGCCGGATACTTACGGATGGATCTCGATCATTGAATAATATCTTTTGTTTCGTAAGGACTGGAGTGCGCTCCGTCTTTACGAGACAGAATACGTTGATAGGCAATTGTTAGTTTGAACTTTACTTTTTGCAATAAAATTGCAATCTCCGCATTGCAAATGAGAAAAGATGTTTATCTTTGCATCGGTAATTCCAAATTTTCAATTACCAATTATGTAGGTGGAAGCATTCTTTAAAACACATAAATATCTGGTAGAGCATCTGTATTCTCCGGTACGAAGGGGATTGATGGATGAGATCAATTGGGAGGATCGGTTGATCGGTATTAAAGGTTCGCGAGGAGTCGGAAAGACCACTTTCTTGTTAGACTATGCCCGTGAATATTTTGGTGCCGATAATAAGGAATGCTTATACATTAACTTAAATCATTTCTATTTTACGGAACGCACACTCGTTGATTTCGCCGCCGAGTTTCGGGCTAAAGGTGGAAAGGTGCTGTTGATAGACCAAGTGTTTAAGTATTCCAATTGGTCGAGAGAGTTGCGGTATTGCTATGATAATTTCGAGGACTTGAAGATCGTTTTCTCCGGCTCATCGGTGATGCGTCTGAAAGAGGAGAACCCGGACCTGTCCGGCAAGGTGGTATCGTATAACCTCAGGGGGTTCTCGTTCCGTGAGTTCTTGAACTTGATGTCCGGGAACCAGTTTCCTGCGTACACGTTCGATGAGGTAGTAGAGAATCATCAGGAAATCGCCAAACGTATTTGCTCGATCGTAAGGCCGATGGCTTATTTCCAAGATTATCTCCATCATGGTTTCTATCCGTTCTTCTTGGAAAAGCGCAACTTCTCCGAGAACCTGCTGAAGACCATGAACATGATGCTAGAGGTGGACGTGTTATACATAAAACAAATCGAACAAAGCTATCTGCCAAAGCTACGCAAACTACTCTACTTATTGGCTACGAGTGCCCCTTGTACCCCAAACGTGAGTCAGTTGAGTAAAGATATCGAGACATCCCGGGCCACCGTGATGAATTATATCAAGTATTTGACAGATGCCCGTTTGATGAGTATGCTGTATCCGGTGGGCGAATCCTTTCCGAAGAAACCCTCCAAGGTATATATGTATAACTCGAACCTGATGTACCCCATCCGCCCGATGGAGGTAAATGCCGGGGCGGTGCGTGAGTCGTTCTTTTATAACCAACTATTGAAAGACAATGAGCTGAATGAAGGAAATAAGAACGCCCACTTTCTGGTGAATATGATGTATAATTTCCGGATCGAGGAAAATATGAAAGTGAAGAACAATCCGGATATGTACTATGCTGTCGATAAGACCGAGATCGGGGAGGGGAACATGATCCCGCTTTGGTTGTTCGGTTTTCTATATTGAGTAAGGATATTTTTTAATACTAATAGTTTTATAGGTCTATGACAAAACAGAAGAAATTTTTAACCTGTGATGGTAACCAGGCCGCTGCTCATATCTCGTATATGTTCAGCGAGGTAGCTGCGATTTACCCCATCACTCCGTCGTCTACAATGGCTGAATATGTAGATGAATGGGCTGCAGCCGGACGTAAGAATATTTTCGGCGAGACTGTAATGGTACAGGAAATGCAATCAGAGGGTGGTGCCGCAGGTGCTGTTCACGGTTCATTGCAAGCGGGTGCCTTGACAACAACCTACACTGCTTCTCAAGGTTTGTTGCTTATGATCCCTAATATGTACAAGATCGCCGGTGAATTGCTTCCTTGCGTTTTCCACGTATCCGCTCGTACATTGGCTTCTCATGCGTTGTGTATCTTCGGTGACCATCAAGACGTGATGTCTGCTCGTCAGACAGGTTTCGCCATGTTGGCCGAGGGTTCCGTACAGGAGGTTATGGACTTGGCCGGTGTCGCTCACTTGGCTACGATCAAGTCTCGTGTGCCGTTCGTGAACTTCTTCGACGGTTTCCGTACCTCTCACGAGATCCAGAAGATCGAGGCTTTGGAGAATGAGGACTTGGCTCCGCTTATCGACCAGAAGGCCTTGGCTGAGTTCCGTGCCCGTGCCTTGAATCCGGAGAGACCGGTCGCTCGCGGTATGGCCGAGAACCCGGATCATTTCTTCCAGCACAGAGAATCTTCCAACACGTACTACGAAGCAGTTCCCGCTATCGTAGAAGAATATATGAACGAGGTTTCCAAGATCACAGGCCGTAAATACGGTTTGTTCGATTATTACGGAGCTGAGGACGCTGAGCGTGTGATCATCGCCATGGGTTCTGTTACGGAGGCCGCTCGTGAGGCTATCGATCACTTGATCGCTAAGGGCGAGAAGGTAGGTTTGGTATCCGTTCACTTGTATCGTCCGTTCTCCGCTAAGCATTTCTTGGCTGCCGTGCCTAAGACCGCTAAGCGTATCGCCGTATTGGATCGTACGAAAGAGCCGGGTGCTAACGGTGAGCCGTTGTATCTGGACGTAAAAGACTGCTTCTATGGCCAGGAGGATGCTCCGGTTATCGTAGGTGGCCGTTATGGTTTGGGTTCTAAGGATACGACTCCGGCTCAGATCCTGTCCGTATTCGAGAACTTGGCGTTGCCGATGCCGAAGAACCAGTTCACGATCGGTATCGTGGATGACGTTACTTTCACTTCTCTGCCTCAGAAGGAAGAGATCGCCTTGGGCGGTGAGGGTATGTTCGAGGCTAAGTTCTACGGTTTGGGTGCCGACGGTACGGTAGGCGCTAACAAGAACTCGGTGAAGATTATCGGTGATAATACGGATAAATACTGTCAGGCTTATTTCTCTTACGACTCTAAGAAATCCGGTGGTTTCACTTGTTCTCACTTACGTTTTGGTGATCATCCGATCCGTTCTACTTATTTGGTGAATACCCCGAACTTCGTGGCTTGCCACGTTCAGGCTTATTTGCGCATGTACGACGTGACTCGCGGTTTGCGTGAGAACGGTACCTTCTTGTTGAATACCGTTTGGGGCGCTGAGGAGTTGGCTAAGCACTTGCCTAATAAGGTAAAACGTTACTTCGCTCAGAAGAATATCACTGTATATTATATCAACGCTACACAGATCGCCTTGGAGATCGGTTTAGGTAACCGTACCAATACGATCCTTCAGTCCGCTTTCTTCCGTATCACAGGTGTTATCCCTGTAGACTTGGCTATCGAGCAGATGAAGAAATTCATCGTTAAGTCTTACGGTAAGAAGGGAGAGGACGTAGTTAACAAGAACTACGCAGCTGTAGACCGTGGTGGCGAGTACAACCAATTGACGGTTGATCCCGCTTGGGCTAATCTTCCGGATGATGAGGCTGTTGTAAACAACGATCCCGCTTTCATCAACGAGGTAGTTCGTCCGATCAACGCTCAGGATGGCGACTTATTGAAGGTTTCCGCATTCAAGGGCATCGAGGATGGTACTTGGGCGCAAGGAACCGCTAAATACGAGAAACGTGGCGTGGCCGCTTTCGTTCCGGTTTGGAATGAGGCGAACTGTATCCAGTGTAACCAATGTGCTTACGTTTGTCCTCACGCTTCTATCCGTCCGTTCGTATTGAACGATGAGGAGCAGAAGGGCGCTAGCTTCGCCATGTTGGATGTGAAGGCTCCGGCCGCTATGAAGGGTATGAAGTTCCGTATGCAGGTAGACGTTATGGACTGCTTGGGTTGCGGTAACTGTGCTGATGTTTGTCCGGGATTCAAGGGCAACAAGGCTTTGTCTATGGTTCCGCTGGAAGGTCAGTTGGCTGAGGCCGATAACTGGAACTACTGCGTGGCTAACGTTTCTTCTAAGCAAAACTTGGTAGACGTGAAGTCTAACGTGAAGAACTCACAGTTCGCTACTCCGTTGTTTGAATTCTCCGGTGCTTGCTCCGGTTGTGGCGAGACTCCGTACGTGAAGTTGATCACCCAGTTGTTCGGCGACCGCGAGATGGTGGCTAACGCTACCGGATGTTCTTCTATCTACTCCGGTTCTGTTCCTTCCACTCCTTATACTACGAACGAGAAGGGTCAAGGTCCTGCTTGGGCAAACTCTTTGTTCGAGGACTTCTGCGAGTTCGGCTTGGGTATGGAATTGGCGAACGAGAAGATGCGTAAACGTTTGGAAGGCTTGTTGCAACAGATCACCGTGGGCGAGCATGCTCCGGCTGAGGCGAAAGAAATAGCCGCCGCTTGGATCGCTAATCAGAACGACGCCGAGAAGACGAAGGAATTGGCTCCGCAGGTGATGGCGTTCGTTGAGCAAGGCATCAAGGAGGGTTGTCCGGTTTGCGCTCAGATCAAGGAATTGTCTCACTTCTTGGTAAAACGTTCTCAATGGATTATCGGTGGTGACGGTGCTTCTTACGATATCGGTTACGGTGGTTTGGATCACGTGATCGCTTCCGGCAAGAACGTAAATATCTTGGTATTGGATACGGAGGTTTACTCTAATACGGGTGGTCAGTCTTCTAAGTCTACTCCGGTGGGCGCTATCGCTAAGTTCGCTGCCGCTGGTAAGAGAGTACGTAAGAAAGATCTTGGCTTGATGGTTACTACTTACGGTTACGTATATGTGGCTCAGATCGCTATGGGTGCCGACCAAGCTCAGACATTGAAGGCGATCCGCGAGGCCGAGGCTTACGACGGTCCTTCATTGATCATCGCCTACGCTCCTTGTATCAACCACGGTTTGAAGAAGGGTATGGGTAAGTCGCAAGCTGAGGAGAAAGAAGCCGTAGCATGCGGTTACTGGCACTTGTGGCGTTACAACCCGGCTTTGGAGGCAGAGGACAAGAATCCGTTCACCTTGGATAGCAAGGAGCCGGATTGGAGCAAGTTCCAAGACTTCTTGAAGGGTGAGGTTCGTTTCGCTTCCGTAGCTAAACAATATCCGGCTGAGGCCGCTGAGTTGTTTGCCGCCGCCGAGGAGAACGCTAAATGGCGTCTGCGTAGCTACAAACGTATGGCTGCCGAGAATTGGGATGTAGAATAATAAGAACAGAAGTGAAAATATGGGGGTGTGGTAATATTTAAAAGCCACACCCTTTTTGTTATAGAACGATATGTCTTTTTTTGAAAGTATAAATAGACTTTATAATGATAATGAATTTGATTTTTTAGATGTGTTAAATGAATCAATTCATGTGTCGGATTTAGTGCTAAATTGGCCAGAACCCCATAGTAGCGTTCTATATGGAATTCATACAAGAGCTTGTTTTTATAATCATAAAAATAGGATGTTCGAAATTATTTATGATCTATCAAATGATAGATGTGTATTTCAAGCTAAGAGAGAAAAAGTGAAATATCCGATAGGGTTATTGATGAAATACAATAATATAGAAAGATGTTATATCCATACAAATAGATGGTATCAAGCTTATAATGATAGTTCCAATCAATTTATAGAATCAAAAGAGTCTCATCCTGTTATTAATAATAATGTCGTTGATGTAATAAGAATTCAGAACTTCGTTATAGATAACTTTTGTATAATTACAGATGCTGATATATTTCGTTACTCCTTCTATCCTAAAAGAAATTATCGTTTTTTTCAATCAGTAGTATTTAAGCAATATGTTAATGTTGAAGATGAAATTATAGCAAAAAAGGTTATACAAGAGTGGCAGAATAATTTTTTTTAAAGACAGACAGTATGAGTCTGAAGATGGTGAAATAAGATATAGAACTGATGATTTATTGCTGGTTTTTAGGGAATATTTAAATATGGGAAGAAAAATAGATTCTTATATTAGAGAAAATGACACTTATGAGAATTGTTTTTATTTTAAAGTATTAGAAGAATATGTGGTGTTTCTTAAAAAAATCGGTATAATATTAACATTGGAGATTTTAAATGAGTTTGTGGAAGAATGTAGAAAAGAATCGTCACAATATTCCCATTATTCGTTATTACAGATGTTTTATTATCTGTTTTATAATAGGAATGGTGAAATTAGTGAATCAATATGCTGTCTGTTTAATAAATGTCAAAACAGGAAGGAGGCTCCTAAATTTTGTGTTGATATAAATACTACCTATAAAATAACGGGACGATTTTTGAAGTTGGCTTTTTTGTCTTGGAAATTTCGTGTAAATAGTTAAAATAAAGACGGTGTCTCCGGAAACGGAAGGCACCGCTTTTTTATGGGGTGGATGGGAATTTTACACGTATACTAGCATAGGCTTACACATATAGTGACGTAGAGCTACACATAAGGCAGTACTGACCTGCACTATCGTATGTGTAAGCCTGCGCTACCGTATCTACACGTTTGCATGAACGTTCTGCAATTATGCACGAATGTATCTACAAGCTTATACTACCGTATGCGCAGTTTGTCAGAAGATCGGGATCGAATAGACCAGCCCCAGCGATATACGGTGTGTATCCGGCTCTATGGCTCCCATTTGCGTGGCGGCTTTCTCTAGGATAACGCCCCGGTAGGTGTATAGGACGAATACGAAAAGGTCGAGTTGCTTGAAGGGGAAGAATTCCACGCTACTCTGTGCGTTCCACGAACGGCGGTACATCCCTTTCCGGAAATCACCGTTGCTCTTATACACCCGGGCGGTCTCGTACGCCCCTTTCACGTAAACGTTCCATTGGGGGTGGACACGGTAATCCACGTCGCCGATAATGGATAGGTATTCGGTGTTCATAGCGGTATGAGGCGTTCCGGGCAGACGGCTGACGACCCCATGCTGGTCGATCCCTTGGCGGGTGTACATAACGTCGAGGTACGTTAGCAACGGGCCTTTCTCATAGGTGTTGCCACAGGTGAAATAGTAGGAGTAGCGCTTGCGGGTCTGCTGCCCGACGGCGGTGGCATAACGCAGTTGCAAGGTCTTGTCCAGATAATAGCTATTCCAGTTGACCGTGTACATAAAGGGTATCTTGGCCTTGGCGGTACCCTCGGGAAGTCCGGTAGGGTAGATGTCCTCGTCGTTACCGTTGCGGTTATTCACGATCTGGAAACAAAGCTCGTGATCCGGGCTGACTTGCCAGTTGCCCGAGATACCGGCTTGGTAGGCGGTCAGTAAATTATTGAACTCGCTAAACTCTCGTACCCGGATGGAATTGACGTAATACTCGTATCCCCCGAAATTGACGAACTGCTTGCCGATCGTGAAATTGAGATTATGCCGTGCCTTCAGGTTCACGTAAGCCAGCTCGAGCGAGGAGGAGAGGTTGTCGAGCGAATAGGGATCGGAGTATTTGTTGAACGACTGCCGGTAATGATACCCCAGCCACTTGCCTACATCCCCCTTGATCTCCAGCCGGACACGGTTCAGCTTGAAGTTCATACCGTCTAGCCCCTTTCCGACAAACTCAGCGTTGGCCGAGGTGAAAAGCTGGAAGTTCATCTCGGCGCTATTGATCTTGATCTCCCCGTTCGATAATCGTTCCACGAGTGTAGGTTCCCCGTTATTCTCCCGAAGGGTTTCTTGGGCCGTCAGGCTGGCGTTCGTGGCTAGACAAAGCAAGAAAAGTAGAAAATGTTTCCTCATACGATAGATTTAGTTGGTAACAGGCTGCAAAAGTACAAACTGTTTTTGAATATACTTTAGGAGTACGGTTGGGTTAAAGAGAAACCCCGGCGAACCATAAGGTAATATGAACAGGTTTATTTAAAAGAGGGCGGTGCCTCCGGAAACGGAAGGCGTCGCTCTCTTTTAATGTATGGATACGCTCTTACAGGTTACGAATCCAGATATTCCGATAAGCCACCGGAACGCCATGGTCTTGCAAGAGCAAAGGCAAACGTCCGTGAGGCTTATAGGTCGGGAAGCCGATATACGGTGTGTTACCCTTCAGGATGTAGTTGTTTTGTACCAAGATACCGTTTAGAACGACAGTAACCATTGCGGGAGATTCCAAGACACCGTCTGTCCCGAAACGCGGAGCTTTCCAGTAGATATCATAGACTTGCCACTTCTCCGTGCCTGTGAAAGCATTTGCCAATGGAGCCTGCTGTTTGTAAATACTACCCACCATGCCGTTCACGTAAGTGGGGTTATCTTCGCCGTCTAGCACTTGTACCTCATAGATGCTTTGCAGGAAAATACCACTGTTTCCTTTCATCTGCAAGGTGTTCCTATCACCGGGTTTCGGTGTCTTGAACTCAATGTGCAGCTGGCAATCGCCGAAATATTCTTTAGTCTGGATGACTCCGGAACCCGGAACGACTACCATGGCACCGTTCTCTACTTTCCATTTGGCCTCTACCGGTTTACCGTCTTTTACGGGAGACACCCACTTGGATAGATCTTTGCCATCAAATAAGATGATGGCATCGGAGGGGGGATTGCCCGGCTTGTCGCCCGGTTGTACCTTGGCGGGTACTGGCGTGTACCATTCTGTAGCGGCGGGAGATACATGTCCTCCTTCTTGTGCGTTCACGGTCATGAAACTGTAGAACAGAGCAATAGCTAAAAATAACTTTTTCATTTGAATTAATTATTAAGAATGTTAAGTATACCCTGCAAAAGTAATGATTCATTTACGATAATGAAAAGCCTTTCTCAATAAAAAATAAGTGCGGAAAATAGGATGGGATGTTGTATCTTTGCTCATAAAATAGGATAATAAATATGATTAAGGCAGTATTTTTTGACATTGACGGTACGTTGGTAAGTTTCAAGACGCATAAACTACCGGACTCCACGGTCCGGGCCTTGGACCTGTTGCGGGAAAAGGGAATCAAGGTTTTCATCGCTACCGGCCGCCAGTTGCAATCTATCAATAACCTCGGGACGCAAGAGTTCGATGGCTATGTTACCTTGAACGGAGGATATTGCTTGGCCGGAAAAGATAAGGTTATCTATAAACATAATATCCCGTCGGAGGATATAGAGGCGTTGATCCGCTATCAAGAGAATGAGGAGGCGTTCCCGTGCGCCTTGGTGGAGGAAGATGGGATTTACCAGAACTACGTGGATGATTCTGTGCGACAGCTTTACGACATGCTAGACTTCCCTCATCCTCCCTTGCGTCCTTTGCGTGGCAACGGGGGTAAGGAAGTATACCAGCTGATAGCCTTTTTCTCTCCCGGCCATGAAGAACGTATCATGTCCGTCTTGCCGCATTGCGAGGCTACTCGTTGGAACCCGCTATTTGCGGATGTCGTGCCACGGGGGAGCAGTAAGGCGGTAGGGATCGATAAAATCATCGAGTATTACGGGATCTCGCTCCACGAGACGATGGCTTTTGGCGATGGAGGCAACGATATGGCCATGCTTCGCCATGCCGGGATCGGGGTGGCAATGGGTAACGCCGGCGACGAGGTGAAAGAGGCGGCGGATTACGTGACCGAATCCGTCGATGACGATGGTGTCATGAACGCTTTGAGACGTTTCGATGTTATATAAATGAAAAGTTTAATCACGCTAAATCACAAACGCTATGATTGATGAATTGATAAGCTATAATCGTGAGTTCGTAAAGAACAAGGGGTACGAGAAGTATATCACGAATAAATATCCCGATAAGAAGATCGCTATCGTGTCTTGCATGGATACCCGGCTGACCGAGTTGCTGCCCGCCTCCTTGGGTATCAAGAATGGAGACGTGAAAATTATAAAGAACGCCGGGGCGATCATATCTCACCCTTTCGGAAGCGTTATCCGGAGCTTGATGGTGGCGATTTACGAGCTGGGGGTTGTAGAGGTAATGATAATCGGGCATACCGATTGTGGAGCCAAGCACATGAACAGCTCCGAGATGATCGAAAAGATGAAAGAGCGGGGAATCCCGCAGGAACGTATAGATATGATCCGTTATTGCGGCATAAATTTCGAGTCGTGGTTGCGGGGATTCGAGACCTCCGAGGTTTCCGTACACGAGACCGTGGAGCAAATCCGGAATCATCCGCTGATTCCGTCGGATATAACGGTAAGAGGGTTTGTAATAGATTCTGTTACAGGAGAATTAACGCCGGTGGAGTAATCCCCGGCGTATTTAGACTTATTTGCACAAGTCATAAATAATCGAAAAAATGAAATATTTTCTTATGTTCTACAACATTGTTTCGAATAAAATGGTTATCTTTGTAACGACTTAAGAAAGAAAGATCGTTTTAGGATTATTTATTAACTGGCTTTCCAAGCGTGGAAAGCGTAAAACAAAAAGATTATGATGATGAGAGAAAATGAGAAAAGCCTTCGTGCTTTAGCGATGTTGCGTTATCAAGCAGATCGTTACCAGTCAACTGGCAATGGTGCCATGAGTCAGCGATTAAACGCTGAGATCCGTCGCCTTATGAGCGAAATGAGTGTAGATGCGGATAAGAACTAAAAGACCGCGTCTTTTTAAGTAAATAATTGAAGTAAGAAATAAATTAGATGTCATCTCTTACCTCCGTTCAAAACGGAATGGTGAGAGATAGGAAATGAGGATTACCTTTGGCGATACGGCCGGGTGAGCCTTTTTTTTGTGCCCTTTCCTTTCCTTCTCCTTCGCGTATCAGGGAAATTACTTATATTTGTGGATGAAAAAGCTAAAACAATAATCATTTGAACACAAAAACGATGAAAAAAGCAGGATTACTCTTAATGTCGCTGGCATTAAGTACGGCTCTTTGGGCGGAAAGTCCGGAGAAGAAAGGTTTGGACGTGATAAATAGATCGACCGCCGAGGCGCATATCGGTTTCTTGGCCGATGATGATCTGGAGGGCCGTGAGGCCGGTTTCCGTGGAGGCCGTATAGCGGGCGATTATATCGTGGCGAACCTGAAATCATTGGGTATCGACCCTGTAGGAGACTCTTATTACCATCCGTTTGAGGCTTACCATATGGAACGCCAGAAGAGAGGGGCCCGCTGGCAGGTGCAGCCGGATTCCATAGCGGCTATCAAGCAAACCGGTGTTTTCCAGAAACTTTCCTTGAATAATATCTTGGGTAAGATAGAGGGCAAGAACCCGAGTGAGATCGTGATCGTCGGCGCTCACTATGACCATCTGGGTATCGACCCGATGCTGGATGGCGACCTGGTCTATAACGGGGCGGACGATAACGCCTCCGGAGTCTCTGCCGTTTTGCAGATAGCGAGGGCTTTCCTTGCCACGGGCCAGCAACCGGAGCGAACCGTTATATTCGCTTTCTGGGACGGTGAGGAGAAAGGGCTTCTCGGATCGAAAGCCTTCGTTCAGTCTTTTCCAGAGATAAAGAACGTGAAAGGATATTTGAATTTCGATATGATCGGCCGTAACAATAACGAAGCGAAGCCTACCCATGTGGTTTATTTCTATACAGAGGCGCACCCTGCTTTCGGCGATTGGCTGAAGAACGATATCAAGAAATACAACTTGAATCTGGCACCGGATTATCGTCCGTGGGATAACCCGGTAGGAGGGAGTGATAACGGTTCCTTCGCTAAGATAGGTATCCCTATTATCTGGTATCATACCGACGGGCATCCGGATTACCATCAACCGAGCGACCATGCCGACCGGATTAATTGGGACAAGGTGGTGAATATCACGAAGGCCTCGTTCCTTAATATGTGGAATATGGCGAATGAGAAGGAGTTCTAGGAGAATATTGGAAACCGGACCTAATAAAACAGCTTCGCTAAGTAAATCTTGGCGAGGCTGTCGTTTTTATGCTTCTCTTTTGACTTGAAGTGATAGACTTGGAATACATCATACATTAAGTCCGTTGGTGACGGTACGTTTAATGCTATGCGATGCGGGATTTTAGTTACAGGGAAACCATGTGCGCTATATATTTCACCAGCATAGGCACAAGCCATGAGCACTAGTGCTTAGCGTCTACACTGATAGTGCTTACAGCCCATGCCTATAATGGCATTCAGCAACACCGATACTCATATAAAATGGGATCACTTTTAATGTGTTTAACATGTTATATGCACCGGATATTTCCGCTGCTTCGTTTTAATCCTCAATGTGTATTCGGGCGTTATAAAATCGTTTGCCGTTAAGGATTTCATTTAGAACTGTTACATTCTTTGCGACCAGCATTACTAATCTATAAAGAGTAGTACTTACTTTGCCGGAGAAGATATACTTCGATGTCACTTGAAGTATATCTTCTTTGGATATGTCTTTACTATTGTTTACTTTCCATAATGGGCTTTACAGTAATCATAATTTTGTAATATCATATAGTATGTATTTCTATATCTCAAGAGGACATCGTCTGGGGTGCCAATTTTCCAGTTAGGATTGCCTGCTTGGTCTATAGTGATCGGATTAGTGAAATGCATTTGGAAGTCTTCGATTAAATCTCTGAATTTCCAGTCACGATCAGTTTCACAACTACCTTCCCCTAATTCTGGATCAGGTATTATTATTGGAGGTGTGGAATCTGGATATATAACCTCACAGCTTTGTGGCGACGGCTTTATTTCCTCATGTGAGCAGTTTGAAAAAATAAATGCTAAAGAGAAAATAAGAATAATGCTTTTTTTCATAATGACCCAATTTCGTTGATAAATAAATGATAGTAAATATATAAATAATCTGAATGATTATCCGTATACACCTAATTAAATATTACAAACTTACCCAAGAATACATTTTTGTTTGTAAACTTGGGTAAAGTTCTTGGGGTTATATTTAGAGAAGAGATTAGGATTTCATTCTCATATAAAGAGCACGAAGGTTAAAAGACCGGACCGGAACCCCATTGCGGAGCGTTGATATCTTGCCAGATACGTTCGCTGTTCAAGATGCTGCCGGAACCAATACTGAAGCCTTGCTCTTTGTAAGCCTGATTCAATACATCATACATTAAGTCCGTTGGTGACGGTGCGTTTAATGCTACGCGACGCGGGATTTTAGTTACAGGGAAACCATGTGCGCTGTAATCCATGCGTGGGAAAATAGAAGATCCTATTTTGGGCACGCCTGAACGACGAGCGGTAGAGTAAGCGTCGATCGGCGACATTAAGAAGTGTAGGATCTGTTGGATATATACCTTTTCCAAATCAGAGGCCTTGTCTCCGGTCAACTGATAGTCTTTATGAGACATCATTTCGTCGATCTCGCCCGCAACCAAATCAATAGGTTTCTCATGTGGATCATAATTGTAAGTCGTACCATAATACGGGATTTTATTCAAACGAGCCAGACGGTCATATTCCTCAACAGAAGCTCGGATCGCTTTATTGAAATAGTCTTGAGCCGATCCAGGCAGATTTGCGCCTAATAATTTGAACTCAGCAAGATACAGGTTCACTTCGGCGGTTGTCATATACATACCATACCAAGGAACATCCTCAATGTCTTGGATGACAGGATCTCCTGCTGCAACCGGATAGGTGAAATCAATTCGGCCATACACCTGCTCTTGCTGGAAGCGAGAGAACGGTCTATAGGTATAATCATCGTTGTATTTACAATTGATTGAATAGTTGAACCAATCGCCAAACTTACCGGCTTGTTGTCCTGCATTATAATCCAACGGGAATCCGTAGTAGCGTACCCACGGTTCGCCGGCACCTTTCCATGAGTTGAATTTGTATTTGCCGTCAGCGTCCACCGTATAATCGATATTTTCCATAATATAGTGGGGTACTTGGGACTGCTTGCCTGCGTCGAAGAACAACTGTACAACTTTGGAGTTCCAATCATTCTTTTGAAAGACGAACCGGACACGTGGGTCGCGATTACTTACCATCAAGTCGATCAATGTCTTTGATCCTCCCACACTTTGCAGAATACTGTTGCTCCAGTGATAGGTCTTATCTTGGTTGGATGAATTGTAACTGGCCTTGTTGAACAAGAAATCATCAGCCTCGCCATCCAATACTCCACAAGAAGCCTTTGCTACTTGCTCTGCGATTTGGATCGCTTTCGCACGGTCTTGCGAGATCAAACGGGCGGCGATTTTTAATTTCAATGAGTTCGCCAATTTCGCCCATTTGTCTTTTTGACCGTTATAAATAGCATCCTGTTGCGTGTTGAAGACTTGGTTCTGGGCAGTCGTGAAGGTGACAATCGCTGCGTCCAAATTACTCAACCATAAATTATACAAGCTTTCGACACTGTCGTATTTAGGTGTCAATGTACCCCCGTGTAACGCTTGAGCGGCCTCTGTATGAGGTATGTTTCCGATGAAATCAGAATCGAAGATTCCCATATAAGCGCACAATACATTGATGGCTGCCTCGTATGCCTCATACAAACTGCTCTCTTCTTCCGGCATCTGCGAACGAAGATATTTGATCTCGTTTGCATATTTCAATACGTCGATCGATTTGAATCCGGGATTCGTACCCCCGTCGAACACGGTAGATGTCACGCCGCCTGTGCTGACTAACAGCTGTGTCCATTGGTACATTTGGTCTGCGTTATAGAACCAATACGTATAATCGGATGGCTCAAAGTCCAAAACACCTTGGGCGAACAAGTAGCTGATATCGCCTTTCGTCACCGTCGAGGGGTCTTGGTTTAATTCTGCGAAATCATCCTGGCAACCGGTCATCAACAAAGAAGAACCTGCCAGTAGCAAGGATGTTATATAATGATATTTTTTCATATCTCTATTCTTTATTTTATGCGTTAATGAATGAATTTAGAAACCTACGTTTACCGTGAATGTAAAGCTAGAGGTTACACCCGTCAACGAACGGATACGGAACTCTGCCGCTGCTGTACCAGATACGGATTCCGGGTTGATGTTGTTAGGCAGCGAGTTCAATAAATAACCCAAGTTGTGTCCGTTCAACGTCAACACGCAATGCTTAGCCTTGAACTTTTCGCAAGCGGTATTTGGCAATCGATAACTTAACGAGATATCGCGTAATGCGATATAGTTCAAGTCTTTCACCCAAGAGTCGTTTACTACACCATAATTACGTCCAGCCATAGTCCAAGCGTTGTTCCGATACGTCCAAGCCGAAGCGTGGGTAGGCTCGATCACACCTTGGTTGATCAATTCTTGATAAGATTGTCCGGCTGTAGACACGCCACCGGAACCCACGGTATAGATCGAACCGTCAGGTTGCGTGATTTGGGTACCTGAAGGAATGATACCTTCTGGGATAATACCATCGTTGTAAGTCTTGCCGTCATATTTGGATGTCCAGCTAATGCCTCCATGTCCTGGTGTACCTTTCAAGGATTCTTCCATGTAGCCATAAGCTGTTCCATAACGGGAGTTATAGGATGCGACCTTACCGCCGAAGCGCATATCCAATGCGATGCTCAAGCTCCAGTTCTTATATTTCAATCCAGTTGATACGGATCCTAAGAAATCCGGAATCATGGAACCGATCTCTACGATCTCTGCTTCATTACGCAAATAATGAGAGCGACGCGTTCCATCTGTCCATACCAACATAGGCAAGCCGGATGATTCATCGAATTTATAATAACTATCAGTCATCAAGGTTCCATATGCAGAACCTACCTTGGCGACAGAACCGACACGGTAGTTTCCGTATGCGATATCACCGGCCAATACGATATAGTCCGCTACATTCTCATGTAATTCTACGATTTTGTTCATGTTCTTTGTCCACGTGAAGTCCAAAGTCCATTCCCAATCTTTGTTTTGGAACGGGATAGTGTTCAATGCCAACTCCACTCCTTTGTTTTGGATGTTACCCGCATTGACCATTTGCTTCTTGATACCTGATACGGAAGGCACCGAGATTTCCATGATCTGGTTCTTCGTGTTCTCTTTATAATAAGTAGCATCCAAACCGATCCGGTTGTTTAGGAAACGCCAGTCCAAACCAATTTCCCATGCGTTCTTACGCTCAGGCTTTAAGTTCTGGTCATACATGGTTTCGGGCAATGACATTCCATAATAGTTCGTCCCGCCCAATGTAGACGTATTAATATTGTAAGCCGAGTTGATGATATAAGGGCTTGTGTCATTACCTACTTGAGCCCATGATCCGCGAACTTTGGCGAAAGAGATCCACTCCGGTAACTGGTCGCGATACGTACTTGTGATCAACCACGATCCGTTTACTGACGGATAGAAGTAAGAGTACGTTCCATGCCCATCGGCGTAAACCAATGCGGAAGACCAGTCGTTACGTCCGGTAACGTCCAAGAAGAACTGGTCTTTCCAACTGACGCCAGCTTGGAATGCTACCGATAACATCTTTTTACGATCTTGTATCTTCGCTTTATAGGCCGGTGTCTGCTTTGAGTTTTCGATGAAATATTGGTTAGGAGCGATCAATCCTCCGTTCGTATTCATTGACTGGGCTTGCTGGAAGTTCTCATAATATTCACCGCGTATGAAACCATTCACTGTGAAATCGCCAAATGTCTTGTTGAACATGAAGTTGGCATTCAAGTTACTTTGTTCCTTGGTGGTTTGGCTAAGTCCGTAATATCCGCCTTCGTTAGCATAGCCGGAACCCGGTTTTTTCTCTTCGTAACGTGTGTAGTAATAATTATAGCTACCCTCTACATTAAACTTCAACCAATCCAATAGGTCGATGTTTAATTTTACGTTCGGGCGAACGGATGTTTCTTTCTGCCGGAATTCGTTCTCGTAAACATTCCACCAAGTATCTTTTCCTGGCATATTACCCCATTCATCACCATACTTGGAATTGGCAAGACCGCCATGCGAGCCTTTGTATTTGTCCTTTGCGGTTGACGGATCGTATAAACGTCCCCATACGCCGTTGGCGAAGTTCTCACCTAAGTTGATTGGAGAATTCTTCGGAGTAGAGTTGGCGAATGCCATGCTAGCCTCCAATTTCACTTTGGGATGGATCATATGCGTAGCTTTGCCCAAGAAAGAGAGACGGTCGAAACTGTTGTTAGGAGTCGTACCATCCACGTGCTTATATGACAAGGAGGTATAGAATGTCGTTTTCTCGTTTCCACCGCTGATCGCAACATTGGTATTTGAGCTGAAACCTTTTTGGTACGCTTTTCGGAAGTTGTTCTTTACTGGTGAATAGGCTCGTGTCGAACCGTCGTAGTATTGTACGTCGCGTCCGTCAAAAGCGGGTCCCCAAGACATTCCTTGGTCATTCATCAATGAAAATTGACCCTCTGCGTTGGTCGGGTACTGGCCAAAGTTGTCATAGATGTAATAGTTGCCATTCGCATCTTTATCGCCATAGCTTACGTTACCTGCGATGATACCGTTTCCGAATTCGTTTTGAAAGCTTGGTGTTTGTGTAATTGCATCCATACCAAATGATTGAGAAACGTTGATACCCAATCCTTGTCCGCTTTTACCGCTTTTGGTCGTGATCACGATGGCACCGTTCAAACCTCGAGAACCATACAAGGCTGTAGCGGCAGCACCTTTCAATACGGATACTGATTCGAAGTCGTCAGGGTTCAAGTTTTTTAATTCATTACCGTAGTCATTTGGGTTGGAGTCCCAGTCCGGGTTACCTTCCTTGATGGAGTTGTCTAAGATAACTCCGTCAATTACATAGATTGGCTGGTTGTTTTTTCCCAAGGTAGAAGCTCCACGAATCTGTACCTTGGAAGAACCGAACATTCCACCATCCGAGCCTGAAATCTCCACACCGGCCACCTTACCTTGCAGGGCTGCTACCGGATTGATCAGGTTGGTGTTCAATTCATCGCCTTTCATCTCTTTCATTGCGTAACCCAAGGATTTCTCCGAGCGTTTCATACCTAATGCGGTAACAACTACCTCATCCAGTTTTTGTGTGTCTTCCGCAAGTTTGATACTGAGTGCTTGTCCTTTGTAGACAATCTCTTGAGTAGAATATCCGATGAAGGATATTTGGATCACGTCTCCGTCTTTGACTCCATCCAATGAGAAATTACCGTTCATGTCGGTAATTGTTCCATTGGTCGTACCTTTGATTACTACAGACGCTCCGGCTACAGGGCCGAAATCATCCTCTACAGTTCCCGCTACTTTTCCGCTTTGTTGGGAAATGCTTACGTCTAGCTTCTCCGGTATCAGGTTGGCGTATGCACTTGTCGGCAATGCCATAGCTCCTGCTACGAGAATCAGACTAACTGGTTTAAAGTTTTTCAACATAACAGATGGTTTTATAGTAATAAATATAGACAATGTCTTGGCGAAACAGAGTCTGTTGTTCAGCGTTTAAAAGTTTCAAGAGTTCAGTTGCTAATGTATATCAGTTTTTAATCGTGTTTTTACCATAGTACAGAAAGAACTCCTGTATGCGATCTTTATAAATTTAGTCACATTAACGACAAATAAAGAGACAACATGCGTGTCGACAAGTCCTTTATTGTTAAATATTAGGTATTTCCTTAGTTTTATATTCTAAAACATATAGTAGTCAATCATTTTTTTTCAAAAAAATAACATTCGTAATAAATATTTCAATACCTTTGCCACGGTGAATAGAAAAAGAGCAGGAGTTCTTTCTGAACTATCCAATGTTGCTGGCAGATGGGATATAAACCTAGGAGTTCTTTCTGTACTTTTTCAAAATTCTACTTATACGTTGAGATAAATATGATTACGGACTAGTACAAAATGAACGTCAGTACATATTATAAATGTAAAAGCTAATAAACAAAAAGGACAAATGTTTCGCCAAGACATTGTCTAAGTATTTATTAATAAAAAACCATCAGTTATGTTGAAAAACTTCAAACCTGTTAGCTTAATTCTGTGTATGGGTGCGTTGTTCCTTTCTGGAGGTGTATACGCAAATATCGTACCAGTAGAGCAAGGTACCTCAATTTCTCAGCAGGCGGGGAAAGTCATAGGTACAGTAGAAGATGATTTCGGTCCAGTGGCCGGAGCGTCCGTAGTAGTGAAAGGCACGACCAATGGAACTATTACCGACATGAACGGTAATTTTACATTGGAAGGAGTAAAAAATGGGGATGTGATCCAGGTCTCGTTTATCGGTTACTCCACGATAGAGGTAACGTACTCCGGTCAGTCTCTTGGCGTTATCAAACTAGCCGAGGATACCCAGAAATTGGATGAGGTAGTGGTAACAGCCTTAGGTATCAAGCGTGAAAAGAAAGCGTTAGGATATGCTACGCAAGAATTGAAAGGAGACGAACTTGTAAACGCACGAGAAAGTAATATTGCGAATGCATTATCTGGTAAAGTATCGGGTTTGCAGGTTGTACGTTCTAGTAGTGGTCCTGGTGGTTCTTCAAAAATAGTATTACGTGGTAATAACTCATTAACTGGATCTAATCAACCGTTGATTGTTGTTGATGGTATTCCTATGGATAACTTTACGGGAGGAGTTGATGACGCTTGGGGAAATAGTGGTGTGGATATGGGTAATGGTTTATCGGATATCAACCCGGAAGATATCGAATCCATGAACGTGTTGAAAGGAGCTTCTGCCGCTGCGTTATATGGTTCTCGTGCTGGTAATGGCGTAATTTTGATTACAACGAAATCGGGTAAAAAACAAAGTGGATTAGGTATCACTGTAAATGCTGGAGTTACTGTGGAGAGCATGTTCTTGAAACCGGAATTACAAAATATATATGGTCAAGGTACAAATGGTATATATAATGTGAAAGATCGTTCAAGTTGGGGGCCTATAGCCGATGGTTCCGTAACGATTGATCGCTGGGATGGGCAGAAAGTCCAGATGTATACTTATGATAATATAGATGCTTATTTTCAGAAGGGAACTTCATTCAATGAAGGTGTATCTTTTCAGCAGAGCTATGATGGAACGGCGGTATTTGCCTCAATTAATCGTTCTGATGATAAGGGCATCGTTCCGGGTGCATCATTAAATAAAACTTCTCTTACTTTGCGTGGAACAAGCGAATTCGGCCCGGATAAAAGATGGAAGTTAGACGCGAAAGCTAACTATTTAAATAATAACGCAAAGAATCGTCCAATCCAAGGTATTAACCAATCGAATGCCTTTAGTACGATCTATAATTTGCCACGTTCGCTTGATATTAGGGACTTGGAGAATTGTTTGGACGAAAATGGAAATATGATTTGGTGGGATACCGAGAGCACTCCCCAAGAAAATCCGTATTGGATTAAAGATTATAGAACGAATCAAGACTCTCGTAATCGTTTGTTGGGTACAATTTCTCTTTCATATAAGATTACGGATTGGTGGAACCTTGAGTTAAAAGGGGGTACGGACTATTATACGACTACGACTACCAATAAGGTATATTCTGGAGGTAACGTAAATCCCAAAGGACGTTATTCAGAGAAGTCGGAGACTTTTTATGAAAATAACTATAGTTTCTTAAGTACCTTTAAGAAAGATAATCTTTTTAGCAAGTTTGGTGGTTTTGTGACCGTGGGTGGTAACTTGATGATGCAACGCCGTAAAAAATTAGAAGCTGGTACGGGTGATTTGTTAATCCCGAATCTGTTCTCAATGTCTAATGCCGCTGACAAAAATAATATGACGCATACATCTGAAGATGTGCAGCGTAAGATGAATTCCATTTATGGATCATTGCAAATGAACTGGGATGGTTGGTTGTTTTTGGATATTACGGCTCGTAATGACTGGTCTTCCACAATGAGTAAGGAGAATCAATCCTATTTTTATCCTTCGGTTAGTTTGTCCGGCGTTATTTCAGATATGGTGGAAAAGGTTGGCGGTACAATGCCGGAATGGATGAGTTTTGCTAAGATTCGTGCCTCTTATGCGGAAGTAGGTAATGACCTTGATCCCTATCAATTATATACGGTGTTCAAGGTTGATAAAGATCCGAATGGTAACCCAACCGCCGCTTTGGGAACGACTTTATATGACTCTACGGTTCGTTCAGAGTTGATTAAGTCTTGGGAAGCCGGTATTGATTTGAAATTTTTTAACAATCGTTTGGGTATTGATGCGGCTTGGTATAAATCAAATGCTACTCGTCAATTACTTGACTTAGCGATGGACCCATTCTCTGGTTATTCCAAACGTAAGATCAATGCAGGCAATATTCAAAATTCAGGTGTGGAGTTAATGCTTTATGGTACTATTTTACAGAATCCTAAAGGTTTTAATTGGGAAACGACATTAAATGCTTCCTTCAATAAGAATAAAATCATAGATTTGTATGATGGGGTAAATGAATATGGTATCAAAACTTTCGATGATTTGAAGATCGTGGCTCGTACGGGTAGTTACTATGGTGATATTTATGGTAAGAAATTCCAACGTGTTGAAAGCGGGGAGCATGCCGGTAAGATTATTGTAGATGCACAAGGTTTACCTTTGGTTACTTCAGACGATCATTATCTAGGTAATCAGCAGCCTGATTGTATGTTAGGATGGACTAACTCGTTCTCTTATAAAAATATTTCTTTGAGTTTTTTGATTGATGCTCGTATTGGTGGTAATATTTATTCAGCGACTACGGCCAATTTATATAAAGCAGGTAATGCCGCAGGTACTGTCATAAATGGTACTCGCTCGGAATTTGTAGTTCCGAATTCTGTTGTTTCTGATGGAAACGGAGGCTATACGACAAATACGAATGCGGTTACACCTGAGTTGTATTGGGGGCGTGCCGCAGGTGGCAATATCGGTGTAGGTGAGGCATTCTTGTATGATGCGACTAATATTCGTCTGCGTAATATTACCGTTGGTTATGATCTCGAGAAAAAATGGTTAGAGAAAACTCCATTGCAGAAAGTACGTGTATCATTCGTTGCGAATAACGTCTGGATGATTGTAAATCATTTGGAAGGTATTGATCCGGAATCTATTTCGGCAACAAATACCAATGCTACAGGTTTTGAGAATGGATCAGCTCCGACTTCTCGCTCTTTCACATTTAATGTAACAGTTGGTTTCTAACAAGAAAGATGATTTTAAGTATGAAAACATTAAAAAGAACAATAATAGGAGTAGCTTCATTAGCCGTTTTATTTACTGCGTGTAACGACTTTGAAGAAATAAATAAAGACCCGAATGCCGTAGATGAAAGTGCGATCAAAGTATCTTATCTACTAAATAAATCAGTTATGGGGGCGCAGCAGAACCCGCATATAGCAGAACGTATATTTGTGTATCAATGGAAAAGTGCTGCTCGCTTTGAACGTCGTAGTGGTTTAGCTACAGGTGCGAATTATAATGATTATAATACGGACTACTTTGGTGTTGATTATGGAGTGGGATGGCTGAACAATGTTAATATGGCCGTGAAAATTGGTACGGAACGTGCAGCCAATCCAGAGTATCCTTATGAGAATAATCTGTTGCAAATGTCACGTATTTGGCGGGCTTATGTTATATCGGAGTTAGCTGATAACTTTGGTCCTGTACCTCCGGAAAATGCTTTTGATGGTATCGTGGAATATAAGAGTGTAGGAGATATTTATGATTTTATTATCTCTGAATTGAAAGATGCCGCTGGCAAGATAGATGTAAATGTGGATATGAGTACTATTGCATCAGAGAAAACGGATGCTTTTTATGATGGTGATGTTTCTAAATGGATAAAGTTTGCGAATTCATTACGTTTACGCTACGCTATGCGTTTATCTGCTGTGGATCAGGCTAAAGCAAAGGCTGCTTTCGAAGATGCCGCTTCGACAAATAATTTTATTACTACGCAAGATGAAATTGCTCAGGTGCAAGAGAAAGGCGGTTGGACGGATCTTGATGGTGTGATGTCTCGTCCTTGGAATGCCCAACCCATTTCGGTTACTATTAATAATATGATGATTGGTTTGGGAGGTATTGACTTTCAAGTTCCTGAGGCGATAAAGGCGGAGGTCTCATTGAAAGACGCTCGGACTTATCTTGGCCTTCGTTTGGAAAAGCACTTGCCTGTTTCTACGAATGATCCGGCCGCAGGTTATTTCTTTGATGCTCTTCCTTCAAAGATTGATCCTCGTGCTACTAAGTTGTTCCATATTCCAGGGTATGATGATGGTACTGTTTATTTCTCTAATATTGGTTTGGCGGATAAGGCTCGTTTGGCGGATCCTGCTACTGGAAATGTAGAAGAAAACGGCAAAGCATATTTGGAATTGAACGTGAAATATACTTGGAATACTTGGGTTGCAGGAAAATGGGATAAATACTCTGCGTTAACCAGTGAATTGACAGGTGCGAGTAAAACTTATCCTTCTTTATCCAAAATATATCGGGAAAGTACAAACAAGCGTGTTTGGTTTGGCCCGTGGGAAACCGAGTTCTTATTGGCAGAAGCCGCTTTGTATGGTTGGAATGTACAAGGTAGTGCTAAATCTCATTATGAGGCAGGTATAGCAGCCAGTTTTGAGTATCATGGTGTATCTGAGTTTTTAAATGATTATTTAAATTCTACGGAATATAATCGTGTTGGTACTTCTGTCGCTTTTGATCATACAGCGGAAGCAAAGTCTTATATGGCTGAATATGTAGATGGTTATACTGGTGAGAAAAAGACTGTTACTTATACTTATCCTAAGAACTCTATTTATAAGAATGGTACGGTCAATAATGATAAGCTAACAAAGATAATTTCACAGAAATACTTGGCACAAGTTCCTTGGTTACCTTTAGAGGCATGGTCTGATCATCGTCGTTTAGGTTTGCCTTTCTTTGAAAATCAGGCAGTTGAAATAGATTATAATGTTTCTAGTAATGAGTTGCCTCTTACTCGTGCTAACTGTAGAGAATGTAAGTGGGAATTCTATCAAGAACGTCTACGCTATCCAGCGAATATGGAAATCAATAGTAAGGATAGTTATATGAAAGCTGTTGAGCTATTGGGTGGAGCTGATTTAATTTCTACTCCGCTATGGTGGGCTAAACATTGATTTATATGAAAGCCCAAGGTGAGGGATAATGCTTCCACCTTGGGTTATTTCTGTGTATTAGTTTTGAATGAGGTTTTAACTTCTCCTGTAGATTTCTCGTCTTTTAGTTACGTTATATTGTAATTGATAGTGAAGAGATGAAGTGTGTAGTTGTTTAACTAATACCACTTTGTGCCGACCGTTATTATAAGCATCTAACAATGCCCATCGTAAACCCCTGCCGACTGCGGTCGAAAGGAGCTTATGATGGGCAGGAGCATAATTTCTCTTACAAAGGCTTTAACTTGAGCTTCTTGATTGACTTCCGTACCGGTGGTAGCATCTATTCGGAGACAGCCTCCAACCTGTATACCCGGGGTAACAATCTTTGGATGATCTATTATAACTTGCCGGGTATCGATCCCGAGTCTGTTGCTGCCACGAATACCAACGCTACCGGATTCGAGAATGGAGCCGCACCGACCAGCCTCCTGTAATGACTTTCAGGAGATCAATGAGAACCCGAATCTTGTGGGAGAGGATAATGATTATAGTACGATTTACTTGAGTAATGATTACGCCGTGGGAATCATTATTGTCTATAAAAAAGTCCGGAAAGGACAAGGGAAATACTCCTCCATCCTTTTCGGACTTTTATACCTAAATATTATATGGAAGGGTAAATTATTGCATACCTTCTGTAGTCATTTCCTTATTGATCTTTTTGACCAATCCCTGAAGAACGGCACCCGGACCTAGCTCGATGAAATGAGTGGCGCCATCGGCGATCATGTTCTGTACGCTTTGAGTCCAACGTACCGGTGCGGTCAACTGTGCGATCATGTTGGCCTTGATTGTCTCCGGGCAAGTCTCAGCCTTCGTGCTTACATTCTGGTAAACCGGACAAGTCGGTTTGTGGATAGTCGTTGCCTCGATAGCAGCAGCCAACTCCGTACGAGCCGGTTCCATCAATGGTGAGTGGAACGCTCCACCTACTTTTAACTTCAAAGCACGCTTAGCACCTGCGGCCAATAACTTCTCGCAAGCCTGATCGATACCGGGGATAGAACCGGAGATTACCAATTGGCCCGGGCAATTATAGTTAGCGCAAACCACTACCTCGTCCTTGATGCTTGCGCAGATTTCCTCAACCGTCGCATCCGGCAAGGCTAATACTGCGGCCATTGTTGAGGGAGTCGCCTCGCAAGCCTTTTGCATAGCCATGGCACGTTTGGAAACTAATACCAAGCCATCCTCGAAAGACAAGGCTCCGGCAGCGACCAAGGCAGAGAATTCTCCTAATGAGTGACCGGCGGTCATGTCCGGTTGGAATTGATCACCTAATGTTTTCGCAAGAATGACAGAGTGTAAGAAGATCGCAGGTTGAGTAACCTTGGTTTGTCTCAGATCCTTGTCTGTTCCGGCAAACATTAAATCCGTGATACGGAAACCAAGGATCTCATTAGCCTTCTCAAACATCTCTTTAGCAAGAGGATTATTATCGTAGAGGTCTTTGCCCATACCTACGAACTGTGCCCCCTGACCGGGAAATACGTACGCTTTCATCTTTCTAATTTTTTTCTAATTTCAGTTTTTTAAGACGGTGCAAAGGTAATAAATTTGGAATAATGAGGCTACTATTCATTACAAATTGTATCTTTGCCCCCATAGAAACGAGAATATTAATGACTAATATTATAATATCATGAATGAATTACTATTTTTAGGAAATTTAGGTACAGGCGAGATCGTGATCATCGCCATTGTTGTGTTGTTGCTTTTCGGTGGTAAGAAAATTCCTGAGCTGATGAAAGGTATCGGTAAGGGTGTGAAGAATTTCAAGGACGGTGTAAAAGGATTGGAAGACGATATCAAATTAGACGATACGGAAAAGAAGTAGAGGAAGATGCAACAAGAAGAAATGTCATTCTGGGATCACCTAGAAGAACTTCGTTGGACTTTATTTCGCTCTATTTTAGCGCTCTTTGTTTTTGCTATAGCCGGGTTCTCGGTAATGCCGTGGCTGTTCGATAATGTCGTGATGGCTCCGTGTAGCTCCGATTTCATCGTCTATCGGGAAATGTGTAAGATTAGTTCTCATTTTTCTTTTCTCCCGGACTTTTGTAATGATACGTTCCATGTGAATATTGTCAATATCAAACTGGCTTCCCAGTTCTTCACCCATATGACAAGTTCTTTTTGGTTGGCGTTATTATTGACCTTCCCCTATTTGATGTGGGAGATCTGGAAGTTCGTAAGTCCGGCTCTCTATGAGAATGAGAAGAAAAATGTACGTTGGGTATTCCTGTTCGGAACCATTATGTTCTTTATCGGATGCTCGGTTGGCTATTTCTTGGTGTTCCCGATGACACTACGTTTCTTGGCGACTTACGAGTTGAGTGCTGCCATTACGGAACAGGTATCCCTTGATTCTTATATGGATAACTTCTTAATGCTGATATTCGTGATGGGAATCGTATTTGAGATGCCATTGGTATCTTGGCTATTATCTCAGATAGGGTTGCTAAACCGCTCGTTCTTCCATAAATACAGACGGCATGCTGTTGTCGGTCTGTTAGTTGGTGCAGCGTTCATCACTCCAAGTAGTGATCCGTTTACGTTAAGTATCGTATTCTTACCGCTCTACGGTTTGTATGAGTTGAGTGCGTTCTTCGTGAAGAAAGCCCCAAAGGAAGAAGACGAGGAGAATGAGGGAGGTAAAAATGAGGAATAAATCCCGAAAGTTATAAACGTAATAGAAAAAAGACGTAACTCTGTTTAAGGGCTACGTCTTTTTTGTCATAAACAGTTTCTCTTTCGAAATAATTTATGTATGTTTGCTCAAACTCAAAACGAATTGCATAACATGAAGCACATGTCTATATTGGCGGTCTCTTTGCTGGCACTCGTGGCCTGCACGCCTGAAAAGAAACAGGAGGTGGATTATTCACAGTATGTGAATCCCATGATCGGTACGGATTTTACTGGCAATACTTACCCGGGAGCCCAAGTCCCTTTTGGTATGGTACAATTGAGTCCGGACAACGGCTTGCCGGGTTGGGATCGCATCTCGGGGTATTTTTACCCGGATACGACAATCGCCGGCTTTAGCCATACGCATCTTTCCGGTACGGGAGCCGGCGATTTATACGATATCTCTTTTATGCCCGTGACCCGTCCTTATAAAGAGGCCCCGGCGCCGTTAGGAATCTATTCCACGTTCTCGCATAATGACGAGGTGGCTTCCGCAGGATATTACCGGGTATTGCTGAAGGATTATAACATTAACGTGGAACTTACGGCTACCGAGCGTTGCGGTATCCAGCGGTATACCTTCCCGGAGGCCGAGGCTTCGGTATTCTTGAACTTGAAGAAGGCGATGAATTGGGACTTTACCTTGGATTCCAAGATCGAGGTGGTAGACTCTACGACGATCCGTGGATACCGCCTATCCCAAGGCTGGTCTCCCTTGCAGCATGTTTATTTCGAGACCCGTTTTTCTAAGCCTTTCGTGGCTTGTCATATGGATACGACTTCTATCGTGACCAAGGAAAAAGGTTGGATCGGTACGGCCTATGTGGCCCGTTTCGATTTCAATACGAAGAAGGATGAGGAAATCCTTGTCACGACCGGAATCTCTGGTGTCAGCATGGAGGGAGCGGGAAAGAATTTGCGTGCGGAAGTCCCGAAGGATGATTTCGATTACTATCAAGCGCAGGCTAGCGCGAATTGGAACCGACAGCTTTCCAAGATTGAGGTGAAGAGCCGGAATACGGACGATATGGTGAAATTCTATACGGCCTTGTATCATTCCATGATCGCCCCGACGATCTATAGCGACGTGGATGGTTCTTATTACGGCCCAGATCAGCAAATCCATAAAGCGGACGGATGGACGAATTACTCTACTTTCTCTTTATGGGATACCTACCGTGCCTCCCATCCGTTGTTTACGTATACGGAGCCGGAACGGGCGAATGATATGATCAAGGGTTTCTTGAAGTTCTATGAGCAGAACGGGGCTTTGCCTTTATGGAACCTTTATGGCTGGGAAACGAATATGATGATCGGTTATCATGCGGTGCCCGTTATCGTAGACGCTTATCTGAAAGGTATCGGTGATTTCAATGCCGAGAAAGCGCTGGAGGCTTGTATAGCGACAGCCAACCGGGATGACTATCGGGGTATCGGCGATTATAAGAAGTTGGGCTACGTACCGGCTTATAGCGATCCGAAAAAATGGGAGAACTGGTCTTTATCGAAGACCTTGGAGTATGCCTACGATGATTATTGCATCGCTAAGATGGCCGAGAAGATGGGTAAGAAAGAGATCGCCGACGAATTCTTTAAACGTTCACAGAATTATCATAATGTGTACAATCCGGCTACTTCCTTTATGCAGCCTCGTGATGAGAAAGGAAACTTTGCCGCTAATTTCAGCCCCGATGATTATACGGAAGATATTTGCGAGAGCAATGGTTGGCAATATTTCTGGTCCGTGCCGCAAGATCTGGACGGTTTGATCGGATTGGTAGGAAGTAAGGAACGTTTCGCCGAGAAATTGGATAGTATGTTTACCTATGTCCCCAAATCGGATGAGGAATTGCCTATCTTTAGTACAGGCATGATTGGTCAATATGCGCATGGAAATGAGCCGAGCCATCATGTGATCTACTTATATAATAAGGTCGGCCAGCCTTGGAAGACCCAGAAATACGTGGCTCAGGTATTACATGACTTGTATCTGAATGCCCCGGACGGTATTTGTGGTAATGAGGACTGTGGGCAGATGTCCGCATGGTTTGTGTTTAGCTCCATGGGATTCTACCCGGTTGATCCGATCAGTGGCCAATATGAGATCGGCTTCCCGTTGTTCCCGGAAGTGAAGATGCATGTAGGTAATGGCAAGACCTTTACGGTTTTGGCTCCCGAGGTCTCTGCGGAGAATATTTATATCCAATCCGTGAAGCTGAACGGACAACCTTATGATAAGAGTTATATCACCCACGAGCAAATCATGAGCGGGGCGACATTGGAGTTCGTCATGGGCAGCCAGCCGGGACCGGTATGGTATACGAACGAATGAAACAGCTCTCTATGATATAATGAAGAGAAGTGCCGTGGTCATATCGCCACGGCACTTTTTTAATCCGGCTCATGCAAATCTTTCCCATAAGCCTTGACAATATCCTTTGCGATGTACCAGAGTACGAACACGACCATTATGCTTCCGATCAATATCTTTCCCACTCTTATGATAGAATCGATGTATTCTTCCATAATGTTATTATTTAAGAGATTACCGTTCGAGGTAAATGTACGGATAAAAATCGGGAAATAAGCCTATGCCTCTAAGATAATTCAGATATTTGTTCTATTTTTGAACATTGTATAAATGACTAAATATAATAGCATGTTAAAACAAATGATAGCCTTGACGGCTTTGATGGTGTCATCCATTGCTTTTGCGCAAGATCGGGAGTATGTAATCGTGGTACATGGTGGTGCGGGGGCGATGGCCGGATTGGAGGAAGATCCGGTTAAGTCGGCTCAATATTACGCCGCATTGGACTCCGCTTTAATGATTGGAGATAAAGTTTTGTCGGCGGGAGGCGAGGGACCGGAGGCGGTTATGGCCGTCATTAATTACTTCGAGGGAAATCCGTTGTTTAACGCCGGAATTGGTGCTACCTGTACGGCGGAGGGGACTTTCGAGTTGGACGCTTCCATCATGGAAGGCAAGGATTTAAGCGCAGGCGCTGTAGCTGGCCTAAAACACGTGAAGCATCCGATCAATGCCGCCTATGCCGTAAAGACAAAATCTCCGCATGTCATGCTGAGCGGAGCCGGTGCTGAGGAGTTCGCCAAGGAACAAGGCTTGGAAATGGTAGAAGACAATATGTATTTCGCTACGCCCAAGACGATGGAGTGGATCGAGAAGTTAAAGCAAGAAAGTAAGAAGAACGGTACGGTAGGCTGTGTCGTTCTGGATAAACAAGGAAACTTAACGGCCGGGACCAGTACCGGCGGTATGTTCAAGAAACGTTGGGGGCGTATCGGTGATTCGCCCGTGGTCGGGGCGGGAACGTATGCGGATAATAACAGTTGCGCTGTCTCCTGTACGGGGCATGGAGAGTATTTTATCCGTCATGCGGTAGCGTTCGATGTGTGTGCCCGCTATAAATACCTTAAGGAAAGCGTAGAGAAAGCGGCGGATTATATCATCCATACGGAATTGAATACGAACGCCGGCAACGGCGGCTTGATCGCCGTGGATAAACTAGGAAATATCGCCATGCCTTATAACAGTGGTGGTATGTTCCGCGGATTCTTGTATAAGGAGAAGGGGAGCCCGGACATTAAGAAGGGTTACGGTATCGGAAAGAAGATCGTTGTGGTAGGGGAAAAGTAGTTTTTTGTATCTTTACGCCAAATTCAGGATAGAATGGCGAAAACAAAAACGGTATATGTCTGCTCTAATTGTGGTGCTGATTCCCCGAAATGGCTGGGTAAATGCCCGAATTGTGGGGAATGGAACACCTATGTAGAGGAAATCGTAACAAAGGAGCCTGCCATGAAGTGGCCGGTTCCCGGTAATATGGAGGGCAATAAGATTCGTCCAGTGTTATTGCGTGATATAACGACGGAAGAGGAGCCCCGTATTGATTTAAAAGATGATGAATTAAACAGGGTACTCGGCGGAGGCTTGGTGAGGGGCTCTTTGGTCTTGATTGGTGGAGAGCCAGGAATCGGTAAATCCACTTTGGTCTTGCAAACTGTGTTGGGCTTGACAGGCTTGAAAACCCTATATGTCTCGGGTGAGGAGAGTAGCCGCCAGTTGAAACTCCGAGCGGATCGATTGTCGCATGATAATCCGAACTGTTTCATCCTATGCGAGACACATCTGGAACAGATTTTTACGCAAGCTGCCAATATCCAGCCGGACTTGATGATCATAGATTCCATACAAACTATCTTTACGGAAGTCGTGGAATCTTCCCCCGGCAGTGTTTCCCAAGTACGCGAGTGTAGCGCCGCTATCTTGAAATACGCCAAGGAAAGCGGTGTCCCGGTCTTATTGATCGGCCATATCAATAAGGAAGGCAGTATCGCCGGTCCGAAGGTATTGGAGCATATCGTGGATACGGTGTTGCAGTTTGAGGGCGATCAGCATTATATGTATCGTATCTTGCGGAGCATCAAGAACCGTTTCGGCAGTACGGCGGAACTAGGGATTTACGAGATGCGCCAGAACGGGCTTCGTGAGGTCAGCAATCCATCCGAGTTATTATTAACCCAGAATCATGAGGGACTGAGCGGTGTCGCCATCGCCGCCGCTATCGAGGGGGTACGTCCTTTCTTGATCGAGACGCAAGCCTTGGTTAGCTCGGCGGTTTACGGTACGCCGCAACGTAGCGCCACCGGATTCGATTTACGCCGAATGAATATGTTATTGGCGGTATTGGAGAAAAGGGCGGGTTTCAAGTTGATCCAGAAAGATGTTTTCCTGAATATCGCCGGAGGTTTGAAAGTGAATGATCCGGCTATCGATTTGGCGGTAATCAGTTCCATCCTTTCCTCTAGCTTGGATATCAGCATCGAGCCGGGTATTTGTATGGCCGGAGAGGTAGGCTTGTCCGGAGAGATCCGTCCGGTCAACCGTATTGAGCAACGTATTTTGGAGGCGGAGAAGCTGGGTTTCTCCCGGATTATCATTCCGCATAATAATCTAAAAGGTTTCGATACGGCGAAGAGCAAGATCCAAATCGTACAGGTAAAGAAAGTGGAGGAAGCCTTTCGGCAACTATTCGGTTAATATATAATAAACAATGATAAAAGAATTACAACTCCGGATATTGCCGGAAGAAGCTGTTAATGAGCAATCGTTAAGGCAAGTAGTAGCCCGTGAGACAGGTGAGGCACCGAAAAATATCCGGGCCGTACGTGTATTGAAACGTTCGATAGACGCACGCCAGCGAACGATATTTGTCAACGTGAAACTGCGTGTTTTTATGAACGAGATGCCCAGCGAGCCGGAATATCAATCAATAGAGTATAAAGATGTCTCGGCAGGGAAAACTGTAATCGTCGTAGGAGCCGGTCCGGGAGGTCTGTTCGCTGCCTTGCGCTTGATAGAGCTAGGCTTGCGCCCTATCATCGTTGAGCGAGGTAAGAACGTGAGGGAACGCAAGAAAGATATCGCCTTGATCAGTCGTGAGCATAAGGTGGACGGAGAGTCAAATTATAGTTTCGGTGAGGGTGGTGCCGGTGCTTATTCTGATGGAAAGCTGTATACCCGTAGCAAGAAAAGAGGCTCGGTAGATAAGATATTGAATATCTTCTGCCAATTTGGGGCCAGTTCCTCTATCTTGGCGGATGCCCATCCGCATATCGGAACCGATAAGCTCCCGCATGTGATCGAGAATATCCGGGAGCAAATCAAGCGATGTGGAGGTGAGGTGTATTTTGAGACCCGTATGGATGCTTTTATCATGAAAAAGAACGAGGTGATTGGCATCGAGACAAATACGGGAAAGAATTTTTATGGGCCTGTTATCTTGGCGACTGGCCATTCCGCCCGTGATGTCTATAACTATTTATACGAACGCCAGATACTGATCGAGGCGAAGGGTATTGCGGTCGGTGTTCGTCTGGAACACCCTCAGGAATTGATCGACCAAATTCAGTATCATCGGAAGGAAGGTCGTGGGAAATATCTTCCTGCGGCGGAGTATAGCTTTGTGACGCAAGCGAATAATCGAGGCGTCTATTCCTTCTGCATGTGCCCGGGAGGTTTCGTGGTTCCTGCGGCGAGCGGACCTAAGCAGGTTGTAGTGAATGGAATGTCACCTTCCAACCGAGGTTCCCGCTGGTCTAACTCAGGGATGGTGGTAGAGATCCGTCCGGAGGATTATTCCGAACTGGTAGGGCAGGAGGAGCTTTATCTTCGGAATGGCGAGAAGGTGGGTGCGGATTCCCCATTAGCGTTGATGGCCTTTCAGGAACGTCTGGAAGAGGTCTGTTGGTTGAATGGAGGCATGAAGCAAACGGCCCCCGCCCAGCGTATGGATGATTTCATGCGGAAGAAGAACTCATTCGATTTACCGGTTTCCTCGTATACGCCGGGTCTGCTGGCCTCTCCGTTGCATTTTTGGATGCCGGAATTCGTGACCAGTCGCCTTCGTGAAGGTTTCCGTTATTTCGGTAAGGTCTCTAGAGGCTTCTTGACGAACGAGGCAACCATGATTGGTGTAGAGACCCGTACATCTGCTCCGGTCCGTATCTTCCGTGATCGGGAGACTTATCAACATGTCACGGTAAAAGGTCTTTTCCCTTGCGGTGAGGGAGCCGGTTATGCGGGAGGAATCGTATCTGCCGCCATCGATGGGGAACGTTGTGCGGAAGGAGTGTATAATTTTGAATCCAATAAATAAGAAAAATGAAAAGTAGTATGAAAATAGGAATATCCCTTTGTCTGGGAGTTCTTATGTATTTGAATGTGGGGTGTACGGGAAAAAAGTCTACTGCGGAAGCACTGGAATTAACGTACAGTAACCCTTTGTCAGTCCAGTTTGGTGATCCATACGTATTGTTGGCCTCGGACGGACGTTATTATATGTATGGTACGGGGGCCGGTGCTATAGACGGTTTTTGCGCCTATTCTTCCGATGATTTAATCCATTGGAAAGCGGAAGGGCAAGTTTATCGGGGCAATACGCCCGATTCTTGGGCGATCGCTAATTTCTGGGCACCGGAAGTGTACGAACGTGACGGGAAGTTCTATATGTTCTTCAGTGCGGATTGGCGGAATAATCCGACTCACGAGGAGGAAAATTTCCGTATCGGCGTAGCTGTGTCGGATAAGCCGACCGGACCATTTAAGGAATTGGCCGATGGGCCTTTATTCGATCCGGGATATCCTGTTATCGACGGAAACTTGATCGAGGATGAGGATGGCCGTACCTATCTCTATTATTCCCGTTGTTGCTATAAGCATCCGGTAGAAAGCGAGATCGCCGATGAGGCAAAGAAGAAAGGCATGTTCGACTCCGTTGAGGAAAGTTGGATTTACGGGGTGGAAGTCGCTCCGGATCTTACGCACGTGATTGGGGAACCCGTACTTCTGCTGCGTCCACCCGTAAAATTGGATGATGCGCAAAGTGAGTGGGAAAGTCGCTCGGTTACCCAAGGGGAGGTCGGACGTCGTTGGACGGAAGGTTCTTTCATGCTACGTCACAACGGGTTGTATTATATGATGTATTCCGCTAATTATTTCGGCGGGGCGAATTATGCGGTGGGATATGCCGTGTCCGAACATCCGTTAGGACCGTTTGAGAAAGCATCTAATAATCCGGTATTGGAGAAGAATGTGGAAAAAGGTGGTATCGTGACGGGTACCGGACATAATAGCGTTACTTGGTCGAAGGACGGAAAACAAATGTATTGCGTTTACCACGGGCGTACTCAGAAGACCGGGGATGAGCGGGTCGTATTTATCGATAAAATGCGAATTGATGAGAATGGCCTTCTAGTCGTGGAAGGCCCTACCACCGATCCGCAGCAATCTATTCAATAGTTATTGATCTCTTCCAGCAACGCCACTCGTTCCAACGAGAACGTAGTGTCGTTGCGTTGGATATATTCCAGCAGTTCTTTCGCCCGATGTAAAACCCGTTTCTTGTCGGGATCTGGTAGCTGATAGCTTTCCTCGATGAGGGTCTTTGCCGCTATATCCATGCGATACAAGCCACACGAATCCTCACAGTCCAGAAACCTGCGGATATCATCCAGCGAGGTAGTGAGCAAGAAGTCTCTATTCAATCGCAAGGCCGTATAAGCGGCTTGGATCAACTCCAGATTTTTGTGTGCCCCGTCATTCGAGTTACGATTGAGGGCTATCTGGGTGATCATCTTGCCTAGTTCCTCAATCTGTACCATTATCAAGTCTCTTTTTAACATAATGTATGGGTTTATAGGGTGAATTATTCGATCGTTATACTTTGGATGCGGATGTCTTTCTTCGGACGGTCATTCTGGTCTTTCGGCTGGGTGGCGATCTGATCCAAAATGTCGAAACCCTCTGTCAGCTCTCCGAAGATCGTATAGGTGCCATCCAAATGATGGCAACCGCCTACGGTGGTATAAGCCTTCCGTTGCTCATCCGTAAATAGCAAATGTCCGGGAGTCGCTTGAATAACGGAATCTATCTGTGCGTTAATTACTCTCAATCGCTTCTGGTATTCCCGTTTATTACTCATCTTTATCATATTCAGCTCCGCACGGACCGGTGTGTAAAACTCCTTCAGGGCCTTTTGCCGGGTCGGGTAGTTGGCGGTACGCTCTAATGTATCCAGTTCGGTTTCCCGGTAGACCTTCCCCTGCACGATAAAGAATTGCGATATATCCGATTTCTTTTGCGGGTTGATATCGTCTGGTTGACGGGGAGCGGCCAAGGCTCCTTTTTTATGAAAATATTTCTTGTTGATTTCGGGCGGGATCTCGGCGGAAGGATCGCCAAAGCCGCATTTGGCACCGGCGGGAGCGTTCTTGGAATCCGGGGCTCCTCCTTGGATCATAAACTCCGGCAGGACACGGGTGAATAAGGTCCCGTTGAAATCCCCCCGTTTCGCCCGTTCGATGAAAGTACGGGTGTGATTAGGCACATCATTGTACAGGATGGCTTTCATCGTACCTACGTTGGTTTTAATCACGATTGTCTTTCCCGCTTCTTGCGCAGAGGTGGCTGTCAAGCATAGGAATAGTGCTGATAAAATATAATAGATCTTTTTCATGAAATTTTAATTTGAAAGGTAAATATAGGCGTTATGTTGTAAAACACAAAGTAAATGCCTAACTTCGCGTCTTTATTAATAGGTAATAAGATTTTTAAAGATTTTGGCATGGATTGGATAAACGATTTATTATGGGGAGAAGGTATCGGGCACTCCATTCTTTTACTATCTTTCGTGATTGCCGCCGGCATCCAGTTAGGAAAGATAAAGGTATTTGGGATTTCGCTTGGGATTACCTTGGTGTTGTTTGTTGGTATTATTTTAGGGCATTTCGGGTTTACGGTTAACCACAATGTGATTCATTTCTTTAAGGAATTTGGATTGATCTTATTTGTTTATTCGGTAGGTATGCAAGTAGGGCCGGGGTTCTTCTCGTCGTTTAAGCAGGGGGGGATCACGTTGAATATGCTTGCCTGTGGAATTGTCTTCCTTGGCGTGGCTACGGCTTTAGTATTGCATTTCGTGACAGGTATTCCGATGCCTACGATGGTGGGTATTTTATCGGGTGCGGTGACGAATACTCCGGGATTGGGTGCGGCTCAGCAGGCTTATTCCGATATGTACGGGGTTTCTGATAATACGATCGCCTTGGGTTACGCCGTGGCTTATCCGCTGGGCGTGATCGGTATTATTCTTTCGATCATTTTCGTACGTTACGTATTCCGTGTGAATTTCGATAAGGAGAATGACGATTTGAATAAGGAGGATGCCTCGCATACGAATGAGGCGAAACCGATCTCGCTGGTCGTAAAGAACCCAGCGGTTTTCGGTAAGACGGTAGGGGAGTTATCCGGTTTGATGGATCATCTGGATTTCGTGATCTCCCGTGTATGGCGTAATGATAACAAGCAGATCGAGATCGCTTCTGCCAGTACGATCTTGCATGAGGATGATAAGATTTTCGTGATTACGACCGATCAAGATGCCGATTCCGTAAAGACATTCATCGGCGAGGAGATTGACATGGAGCGTAAGCAATGGATTCGTATGGAAAGCCAGTTTATCAACCGACGTATCTTGATTACAAAACCGGATTTGAATGGCAAGAAGCTGGGACAATTGAAATTACGCAAGTTATACGGTATCAATATCACCCGTATCAACCGTGCGGGCGTGGACTTGGTAGCTACGCCAGGTTTGACGTTACAGGTGGGCGACCGTGTGAATGTGGTAGGTACCGAGACGGCCGTGTCTAACGTAGAGAAGGTATTGGGTAACTCCATGAAACGTTTGAACGAGCCGAACTTGATCACGATCTTTATTGGCATTGCTCTCGGTATTGTCTTGGGTAGTATTCCGATCACGTTCCCGGGTATTCCGCAACCAGTTAAATTAGGTTTGGCGGGAGGTCCGTTGATCGTAGCGATCTTGATTAGCCGTTTTGGTTACCACTATAAGTTGGTTACCTATACGACCCAGAGCGCAAACTTGATGTTGCGTGAGATCGGTATCACTCTCTTCCTCGCTTGTGTGGGTATCAGTGCCGGCGATGGTTTTGTGGATACGATCGTGAACAATGGTGGATTCGCTTGGATCGGTTACGGTTTCATTATCACGACGATTCCTTTGCTGATCATAGGTTGTGTAGGCCGCTATTTCTATAAGATCAATTATTTCACCTTAATGGGCTTGATCGCTGGTAGTACGACGGATCCACCCGCTTTGGCTTACTCGAACGCTACGGCTGGAAACGACGCTCCTTCCGTAGGTTACGCCACGGTATATCCGTTAACCATGTTCTTGCGGGTGCTTACGGCACAATTATTGATCTTGTTCTTCGCTTGATGCGGTAGTTATAATGGTGCCGTTTTACACGTATACCGACACTGCCTTATACGTATATCGACGTTGGCCTATGCGAACATAGGCATGAGTCGATGTTGGTATACGTGCTGGATGGAGTTGACGCTGGCGAAAATAAAAAGCATAGATGTATTAAATTTATTCAGTTTAAAAGGCAATGTTATTCGTAGCATTGCCTTTTTTGTTAGCTTTGTGGGAGTATAATCTAATTTAATATCGTGGAAAGAATGAGTGTAGAGAAGAAAAACGCTTATATCGGAGTGGATTTAGGGGGGACGAATATGCGTGCCGGCCGTATCGTAGGGGATCGATTAGTGGCTCAGGGGAGTGCCCCGACTCCCAAGGACGCTGCGGATTACGGGGAGACATTGGAAGCTTTGATAGAGGTGATCCGTTCCGTGTGGGACGAGACTGTGGTAGCTATCGGTATCGGTGTGCCGAGCGTGGTGGATCGTGAGAAGGGGATCGTATATAACGTGGTGAATATCCCGCATTGGGAGGAGGTACATTTGAAGGAGATCTTGGAGGCTCGCTTCTCCGTGCCGGTTTATGTGGATAACGATGCGAATTGCTTCGCTTTGGGTGAGCGTATCTTTGGCGAAGGAAAGACGGTTGATAACTTCGTGGGCCTCACCTTGGGTACGGGTTTGGGGGGTGGAATTATCCAGAAAGGCAAGCTGCTGACCGACGCTAATTGTGGCTCGGGAGAGTTTGGCATGATTCCCTACCAAGGACAGATCTTGGAATATTTCTGTAGCGGTTCCTATTTCATGAACGTATGGGGCGTGGATGGGAAGGAGATGTACACCCGTGCAATGCGGAAGGACGAGCAGGCGCTGGAGGCTTACCGGAGGTTGGGTGTACATGTGGCCGCCGCTATTAAGATCGTTGTATTGACGGTGGATCCGGAGATGATCGTCTTTGGAGGCTCGGTGACCGCCGCCCATGAGTTGTTTGAAGAGAGCATGTATGAGGACTTGAAAGATTTCGCTTATCCGAACTCTATTAAGAACCTGAAGATACGTTTCTCTAAGTTAGAGAATCCGGGGCTATTCGGTGCGGCTTCTCTTTGTTATGATAAATAAAGACGGATAATTTATCGTTTACTTAAATCTGATTTATACCATGAGACATGTATGTTGTAGGAAGATAGTTTTCCTTTTTGCCGCTTTACTGGTTGTATGTGGCATGTCGGCCCGTAAGCCGATCAAGACGTTATTAATAACGGGACAGAATAACCATAATTGGCAGGTGAGCCATGTGGTACTTAAACAGATATTGGAGAACTCGGGACGTTTCTCCGTGGATTTCGCTATTTCTCCGGAGGCAGGGAAGGATATGTCCGGCTTTGTCTTGGATTTCAGTCCTTACGAGTTGGTGGTGCTGGATTATAATGGGGATGCTTGGCCGGAGGAAACCAACCGTCGTTTCTTGGAGTATGTGCGAGGAGGAGGTGGTGTCGTGGTCTATCATGCCGCTGATAACGCCTTCGTGAACTGGCCGGAATACAATATGATTTGTGCCTTGGGCGGTTGGGAGAACCGGGATGAGAAAGCGGGCCCCTATGTATATTGGAGCGATAGAAAGTTGGTAAAGGATAGTTCGGCGGGCGTGGGTGGCTCTCATGGCAAGCAACATGAGTATGTGCTGAATGCCCGGAACCATGAGCATCCGATCATGAAGGGGCTGCCGAATAAATGGAAACATGCGCAGGATGAGTTATATGATCGTATGCGTGGCCCGGGAAATATAAAAGATTGCTTGTATACGGCTTATTCGGACAAGGAGACCGGAGGCTCCGGCCGTGAAGAGCCGTTGATCTTTACGGTTGATTATGGGAATGCCCGTATATTCCATACGATGTTAGGGCATGCGGGGGAAACGGTAGAGAATTGCCCGGCTATGCAATGCGCCGGCTTCCAGATCACCTTGTTAAGAGGTGCGGAATGGGCCGCTACCGGCAAGGTAACCCAAAAGGTTCCCGCTGATTTCCCGACGGAAAAACAAGTATCTAATCGGAGTAATTATAAGCGGTGATACTTGGTTTATTAGAATGCCCATTGTAAGCTCCTTATGATGGGCATTCTAGCAAGCTAACAATGGGCATTCTAAGGAGCTTACGATGGGCATTCTAAGGAGCTTACGATGGGCATCGTGCTATTTTGCTGAATCCTCGTGCGATAGATAGCCGTCGCTTAATGTGAATCGGAGATCTTGATCCGCCAGAAAGCGGATGGCCGTGAGGCTTTTCTCTTGAGGGAAAGGTAATTTCTCAATAAGTTCTTTCACGGGGATAGGGGATTCCCCGGCCAATACCTTTACGAGACTTTCCCGGATAGCGTTGAATTCCCAATTCATAAGTTGTGATTCATGCTTCGATAGGCATACGTCGCAACAGCCACAAGGGGCGGAATCTTCCTCGCCGAAATAGGATAGGAGCATGCGGCTACGGCATACCCGTTCCTCGTTAATATATTCCAGCACCTTCTTGATCCGTTTTCCGAAGCGTACCTTGCGTTCCTCATACGCCGAGCGGGGTATGGATAGGTACCGCTGTTCCTCCCGGGTCTGGGTATAGATAATCAACGGCGTTTTCTTATGCGGGATGTAGTTTACGATCCGGTATCTGGATAAACCTACCAAAATCTCATACACCTCGTGAGGCGTCACTCTCGCACGGGTAGCGATTACGCTCTCATCGATATAAACATAATCTGCGAACAGCCCGGTGTAAGAGCGCAAGATCGTCTGGATCACCTCATCCGTACGCTTGTTCTCATTTAAGTACCTGTAAAGCTCGTCACGGGTAGCCGTGAACATCAGACGGGAGGCGCTGTCCATCTCCTCCGTATACTCGATATAACCAGATAGCCCAAGGATCTTCAAGGCATGATGCGCTTGCAATAAAGAGAACTTATAAGCGGAACAGAAATCCGTTAACGAGAAATCGTGTACCGTATCTAGCCCGTACCCCACGGCAATCTGGTAATAATTACCCAATGCCTCGTAGACCCGGTAGATAAACTCCTTGTCCGGGAACTCATCCGCCAGCCGTTTCTTTAGCTTGGCACTATCCGTGGAGGAACAAAGAGCCACGGCGAACGCTTTTTTCTCATCACGCCCCCCGCGTCCGGCCTCTTGATAATATTCTTCCAACGATCCCGGCATATCCATATGCACGACCAATCGCACGTCCGGCTTATCGATGCCCATACCAAAAGCGTTGGTCGATACGATTACCCGGCACTCGTTGTTTTTCCAGCGGGCCTGACGTAACTCTTTCTCGTCACGGTTTAACCCGGCATGGAAGAAATCAGCGGAGATACCCGCCTGTTGTAGCATGACGGCGATCTCTTTGGTGCGTTTCCGGTTGCGGACATATACGATGGCCGTACCCGGAACTTTTCCTAATATATAAACGAGTGTATTTAACTTATCTTCCGTCTTTCGGACAATATAAGCCAGATTCTTGCGAGCGAAGCTCTTTTGGAATACGTTCTTCTCCTTGAACCGCAGGCGCTCTTGTATGTCATTTACCACTTCCGGGGTAGCCGTGGCGGTTAAGGCCAATACAGGGACATCCGGCAATAAGTCCCGGATCTCAGCGATATTGAGGTAAGAAGGACGGAAATCGTATCCCCATTGCGAGATACAGTGACTCTCGTCGATCACTAGCAGACAAACCTGCATGGACCCCATCTTGATCCGGAAAATATCCGTACTAAGCCGCTCCGGGGAGACATATAAGAACTTATACCCCCCGAAGATGCAATTCTCCAGTTGCGTGATAATCTCTTGCCGGCTCATGCCCGAATAAACGGCTGTAGCCTTAATACCGACCCGGCGTAAGTTCTCCACTTGGTCTTTCATCAAGGCAATCAAGGGAGTGACAACAATACAAATCCCCTCCATAGCCAAGGCCGGCACCTGGAAGGTTATGGATTTACCACCACCCGTAGGCATCAGCCCGAGCGTATCTTTTCCGGCACAGACGGAATGAATAATATCCTCCTGTAAGGGGCGAAAAGCAGGGTATCCCCAATACTTCTCTAATATCTTATGGTAGACGTCCACCTGTCCTCCTCATGTGTCGTCGGGTTTGATGTCTTTGATCATCAGCTGGATAGATGTGTTTCCGTTGTAGGTATTCTCCTCCACCGTGTAGCAGATGTTGAAAGGCTTCATACTCTTGATATGGTCATTGTGCCTGTGCATGCCGAAAGCGATGGCGTGCATAGGGGTACTTGAGTTTCCGTCAATCAATTCCAGCTTGAGATGCTCCAGTTCCTTACCCACGAGCTTGCTGGTGCCGTAGTCCTTTACGCCAAGCGAGCAGAATACGGGTTTCTGGTTATCCGGTCCGAAGGGACTCATCTTCTTCAAATCGTTCACGAACTTCTGGTTGATCTCTTTCAAATCCAAGATAGCGTCGATATCGATCTGTGGGATCATCTGTTCCGGTATGATCTCCTCGGAGGCGATTTTCAAGAAACGCTCGGTGAATGCCTCTAGGTTTTCTTCCCGAAGGGAAAGTCCGGCGGCGTAGGTATGCCCTCCGAAATTCTCCAATAAATCCCGGCAACTCTCTATCGCCTTGTAAATATCGAAACCCGTTACGGAACGTGCCGATCCGGTGATCAACTCGGACGATTTGGTAAGAACGACCGCCGGACGGTAATACTTCTCGGTCAATCGGGACGCTACAATACCGATCACGCCTTTGTGCCATCCCGGGTTATACACTACGATCGCCTTCCGGTCATCCATGTTCTCCACTTCGTCGATGACAGCGTTTGCCTCGTCGGTGATTTTCTTGTCCAATTCCCGACGTTCCTCATTGTATTGGTTGATGCTCTCGCTCTTCTCCCGGGCGCTGGTGCTATCCTTAGACAGTAGCAGTTCCACCGCCTCCTTCCCGTTCATCATACGGCCGGAGGCATTGATACGGGGACCGATCTTGAAGACGATATCACTGATCGTAATCTCTTTTCCGGTCAATCCGCAGATATCGATAATCCCTTTCAATCCGAGGCTGGGGTTGCTGTTCAATTGCTTCAGCCCGTAATAGGCGAGGATGCGGTTCTCTCCCGTAATCGGAACGATATCCGAGGCGATACTGACCGCCGTCAGCTCCAGCAACTTCTCCAGATCCGAGAACGGGAAATTATTACTCTTGGCGAATGCCTGCATGAACTTGAATCCCACTCCGCAACCCGATAAATGCTCATACGGATAGATAGAATCCGAGCGTTTGGCATCCAACACGGCGACAGCGTCCGGCAAAGTGGCGTCCGGCATATGGTGGTCGCAGATAATAAAGTCGATACCTTTCTCCTTGGCGTATTCGATCTTCTCGATCGCCTTGATACCGCAATCCAGCGAGATAACCAACGATACGCCGTTCTCGGCGGCATAATCGATGCCCTTGTAAGAGATACCGTACCCCTCGTCGTACCGGTCCGGGATATAGAAATCCAAGGTAGACGAGTAAGGTCTTAAATACTTGAAGACGAGCGATACCGCCGTCGTTCCATCCACATCGTAATCGCCGTAGATCAAAATCTTTTCTTTATTCCCCAAAGCTTTGTTCAAGCGTCTCACCGCCTTATCCATATCCGGCAAAAGGAATGGATCGTGTAAATCGTTCAAGCTGGGTTTAAAGAATTTCTTCGCCTCTTCGATCGAAGTGATACCTCGTTGAACGAGTAAGAGACAGATTTCCGGGCTGAATCCCAATTCTGCCACCAGTTGGTCTCTCTTATGTAACTCTTCTTCTGATGGGGTTTGAAAGTTCCATTTGTTAATCATTATATATTGTTTTTTTTCTTTTTTGCTTGCCTGATACTACGGATACCTTGTCATCCTTAATCTACCGTATGACAAAGGCGAGATTTCCGCAATATATTTCATCCCGTAAAGTTAGAAATTAAATATGGTATATCCGGTATGGCTTAAAGAAAATAGTTTTTTTGTTATTATTTTTTTGAAGTAGGAGAATGATTCGTACATTTGCCTAAATATTATAAAAAACAATGACGGAAGATATTAAAAAAGCTTGCGAAGTAATGGCTGCAGGCGGCATAATACTTTATCCTACAGACACTATCTGGGGAATTGGTTGCGACGCTACCAATGAAAAAGCCGTACAAAGAGTGTACGAGCTAAAGCGAAGGGCAGACAATAAGGCTATGCTGGTCTTAATGGACAACGAGGCTAAATTGGATAGGTACGTGTCGGATGTTCCCGATATTGCTTGGGACTTGATTAGCGTGTCTGATAAGCCGTTGACCATCATTTACTCAAGTGCCAAGAATTTGGCGACAAATCTATTGGGTGCCGATGGTAGCGTAGGTATCCGCATCACGAACGAGGAGTTCTCCAAGAAATTGTGCGAGCGCTTCCGTAAACCTTTGGTCTCTACTTCCGCCAATGTTAGTGGCGAGCCTGCACCCGCTAATTTCAGCGAGGTATCGGAGGTGATCAAGGAGGGTGTGGATTATATTGTGAGTTATCGTCAGGATGATATGAGCAAGGTCGCTCCGTCCGGTATTATCAAGCTAGGAGCCGGTGGACTTGTGCAGGTAATTAGATAAGGATGAAGAAAAGCGTACAAGCCGGAAAATATATTGTCTCGGATTTTATTGCGTCGTCGGCAGTCTGGTTATTATTTAACCTAATACGCTATGAGGAGGTGGCGGTGTATGAAGGGTTTGATACCGTCGGGGCTTTTTTGCTGCATATCCCCTCGTTGAAGGGGCAGTTGTTGATCCCGCTTTTCTGGTTCGTATTATATTGGTTTTCCGGTTATTATAATAAGCCCTTCGGTAAGTCGAGGCTTACCGAGTTATTCTCTACTCTTGGGAGCGTGTCGATTGGTGTCGTGATCTTGTTTTTTGCCTTAGTGCTGAACGACTTGCCCCGTTCCTATCATGTGTATTATGATATGTTTTTCTCCTTATGGGGATTGCAGTTTGCCTTGACGTATGTTCTCCGGTTATTGATTACGCAGGCCGGGTTGCGGAAGATAAAATGTAGGGAATGGGCGTTGAACGTATTGATGATCGGGGCGGGGAAGAAGGCGGCCTGTATTGCCGACGACCTGTATGGGTTGGGTTATAATATCGTCGGCTTTGTCTCTGAATCCAACTTGGAATCCTTGCCAGCGATCGTAGAGGAGAAAAAGGTAGATGAGCTGGTTGTCGCCTTGGAGACGGTGGATAATAGTCGTTTGATGGATATCCTGTATTCGTTATATTGCTATAAACGGCCGATCAAGATATTAGCGGATAAGTCCAGTTCATTATCGCAAGTGAAGATCAAGGCGATAAAAGGCGTTCCACTGGTGGACGTGACGGATAATAACTTCTTGCCCATCGAGCAGAATGTAAAGCTCTTTATGGATAAGATGTTGTCTCTGTTTTTCTTGGTGCTCTTATCTCCTTTGTTCCTGTATATCGCTTGGCGGGTGAAGAGGGATTCCCCTGGTCCTGTGTTTTTCAGTCAGGAACGGATCGGATACATGGGCGAACCTTTCATGATCTATAAGTTCCGCACGATGTATACGAACGCCGAGGAGGAAGGTCCGTTGCTCTCTTCCGAGGACGATTGTCGTATCACTCCCTTCGGACGGGTGATGCGGAAATATCGCTTGGACGAGTTACCGCAGTTCTGGAACGTGCTGAAAGGGGATATGTCGCTAGTCGGTCCCCGTCCGGAACGTAAATATTTCATCGAGCGGATCGTGAGGAAAGCTCCCTTCTATTATTTACTGCATAACGTCCGTCCGGGAATCACCTCTTTGGGAATGGTGAAATATGGATATGCCGGTAGCGTGGATGAGATGATCGAGCGCTTGGAATATGATATATTATACTATGAGAATATGTCCTTGATTCTGGACATAACGATTCTCATTTATACAGTTAAAACAGTTTTTACAGGTAAAGGTATTTAAAATGGCAAACGAAGGTTTATTCTATAAATTCTTGTTGTGGAGGGAAAAGCGTATCAAGGAGAAGCATTTCATTCTTATTATCAGTTTTATCGTGGGACTTTGTACAGCCGCCGCCGCCATAATACTGAAACAATTGATCCATTTCATACAGCATTTATTGACGGGCAATTTCAATGCTGATGGCGTGAATTACCTCTATTTGCTTTATCCGGTGATCGGTATCTTGTTGGCCGGATTATTCGTGAAATACATTGTGCGGGATGATATCAGCCACGGTGTGACGAAGATATTGTATGCTATCTCTCAACGAAAGAGCCGTATCAAGCCGCATAATACATGGACGTCTATCGTAGCCAGTTCCGTGACGATCGGCTTTGGTGGATCAGTCGGGGCGGAGGCTCCTATCGTATTGACAGGGGCGGCTATCGGTTCTAATCTGGGACGGGTGTTCAGGATGGAGCAGAAGACGTTGATGTTGCTCGTGGGATGTGGTGCCGCCGGAGCGATTGCCGGTATTTTCAAGGCGCCTATCGCTGGATTGGTGTTCGTGATCGAGGTATTGATGCTGGATCTTACGATGACTTCCGTGCTTCCTTTGCTGATCTCGTCGGTGACGGCGGCTACGATGTCTTATATCTTTACCGGGATCGAGGCTATGTTTAAGTTCTCTCAGACCGAAGCGTTCGAGATCGAGCGTATTCCTTACGTGCTCTTGCTGGGTGTTTTTTGCGGACTGGTATCCCTTTATTTTACCCGTGTGATGAACAAGGTGGAAGGAGTGTACCGGAAGTTGGGTACGTATTGGAAGAAGTTCATGTTGGGTGGCGTGATGCTGAGTATCTTGATATTCTTGTTTCCCCCGCTATATGGGGAGGGCTATGATACGATTGGCTCGTTGCTGAACGGGCAGTTCTCGCATATCATGGACAAGAGTTTGTTTTACGATCTGAACGATACGTATTTCGGGGTCTTGATCTTCTTGACCTTGATCTTGCTTACGAAGGTATTCGCTTCCAGTGCCACGAATGCCGGAGGGGGGTGCGGTGGTATTTTCGCTCCTAGTTTGTATCTGGGCTGTATCGCCGGTTTTATCTTTGCGCATACGTCTAATTATTTCCCGTTCACGATGTATATCTCAGAGAAGAATTTCGCTTTGTTGGGTATGGCAGGTATTATGTCCGGGGTGATGCACGCTCCTTTGACTGGTGTTTTCTTGATTGCCGAGCTGACGGGTGGGTATGATTTGTTCCTCCCCTTGATGATCGTCTCGATCAGTTCCTATATCACGATCCTTATGTTTGAGCCTCATAGCATCTACTCCATGCGCTTAGCACAGAAAGGCGAGTTGCTGACGCACCATAAAGATAGGGCGGTGCTTACCTTGTTACGAGCGGATAGTGTGATCGAGAAGGACTTCCAAACGGTCTTTCCTGAGATGACGTTGGGGGATATGGTTAAAGTGATTTCAAAATGCGGACGAAATATGTTCCCGGTCGTGGATGATCGAGGTATCTTATTGGGTATCGTTTTGCTGGATAATATCCGGAATATCATGTTCCGCCCGGAGTTGTATAACCGTTTCCATGTATCGAAGTTCATGGTTTCCGCCCCGGCCAAGATCGTAATCAACACGCCGATGGACCAGATCATGCAGACGTTTGACGATACCAAAGCGTGGAATCTTCCGGTGGTCGATGAGAATGGTCATTATATCGGCTTTATGTCGAAATCGAAGATATTTAATTCCTATCGGGAAGTCTTGGTCGATAACTTTTCCGGGGACTAACTTGTTACAAACAAATCCAATTTGTTATATATGAAGAAAGAGGATTTACGAATCGTATATATGGGTACTCCCGATTTCGCCGTGGAGAGCCTGCGTGCCTTAGTGGAAGGTGGGTATAATGTGGTAGGTGTCATTACGATGCCTGATAAGCCGATGGGCCGTCACGGTAGTGTGCTACAGCCGAGTGCCGTGAAGCAATATGCCGTATCGGTAGGTCTTCCGGTTTTGCAGCCCGAGAAGTTGAAGGACGAGTCGTTTTTAGAGGAACTGCGTGCCTTGCGGGCGGATTTGCAGATCGTGGTGGCGTTTCGTATGCTGCCGGAGGTGGTTTGGAATATGCCCCGTCTGGGAACGTTTAACCTGCATGCCTCCTTGCTTCCGCAATACCGGGGTGCCGCTCCGATCAATTGGGCGGTTATTAATGGTGATACGGAAACCGGCGTGACTACCTTCTTCCTTACGCATGAGATCGATACGGGTAAGATCATCTGTCAGAAACATCTGCCGATCGCCGATACCGACGATGTAGGAACCGTTCACGATGCCTTGATGGCGATGGGAGCGGGGTTGGTTACCAAGACCGTGGACTTACTGTTGGATGGAAAAACAGACGCTATCCCTCAAGAGGAATTCTATAAGGATGCTTCCGAGTTGCGTCCGGCCCCGAAGATATTCAAGGATACCTGCCATATCGACTGGAACCAGCCGTTGAAGAAGATCTATGATTTTATCCGTGGGCTTTCTCCTTATCCTGCCGCTTGGACAGAATTGGTCTCGATGGATGGTAAGCGTTTGGCTTTAAAGATTTATCAGGCAGAGAAACGTCAGGTGGAGCATAACTCCCCGATCGGCTCTATCCATACAGATCATAAATCGTATATCGACGTGGCCGTGAAGGACGGTTTCCTTCGCCTGCGTTCCTTACAACTTGCCGGAAAGAAACGGATGAATATAACGGACTTCCTGAATGGTTTCAAGCAAATCGCAGAATATACGGTTGGCTGATGAACGGGACGAGACGTATCATATACATTACGTTAGGAACGTTTTTTCTCATATTGGGAGCGATCGGCATCTTTGTCCCTTTGCTCCCGACCACTCCTTTTTGGTTACTGACTTGTTGGTTTTATGTCCGTAGCTCGGAGAAGCTTTATAATCGGGTGATGAGTAATCGTTATTTCGGGTCGCATATTAAGGGCTTTATGGAAGATAAGGCTATTCCTTTGCGCTCTAAGATTATCACGATCGCTATCATGTGGCTATCTACGGTCATCACTTCCCTTTTGCTAGTTGGCTATTGGTGGGTGAAAGTTTTGTTAGGGCTTATCAGTATCGGGGTCTCATGGCATATCCTCTCTTATCCTACTAAAAAAGGATGAGGAGACTTTTGTTTTTCGTATAATGAAAATTCTTGGAAGGTATGGATACAAAAAAGCGGTTGTCTGGCAAAGATACCAAGCAACCGCAGTATAATTTGAAAAAAATCAAATGTTCACCTTCCCAGTAAAATGGGGTGTTACTTATTTATTGTACCCCCATTTTGTTAATTCTGACTGACCGATAGCAGCGAGTGATCTCAAGCAACTATCCAAGAAATGTCTAATAAAGCTTTTCATAGCTCATTTTCTTTTTAATTAATAAATTTGTACCCTTCGGCACATTTTAAATCTCACATAACTTTTGAAGTCCGAGTAACGAATGAATTGAAAACCTAAACCTTTAACCTATTACTAACCTAATCCCAAACTTCAGATAACCTTAACCTAAATCATTCTCTTTTTCATCGTGAGGTTTACCACATGCGGTAAACCCAAATTGTCCAAGGTTGAAACCCCAGCAAATCGATGTAACGTTTAAACAATCTTTTTACCATATTTGCTTTACAATTATGTTTTACGGCACAAATATACGGCGTTATTTTATACACAGTATGTTTTATAGCATGTTTTTTGCGAATTCCTATGTTTTCTTGACCTATGATAAAAAAGTGGGAATCAAATTCATATAATGATAGTGTTTGAACCTTTGGCATGTCTATTGTGTTACCATACCATTGTATTTCTATTTCTATTTGCTACATTTGCGCAGCTAAATTTAAGATAATGTAATATATATGAGTAGAAAAGAGGAGTACAAAGAGAAGAATCTATTGTATTTGGATGAGATTGCTTCGGAAGAGGGAGCCCAGGCATTATCGTGCGGTATATTATATAAGGTATTACAAGCCGGTACAGGCAAAGTTTCTCCTAGTCAGGAAAGCGTCGTTTCCGTACATTATAAAGGGACGTTGATTAACGGAAGGGAGTTTGATAACTCATGGAAACGGGATTGCCCGGAAGCCTTTCGTTTGAACCAAGTGATTGAAGGCTGGCAATTGGCCCTTCAAGAAATGCGGGTAGGGGATAGATGGATGATTTATATCCCTTATAATTTAGGCTATGGTAATCGTACCTCGGGTCCGATCCCCGCTTTCTCAACATTAATATTTGAGGTGGAGCTATTGGGAATCGCCTAATTCCTATTTATAAGGTATATAATAATGTATACAAAAGGAGTAAAAAAGAATAGCCATGGCAAATCCACGGCTATTCTTTTTCGCTTCATTTGGGGATTGGATACTTTCTATTGTTTAGGCATATCATCCGTCTTCTTTCCGATATCACGATGCAAGTACGGTGGCGAATATCGGTCTGTTAATAAAGAACTTTACCATAGCTTGCTTATTTTATAGGTTTGATAGTCATACCATCCCGTACTTTAAGCAGGGTGGAGGTGACATAGGGATCTTTGGGACTGATATCGGCGGTCACTCGGCGAAGTGTATTGTCCACTAGTTTACCTACCTCAATAGGACGATATCGTACGACATTGGAATCGTTCACGATACCGGTCAATGGGTCGATATTGGGGGATAGATAATCCGGCTGGCCCGGGTAACCTCACCGTCGAAAAGCGTACGGATATAGCAATAGCCCAAGTTGGGAAATGTTTGTATCTTTGTCTATTTATATATTCCAAAAACTAAAATGTATGGATATCTTATTGGTTATACTAGGCGTTATCTGTTTGTTGGTGGGATTGGCGGGGTGTTTTTTGCCGGGGCTGCCGGGGCTGCCGATGGCGTATTTGGCTTTATGGCTACTGCATTTTACGGGCTATGAGGAATTTACGATTACGGAGTTGGTCGTGTGGGGATTGCTGGTCGTGTTGGCACAGGCGATGGACTATGTTACGCCCATGCTGGGGACTAAGTATAGCGGAGGGTCCAAGTGGGGAAATTGGGGATGTGCCGTGGGAACCGTGGCTGGCATATTCGTGTTTCCGCCTTGGGGGTTCTTACTTGGTCCTTTCGTGGGGGCTTTTGTTGGGGAACTTTTGGGTGGCAAAGCGTCCGGGGATGCGTTGAAAGCTGGTTTCGGGGCGTTCGTTGGTTTTTTATTGAGTGTCGTGTTGAAAGTCGCTCTTTGTGGCTATTTTATTTATAGTTTTGTGAGAGGGATAATCAATTGAAGATGGTAATTAATAAAGCAAGATATGTTTGAGAAAATTGTAGTGGTAGATTCTACCGGGCTGAATACATGGGGCGTGGAGCGTTTGAAGACGCTTGGAAAAGAGGTGATTTTTTATACCAGCATTCCGGAAACAGATGAGGAGACCGTGAGCCGGATCGGGGACGCTGATTGTGTACTCGTCTCTTATAATACACAGATCCGTAGGAATGTGATCGAGGCTTGCCCGAATATCAAATACATCGGGATGTGCTGTACCCTCTATGGCGAGTCTAGCGCAAATGTGGATATCGCCGCCGCACGTGAGCGGGGGATAACGGTTTTGGGCATCCGTGACTATGGCGATGAGGGAGTCGTGGAGTATGTCATTAGCGAGCTGGTCCGTCTGCTACATGGTTTCGGCGGGAAGCAGTGGAAGCATAAGGCATATGAGCTGGGCGGGCAAAAAGTAGGCATCGTAGGATTGGGTCGCACCGGGAGAATGATCGCTGACGCCCTTCGTTTCTTGGGGGCGGAAGTTTATTATTTCAGCCGTACCCGTAAGCCGGACGCCGAGGCCATCGGTATCGCTTATCTGCCTTTGCGGGAGTTGCTGCCGGAGGTGGATATTTTATGTACTTGCTTGCCTCGTAATACGATTCTTTTGGGGGCGGGTGAGTTTCGTTTGTTCGGTAATCTGAAGATATTGATCAATACGTCGGTAGGGCCGACTTTCCGTGTCCCGGATTTACAACGTTGGCTTAGCGCCCATAAACGGAATTTCTTCTTATGCGATGGGGTGGGTATCGGGAATTATGCGGATACCTTGACGCAGTTCGATAATGTCATATATACCCCGAAAGTCTCCGGCCACTCGGAGCAATGTATGGAGCGATTGTCGCAAAAGGTAATAGCAAATATCGAAAGCTATCAGAATTGATATATTCAGTTGTAGAGAGGGGGCACGCCCCCTCTCTACAACTGGGGACTGTATTGATAGGGCTTATCCCCTATCAACTTTCTTTCTCGATCTGCTCCTGAACGATAGCGTCTACGACAGCTACGGTAGTCAGGTTCACGATATCACGGGTAGAGCTTTCTACGTCGGTGAAGTGGATCGGTTTGTTCAATCCCATTTGGATCGGGCCGATCGTCTCGGTGATACCCAGCGTATCCAATAGCTTGTATGCGCTGTTGGCGGAGCTTAGGTTCGGGAAGATCAAGGTATTCACGTCTTGCCCTTTCAGCTTGTTGAACGGGTACATATCGTCGCGCAGCTTCTTGTCGAGGGCGAAGTTCACCTGCATCTCTCCGTCTACTACCATGTCCGGGTATGTCTTATGCAAGAAGTCGATCGCTTCGTGTACTTTCAGCGGACTGCCCTGCTTGTCGGCCCCGAAATTGGAGTAAGACAACATCGCCATCACCGGCTCGTGAGCGAAGAACTTCACGGCGTCGTGCGTCAGGCGGGCGATATCGATCAATACCTCGGCCGACGGGTGACGGTTGATCAGCGTATCGGCCATAAAGAACGTACCCTTCTTGCAAGTCAGGATGTTCAAGGCTCCGAAATGCTTGTAACTCGGGCGGATGCCGATGATCTGCTCCGCCATCTTGGTAACCTCCGAGTAGCGGCTGTATACGCCCGTCACGAAAGCGTCAGCGTCGCCGGTAGCCACCATCATCATACCGAACGCATTGCGGTCTACCATCTTCTCGCAAGCCTCCGAGTAAGTCACGCCCTCGCGTGCCTTGTTATCAGAAAGGATACGAGCGTAGCGGTGGCGGCGTTCCGTCTCGCGGTCGTGGCGGAGGTTGACGATCTCGATACCTTCGAGACTGATATTCTCCTCGGCGGCGATCTTAGCCAGACGCTCCTCGTTGCCCAGCAAGATCGGGAAACAGATACCTTCCGCTTTCGCCTCGGCGGCGGCTTTCAGCATATTCACGTGGTTCGCCTCGGCGAATACCACCCGTTTCGGGTTCGCTTTCGCCATATCGGTGAACGAGCGCAATAGTTTGTTATCGTATCCCATCATCTCACGTAAGTGGTTGGCGTAGCCCTCCCAGTCGGTGATCGTCTTGCGAGACACGCCCGAGTCGATAGCGGCTTTCGCCACGGCGCAAGACACACGGGTCAGCAAGCGGGGATCGAGCGCTTTCGGAAGGATATAGTTGCGTCCGAAAGTGGTGCGTCTCAGCTTATAGGCGGCGTTCACCACGTCGGGAACCGGCTCCTTGGCAAGGTCGGCGATGGCGTAGACGGCGGCCAGCTTCATCTCCTCGTTGATCGCCTTGGCGTGCGTATCCAAGGCGCCGCGGAAGATATAAGGGAATCCCAGCACGTTGTTGATCTGGTTCGGATAGTCGGAACGTCCGGTAGCGAAGATGATATCGTCCCGCGAAGCCATAGCGTCGGCGTAGGAGATCTCCGGGTTCGGGTTCGCCAAGGCGAATACGATCGGGTTCTCGTTCATGCCGCGTACCATCTCCTTAGTCAATACGTTTGCCACGGAGAGACCCAAGAATACGTCGGCCCCCACCACGGCCTCCTGCAAGGTCTTGATCGGTCGGTCGGTAGCGAACTCCCGCTTGGCGGCGTTCAAGTCCGGGCGGCTGGTAGAGATAACGCCCTTGCTGTCGCACATGACGATATTTTCCTTGCGCGCGCCTAGCATCACATATAATCTCGTACAGGATATCGAGGCGGCTCCGGCGCCATTCACCACGATCTTCACGTCCTCGATCTTCTTGCCGGCGATCTCCAAGGCGTTGATCAGCCCGGCGCCCGAGATGATAGCCGTACCGTGCTGGTCGTCGTGCATGACGGGGATATCCAGCTCGTTCTTCAAGCGAGTCTCGATCTCGAAACATTCCGGAGCCTTGATATCCTCCAGGTTGATTCCTCCGAACGTAGGCGAGATCGCCTTCACGGTTTGGATAAACTTTTCCGGATCTTTCTCGTCCACCTCGATGTCGAATACGTCGATGCCCGCGAATATCTTGAATAGCAATCCTTTGCCTTCCATCACCGGCTTACCGGCCAAGGGGCCTATATCGCCCAATCCGAGTACGGCGGTACCGTTAGAGATCACCGCCACCAAGTTTCCTTTCGCCGTATATTCATATGCGTCGTGCGGATTCTTCTCGATTTCCAGACACGGCTCGGCTACGCCCGGCGAATAAGCCAGGGATAAATCCGTTTGCGTGCTGTGAGGCTTTGTCGGGATAACCTCGATCTTACCCGGTTTGCCTTCGGCATGGTACCGAAGGGCATCCTCTTTTGTAATCTTTGCCATAAGTATGTTTATTAATTATGTTGTTCCTATTTAAAACCACCGCGAAAGTAACAAATTATTATGAGTTCGCTAGGTTTTGCTTACAAATAGTTTTTTAAGAAAGCGTGAATAGTAATCCGGTTTTAACTTGCGAGAGTGGGACTTTATTGTTATATTTGAAGATTTAATAATCAGGGCCTCCATCCAAGAGAGACCCATAATCTGAATGATAGTATGGCAGAACCTAAGAAAAGAAGTATCACCGGTAAGCTGGTGGAGAACAAGTTGACGACACGCACGGACGATTTCACGTTCAACGTCACTTACGTGCAAAGCCGCTCGATCGGCGACTTATGCAAACTGGCCGCCGCCCGGTTCGGTACGAAATACTCGGCCTCGGAGATCGAGGGTATTTACAGTGAGATCAAGGGGGTGGCCGAGGACGAGCTTTTCTCGGGTAGTACCGTGGAGTTCGGTTTCACGACGAACAGCTTGGGCATGGAAGGCTCGTTCATCGGTCCGAAGGCGCAGTTCGACCCGGCGCGCAACAAGGTCGTGCTCCGCTCTACGCCCACGGCGGAGATTCGTTCGAAGCTGACGGACATCAGCGTGATCGTCAGCCATGTGGAGGAGGGGCTGCCTACGATCATCAGCGTGACGGACGTAGCGTCAGGTGCCGTGAATACGAAACTGACCCCGGGCGGAGGATTGACCGGCACCGGGCAGCGCGTCAAGATCGCCGGCGAGGAGGGAGACACGGTGGGCTTCTTCTTCGTGAAGGACGACTCCCAAACGTCGGTGGCCGTGCCGATGAACTCCGTGTTGCGCAACGACCCGTCTAACTTCTCGCTTATCATACCCGCCTTGGAGGATGGCACCTATTATTTGGAGGTGGCTACACGCTCGAGTGGCAACAGTAAAGTCTTTTTGAAGGAAGTACGCCGGAATCGCTTCCCTTATCCATTAACCGTGGGCGGAGGAGATGGAGATAGCGAAAGCCCCGATGAGGTTTAACTTTTATTCCGGGTGTCGGAAGTTCTCGTTTCCGACACCCGGAAGCTCTCGTTTCCGATACGTGGAAACGTCCGTTTCCGGCACCCGGAAATGACAACTTGCTTCCTTCCCGCATCCTCTCCTCCTTTCTAAAGGTCTTTCCTGAGATTTTTTTCTACCTTTGGCCTCTCTAAAACAAGATTACCATCATGGCATTGAAACTTATCCATACGGCCGACTGGCATCTGGGCCAGACCTTTTTCGGCTACGACCGGGAGGCGGAGCACGAGGCTTTTCTCGGTTTTCTGACAAATCTTTTGGTGGAACGGCAGACGGATGTCCTGCTGATCGCCGGCGATGTGTTCGACGTGACGAACCCTTCCGCCGGGGCGCAACGTCGTTTCTATCGTTTCCTGAAAGAGGCGAACCGCCGGAATCCGGGCTTGCAGATCGTGATCATCGCCGGTAACCATGATTCCGCTATCCGTCTGGAAGCCCCGAATCCCTTACTGGAGGAGTTGAATACCTTGATCGTAGGTATCATGGGGCGGACGGATTCCGGGGAGATCGATCTCGGATCGCTCGTCGTCCCCTTGAGGAACCGGGCGGGAGAACGGGAGGCGCTTTGCCTGGCGGTGCCTTTCCTCCGCCAAGGGGATTACCCGGCGGCGCCCGAGGGAGGGACTGATTCGTATGTGGCGGGTATCGGCCGGATGTACCGGCGGCTCTATGCTTATGCCGACGCCCAAAGGAATCCCGGCGAGGCGATCGTAGCCTTGGGACACCTTCACGCCACCGGAGCCGAACTATCGGACGACGACCGGAGCGAGCGTGCGATCATGGGAGGGCTGGAGTCCGTATCCGCGGATACCTTCGACGCCGGGATCGCTTATACGGCGCTAGGGCATATCCATAAAGCGCAACGGATCGGCGGGCGCGAGGCGGTACGTTACGCCGGAAGCCCGCTTCCCATGTCGTTCTCGGAGAAGAATTACCGGCATCAAGTGATAGCCATAGCGGTCGAGGAGGGGAAGGTCGCTGGTATCGAGGCGATCGAGATACCAAGAGTTGCGGACTTGATGCGTATACCGGACAGCCCGTTACCTCCGGAGGAGGTCTTGCGATGCCTCGCCGGGCTTCCGGAACCGGAGGAGGGCAGGGAGGACGAGAGCCGCTGGCCTTACGTGGAGATACGGGTCCTGCTGACGGAGCCGGACCCTACGTTCCGCCATCGGGTAGAGGAGGCGTTGGTCGGGAAGGCGGTCCGCCTCACCTCCATCGTTCCTTCGTATCCCCGGCGGGAAGGGGAGGCGGAGGAGAGGGCCTTATCGTATAATGATTTGCAAAAGATAGCCCCGCTGGATATGCTGAGGCATACGTTTGCCGTGAAATACGGAGGCGAGTTGCCCGAGGAGATAGAGACATTGTTTGACGAGGTGATGAGGGAGGTTGTTTTATGAGAGTGCTGGCGATCAGAGGACGCAATCTGGCGTCGCTGGAAGGAGAGTTTTCCATTGATTTTACGGAAGAGCCTTTGGCTTCGGCGGGTATCTTCGCTATATCCGGGCCTACGGGGGCGGGAAAATCCACGTTGCTGGATGCCATGTGCCTCGCCCTTTTCTCCCGTACGCCGCGAACGGAGCAGGCGAAGGAGAATAACGTGCGGCTGAGGGACGTGCAAGAGGATGTGTTGCCGCAAAGCGACCCCCGCTTCCTCTTGCGCCGCGGGACGGCCTCGGGCTATGCCGAGGTGGATTTCGTGGCGCTGAACGGGTGTCGGTATTGCGCCCGCTGGTCCGTATCCCGGGCCCGGGAGAAGGAGAGCGGACGTTTGCAGGCCGCCCGCCTTACATTATATAATATAGATGCCGGGAAAGAAGAGCCGGGAACCAACAAGGACCTGCAAGCCCGTATCATCGAGCTGATCGGCCTGACCTTCGATCAGTTCACCCGCTCGGTGCTCTTGGCTCAGAACGATTTCTCTACCTTCCTGAAAGCGGAGCAGGGCGAGAAGGCCTCCTTGCTGGAGAAACTGACCGGTACGGAGCAATACTCGGAGATCTCCCGCCGGATCTTCGCCAAGAACGCCGAGGCGAAGGAGGCCTACGAGCAGCTATACGCCTGCGTACAAGGCATAGAGCTTCTATCGGAGGAGGAGGTGGAAGCCTCCCAAACCCGCCTTTCGGTCTTGGAGGGGGAGATGGCCCGTTTGGAGAAGGCGAAGGCCGAGCGGCAAAGCTTGCGGGAGGCCGTGAAAGCGGCCGAGGTTCAGATCGCCTCGAAGGAAAAACAGCGGGAGGAGAACGCCCGTTTCTTGGAACGGGCGCTGGCATCGCTGGAAACCGCGAGGAAGGAGTATGAGCAAGGAGAGGTGCGATTGACGAGGACGGATGAGGAATCTAAGCGTCTGCGACTGGAATTGCAACAGGCCCGGAAACTGGACGTGCAACTGGAATCGGCCTTGAAAGCCCGCTCCGAGGCCGATGAGCGGATGAAAGAGTTCTCCCGGCGGAAGCAGGAGGCGGAAGAGAAACTCTGGAAGGTGGAGGAGCGGCGGAAGAAAGCCTTGGAGGAATGGGACAAGCTGACGACGTGGCGTGAACGCTACCGGGGCAAGGAGGGGATCGCCGAGCAACTGTCGGCCTTATTGATCCATCTGGATATCTGCCTCACGGCTCGCCGGGCGGTCGAGCGGTCGGACAAGGCCTTGCTAGCCATCCGGCAGAAAATCCAGCGGTTGGAGGTGCAAAGACAATCTTTGCGGCGAGAGGCGGAGACGCATGCCAAGGGACAGGTAAAGATCGAGGAAGAGCGTAAGTCTGTAGAGCTTGCCCTCAAAGAGTTGGAACCGGAGGCTTTGGATCGATCGATCGAGACCTGCCGTACGGAACGGGAGCGTTTATTGTTGGAGCAAGCCCAGTTCGTGACGACTGGCGATATCAAAAGCCTGCGGGACAAGCTGACCGCCGGAACGCCTTGCCCGGTCTGCGGAAGCCTTGAGCATCCTTTCGCCTCTCACGAGGCGCATGAGCGTCTGTTGGCCTTGGCGGATCACATCTCGGAAGCGACCCTGCGCCTCAAGCGGCTTCTCGATCAGAAAGAACGGCAGGAGGCTTACGGGAAACAATTGGCCGCCCTGCAACAGAAAGAATTGGAACTGCATAAACAACTCGCCGCGAACGAGAACGCACGGACGGAATTAAGGAACCAGTTACAATCCTTGTCCGAGCAAATCGACCGGGAAGAACTGGATAAGCGGGAGCAGCAGGAGAAGCTATCCCAATCCCTATCTGCCGCTAATGCCCTGTTCGGGAATGACGCATGGCAGACGGGCTGGAACAAGGACCCGGAAAGCTTCCGGGAGACCTTGACGGATTTCGCCCGTCAGTGGCAAGCCAACGGGGAACGCCTGCGGGAACTGGAACGGGAGCGAAGCGCGCATCAAGCGGAACGGGAGTCGTATGAGGCTTTCCTCCCTTCCTTGCGCAAGCAATACGAGGACGCCGCGAAAGCCTACGACGAGAAGAATCAATCTTATACCCGCCTGCGCTCGGAGCGGAATCTCCTGCTGGGAGGCCAGCCCGCCGACCAGGTGGAACGTTCCTTCCACGAACGGGTGGAAGCCTTGAAGAGCCATTTGAAGCAGCTGCAAGAGAGCACGACGAGGCACGCCGGCGAGGTGGAGCAATACCGGGGGATTACGGAACAGATCAAGAAGGATCTGGCGGAGACTTCCGGCCTTCTTTCCGCACGCCGGCAAGAACTGGATAACTGGTTGGCCGCCTACCAAGAGACCTACGAAGGCAAGACGCTGGAGGAATCCCTGTTGGAAACGGCCTCCCAGAAGTCCGAATGTAGCTTTCGTCTGCGTACGCACGAGGAGAATAAGCGGAAGATAGCCGGTTTCCAGCAAGAACTCTCGGAACGGAGGGCGATGAGCGAGCGTTGGGCGAAGCTAAATGAGTTGGCAGGCTCTGCGGACGGCGCTAAGTTCCGTAGGATCGCTCAAGGCTACACCTTGGATGTCTTGTTGAGTTATGCGAACGTGCAATTGCGGCAACTATCCCGGCGTTACCGGCTGGAGCGTGTGCCGGATACCTTGGCTTTGCAGGTAATCGACCAAGATATGTGCGACGAGATCCGTACCGTGCATAGTCTTTCCGGAGGGGAGTCATTCTTGGTCTCGCTGGCCTTGGCGCTAGGCTTGTCCTCGCTCTCCTCGAACCGGATGAAGGTAGAGAGCCTGTTTATCGATGAGGGCTTCGGCTCTTTGGATGCGGAGACTTTGCGGGTCGCTATGGATGCCTTGGAGAGCCTGCGTACGCAAGGGCGCAAGATCGGTGTTATCTCGCACGTACAGGAAATGACGGAACGTATTCCCGTACAGATCCGGGTGAGCCGGGCGGGAAACGGACGGAGTTATCTGGAAGTCATATAGCTTTACCAGCCATTGTGATGGATCTGTTGGACGTTGTATTTGTTTTTGGGAGTCTCTTTCAGCATCCGGGCGAAGGGGAGGCCTTCGGCCATTGTGTCCAAGGCTTTTCGGTCGGTTACGATAACGAATTTCCAAGGCCGTCTGTCACGGGAGGAGGGGGCGGCCATTCCGGCCCGTATCAGTTTGTCTATCTTTTCCTTTTCTACAGGGTGATCCTTATACTTACGTACGCTTTTGCGATTGAGTATCGTTTCCAAGGTCCGGTTTTCCACTTCCTGCCGTTGGCTTTCCGTAGAGGAACAGTTCATTAGGAAAGTGGTGATCAAGAAGAAAAGATAGATTCTCATAAAACGGGTTTGTATGGATTTATAACAGATTATTTACTTAATATCAATGTAGAAGGCATCTTCTGCAAGGCTTCTTTTCGGTGCTCGGAGACATCATTCCATGTCTTATAACTGATCAGCATAAAGTTGAAACCGTTGAAAGAATGGGGCGTAAGGTCATTCTCTCGTAGAAGCGTGGTCTGCTTTACGTCTTCCGTGAACCGCTGGATTCCTTCCTTGATCGCCTCGTACCCCGGGGTCGTACTGCTGGATTTATCAAGTACGCTGGCCGAGCCGTGTGTAGACTTCAATAAGGTCTGGACATATCCCAACAGGAATAAATCCTCTTCGGAGTCGATGACTACGATCACGTTCGATGCCTTGACGAAATTCCGGTTCACGAATACACCTACCGGGCAATTGCTTTGCTCGATAAACATCTTCGTCTTGTCTTTCAATAAGGCTCCCGGATAAAACCAGGATTCCGGAGCCTTGAAGCGTTTGAAATAACGGTTGTAAAAAGAGGTCCGGTAGTGGCTTGCCGCTATATCATCCGGCGTGTTGCTCATCGATATCCCGGAACCGACCAGAAGGAAATCGTACCCCTCGTTGTTTACGATGCTGCAAATATCCACTCCTGCGTTGTTCGATACCTCGTAGCGGGTCTGTATCTGAATCCCCAGCTTCTTGGCCCCGTAGAGGATCGGGCCGAAGCTGATTTCCTCGAAATTATCCGTGTGTAGCGGGTTTACGTCCGAGCCAACCGTCAAGTGTAGTGCCGTCAGCTCTAACTTGTTTTTACCTTGGGCGAACATCTGGTAGGCCACGTCCAGCATGATCTGCCCGTTTCCGGCTCGTCCGAAGGATAGCAGTACCTTGAATATCCCTTCCAATGGCATTCTTTCTTTTTGCTCCATCAGCTTATCATGCGCCCGATAACAGAATTTGATGAATGAGACCAATGGTGTTGTCATAAAGGTAGTGACCAGTGTCATTAGCACTAAGATCACGAATACGGAAGGCGTTAATATCCCCATCTCGTACCCGATCGTCAATACGACCAACTCCATCAACCCACGGGTGTTCATGAGCGCCCCTATGTATAGGCTATCCTTCCAGCTCTCACCCACGAATCGGGCGGAGAACATCGCTCCCCCGAACTTTCCTGCGATGGCCACGACAATGAAGATAAGGCATAGCCACCATAACTCAGGCTTGTTTAGAAGACCAATTTCCGTACGTAATCCGGTAGATACGAAAAATAAGGGGAGGAAGAGTGCGAGGGATACATCCTCTACTTTCTCGGTCATGATCTTGCGGAACTTGATATTTCCCGGCATCACAACCCCTGCGATAAAAGCGCCGAACAAGGCATGCAATCCCAATATCTCTGTCAGATAAGCCGAGGTAATCAATAGCAAAAAGATGAAAGCGACCAGTCCCTTGTCGATCACCTCCTTATTGTGGTAGATATGTCCGATCATCCGCAGGAATGGCCGTACCGCCAAAAACATAAACGCTATGTAAAGGACCGAGAACAAGATGTTGTAGACGGCACTAAGCATCGAACCCGCCTGTGCGATCGCAATTACGACTGCCAGCAAGCACCATGCGGTTATATCCCCATTCGCTGCGCTTGCTAACGAGATGGTACCCAGATGTGTCTTGGTAAGTCCTTTCTCTTGGATAATACGAGCCAATACGGGAAAGGCGGTAATACTCATAGCGATACCTATAAACAAGGCGAAGGAAAGGAATGGGGTTGTCTTATCCGCATATTTGTCGTATACGAAATAGGCGGTTAACATACCAAAAAAGAAGGGAACGATCGTACTGGTATGACTGATTAAAATCGTTTCGTTTAGCTTTTTCCTCACCTCGGAGATATTAAGTTCCATCCCGATAGCGAACATAAAGAGTATAAGTCCGAATTGACTCAGCATATTTATATTCACCAACGATTCCACTGGAAAAAGGAAGACGGAAGCCTCCGGAAATAAATTGCCTAATACGGACGGCCCCAATACGATTCCGGCAACGATCTCGCCGATGACGGTGGGTTGTCCGATCTTCTGGAATAACCAACCGAACAAACGGCACGTAAGCAATATCGTGATGATTTGTAAAAGCAGAATCCCTATGGAAGACTCAATATTATGTACTAATAATTGGGTAAATATGGTAAATCCTTCTTCTAAATTACTAGGTGCGTTTTGGATGGACGCAATCGAGTTTTCCAGTTGCTGACTTTCTCCTTCTTTGGCGATAAAGTACATCAGCGAACCGAAAATGAGGATCATCATTAGGTAAAAGGCTATACTTTTTGTTCCTTTGCTCATCTTTGTACGGTTTACCGCGAATATAAGAAATATCCTAATATTATCAATGGGTATGTTTTTTTCTTTTATCTTTGCCGAGAACCAAATTATAATAAATTATGGAGTCTCTAAATCTGATAAAAAATGACCCGTGGCTGGCCCCTTATGAGGCGGCTATAGAAGGTCGGTATCAATACGTGATTGATAAAGAAAAGAGCTTGACAAATAAAGGTAAACTAACCTTATCCGAGATGGCTTCCGGATATCTTTATTTTGGGTTACACAAAACCACGAAAGGCTGGGTGTTCCGTGAATGGGCGCCGAATGCCACCGCTATTTATTTAATCGGAACATTCAACAAATGGCAAAAAGATAATAAATACAAACTTAAACGTAAGGCGAATGGCGTATGGGAGATCGCTTTGACCAATGCGCAGATGCGTCATGAGGACTTATTTAAGTTGCTGGTCGAGTGGGACGGCGGTAGCGGAGAACGTATTCCCGCATGGATTCGCCGGGTAGTGCAAGATGAGCAATCTAAGATATTCAGCGCTCAAGTATGGGATCCAGAGAAACCATATAAATTTAAGAATAAACGATTCAAACCTAAAAGGTCTCCCCTTTTGATCTATGAATGCCATATCGGTATGAGTACCAAAGAGGAGAAGGTAGGAACCTATAATGAATTCCGTCAAAATATATTGCCTCGTGTGGCGAAGGATGGTTATAACGCCATTCAGATCATGGCCATACAGGAACATCCTTATTATGGATCGTTTGGCTATCACGTAAGTAACTTCTTCGCCGCCTCTTCCCGTTTTGGTACGCCGGACGAGTTGAAACAACTGATCGACGAGGCACACGGGATGGGTATCGCCGTGATCATGGACATCGTACATAGTCATGCTGTAAAGAACGAGGTGGAGGGATTAGGCCGCTTCGACGGTTCGTATGACCAATATTTCCTGAGTGGCGAACGCCGTGAGCATCCTGCATGGGATTCTTTGTGTTTCAATTATGGAAAGAACGAGGTGCTTCATTTTTTATTGTCGAATTGTAAGTTTTGGCTGGAGGAGTATAAGTTCGATGGTTTCCGTTTCGATGGGGTGACCTCCATGCTTTATTACAGCCATGGCTTAGGCGAGGCTTTCTGTAATTATGGCGATTATTTTAATGGCCATCAAGATGGCGATGCGATCGCTTATTTAACCTTGGCTAATAAATTGATCCATGAGGTGAACCCGGGTGCTATAACGATCGCTGAGGAGGTGAGTGGCATGCCGGGCTTGGCGGTTAAGATAGAGGATGGTGGTTATGGCTTTGATTATCGCATGGCTATGAATATCCCGGACTATTGGATCAAGACGATCAAGGAAAAGAAGGATGAGGATTGGCATCCGTCTTCGATTTGGTGGGAGACGACGAACCGCCGTGCCGACGAGAAGACGATCAGTTATGCCGAGAGCCATGATCAAGCCTTGGTGGGTGATAAGACGATCATTTTCCGCTTGATCGACGCCGATATGTACTGGCATATGCAAAAAGACGATCATAATTTCATGGTGGATAGAGGTATCGCCTTGCATAAGATGATCCGTTTGGTTACGGCTTCTACCATTAATGGCGGTTATCTGAACTTCATGGGAAATGAGTTCGGGCATCCGGAATGGATCGACTTCCCGAGGGAGGGTAACGGATGGTCTCATAAATACGCCCGTCGCCAATGGGATTTGGTGGACAACTTGGATTTGAAGTATCATTTTTTGGGCGATTTCGACTGCGAGATGTTGGAATTGATCGGAGGGGTGAAGAATTTCCAAGATACCCCGATCCAGAAGGTTTGGGATAATGATGGTGATCAGATATTGGCTTATATGCGTAAAGACTTGGTTTTCGTGTTCAACTTTAGCCCGACGAAATCGTTCACGGATTACGGTTTCTTGGTTCCGAAGGGAGAATATGAGGTCGTATTGAACACTGACGCTACCCGTTTCGGGGGCTTTGGTTTGTCCGATGATACCATAAGGCATTTCACGCAATTTGACCCGTTATATAAGAAAGAAAAGAAAGAATGGCTGAAACTTTATATTCCGGCACGTAGTGCCGTCGTATTAAGGAAAGTGAAGGTCAAAAAGTAAAATTCTATACACAAAACACGTTATGTTATATCCATTTACATTTAAACCGATCCTCAAGAAGGTGATTTGGGGCGGTTCTGATATCTGCCCGTTTAAGGGTATTACTCCGGTTGAGAATGGCGTAGGCGAGAGCTGGGAGCTTTCTCATGTTGAGGGAAACTACTCGGTTGTCGATAATGGTGAGCTGGAAGGCAAGTCTTTGGATGAGTTGATCCGTTCCTATGGTAAGGAGTTGCTAGGAGAGAAGGTGATGGAGAGATTTGGGACCACTTTTCCGTTGCTTATCAAGTTTATCGATGCCCGTGATAATTTATCCATTCAAGTTCACCCGGACGATGAACTGGCGAAAAAGCGCCACAACTCTTTCGGCAAGACGGAGATGTGGTATGTAATCAAGGCGGAGAAAGGCGCTGGCCTGTATTCCGGTTTCTCTGAGCAAATCGACGCTGAGGAGTATGTGAAACGGGTGGAGAACAATACAATCATGGATGTGCTTCAACGTTACGACGTAAATGAAGGTGATGTCTTCTTCTTGCCGGCGGGACGTGTGCATGCGATCGGAGCGGGTTGTTTTATTGCTGAGATCCAGCAGACCAGCAATATCACGTATCGTATTTACGATTATAACCGTAAAGATGCGAACGGTAACGGCCGTGAGTTGCATACGGAGTTAGCGAAAGACGCAATCGATTATACGTTGTATCCGGACTACCGTACTCACTACAAAGGCCATACAAATGCCACGGTAGAGTTGGCGGACTGCAAGTATTTCACAACAAACCTTTTGGATCTGGATACGATTATGGTTCGTAACTTCTCAGAATTGGATTCTTTTGTTGTTTACATCTGTATGGCAGGCAAGGCTTCTATCCGCGACAATAAAGGAAACGAGATCTTTGTGCATCAAGGACAAACTGTCTTGATCCCCGCTGACACGGAGGTTGTAACCATCTCTCCGGCTCCGGGTGCTAAGTTCATGGAGACTTATATCGGTCAATAAGACTAGTTTACTGAAATAATAATGAAGGCGGGAGTACAAAGTTTCCGCCTTTTTTATTATCCTTTTCGGTAAACGCAGTCTACCAGATGGTCATTAATAAATCCAGAAGCCTGTAGGTGGGCGTAACAAATTGTAGGTCCGAAGAATTTGAATCCTCGTTTCTTCATATCCTTGCTCATAGCTTCGGATTCGGGAGATGATACCGGAATCTCACTCAATGACCGAAAGGTGTTGATAATCGGTTTTTGGTTAGGAAAGAATGATAGGGTGTAATTATAAAAGCTACCGAATTCTTTCTGTATGGAGAGAAACTGCCTTGCGTTTGTGATTGTCGATTTAATTTTCTGACGGTTTTTCACAATTCCCTCAAACTGCATCAACCGTTCAACATCTTCATCGGTCATTTGCGCCACTCTCTCGATATCAAAATCACAAAATGCCTTGCGATATCCCTCACGCTTCCTAAGGATAGTTATCCAACTTAACCCGGCTTGAGAACTTTCCAGCACAAGAAACTCGAACAGTGTTTTATCGTCAGTCACCAACTTCCCCCACTCTTGATCATGGTATCTCATATACAACTCGTCAGTTCCGCACCAACCACAACGCCCGTTTATTAGATCTTGCATAATTATGATATTTCTGTTTTCTTCGGATAGGGATAAAAAGACAATCCGTTATACATAAATCGATAAGTAGGGACATCAACGCCGAGCTTCTCCGCTTGATGAATCACATATCCGGTCAATGTTTCTAACTCTGTTTTTTTCCCGGCTAGAAAATCACTATGCATGGAAGTCGTGGAGCCGGCTGGCATCATCTTTTGCGTCTCGATGGAAGTATAGACGATGTCATCGGGTAAACGGACTCCCATAGCTTCCGCTACGCTTTTTAATTCCGTACCCAAAGCGATGAATAGATCGATATGTTGGGCTAGTACTTCATCAATGGGCTGGTTGAAGAAACTCGTAGCCGTAGCCACCGTAGAGATCATGAAGAATTTCTTCCAAATGCGTAGGTCTATATCCGCTGGATTAAAAGCGTTTAACCGGGCGTACATAAGTAGCTTAAGCAACTCGGTTTGCTTGTCCTTATCTGTGTCCTTATTGCCGAAGAAAATACGTTCCTTCAAAGAGAATTTCTCGACGACGCCGGGCTTTGTCAAACGGGAACCGATATAAACACATCCTTTCCAGACCTCTTGTCCGGGTAGTATATTATGGATTCGTTCTTCGATATCCAATCCGTTTAGCAAAGGAATGATAACAGTCTTAGGTCCGATAACAGGCTTTAGCTGCTGGATGTTTTCTTCCAGATCGTAACTTTTCGTACAACAGAAAAGATAGTCTACCAGTCCTATCTCGGCAGGATTATCGGTGGTTAGTGCCGGAGCCGTATGGATTGTCCGGATGCCTAGTTGTATTTGTAAACCGTTTTCACGGATAGCCTTTAGATTTTCTCCACGGGCGATAAAAAAGATATCCGCTTTTATTGTTCCTTGATAACGGGCGGCGATCATGCCTCCGTAATAACCACCTACCGCACCGATACCTGAAAACGCTATTCTTAATTTAGCCATATATATTCCTTTTATTTGCAAATATGAGAAAAAAAGGCTCTCATTTATATCAGTTTCAGTTCTTTTAGTAAATCAGGAATGGATTGTTCGAAGTTTACGCCAAAGCGATAATCCGTTTGCGCCTTGAATGTTCGAAGAATACTATCTGTCGTGAAGCGAACGGCTATTTCCGCAGATCTCTCTAAGTTGAAATTATTTAACAAACCGGAGAGTAAAGTACTTGCGAAAACATCTCCCGTACCATGATAATAACCGGGTATTTTCTCTGTTAAAACATACTCTGTTGTATTTCGTTCCGCATCAAAAGTGGCGGCTCCCAGTTCTTTCTCGTCGAAATAGATACCGGTCAAAACAACTTGCTTAGGGCCTAGCTGATTTAGTTTATGTAAAATACCATCGATATAAGCTTTGGTATAGGGACCTGCTTGGTAGGGTTCGCCTAGTAATAATGCGGCTTCCGTTAGATTCGGTACGATAATATCCGCTCTTTCGCAAAGGGATCTCATTCCTTTGGCGAATTTAGGGGTGAATATCTTGTATAGTTCTCCGTTATCGCCCATGACAGGATCGACTAGAATCCGGTTATCTTCTCGCTTGAAAAGGGAGAAGAACTCTTTTACGATATCCAGTTGCTCGAAAGATCCGAGAAAACCGCTGTAGACAGCGTTGAAACGGATATCCAAATCTTTCCAATGCTTCATGAACGGACGCATGTCTTCCGTCAAGTCTCTATATGTATAACCGAGGATTCCTCCTGTGTGTGTAGAAAGTATGGCCGTAGGTAAGGCACTTGTCTCTATTCCTGCCGCCGAGAGGATCGGAAGGGCAACTGTCAATGAACATTTGCCGAATCCCGATAGATCATGAATGGCGGCTACTCTTTTTTGTTGTTCCTTATTCATCTTTAATTGATTAAAATGTGGTAAGAAAACAAAAGCAGATCGAGAAAGGTTTATTTTGCTTTCCTAGAAATCGTTCCATGTCTTCGTCTACGCTATCTATTCTGGCGATCCCGAAATTATCGACCAATACGATTATCGTTTTTTGTTCGTACCATGTGATATTGTATGTGATAGGTAATATGCGTTTTCTCTGTTTTTATTCGGCCGGTTGGTATAAATATCTCTTGATGCTTCTTTTAGGTGTTTTCTCGAATTCTTCTTGATATAGCTTGAAGCAAGTGATTTTACTGTAATTCGGCATCTTCTCGTTTACTTGGTCAATGTTGGTCTGCATTAACTTCTCGATTTCAGAATGTTGTATACCAGCCTTATCAACTTGTTCCCAATCGGGATAGATGAGGGCGACTAGTTTACCTCCTTGGGAGATGATGAGCGATTCCGCTACATATAGCATATTGTTCAAGCGATCCTCGATCTCTTCCGGATAGATATTTTGTCCGCTGGGACCTAGGATCATGGTTTTACTACGGCCGCGGATATATAAAAATCCATCTTTATCGAGGGTTCCCAGATCGCCGGTACGCATCCATCCGTCAGGCATCATAATGGCTTTTGTAGCCTCCGGATTCTTGTAATAACCGAGCATCATGTTCATACCCTTCACCAATATTTCTCCCACCTTGTTTTCTGGGTCTTCTGAATCGATGCGGACTTCCATACGGTCGACGATACGTCCTACGGAGCCGGGTTTAAATTTATCCCATTGCGCATAGGAGACTAGTGGCCCACATTCGGTCATCCCGTAGCCTACGGTATAGCGGAAATGGATGGAATGAAGAAACGTCTCCACTTCTTTATTTATGGCAGCTCCTCCGATAACGATCTCCCCGAAGTTCCCACCAAAAGATGCTGTTAACTTAGCGGAAATGGTATCCAGTACTTTCTGATCTATATAGGGGACTTTCAAGAGCAATTTAATCAAAGGTTTCTCAAGTTCAGGGAATACCTTGTTTTTGATGATTTTCTCGATAATCAGAGGTACGGCTAGGATCAACGCCGGCTTGATTGTCGTGAAAGCTTCCGCTATGATTTTCGGGCTGGGGGTACGTGTGAGGAAGTGTACATGACAGCCTTTATTTACGGAATTCAACACCTCGAATGCTAACCCGTACATATGAGCCATCGGAAGCATACATACGATATTATCACCCGGATGGATGAACGGTAAATTATCGTAAGCGAATTGGGTATTACTCCATAAGCTCCGGAAGGGGATCATAACTCCTTTCGAGAAACTGGTGGTTCCGGAAGTGTAATTAAGTACCGCTAATTCTTCCGGCTTTTCCACATGATACCGAACGTCGTTCGATGTGAATGAACGAGGGTACTTTTTACCGAAATATTCATTGATCCGGTCTCTTACTACCCGGGCTTCTTTGTTTTTGCTGTGAATGATCGAGAAATTATCCAGCATCATGAACAGTTTCACGTCAGGCATCATGCGTTCATTCATATTCTCCCAATTGCTGGAAGCGGCAAGGACTGCCTTTGCCTCGGAATGATTTACGATATGATGTATATTATCCGGTTTGAATTCATGCAGGATAGGCACAGCTACGGCTCCATAAGCCAAGATCCCAAAGAAACAGATCGCCCAGTTGGAGGAATTCCGTCCAACTAAAGCCACCTTATCCCCCTTTTTAATGCCGGCATGCTCTAGGATAATATGAAATTTCTCGATTCGACGAGCTACATCTTTATAATGGAAGGTTTGTCCATTATAATCTGAGAACGCTGGGAGATCCCAATGCTCCTTGATGCTATTCTCTATGAGTCCTAAAAAACGATTCTCCATACTAATTTATTTATCAAATAACCATATGACAAGGTGGAAAGTTGTCAAAAACCAAAGATAGTGCTTTTTCTGTAAATTATAAGTTTCAATCTATCGGAAACTGAAATATTCTTTACCTTTGTCTCTCCAAATAGAAGAATATGGTAACACCTCTGGTAAAACGGATATGGATCTGGTGCAGGAATCTGTTGATCTTCCTGTTTGTCTCCAGTATATTAGCGGTAGTGGTATATAAATTTGTACCCGTATATTATACGCCATTGATGTTTATTCGTATGTATGAGCAGCATCAGGATGGGAAGAAAATGAAACTCGATCATACGTGGGTTCCTATATCCAAGATCGCCCAGCCTTTGGTGCAAGCGGTCATAGCGTCGGAAGATAACTTGTTTATGGAGCATAATGGTTTTGATATAGAGCAAATTCAAAAGGCACGGGCCGAGGCTGAGAAAGGCAAAAGAGTGAGAGGTGCCAGCACGATTTCTCAGCAGACCGCCAAGAATGTATTTCTTTGGCCGGGGAAAAGTTATTTACGGAAAGGTATCGAGGTCTATTTTACCTTCTTGATCGAATGGATGTGGGGGAAGGAACGTATTATGGAAGTCTATCTGAACTCGATAGAGATGGGGGAGGGTATCTATGGTGCGGAGGCGGTAGCGGAGGCTCATTTCGGTAAGCATGCGTACCAATTGACCAAAAACGAGGCTGCCTTGATTGCGGCTACGCTTCCAAATCCCCGGAAATTTAATTCCGCTAAACCGTCGCCTTATATGCTGGAACGACAAGCGAAAATAATTTCCTTAATGGGAAAACTAATAAAAGTAGAAATGGGATATGGTGCCGGACAAATTGATCCGGGTACCGGAAAGGTTAAAAAAAGAAAGAAATGGAGAGCTTCCGTTATCACGACTTGGGACGAATCGCTTATGCCGATGCGTTAGAATATCAGATAGCCGCTTTTGAGGCCTTATTGGATGCGAAGGCTGCGGGAAAGAAAGAGGATAATCAATTATTCTTTTGCGAGCATTTACCGGTTTTGACGATCGGTAAAAGTGGCAAAGACTCCAATTTGCTTATTCCCGAGGAAACTTTACGGGAACGGGGGGTCTCGTTTTACCACATAAACAGAGGGGGGGATATAACGTATCACGGACCGGGACAGATTACCGGTTACCCTGTCTTTGATCTCGAATATTGGAATCTGGGATTGAAACAATATATCTATATGCTGGAAGAGACGATCATCCGTTTCCTGTCGCTTTACGACTTGAAAGGGGCACGTTTGGAAGGGGCGACGGGCGTATGGCTAGATCCTGAGGTACCGGGACGTGCCCGTAAGATTTGTGCGATTGGCGTGAAGAGCAGCCGGTTTGTTACGATGCATGGTTTCGCTTTGAATATAAATACGGATCTGAGTTACTTCTCATTGATCAATCCTTGTGGCTTTACGGATAAAGGCGTTACTTCCTTGGCTATGGAGTTGGGGGAGGGTCAAGACTTTGAGTTGGCGAAAAGTCAGTTGAGATCGATTTTCTTGGAAATTTTCGCTTGATATGGCTGTTATTCATTTCGCTCCTTTGCAAGGATATACGGATTCGGTTTATAGGGAGGCGCATGCCCGCATATTCGGGGGCGTAGCTACCTATTATACCCCTTTTGTAAGGATAGAGAAAGGTGGTTTCCGGAATAAGGACTTGAAAGATATCGCTTGCGATAGAAATCGGCAGGTACATGTCATACCGCAATTGATCGCTTCCTCACCGGACGAGTTTCGGTCGATCGTACGTTTATTCCAAGAGAATGGATATCGGGAAGCGGATATTAATTTAGGATGTCCTTTCCCTATGCAGGTTCGTGTCCATAGGGGTTCGGGACTTTTGCGGTACAAGGAAGAGGCCGAGTCTTTATTACGTACGATCGAGGAGTTTCCGGATATTTCTTTTTCTGTGAAAATGCGCTTGGGATGGGAGTGTGCGGCCGAGTCATTCGCGCTTCTTTCCATATTAAATAAGTTGCCTTTGAAGCATATAACCTTGCATCCCCGGTTAGGGGTACAGCAATATAAAGGGGCCGTCGATTGGGAGGGATTCTCCCGTTTTTATGAGGAATGTGAACATCCTTTATATTATAATGGGGATTTAGTCGGTCCGGAAGATATCCAAGGAATAAAGGAGCGTTTTCCGGGGCTTGCCGGGATCATGCTGGGACGAGGGTTATTGGCCTCTCCTTGGCTGGCTGCGGAGTTTGTATCCGGACAAGTCTTGACCGTGAATGAGAGGCGGGATAAACTAGCCTTGTTCCATGAGTCGTTGATGGATGAATATGCTGCCCGGCTGGAAGGCGGCGAGCATCAGCTACTATCTAAAATGAAGACAATCTGGGATTATCTTTTGCCTGGGGCCGATAAAAGGCTTCGCAAGAAAGTATCGAAAAGTACTTCCCTTACTTCTTATCAGTCGGCAGTGAGAGATTTGTTGAGTCTTTGACTGCGGGAGGGACATTCGTAGAGTCTTTGGGGATCAAGGGCAAAAGAGATCTCTTTCTTCTCCTGAAAATCTCAGAGAAGTTCGTGAAGTCTTTCCGGTACATGATTCCTACGCCTTGTATGGTTAACGCTTGCTTCAGGCCGAAATACATATCTCTGGCATGGTTATAAGCCTTTAGCCGGATCTCACCGGAAGGGGTCAACTTATATTCTAGGTCGAACTCTCCGATAAAGGTGTTATTTTTTCCTGTGTTGACTGTATTTCTCATGCCGAAATTACCATTGATCAATAAGCGGTTGTTTAACAACTGGCTGGATAATATCATCTCGTATTCCGTGTCTTCCTTGAAACCGTCTTGTCCCGCTCGTATGTTTGTCCCTATTTGCACTTTGTCCGTGAAACTGCCTAGCAGATTGGATAATTGCGCTGAGATAGCGGATGAGGCCACGGTGTTCAACTCGTTGGACGTATAAGTCGTTTGGGCATATTCAGGCGTGTAGAATTTATTTAACACCAGCAAATAAACGATTTGCCGGGTCATCATGTCCTCTGTGTCTATGAACGACCTGACTTGACGCTCTAACTCCTCGTTGGAGTTTGGAAATTCCAAGTCGAAGGAGATAGACGGACTGCGCAATGCGCCTTCAAGGTTCAAGACGCAGTTGACAGGTATGTTTGTCCGAGAGCTTTCCAGTAAGAGGCTCCGGTCTAAGTCTCCGATATTTGCGGTCAGATTGTAGATTGCGTCGATGTCCATGTTGGCTTTGAAGGGATCGCCGCGGAAATTAATCGTACTGCCATCTCTGATCTTAAAGTCCTTATGGATGATTTGCTGTAAGCTAAAGTTGTAGTTTCCTTGTAGGATGTTCACGTCGCCATACATGCGGAGGTCGCTCTTGGTACCATATTGTATTTGCAGGCTTCCGTTAGCGTTCCCTTTGATGCGATCTCCTGCTACCGGGTCCATGATCAGCTCTATATTGGCGTCAGGAGTAATGTCAAGGAGGAAGTTCATCCGTAGTTCGGCCCCCTCATCTGTTCCATGGGTGATATGCAATGGATGCGTAGTCGTGGAATCTACGTTAGCGGCCAACTTGCTTTTATCGACGAAGGTGATAAAGTCGTAGTCCGTAGCCGAGTTGTTATTCATGAAGTCCAGATAAATGGCAGTCTTTGGTTCGCTTTTCATATTGATATCAAAATCGATCAACTTATCGTTGCCCTTGATTTGCGCCGTTCCGCTGGCGAATACCGTTCCATAGATCAGCGGATTCTTTTTCTGGTTGGCGTTATACATCAACATATTATTACCCTGCACGTTTACGAGGAAGCTATAATCCCGGAAATGCAAATGGTTGAATTTAAGGCTGACTTTTCCGGTGTTGTCAAATTGATCCTTGACTGTGATATTCCGTAAATTGACGGATGTAGAGTCAAGGTGGACAGAATCGGAAAAGGTATAATAAGTATCCAAGAAATCAACGCCTACCCCTCCATCCATGACATAGGCATCTCCCTCGACATTCAGCTCCTTAAAGGGGCCATGCAAATGTATGCTTCCGAATCCCCGGCCTTGCAAGTTCTTTACGACCGTATCGACAAAGGGCTGCAAGAAGGCTAGATTGATATCATTGGCATCGAAATACAAGGATAGCCCCGCATTGGGACCGACTGGGAATACATAGCCGTTTACATCCGTCCAAGTGCTGTCGTTCTTGTAGATGCTTCCCAGCATAAGGATACCTTTCTGCGTGTCGTCCCATTCGCTGAAGAGATTGAGGCGACCCAAGGGGGTTTGGTTGAATGAGAAATTCTTTACTTCCAGATCCGTGTTTAGCATGCGGCTATTGAATAAATCATTCACGTAGAACTTACCGGTAGCCTCACCTCCGAATTGCAAGACTGGGATATTCAATACGTCGAAGACATAACTCAGTTCTATTTGCTTCAAGTCCACCAATAAAGTATCTGCCGGATCTTTCGAGATCGTCCCTTCCATCGATAAATATTGGGTATCGTGATCTACCCTGAAATGCTCGATGCCGATCTTGCCCTCACGAATCGTTATATTCGCTGGATTGATGGTCCAGAGCGTGTCTTTAATAATGAGGGGGCTTTTATTCAACGTGACCTCCGTACGTAACTTGGCCGGTTCTTTCTCGCTTTTCTCCTCGACGAAAAGGGTAGAGGCGGAGAGGTCGGCCTTAAATAACTGCTCTTTATTATTTGCCCAGCTAATCATGGTATTCACCAAGTTGTCTTTAGCGTCTGCCTTGAGATCAAGGTAATTACGCAGTCCCTTGTCGTTGTAATTAATCGTTTTTAATTGGAGGTTCACTTTATCGTTCGGATTGTCGCAGACCAAGTAGCCGGATTCGAACATGGATTTCCCAAGATTGAACTTCGGAAGCCACGCCTCGATACGGAACTTATTATAGATATTATTATAATGTCCTGTGATCCGTCCGGGTTGCACCATCGTGAACGGTAATTTCAGCGTCGTAGAAAGCGCTTCCGTATTCTCGATCGTTAACAGGAGAGCGAAGTTATTTTCCTTCACGATTTGTTTTTTCTGGGTCGTGTTGATCAAGGCGGGCACATATCCCTTGAACGTATTCATAAGGCTGGGGACTAGTGTGTTGAATGAATAAGACCCTGTGACCTCCCCGTTCAGGATATCGGAGGTTATGGTTAATTGCCGGTCGAGGCTATGCCCCGAGGCAACCACCTCGAATTTCTTAAGGAAGAAGCTGCTGGGAGCGGTCTCGAAAGAAAGGCTGTCCAACGTGATGCTACCTTCCAGATTGTCGATATTATCTCCGGTGAAATCCGCGTTTAAAGCCAAGGAGATATTCGGAGCCTCGTATTTGTCCGTCAGGTTCAATCGGTCCGGCCGGAAATGATCGAGGTGGGCGGTGAAATTAAACAAGGAGTTTTGTGCTTGGTGCTGAAATATTCCTTGGGCGTATAATTCGCCATTGGGATCGTTTACATGGATGGTTCCATCGAAACTATTCTTCTTGAAATTACCGGAAAGATTTATATCCTTGTATTTATAAGCTTTATAATCGAACTCCTTGACTTGCGCTTGGATATTTCCGGAGAAATTTCCGCCAACAGGTCTACGGGTATCGATATTGATGTCGAAGCGAGCCTCCCCGAAAGGATTATTCTCGCCGAATAACTCATGGAGCCGCAAGTTGCTGGAGGCGATGCGTCCCCGTAGGTAAGCGGCTATATTCTTATCCTTGTTGCTACCGAATATCAAGTCTGTCTGTATGGAGCCGATGGAAGACGATAGTTTTCCGAAAGCGACTAGGTTATCAAAAAAGCCTGATATCTCGCCCGTGAAATTGATCGTTCCTAATTTGACGACCGGGGCCGGGAGAGTCTTTGGGTGTTCATTGAAGTTATTGGCCAGACTGGAGATACCGTCTGTCGTGATATACATCTTATTCACCTTCCCTAAAAGATACGTTTCCTCGGGATGGGTGATGTTTTTTAGTTCCATTTGGCCTACGAACAACATCTTATCACTATATTTCAAGGTGAGGCGTTTCAAGTTGAAATTATTGATATAGCCGTTTGCCTCGGCCGATAACTCTATCGTGTCGGCGAAGTTCTTGAATACCGGGACGAAAGGGGATAAGTCTTTCAGGCAGATTTGCGAAGGTGTTATATTCAAGTCGATCGGAGCGTTGTTCAAGAGAGCGGGAAGGCTGTCTATCTCGCTTAAATTGATCCGGGCACGCCCGATCTTCAAGTCTGTCTGCGGCAAGCGTACCTTGAAGTCCTGTACGAAAGCGCTATCCCGGTTCCCGACCACGTTCAGCGATAACTTATTCAAGGAGAAACCGGACGCCTCGTCGAAACTCATCTTCTTGATATGGGCGTTCACGCTGTCCTTGTTAAAAGCCTTGAGGGATATCTTGGCGCTCAGGTTCTTGATATCGATATGCTTGGCGTTGAACTTTCCCGGGGTCTCTTTCTCGCTATCCACATGATAGCTGAAATTACCTCTTCGGATCATGATGGAGTTGAAACGGAGATCGATATTCTTCTCTTTCTTTATCGAATCCTTGCTGGCGAAAGCGTCGATGACGAATTGCAGGTTTAAAGGGCTTTTAGGCGTATGTTTTCGTAGGTTGAAGGAGAAGCCGAACAAACGTACCGTCGTAAAGACGAACTTCCCTTCCAGTAACGGCATGATCTCGAATCCCGCCGCCACATGGTTCGCCTCGAACATGACTTTCCCGTCTTGGTCTTCCAGGTAAAGCCCTTCCAGTACCAGACGATTGAACCATTCGATATCCACATTACCGATCTTTACGGGTACACCGAGGTGGCTGGATAATTGGGTCGTGGCTACTTCCGAGACTTGGGTTTGAATGTAAGGGATTCTCAGCAAGATGCCCGGCAGCGCATAGAATATCCAGAATAACGTAAGCAGGGTAATGATTATGTATTTAAGTCCTCTGATATCTTTTCTATTTATTTAGCGCAAATCTACAACAATATCGCGATAGATTTCGTTAATTCGCGGAAAAAAGAATGAAGATATGAGTATAACGATATTAGGAATCGAGTCTTCTTGCGATGACACTTCCTCTTCGGTGATCCGTGACGGCGTGATGCTGTCCAACGTAATAGCCAGTCAAGCCGTTCATGAGGCCTATGGCGGGGTTGTCCCCGAGTTGGCTTCCCGTGCCCATCAACAGAATATCATTCCGGTGGTAGCCGAGGCCATCAAACGTGCTGGCATCGATAAGTCCGAGTTGAGTGCCGTGGCGTTTACCCGTGGGCCGGGTTTGATGGGTTCCTTATTAGTCGGGACCTCGTTCACCAAGGGCTTGGCCGCTTCCTTGGATATCCCGATGATCGAGGTCAATCACTTACAGGCTCACGTGTTAGCTCATTTTATCAAGGAGACTCCGGATGATGATCACGCTCCCTCGTTTCCTTTCCTTTGCTTGTTGGTTTCGGGCGGTAACTCGCAAATCATAAAGGTGAACGCTTATAATGATATGGAGGTGATCGGCCAAACGATCGACGACGCTGCGGGAGAAGCTTTCGACAAATGCGCCAAGGTAATGGGGTTGGGTTATCCCGGTGGCCCCGTCGTGAACCGTTTGGCGAACGAGGGAAATCCGGATGCCTTTACGTTCAGCAAGCCGCATATCCCCGGATATGATTATAGCTTCAGTGGCCTGAAGACCTCCTTCTTATATACCTTGCGTGATCATTTGAAAGATGATCCGGATTTTATTGAGAAGAACAAGCGAGACCTATGCGCTTCCTTGCAAGCTACGGTAATCGATATCTTGATGAGTAAATTGCGTAAGGCGGCGAAGGATTTGCATATAAAGGAAGTAGCCGTCGCCGGAGGTGTATCGGCCAATTCCGGTTTGCGTGAGGCATTCTTGGATCACGCAAAACGTTATGGCTGGAAAGTGCATATCCCGAAGTTCTCGTTCACCACGGATAACGCCGCTATGGTAGCTATCACGGGATATTATAAGTATATGGATAAGGAGTTCTGTCCGATGGATGCTGCTCCTTTTTCTAGGGTTGTCTTATAGGAAAATAGTTTTACTATAGAGAAAACAAAAGTTTTGTGGTAGGAAAACAATAGTTTCGTTAGGAAGAAACTATTGTTTTCCCATAATGAAACCCTTAGTATCATTATAGCAATGGAAGTAGATGATTTACCAATAGAGTTAGAAGTAGCGAACGTACTCAAGTCAGGACACCTGATGATGGGTACGGCAGAGAGTTGTACAGGCGGAAAGATCGCCAGCATGATGACCTCCATGGCGGGCAGCTCGGAGTATTTTGCCGGAGGCGTGGTATCCTATTGCAATGAGGTGAAGCATAATGTGCTCGGTGTCTCCGAGGCGGACTTGAATGCTTTTGGAGCCGTAAGCCAGCCGGTCGTGGAGCAGATGGCTCGTGGGGCTATGCGGGTATTGGGGTGTGATTGTGCCGTCGCTACCTCCGGAATCGCGGGACCGGGAGGCGGAAGTCCCTCGAAACCGGTGGGAACGGTATGGATTGCCGCCGCTTATAAGGAGAGGATTCTCTCCGAGTGCTATCATTTCGGGGAGAATCCTCGTCGGGAGAACATTCGCTTGTCGGCGGAGGCGGCGTTGCGTATGTTGTTCGGATTGATTCGTGAGTAAAGGGACTATCGCTTAATGGGCGATCTCGTCCGCGATCCGTTTGTAACCTTCCTCGTTCGGGTGTAATCCGTCCGAGAATAAAGACTCGTTTATCTTGCCATCTGCTTGAAGCAATTTTGTACCCGGGTCTTTGAACGTGTACCATCCGGTCTCGGCCATTTGCCGGATGCGGCGGTTGATGTTTACGACCCAATTCTCATGGTCTCGACGAGGTAAGATCCCGATCACCTTGATCCGGGCCGTCGGTTGCCGTTGCTTGATAGCGGAAAGCAGGAAGCGAAGACCCGCCACGATCTCGTCATCGCTGCTGATGCCTAGGTTGTTCGTTCCGATCATCAATGTCACTTCCTCTGCCTTGTATCCATCCAATTCTCCATGATAAACTCTCCAAAGTACATTTTCGATCCTATCCCATCCATATCCGAGATTGTGGAATCCGGCCGGACGCATGATTTTCTCCCATGTTTCCAGACCTCGCACGGACGGCCCTTTGGGCTCTCCTCCCCAGAAATGCGTGATGGAATTACCTAGGATCACCCGTCGAGGCGGGTTGCTTTGATTCAGCGAGAGAATATCCCGGTGACGTTTTTGCCATTCGTAATTATTGGGTTCCCGGCGTTGGGTGACAGGCTTTGTGGTAGAGAGGTCTCCTTGGGGGATGCGTAATATTTCCCGTACTTTCCGCTCTACGGCGTCCGCCTGTGTTTCCATGCCCCAGTCGGAAGGATGGACGTAATCTACCCAAGCGTTCGGGTGCAGTCCCAGCTCTTCTCGTGTAAGGTAGTAGATATCCTTTACCCCTTGTGCCTGCAATTCCTCGAAAGCCTTTTTAGCTCCTTCGTTCATGCGTGTATAATCTTGTAATTTCGTATCGTCGGCGAGTGCGTTGCTGTATCCGGCATGTTCCACCAATAAGATCGGCGAGGAGTGGGTGGTACGTATTTGCTTGACTGCGTCCGATACGAGTTGTGTGATCTCATCTTTGCTTTTTGGCGTGAGGTTGGGCAGGCAGTCAAGGATATAAAGGCGTGCGTCTATCTCACAGATAAAATCCAGCACCTCTTTCTCTAAACGTCCGTTACCGGAGAAGCCTAGGTTGATAAGCGGATATCCCAGAGAACGCTGCAAGATCGTGCCCCAAGTCATGCCCGGACGGGAGGCGCATGCGCCTTGGGCGATCGAGGTTCCGTATAAAAGAATCGGTTTCTCGGGCGATACGGGGATAAACGTAAGCTCATCGTTTTCGGGCACGCCGATTTCCAACCACTTTATCGTATTATAAGGAGGCAGGTAGAGGCGGAACTCATAGCCCCTGTCATGATATATATCTTTGCCTATGTTCGTATAATGATATTGAAGCGTATCGCCGGAAGGATAGCCGCCGAAATAAAATCTCCATTGGCCATCGCTATCGATGCTATATAGATCTACACCGGATACGCCTGTCGTGGGCATATGTGGCATATTCAGCGGCCCGCTTACTTGATAGCGTACTTTCAGTTCAGGGGCGCTGCTGAAAAAATGAAGCGCCAAACCGGCGGAATTGCGCGATAAATCCCATACGGGTTTACGTACCTTGCCTTCGGCTCTTTGGGGAAGCCGAACGTAGCTGTTTCCGATCTCTTCGGTCCATCCTTGGTTTTGTATGACAGGGAATCCGCATTCGAGCGGGTTGAGCCATTTCCATTGTGCGTGGGCGGATAGAGCCGTAAGGCATACGAGTGTTAAGAAGATTTTGTGAAGTCTCATCATTCCGGTATTATTTTGTTATGAATATGGCAAAGATACTATATATTTGTATTTATAAACAAGCTTAAATCAATAAACCATGCGTAAAAACATTTTATTTGTTTTTCTCTTTTTAATGGGTGCTATCCCGTCGATCGCCCAGAAGAATTATCAAGTCCAGTCTCCGAACCGGGATATAAAGGTGGAGGTTACGGTAGCCGATAAAGTCACTTTCACTATTGCGCAGGATCATTCGGAAGTGATGAATTCTGCCGTATCTATGACTTTACAAGGAGGTGAGGTGCTTGGCGCTAACCCGAAAGTCTCGAAAGTGACGAAGACCTCGGTAGACAAGGAAATACCCTCTCCGTTCTATAAGAAAGACGTGGTAAAGGATATTTATAATGAGATGCAAATCTCGTTCCGGGGAAACTACGGGCTGGTTTTTAGGGTGTATAACGATGGAGTCGCTTACCGTTTCACGACGAAAAGAAAGGAACCGATCGTTATTGCTGACGAGGAGGCCATCTATAACTTCCCCTCGGATTATAAGACATTCACCGCTTACGTGAATAGTACGAAGCCGACGTTCGAGGAGCAATTCTTCAACTCCTTCGAGCAGCCCTACGTAAACGAGACGATCACAAGCCTGAATGATAAACGCCTGAAGATCCTGCCTCTTTTGGTGGATCTGGGAGATGGTCGCAAGATCTGTATCACGGAAGCCGATCTGGAGGATTTCCCTGGGATGTTCTTGAATAACGAGACGGGAAAACCTTCCTTGAAAGCGGTTCATGCGCCTTATCCGAAAGTGAAGGAGCAAGGCGGCCATAATCAGTTACAGATGTTGGTGAAAGAGCGTGAGAACTATATCGCTAAAACATCCGGAACCCGCTCTTTCCCTTGGCGTGCGTTTATAATCTCCCGGAATGATAAGGAGTTGGCCGATTGCGATATGGTCTACCGTCTGGCTTCTCCCTCCCGGGTAAACGATATCTCTTGGATCAAGCCGGGTAAGGTGGCTTGGGATTGGTGGAACGACTGGAATTTATACGGTGTGGATTTCCGTGCCGGAATCAATAATCCTACTTATAAATATTATATAGACTTCGCTGCCGGGCATGGTATCGAGTACGTAATCTTGGATGAGGGCTGGGCCGTGAACCTGGAAGCGGACATGATGCAAGTGATACCGGAGATCGATCTTCAAGAATTGGTGGATTACGGTAAGTCCAAGAATGTCGGTATTATCCTTTGGGCGGGTTATTGGGCTTTCGCCCGTGATATGGAGAATGTCGTGAAGCATTATTCGGATATGGGCGTGAAAGGCTTCAAGGTGGATTTCTTGGATCGTGACGATCAGGAAATGGTAAACTTTGTTTATGAGGCCTCCGAGGTATGCGCTAAATATAAGATGCTAGTGGATTTCCATGGCGTATTCAAGCCGACAGGTCTTCAACGGACCTATCCGAACGTGTTGAACTATGAGGGCGTGAATGGCTTGGAGCAAATGAAGTGGTCTTCCGAGAAGGAGTTTGATATGGTGACGTATGATGTCACGATCCCGTTTATCCGTATGATCGCCGGCCCGATGGATTATACGCAAGGTGCTATGCGAAACGCCGCCAAAGGAAATCATCGGCCGGTAAACTCGGAGCCGATGAGCCAAGGAACCCGTTGCCGCCAGTTGGCCACTTACGTGATCTTCGAGTCTCCTTTCAATATGTTGTGCGATGCCCCGTCTAATTACAGGAGGGAAAAGGAATGTACGGAGTTTATCTCTAACATTCCGACCATCTGGGATGAGACGGTCTCATTGGATGGAAAGGTCTCCGAGTATGTAGCGATCGCCCGCCGTCATGGTAATGATTGGTATATCGGGGCGTTGACCAACTGGACGCCGAGGGAGCTGGATTTAGACCTGTCTTTCTTGGGCGAAGGTGATTATATTTTGGAATTATTCAAGGATGGCATAAATGCCGATCGTGCCGCCTGCGATTATAAGAAAGAGATAATCCCCGTGCCGGCGGATCGCAAGTTGAGGATCCATATGGCTCCCGGTGGCGGATGGGTGGCTCGTATCTGGAGACGTTAATCCTTTCTTCGTCTGCTTTCATCCACGTGACGGATGCCTACAAAGAGGCGTTCAACGCTTATCTGAAAGCTGCTCAACCTTCTTGAACTTGGATGCCCATTATAAGGTTCCTACAATGGGCATTCTAAACTTTATGTGTATATTCGTGCCTTAATTAAGAGAAAACGATATGAAGAATAGCATTCCTTTAGGGTTTATCCGGATCTTTATCCTGCTTATATGCCTGACCTCGTGCGGTAGTAAGAAACAACAAAAAGTAGCTCTGCCCGCCGATTTCAAGGGACCGAAGGAGTTGGCTCGCTTATATGGGGTACGTATCACACCGGAAGATAATATATTCTTGTACAACGAGGGGGCCCGTTGGTTGGGTGTACGTCATAAATTGGGAGGGAGCACGAAGCGGGGCGTGGATTGCTCCGGTTTCGTATCGATCGTTTATCGGGAGGTGTACGGAAAACAGCTGGCTCGTTCCTCGGCGGATATGCTGAAGTATGATTGCAAGAAAGTGAGTCGTGCCAAATTGCAGGAAGGAGATCTGGTATTTTTCAAGACGGGTCGTGGCGGGAAACGTGGCGTTCCGAATCATGTGGGGATTTACTTGAAAAATGGGCGCTTCATCCATACTAGCACTTCCAGTGGCGTGATGGTAAGTAACCTTAGCGAACCTTATTATACAAGAACTTGGCTAACGGGTGGTAGGGTAAAATAAAATTACTAAATTCGCGTTTTAGAAAAACTATATAAACATAAATAGAATATGTTGACAATCAAATTAATCACTGAAAACACGGATGCCGTAATCCGTGGACTGGAAAAGAAACATTTTAAGGGTGCGAAAGAAAGCATCGATAAAGTGTTGGAATTGAATGATAAAAGACGTATCGCACAAAATCAATTAGATAAGAACCTAGCGGAGGTAAACGCAACTTCGAAGTCGATCGGACAATTAATGAAAGAGGGCAAGAAGGAAGAAGCGGAGGCCGCTAAGAAACATGTTTCCGAGATCAAGGAGGTGAGCAAGGCTTTGCAGGCTGAGATGGATCAGGCTGCCGAGGAGTTGCAGAACTTACTTTATACGATCCCGAACGTACCTTATGATGAGGTGCCCGAGGGTACCTCCGCCGAGGACAATGTGGTAGAGAAAATGGGAGGTATGGAAACGGAACTTCCGAAGAACGCTCTTCCGCACTGGGAATTGGCGAAGAAATATGATTTGATTGATTTCGATCTGGGTGTTAAGATCACGGGAGCAGGTTTCCCGGTCTATAAAGGACAGGGCGCTCGTTTGCAACGTGCGTTGATCAACTTCTTCTTGGATGAGGCCCGTGACGCTGGTTACTTGGAGATCATGCCGCCTACGGTGGTGAACTCGGCTTCCGGTTATGGTACGGGACAGCTTCCGGATAAGGAGGGACAGATGTATCATTGCGAGGTAGACGATTTATATTTGATCCCGACGGCGGAGGTGCCCGTGACAAATATTTACCGGGATGTCATTCTGGATGAGAAGCAGTTACCGATCAAGAATTGCGCTTATACACAATGCTTCCGTCGTGAGGCAGGTTCTTATGGCAAGGATGTACGCGGTTTGAATCGTTTGCACGAATTTTCTAAGGTGGAGTTGGTTCGGATCGATAAACCGGAGCACTCTAAGCAATCTCACCAAGAGATGTTGAATCATGTGGAGGGATTACTTCAGAAGTTGGAGTTGCCGTATCGCATCCTTCGTCTTTGTGGTGGCGATATGAGTTTCACGGCTGCCCTTTGCTTTGACTTCGAGGTGTATTCCGAGGCACAACAACGTTGGTTGGAAGTTAGCTCCGTGTCCAACTTCGATACGTATCAAGCCAACCGCTTGAAATGCCGCTATCGTGACGAGAATAAGAAAACGCAACTTTGCCATACCTTGAATGGTAGTGCCTTAGCCTTGCCTCGCATCGTAGCCGCCTTATTGGAAAACAACCAAACCCCCGAAGGCATCCGCATCCCGAAAGCGTTGATCCCTTACACTGGGTTTGATATGATTAAATAAGCATCAAATCATTTATATAAAATATCCCAGCATTGTCCTTATTGTGGATATGCTGGGATATTTTTTTTTGAATGATTTAGATGAATAAGTTTACGTTCGCGTCTTCCGCACGTTCCAGATAGGTGGCTACGCCTCCTAGGACAACGTTATCCATCAGTTCTTCTTTTTTGACGCCCATTACGTCCATGCTCATCGTGCAGGCGATCATCTCGATACCATTCTCTACGGCTTGTGCCATAAGGCTTTCCAAGCTGTCGATCCGTTTCTTCCTCATGATAAGGCGCATCATCCAGCTTCCGGCTCCACCCATATTCATTTTAGATAGTTTCAGCTTTTCGCTATTTGCCGGAAGCATCCAGCCGAACATCTTGCCGAAGATATCTTTAGATACGGCAGGTTTTTCCCGCTTCTTAATCACGTTAAGCCCCCAGAAGGTAAAGAACATGGTCACCTTTTTTCCGGTGGAGGCGGCCCCGTTCGCTATGACGAATGAGGCCAACGCCTTATCGAGATCATCGCTGAAAACGATCAATGTCTTGTTGTCGGTGTTGTTGCCACCTGTCGCTATTTTGCATTCAGCTTTTTTTTTTCGTACCGTGGCGGCGATCGTACCTCCCTTATTTTCCAGAGAGACTAACTCTGCCCCGGTTATCTTGCACCATGAAGAGACATCTTTTCCGAAGGCCTGATCCGTTGCGGTGATTTCCAAAGACTCATCTTCCCGCAAGTTCTCATAGTTCTTTTTCAACTGCATGATCGGTCCCGGACACATTAATCCGCAAGCGTCTACCTTAATCGCCGTAGCTGCCGGAGTCGATTTGCAAGAGCTACTTTTACCAGATGCCTTATCAGAAACAGCTTCGGACGAACAAGGTGCGCAGGCCGGCTCATTCTTGATCTTTGCTGTCGCTACACTCCAAGTCTTGTAACCACCGGATAGGTTCCGGACATTCGTGAAGCCATTTTGAGTCAGGATGCGATAAGCCAAATAGCCCCTTAATCCAACGGCGCAAGTCACTACGATCGGTGTATCCTTGGGCAGTTCCGCCAAATGTTCTCTTAACTCATCAACCGGGATATTGATGAAGCCGGGGATTGTCCCTAAGCTGTACTCGTCACGGGTACGGACATCGATACGTACGGTATCTGGCGATAAGTTCTGGATCTCTCTCCACCGAATCGCTTTCGCTTTTCCCGTAAGTAGGTTCTCCGCTACGAAGCCGGCCATATTTACGGGATCTTTAGCGGCTGAATAAGGAGGAGCGTACGCATGTTCTAACTCTGCCAGGTCGTAGACCGTACCTTTCCGCTGGATCACTTGCGCTAACATCTCGATCCGTTTGTCTACGCCGCCGAAACCTACGATTTGCGCTCCTAACAGTCGTCCGCCTTCCGGCGCGAACAATATCTTGATCGATAAAGGCACGGCTCCCGGGTAATATCCCGCATGCGAGGCTCCATGCGTATAGGAGGATTGATAAGCGATTCCTTCCCGTTTCAACAGCTTAGCGTTAGCCCCCGCCGTGGCGACCGTCAAGTCGAATACCTTGGCGATAGAGGTTCCCATCGTCCCATCATAAGTTACCTTATTGCCGAATACGATATTATCGGCTACGATGCGTCCTTGCTTATTCGCCGGACCCGCCAATGGGATCAAGGCCGGTTTGCCTGTCACGAGGTGGCGTACTTCCACGGCATCTCCCAACGCATAAATATCCGGGTTCGAGGTCTGCATATATTCATTGACAGCGATACCGCCGAGTGCTCCGATCGAAAGTCCCGCTTCCTTGGCCAATCGGGTTTCCGGACGGACACCGATACTCAATAAAACCATATCCGCCGGGATCTGCTTCCCACTTTTCAAATGAACGGTCACGCCTCCGGAGGTCTCCTCGAAACGAGATACGCCATCTTCCAGCATCAAGCCTACCTGCTTGCCGATCAACTGCTGATGTACGATAGCGGCCATGGAATAGTCGAGGGGTGCCATCACTTGGTTAGCCATTTCCACGACAGTGACGTGGATACCCAGCTCATGCAAATTCTCCGCCATCTCCAAGCCGATGAAACCACCTCCTACAACAACGGCGGTACGGGGCTTTTCCGTGTTCACGTAATTCTTGATCGTGTCCGTATCCGGTACGTTACGTAACGTGAATATCTTTTTACTCTCGATTCCTTCGATGCGTGGACGCAAAGGCTCCGCACCGGGAGAGAGCACTAGTTTATCGTAAGTCTCCGTGTAGGTTTCTCCTGTGCCGAGTTTCTTTACCTCCACTTGCTTGGATTCGGGAAGGATTCGGGTCACTTCCTGCTCCGTACGGATATCGATGCGGAATCGATCCGTGAAGCCTTTCACGGTTTGTACGAATAATTTATTCCGGTCGTTGATCGTGTCTCCTATATAATAAGGTAATCCACAGTTTGCGTAAGAAACATATTTCCCACGTTCGAAAAGGATGATTTCCGCTTTCTCGTCCATTCTACGCAGCCGGGCCGCTACGGTAGCTCCACCGGCTACACCTCCAATAATCAAGTACTTCATATCTATTTTTATTTAATTTGTATTATACATATTTGTTAGTAGACAATAATTGGTTAAAAAAAGGGATTCATCCCTTCTGTATGTATTCTTTGAGTTGATTGAACAAGCTGTCCATGTTTAGCTCGGCCTGCATCATCTGTTGTATTTTCTCTTTCCCTTTTGGGGTGAGCGAGAAAAACATTTGCCGCTTATCCTCTTTATTGATGTTTCTGCGGATAAATCCCTTGTTCTCGACGGAGGTGATCACCTTTGAGACCCGGGAATTTGAAAGACCGATATAATCGCAAATCATTCCCGCAGACTTTGCCTCATTATCCTTTAAGCAACAAAGCAACATGGCCTCGTTAATGGTGATAGCATGTACTTCCGAGAAATTTTTCTCGAACTGGTACAGTATCTTATAGATATCCTTTATGGCGCAAATTGGTTCCATATTTCTTTATAACTTGTTTGATGATGCAAAGATATAACTATTTTCTAATAAAAATACTTTCTAGTAGAAAATAATTAAGACTATTGTATATTATCCTATAGTAGAGACGGGGCGTGCCCGTCTCTATTACTAGGTATTTCTTTTAATCTCTGTTGGAGAAATATTTCATGAATTGTGAACGCTCATACATCGCCGGGTTCGGGATATTGGCGTAATTCAATTTGCCTTGGAATTGGGAAAGGGATTGGTAATGTGCCTGATGCATCCACTCTTCCACGCAAGTCAATACTTGGGAGATGATTTCCGCTCCATGTGTATAGACAGCGCTACACATCTGTACGGCGGAAGCGCCGGCCAATAGACATTTAACGACATCTTCCCAATCATGTACCCCGGTAGAGGAAGCAATACTGATTCCCGGGATCTTTCCGGATACGATAGCCGTCCAGCGAATCGTGTCGCTCAAATCGGAATGATTGCTAAATACATTACCCGAAACAATCTGCATATTATTGATATCGATGTCCGGCTGATAGAAACGGTTGAATAGCACGACACCGTCTGCACCGTTTGCTTTCAACAAATGAACCAGCGAAGGAATATTGCTGTAATTCTTTCCGATTTTCATAATAACCGGAATCGATACGGTCTCTTTTACCTTGCGGATGATACTGACATACGTATCCCGGATACTCTCGAGATTTTCGGTCAGTTCGGTTTCCATGAAGAACACGTTCAATTCCAGAGCGTCCGCCCCCGCCAACTCGATTTGACGGGCGAAATCGATCCAAGCGTCCGCCTTATAGCAATTGATGCTGGCTATGATAGGGATCGTACATAATTCCTTGCTCTTTTTGATCAGTTCCAGATAATCATTTACTTGATTCGCTTTTACATAACCACGGATATAATCCGCCGCTTCGGGGTAATCAGAGTCTTGCATCAAAGCCTCGCTCTGCATTTCGATCTGCTCTTCGAAAAGAGATTTCAATACGATAGCTCCAGCTCCTGCTTTCTCAAAATCCCTGTTACGTTCCGCCTTATTGGTGAGTCCGGAGCTCCCTACGATAATCGGATTGCGAAGTGTTAACCCCGCGTATTGGGTTTTAATGTCAATCATGTTGCCTATATTTAGATTTAATAATTACTTTAATATTCCCGTTCGCCAAAGATACTGGTACCCACCCGTATCAAGGTGCTTCCTTCTTGGATAGCGATCGGGTAATCGTGGCTCATCCCCATGGATATCTCCTTGAAATCGACATTATCTTTACAGAGCGTCTCTTTCAGTTCGATAAATAAATCATGGATCTTGCGGAATTCTTCCCGTATCAACCCCGTATCATCGGTATTGGTAGCCATGCCCATCAATCCGCAAATACGAATATGCTGGAATTCGGCCAAGGACTCGTCACGCAACAACTCCTTGCATTCCTCGGGACTGAGTCCGTGCTTGGATTCCTCTTGCGCCACATGGATCTCCAATAATACCCGGATCGTGCGGTCGTTTTTTTTCGCTTGTTTATTCACCTCTGCCAAAAGCTTCAAGGAGTCTATGCTATGGATCAAATGAATAAAAGGAGCGATATCTTTTACCTTATTGCTTTGTAACGGACCGATAAAATGCCATTCGATATCCTCAGGTAGTACTTTTTGCTTGGCGCTCAGTTCCTGTGCCCTGCTTTCGCCAAACACCCGCTGCCCGGCATCGTAAGCCTCCCATAGAGCTTCCACCGGGTGAAACTTAGAGACGGCAACCAACGTCACCCCTTGCGGGAGCGACGTTTTCAGTTGTACTATGTTTTGAGCGATGCTCATGTTTTTATCCTCTTTGTTCAGCTTGTTGTTTTTGTTCAGCTATCAGTTCCTCGCCGCTTTTCTTCTCGCCGGGAATACTGTTCGCGTCGAATGGGAATACATCCATCAACTGGGTTTCCGTTACCGAGGCGATGGTATAATCCGCCAATGTACCTTTCATTCCATCTTCCAATACGGCGATGGCCTCTTTCAGCGTAGTGGCTTGGGCAAGCATTTGTGCGGCGGTTTTCTTTTCCGCTCCACTCTTCTCGTCCAACGTGATAAAATAAACCTTGATCTTATAGAACCGATCACCATTCTCATTGAAGAATAATTCGGATAAACGAGCTCGTTTGATGTCTGTTACCGTGAATTCACCCGTGATGAAGGGGCGGATCTCCTCGATGATGCGAGCTTCCGCTTCCGTAAAAGACAGGGCGTCTACCAAGTAAGGCTCGGTTACTTTTTTCTGCATGCCATTTTCCAGCATTTTCTCGTAAGAGACCTTACATTCAAACCAATTGTGCATATGCTTTACTTTTTAATTTAGTCTGTACTCTGTTTAAAACAACGTACAAATATAGTGGCTATTCGTCAATAAAACAACTTGCCGCAAAAGATATAATTTGTCAGGATGTCTAATTTTGCGTGTTTGTTTTCAATTGGAATTTAAAATAGAGAGATATGGATGAGAAAGATTTGGTGGAAGGGATGCGAGAGTATATAAGTCTGTTACAAAAGGAAGGACGGTATTCCTCGGCGAAAAGTTATCAGGATGCGATGAACTCTTTTATACGGTATAGCGGGACGGATCGTATCCCATATACATATATAAATAAGGATACTCTTCGCCGGTACGAGGCTTATTTGTTGGAGAAAGGCTGCATGCGTAATACGGTCTCCACGTATATCCGCCGTTTGCGTTGTATCTATAACAAGGCGGTGGAGAATGGCGAGGCGGCGTTTATCCCTTCATTATTCAAGGGGGTTTTTACGGGTGTGGAAAGCCAGCGCAAGAAATCCTTGCCTCTGGGTGATTTGAATCGCCTGATGACTGTCCCGGTAAAAGGAGAGAAGTTGAGGAAGACACAGCTGACGCTTTGCTTGATGTTTCAATATGGGGGGATGTCGTTCGTTGATTTCGCCCATTTGAATAGGGGTAATATCAAGAACGGCATATTGGATTACAATCGCCAGAAGACTGGGACCTCTATGCGGTTGGAGGTCTTGGATACGGCGGAGGTTATGTATAAGGAGCTGGCAGGTGAGAGGGGTGGAGGCTCCGGCTATTTATTTCCCTTTTTAAGTGGGAAGAAGAACGGCCATGAGGAATATCTCGAATACAATGCGGCCTTGTCCCGGTTTAACCGGAACTTGAGGATGTTGAAGGAGGTTGCCGGAATAGCCTCGGATGTGACTTCTTACACGATCCGTCATTCTTTTGCCATGGCTTTGAAGGAACAAAATGTCCCCATTGAGATGATCAGCGAGTTATTGGGGCATAAGTCCATCAAGACAACCCAGATTTATCTAAGAAGTTTCTCCTTGGAGAAAATGACGGTGGTAAATAAGTCTTGCTTTGAGAATGTATATAATTATATGCCAAAGGTGGGGTTGAGGCTACTTGGGGAGTAGCCTAAGATTTCATGGCGCAAATGTAGTAAAAAATAACTAAAAACAAGCAAACAAATGTGCTTGTTTACTCATTGTAGGCGTTTGATTCTCTCTATTCTTTGATTTTCCTATTTTATCCTAGACGTATAGACATGGTGATGCGGGTGAAATGACCTCTTTTCCGGTATCATTCCACCATGCCTCATAACTTGTGTGTATTCCTGTAGAGACGGGTGATAACCGTTCTCGCACCTTTTAGGCTACTCCCCAAGTAGCCTGATATTTCAAGGTATGGCAATTTTCAG
>NZ_SRYM01000129.1 GCF_004793765.1 Parabacteroides distasonis | reverse complement strand
ATATAACCCAATAAATATCTACTTGAATAATAATAACATAACGATAAAAGTGTTAACTTTTTAGTGCCAAATATAACATTTAAACGATCACCGCTATGTTCTCGGAGGCTAAAGTTACAAAGATTTATTGTCTGGCAGATGATTTTTGCAAGGAACTTGCATTACAACAGAAAAAATATATGCTTGAAGATAAGAACCGCAAGCATCGTAACAAACCCAACCGCATGAGCGACGCGGAAATCATGGTTATTCTCAGCCTGTTTCATACCGGAGGTTTCTGATGCTTCAAGCATTATTACATGGGATGTGCCTGTAAACATCTGAAGGGACTGTTCCCCAAATGCGTATCTTATAACCGTTTTGTGGAATCGGAAAAGAGCGTGTTACTTCCATTGACTATTTTTATTAAGAATGTTTTGCGTGGAACCTGTACAGGCATCAGCTTTGTCGATTCAACCCCCTTGCGTGTTTGTCGTAATCAACGCATACTGATTCACAAGACCTTCGAGGGGCCTGCCGAGCGTGGGAAACGCTCCATGGGCTGGTTCTTCGGATTCAAGCTGCACCTGATTATCAATGGCAGGGGGGGAAATCCTCAATTTCATGTTCACTCCCGGGAATGTGGATGAACGGGAACCCTTAAAGCAGGGGCGGTTGCTGAAAGACATAAAAGGGAAATTATGTGCTGATAAAGGATATATCGGACAGGCCTTGCTTGAGAATCTGTCTCTTAATGGCGTACAGCTTGTAACAAAGGCGAAGAACAACATGAGAAACAGCCTGATGAGTATGGCCGATAGAATTTTGATCAGAAAACGGACTTTAATTGAAACGGTTAATGACGAGTTGGAGGACATCGAACAGATCGAGCACTCCAGGCACCGCTCAGTCAACGACTTTGTGGCAAACGCGTTATCGGCTATTGCCGCTTATTGCTTCTTTGAAAAAAAGCCCGCCATTGATATTGACCCCATCAATGACGGACAATTGAATTTATTCTGATTATATCAAGCTCACGTTAATAATAAAGTGATATACGGAAATTTTATATTCTAAAAAAACAATGGACTGGC
>NZ_SRYM01000128.1 GCF_004793765.1 Parabacteroides distasonis | reverse complement strand
TAAGTAACTAATCAAAATTAAGCAGCATAATGGCTAAAGTTAATATTCAGTCGTGTTCCTATCGCCGCCAAAGCCCTGTTGGTGGCATAAAACAGCGATTCGGTAGTGACATAATCCTGTGGTCGGAGCCATTTCCCTTTCATAATACGCCAAAGGGTCTCCACAATGTTCAAATGAGGAGAGTATGGAGGAATGTAGAAGAGAAAAAGTCCCCGTTTTTCCCATATTGGACGCATTCGCTTTATTTTCTCATTACGATGTACACTTGCATTGTCAAGGACAACAAATGTCTTTCTGTAGAGCTTGAAAGAGAATCTGTCGAGGAAATCAACAACTTTCTCTGCATCGACAGAATCGCAGGTGCAGAATCCTTCAAAGCGGTTATTCCTGTCAATCATGCCAAAGATGTTGAGCCGTTTGGCTTTTTCGACAGGAATGTAAACGTCTTCTCCGGCAAACTGCCACCCATAAGGGACATAGCCTTCCGTGCAGATATGAGATTCGTCACCATAGAAGAGGTCGATGGAGCCTTTTTCAAAAAGTGTTTCAAGTTCTTGCAGCTTCTCGGTCTTATACGCATAGAGCTGCGGCGAGGGCTTACCCTTAGGACGTTTTCTTATACGTCTATATCTTGCGCCAATGCGGATAAAAAACGTTTGAACGTCGATTCGCTCGCTTCCTTTCCCGAAGCATTCTGCCAGGCTTCTTTGGCTGCACGCACACTCTGCCGGTCCGATTCGATGGCTTTGCGCACGGATTCCTCGTCCGAACAGTCCATGATGGCTTTGCGACCTTGTCCCGGACGTGTGTATAATCCTTGGATTCCTTGGCTTTCGAAACGTTTGACCCAACGGCCAACGGTTTGGGCGGTCATTTCCGTTTGTGCTCCCACTTGGGGCGCACTCAAGCCCTCTGCTTTGAGCAGTATGGCGCGGCAACGCATACGAAAACAATGGCTTTCGCCTGTACGGAAACCGGTGGTAAGTTCCCGACGTTCGGAATCGCTCAGCGTCAATTTCTTGATTTTCATTTATCATGCGGTTTTGTTCGAGGCAAAGATAATGTAATTTCGACATAGGTGAAATAATTATGAATAACTACTTA
>NZ_SRYM01000127.1 GCF_004793765.1 Parabacteroides distasonis | reverse complement strand
CCTGATGATATGAAGGCTTTTTATCTTTGTCTTAATGGCACAGGTGTCTTAGGCTTGGATGTAGAATGTATGTTCCACTCTCCGATAACTGGATTAGATTATGAAATTTCACATTTTATTTCATTTAAATATGGTGGCGCACAATTTACCATAGACGGAGGTGCATCAATCGCTCGCATTGAAGAAAACCGTGCATCCAATCTGCTTGTATTTGCCATAGCGGAAGATCATTCTCGTTTTGTGATTGATGTTAAAACTGGGAACATCTACAATTACAAGCATAAGGAAATCAAATGGTATTATACCAAAGAGGGACGACAGATTTTCTTTGATGTAAGTACATATGATGAACAAGCCGATAATTTCTGGCGTACATCGTCAGAGCCATTCAGGAGTGAACAGGCATATTATTTGGGTGATAAAACGCTTGTTGCAGAATCGTTCTCTGAATTTATACTTCATCTGTCTGTTACAGTTAATGAATATCCAGAAGTTGAAGTTTTACCTGAAAGCCGTTATACTGATTTTTGGGGAAATGTAGTGTATGATAAATATGAGGGTTTTAAGACAGAACGAAAAGCGGAAGTTCTTGCTTTAAATATGGATGCTACCGTATATGTGGGCAGAGCGTATAACGACAATGGAGAAGAGATAACGACACCGCCAACAATGAAGAAGCTGGAGGAGTATGAACAAACTTTACGGCAATTTCTTGATAATACAGATTTGATTGTAAGCCAAATTATGGAAAAGGCATATAAGTACTACAAAAAGAATTACGCACATTACTACGAAAAAGAATTTGAGGTACTGTTTCCTAATGAGATGGTAATGCCATCGGCTGACTCAAAATTGCACTCTCCGCTATGTATAACAACTCCAGCGGAACATCTACGATACATGACTTACAATCCGTGTAATCATATCCGTGTATTGCCTCGCAAAACTATTATCATTCCGATTGACTATTCACTTGATGAGGAACATGGGATGGAAATAAAGATTGTTGATGGTAAAGTAAAATCCATTGGTGAATCAGGAAACTACGAATAGACAACTAACATGCACCTCAATCGCCCCAAAAGGCGATTAGCTGCCAAACATTA
>NZ_SRYM01000126.1 GCF_004793765.1 Parabacteroides distasonis | reverse complement strand
TCACAATGATGGCTCACGATGTACAGATGTTGTTTTAATAAATCATTCAGACCATGACTTACGTTGGAATCGATGTCAGCAAGGCGACTTTCGTTGTCGCTTATTCGTCAGCCAAGACAAGCAGGACGAGAACATTCAAGAACACCGTAAAGGGAGTTCACGAGTTTATCCAGACCATTTCTCCGGCAACACATCATTGCGTGCTGGAAGCAACGGGCAATTACAGCGCATTGCTTGTTTATCTGCTTTCAGAGGCAGGCATTACCGTCAGCCTTGAAAATCCGCTGAAGATAAAGAACTTCGCCCGTGTCATGCTCACCGTCATAAAAACGGATGAGATTGATGCGCGCCTGATAGCCCTTTATGGGGAAAAGATGCAGCCTGCGCCTTACAAACTTCGAAGCGAACCAATTCTCATTCTCAAGCAGAAACGGACGGTGCTGCGCCAGCTTAAGAAACAACTTGTAGCCACACGCAACCTCAAAGGCTCGATGGAAGTCCTTCCGTTCTTTGACCCCAAATGCAAGAAAACCATCGAAAAGACGATTGTATTTCTTGAAAAGCAGATCAAAGGGATGGAAGAGGAACTCGCTTCATTGGCACAAGGTGAATACAAGAAACAGATGGACTTGCTCACCTCTATCAAAGGCATCGGCATTACGCTGGCAGCAGCACTTATCGTAGCCACCGGCGGATTCACTTACTTTGATAATGCCAAACAACTCACCCGATACTTGGGCTTGTCACCTACTTACCAACAATCCGGTACGTCAGTCAATGTCAAAGGTCACATCAACCGAAACGGAGATTCAGCCTTGAGAAGCCAGCTTTATGTGGCGGCGTTCTCGTCTCTCAGGTGCAATACCGAGTGCAAGGCATGTTTTGACCGTCTCAGGTCCAACGGCAAGCCCGGCAAGGTGGCGGTCATTGCGGTCGCCAACAAGCTTGTAAGGCAAGCCTTTGCTGTCGTCACGCAAGGGAAACCCTATGTCGATGGATTCAAATCCGAAAAAACATAATAGCTCCTGCGGAGGGAACGCCATGCGGCAAGGGGCTGAGCAGTCAGCCCCGACGAGCCTTCCATGCACGATAACTTGCATGAGTATGCTAATTATCGTTAACCGTATTCTGTTTTTATATTATAGTTCATAT
>NZ_SRYM01000125.1 GCF_004793765.1 Parabacteroides distasonis | reverse complement strand
TGAGAGAGTATGAGTATGACGCAAGTACCGTTATTATTATTACCGTGCGGATTGTTGATCTCCGTGTTTTTAGGCATGGTCATCATCCCGAGGATCCTGGTGATCTCGCACAAGAAACGCCTGTATGATATCCCGGACTCCCGCAAGGTGCATACGGCCCCTGTCCCCCGTTTGGGCGGATTGTCGTTCTTTCCGGTTATCCTGATGTCGATGGCCTTGTTGATGGGCTTTCGCCTTTGCCTGTGGCCCTCGGACTTGTGGGGTCTCTCGCTTGGCATGCTGCACGAGTATCTTTTCCTGTTCGTGGGGATGACGCTGCTTTACTTGGTGGGTGTCTGCGACGACTTGGTGGGTGTGGGTTACCGTTACAAGTTCGTCGTGCAGGTCGTGTCTGCCTTTCTGTTGGTGTTGTCCGGCAACTGGCTCGACTCGTTGGGTGGCCTGTTCGGGATCTATTCCGTCCCGGCCTTGCTGGGCGTTCCGGTCACGGTCTTCTCCGTGGTCTACGTGACGAACGCCATCAACCTGATTGACGGTATCGACGGTCTGGCCTCGGGTCTGTGTTGCATCGCCCTGTCGGTCTTGGGCGTGGTCTTTTTGATCCAAGGGCAATACATTTACGCCCTGCTTGCGTTCAGCACGCTGGGTATCCTGATGCCCTTTTGGTGTTACAACGTCTTCGGCAACGCGAACCGTGGGCATAAGCTTTTCATGGGCGACGCCGGCAGCCTGACGCTGGGCTACGTGCTCAGCTTCCTGGTCATCCACCTGTGCGTGTCGAACGGCTCGTTCCCGGATCGGTCGAATCCCTACCTGGTGATCGCCTTCTCCACGGTGTTGGTACCGTTGTTGGACGTTATCCGTGTAGTCCTGCACCGTCTTCGCGAGCACAAGAACCCTTTTTTACCGGATAAGAACCATTTCCACCATAAGCTGTTGCGCACGGGCATGCGTGTGCGGATGGTGATGGTGACGATCCTGTGCGTATCGGTCTTCTTCATAGCGTTGAACTTGCTGCTGGCCCAGCGTATGAATGTCACCTACCTCTTGTTCTTGAACCTCTTCCTTTGGTCTTTGCTCCATCTGTCAATCAACAGACTTATCTCCCGGAATCGGGAGCGGAGAGAGAGGGAGGAAGCGTCCGGTAAGAAATTCTGA
>NZ_SRYM01000124.1 GCF_004793765.1 Parabacteroides distasonis | reverse complement strand
ACCTTTTAGGCTACTCCCCAAGTAGCCTGATATTTCAAGGTATGGCAATTTTCAGCAATGCCACGTTTAAAAACATAAAACACTGTTTATCAAGACGATATAGGATCTTCTTGGTAGGGCTCCGAATTGCCGTACGGTCTGTTTTCGGGCTGCGGGATAACCACAGGAAAAGATAATCATAGAGATGGAACTATTGACAAGCAAGTGCTCGGACAGGTTCATGGAGCATGTCCAGAGGCGGCGTGACCAGGAGGCCGTCCGCTGGTACGTGCTCACGCTTCCTACCGCGGGTGGGGGGCGTGACAAGATCAGCCCCTCGAAGGGGCTGGCCGCGGAGCTTTCCCGGCGTGAGCGTCGTGGTGAGACGTTGTTCGAGTATTTCGCCCCCTCGTACGTGGAGGCCAGGAAGGTGGGCGGCAAGCTGGTGAACACGAGGCGGCCCCTGCTGTACAACTACGTGTTCGTCCACGCCTCGGAGGACGAGATCTTCCGCCTGAAGCGTACGCTTCCCCTGTATAATTTCCTCCCCCGGGTTTCCTCCGGCGGGCGGTCTTACTTCCCTTACCTCTCGGATCGTGAGATGGATACCTTGCGTTGGGTCTCGGCTTCTTACTCCAACGAGCTTCCGGTGTACGTGCCAGATAGCGGCCGCTTGTTGAAAGGCGACCGTGTGCGTATCACCTCCGGCCCTTTTACCGACATGGAGGCTGAGGTGGTGGTGCAGCCGGGCGGTGGTCATAAGGACGTGATGGTACGTATCCTCGACTGTCTGTGGGTCCCCTTGTTCGAGGTGAGAGCGGGGGAGTACGAGTTGATCGAGCTGAACACGGGGGGCAAGCATGTCTATACCCATTTGGACAACGACCGTCTGTCGGAGGGCTTGCACGATGCCTTGGGCCGTTACCATGCCTCCGGCGTGGTAGTGGATGAGGATGCCCGTCTGGCCCGTGAGGTGCTGCGTGGCTACGCCTCTCTCCGTGGTGAGACTGACGTGATCCGTTGCAAGCTTTACTCATTGCTCCTTCCTGCCTATCTGCTTTTGGGCGATGAGGATGAGTTCGGTCGTTTGCATGCCACGGTGCGCAGCATGCTCCCGGTGATAAAGGCGGCGCAATCCCGTGCGTTGTTACTGGTCACGCTGTACGGCTGCACGGACAGCAGCCTCTACCAGCGCATGGCGCACGAGCTGGT
>NZ_SRYM01000123.1 GCF_004793765.1 Parabacteroides distasonis | reverse complement strand
TATTTGCAGATTATATCCGGGCTTGGTCTGCCCGTTTCTCATGGCGTCTTCTTTCATGCGCATGAAGGTGGCATCAGGATCGGTCTTGGAATAGGAGTTGCGTTCTCCAAGAGTGTCAAGATGGTTGTCGTATTCCATCAACTTGTCACGGTGCTCCTCAAGTTCCTTTTGTTCCTTGTCCTTTGTTACAGGCTGGTGTTCCAGCGCCTCTTTAAGTTCATTCACTATATCTGAGAGCATGGCGGGAGTGAACTCTATGGGGGTGTCTTTGGTGGAGTTCTCTTGGGTTATGGTTTCATCCACCTGCTCCAGGAGGATGCGGATCTTATCCATCAGCTTTGTACGGTTCTTTTCGACTGTCTTGCGCCAGACAAAAGTATATTTGTTGGCCCTGGACTCAATCTTGGTACCGTCGATATACTCTACGTCAAGGCTGATGAGACCCTTGTCGGCAAGGACAAGAACCAACTGCGTAAATACATTATTTATCTCTTCTTTCACGCGATTACGGAAACGGTTGATGGTAATAAAATCCGGATGTTCATTACCGGAAAGCCAGATATGATGAATGTCACGTAGGAGAAGCCTCTCTATTTTGCGGCACGAATAGATATTGTTCATGTAGGCGTAGATTATCACCCTAAGCATCATTTTAGGATGATAAGGACAACGGCCGGTTGCTTTATAAAGCTTCTTGAAATTGTCAAGATTGAGATTATCAACAACTGTATTGACCACATGGACCGGATCGTTCGCTGCTATGTTCTCATCAATTCTGCCGGGAAAAAGAACTGTTTGGTTGGGAGCGTAATCCCGAAAGTGTGTTTTTGCGGGCATTTGTCTTTTTATTTTTTTACTAAGTTACAGAAAAAAGCGATATAGGCAAGATCTTAGTTGAGAAAACAGAGGCTTCACTTTATGTTTTATGGCATACCAGAAAATAACCGGATTTACCAAGGAAGCGCATCCCTGTCACGGGACACGCTTTCTGCCATAATTAAAGTTCCGGTCATTTAGCTCCCTTAAAGGCCTGTTTACAAAAAAAGCCCGGCTATATAAACAGCCAAGCTATACGCCTTTGTATAGTCAAGGTTTGTTAGGTCAATCAGTCACTCTCCATGTTTGATAACTCTTAAAACGAACAACTCTACAAAGGAAACATTTTATTCTGTTAATAATGATTTTTTGACTCTTTGTTTTACATGCTTTGCAACATAATTA
>NZ_SRYM01000122.1 GCF_004793765.1 Parabacteroides distasonis | reverse complement strand
CATTAGTGTCCCATAAAAAATAGGGACTAGTTAAACATTAAATAAATTTGGCCCATTTGGTCCGAAACGGTCTTTGTCATATTGAAATTTAGTTTTGTCGAAGAGGTCTTTCAAGTGCGTTTTGTCAGTTAGCGAAATGCTTAAAATCTGCAAGACTTCGTATGTACTTCTCTCCAATTTCATGTCGTTCTTGACGATAGTAACAAGTAGGTAAGTACAAATGGCAACATAGATTTGTATTCTAACGGCATTCTCGGTAGTCCCCCAAAACTTCTTAATCTTGAGGTGCTGCTTTAGCCATTTGAAGAACAGTTCTATTTGCCAACGGTTCTTGTAGAGTTTAGCAACCAATGAAGAGGAAATATGCGTTGCATTCGTAAGAAATGCAAATTCTCTACCTTGCTCTTCATCGAAGAAACGTACTAGTCGCAGTTGTTTAGGATAGTCCTTCGTTGCCTTGTATTCTGTAAACTCAATGATACAGTCAGAGAGTACATTTTTAGGCAGTCGACGTTTCCATTTTACAACTTTGTACTGTACATTCTTCTTTGCACGAACAACGAAATGTGCTCCTATTTGATTTATGCCGAACAGTTGCGAAAACTTATTGTAAGCACGGTCAAAAATGTAGTAAGAGCCTGTTTCGTAAGGTATTTCGCTCATTGCTTTGGAATCGTGAGTCGATGCAGTTGTTATATGAAAGAAGGTCGGAATCTGTGTTTCTACATCATACAATGTATGTACCTTGATACCACCTTTCTTCTTTCTGAACTTCGCCCACCAGAAAACTTCCAAACACAAGTCTATCGTGGTTGAATCGAAAGCGTATATATTGCCATCAAGTTTGAAGATGTCAATGCTACATTTCTTTCGCACCTCGCTTACAAGATAGAAAGCATATTCCTCAAATATGCGGTAGTCTCTATCCTGATTTGCTCGTGCAAGCGATGATTTCGATACATTCTTGCCCATACCCAAGTGGTAACATTTGGAGTGATGAGCTTCGAGCGCAACAATCAAATCGCGCAGGCTTTCTCGGTTGGAGAGTTGTCCGAACATCATTGCAAGGAACTGATTCCAACAAGTCAAGTGTTTGACGTAACGGTCTCCATTATATTTTGCAACAATACGGTTAAATTTACTTCTATCGAGGAATGCGACTAACTGAGCAAATACAAACTTGTCTTGAAACATATGCGGTCATAGTAAAACTACCGCAAAGATAAAATTTCAAGTCCGTTCGCTCGAAAGATCCCTGTAACTAACTATATTTCAATAATTTCAAAGAACTTTTTCAGATTTTAATGGGACAGTAGTG
>NZ_SRYM01000121.1 GCF_004793765.1 Parabacteroides distasonis | reverse complement strand
TAGCTGATCCCACTGTCTGTACGCGCTGATAAACTCCTTGTGCTGTGAAGTTAACAGTTTCCCCTTTACCCCATAAGCATCCGCTATGGGGCTTATGCTGGTGGCGGCGGTGGTTTCAATCTTATTCTTTTAAAAAAGCAACGAACTCGGGAGTGAGTTTCGTCCCCTCGGCCGCAAGACCATCGTAGGTATAGGAAAAAGTTTCCCCGGTAGCTTTGTCATACCGGCGACGACGTCTTACGTGGGGATAAACAGGTTTACCGCGCAGAGGAAAGCCCTGAATCACTTTCCCATCAGCAAAACCATGTGAGATCACAGTTCCACTCTTGTAACCTGAACGTTCCATGTAGTGTTTTTCATCAAGCCAGACTTCGATTTTGACAGAGTCGTCATGCCAGCCGGAGATCTCGAAATACTCCATTAAAACCTCGGGGAAGACGACTCGCAGTAACTTATGCGGGTTGCGATTGGAAGGCATTGGGCAGATAATTTTAATTTGAACGCAAAGATAGTTCTCTTGCGCGTATTAACATGACATATCCACAGGGTTTTCGGACTGACCCCTATTTTTTCAGTAATTAGGTAATAAGGCTTAATATTTCTCGTATGTTGAGTCACACGTGGTCTGATAAAGATAAATATAGTGTGTGCACTCCTTCTCTTTCCTGCTTTTAGTAGTTTTGTACACATCTTTTTGATATTAAAAGCTATAGCAAAGAAGGCAAAGTCCATTGTAACCTTGTCTTCTCCCACATGCCGGAACCTTTTGTATGCCATGTTGTGTTTCATTTGTCCAAAAACCGCTTCCGGTTCTATACATCGCCTTCCCCTATGCCTGACGCCTTCTTCAGAGAGCAACCTTTCCCGTGCCTGCCGTTTGTATTGGTTTAATCGGTGGTTGACTTCTATAATACGGTTCCCCCGGGCTTTAAAGCAACTGCCACGTAAAGGACACCCTTCACATCTTTGTGCTTTATACCGGGCACTTTCGGCGATGTATCCGCCAGCTGTTTTGTCACGCCTGGTTCCTATACGGTTCATGTGCTGCCCCATAGGACAAACGTAATAATCCTCTTTCGCATTGTAATGGAGACTCTCTGCATGGAACGGATTGGGGGTATAACGGGGACGCTGTTCTTTATGGAAGTAGTTGTACTTGACAAAAGCTTTTATCCCATTATCTAGCATGAACCGGTAATTTTCTTCCGAGCCGTAACCGGAGTCTGCCACACCGACAGTTGGTAAGCGGTTATAGCGTTGGTCAAAGGAGCGGAAGAAAGGTATGAGGGTCAGTGTATCGGTTGGGTTGGGAAACAGTCGGAGGTCTATGAGGAATTGGTTCCGGGTACCTATTTGCAGATTATATCCGGGCTTGGTCTGCCCGTTTCTCATGGCGTCTTCTTTC
>NZ_SRYM01000120.1 GCF_004793765.1 Parabacteroides distasonis | reverse complement strand
TGAAGTGACCCCCAAAAGTTGGACGGGTTAAACATTATCCAGTAATTGAAAGAGTTCGGTATTGCACCGGACTCTTTCCTTTTAATCGGGATTTAATTCTTTTATAGTTGTAATACTCTATATATTCATCCAGAGCCTTCATGAAGGCTTCTGGCGATTCAAATTCTTCTGCATATAGAAGTTCAGACTTCATGATACCGAAGAAGTTCTCAACCATCGCATTGTCAAGACAGTTCCCTCTACGGGACATGCTTTGTATAATGTGATGTTCCGCAAGGCGCTGACGATAGCCGAAATGCTGGTATTGCCAGCCCTGATCGGAGTGAAGTATAAGTCCGTCAAGTCTGTCAAACCTAGCAAAAGCTTTGTCAAGCATGTCGTACACCTGCTCCATATTCGGACTGCGAGAGATATTATAAGATATAATCTCACCGTTGAACATATCCAGTAGTGGTGATAGATAAAGCTTGACCGAGCCAATATTTATCTGTGTCACATCAGTAGCCCATTTGCGGTTAGGGGTTTCGGCAGCAAAGTTCCTTGCTATTATATTGGGTGCAATCTTTCCGACCTCTCCTTTATACGAGCGGTAACGTACTTTACGGATTCTACTCTTAATACACATCTCATCCATTAGGCGCTGCACAGTCTTATGGTTTATGACAACTCCACGGTTACGCATCTCCGCAGTTACCCGGCGATAGCCGTAGCGGCCTTTATGCTCATGGTAAATAGCTTTTATGGTTTCTTTCTCCATGGCGTACTTACCGTCTGCTTTCAGGCGCTTCAAATGATAATAAAACACGGAACGAGCCATCTTTCTCAGCTTCAATAACAAGCCAAGAGGATATTTCGACCTTAGTTCGTTGATGGCTTTTGCCCATTGAGACGTGCTCGGGCTTTCTGTTCCTCGACTAAGGCCTTCACTTTTTTTAGCAGCGCGTTCTCTGCTCTCAGACGGAGGTTCTCTGCCTGAAGCTTCTCAAGTTCTGTCTGTGGGTCTCTTTTCTTTGGTCTTGCCATTGGAGTTTTGGGAGGGCGACCTCGCCGTTTTACGTCATATAGTGAGCCTCCTGACCGAACCTTTCTCAACCAAGATATAATCGTGCTGCGGTTCACATCATAACGAAGGCTTAACTCTTGCAAAGTTACACCATCCTTGATATGTTCCAAAATAATTCTTTCTTTTTCTGCAGGACTAAAGTGGTAACCCTTGGTTGATTTGCGAAGACCTTCTTCTCCATAAGCCCTGTAACGTGACAACCAGCCGCGAACCTGATGCTTGTCAAGATGATGTTCACGACAAATGGTTTCAAGACATTTACCACATGTAATTTCACTTACGACATTCAGCTTTTCTTCAAAACTATGCTTCATAAAAAATGCACTCCAAAAGTTTTGTGTCTAACTTTTGGGGTGCACTTCA
>NZ_SRYM01000011.1 GCF_004793765.1 Parabacteroides distasonis | reverse complement strand
AATGGAATCGACCCTAATTTTATCTTGCAATAAAAAGGTTTATCGGACAGCAATAATATACAATGAAACGAATCAATTGCTTTATCCCCTATGGGGAAATAGAGGCGACACAACAAACAGTAGCGCAATTAGCCGAGTCATCCTTAGTGGATCAGATCTATCTAATCACGGACAATCCTCACGCCAAGGCTATCTATCCCTGCTACTTAATCTACACGGAGAATATCCAGAGTACGAAAGCCCTCCAGAAAATAGCCAGCTATGCCAGTACCGATTATACATTGATTTATACGAAGACCGATAAGCTTCAATTAGGCATGTATGCCCTAGAGCGTTTTGCCGCTATCGCCGACGATACGAGATCCGGCATGGTTTACTCCGATTATTACGAGAAGAAGGAGGGTAAACTCAACCTCCATCCGGTGATCGATTACCAGAAAGGAAGTCTTAGGGATGATTTCAATTTCGGCTCCCTCCTGCTCTATCGTTCTTCCACGCTACAAAACGCCATAGCCTCCATGAACACGGAATATACGTTCGCCGGGCTCTACGACTTGCGCCTGAAAGTCTCCCAGAACGCCCCACTGACGCACATCAACGAATATCTATATACAGAGATAGAGAATGATCTAAGGAAATCCGGAGAGAAGATGTTCGACTACGTAGATCCCAAGAACCGCTCCGTACAAATCGAGATGGAAGCCGCCTGTACAGACCACCTAAAGATGATAGGCGGTTACTTGCCCCCTCATTTCAAGCCAGTCCGTTTTGATGAGCAGGCATTTCAGACGGAAGCCTCCGTTATCATCCCGGTACGTAACCGTGTACGGACGATCGAAGACGCTATCCGCTCCGTACTGCGGCAAGAGACATCCTTCCCCTTTAACCTGATCATTATCGACAATCATTCCACGGACGGCACCTCCGAGCGAATCCAAACGATTGCCGCCACAGACCCTCGTATTATCCATATCCAGCCGGAGCGTGACGACCTCGGCATCGGGGGTTGCTGGAATATAGGAATACACCATTCGGCTTGCGGCAAGTTCGCCATCCAATTGGACAGTGATGACGTATACAGCGACGAGCATACCCTGCGTAAGATCGTGGAAGCATTCTACGAGCAGCGATGCGCCATGGTAGTCGGAACCTACCGAATGACCGATTTCGATATGCGAACCATCCCGCCCGGAATCATCGACCATAAGGAATGGACCCCAGAGAACGGCCGCAATAACGCCCTCCGCATCAACGGGCTCGGTGCGCCCCGGGCCTTTTACACGCCCCTGCTGCGGAAACTGAACCTCCCGAACACCAGTTACGGAGAAGATTACGCCCTCGGCTTGCGCATCAGCCGTGAATACCCGATCGGGCGGATCTACGACGTGCTGTACCTTTGCCGCCGTTGGGAAGATAACTCCGACGCCTCATTGGATGTCGTAAAAATGAACAACCATAATATATATAAGGATAAAATCAGGACTTGGGAACTCGAGGCCCGCTTAAACATGGAAAGACAATGAAACCAAACAACTGGGTCAGCTCATCGCAAGCGACCGAATTATTAGCCAAGCAACTCGTGACATGGCCATTGGCCGAGAAGAACTATAAGGCGCTGGAGGCCGTGCAAGTAAAATCCTTCGATATGGGAGGGTTCTCGATACGTGCGCAATTCAATCCCGCCCGTATTGTTTCCACCGGGGCCAAGGTAGATGCCCGATCCCTAAAAGAACGCAAGTGCTTCCTATGTCCCGAGAACCTGCCGGTGGAACAGGAGCGACTGCCTTTCGGCTTTCGCCATCTGGTATTGTGCAACCCCTACCCGATCTTTCCCCAGCATTTCACGATCCCTACCCGGAAACATACTCCGCAACTGATATTGCCGCAATGGAATGACTTCTTGGAACTGACAAGGAGACTCGCTCCCTTCACCGTCTTCTACAATGGACCCCGTAGCGGAGCCTCGGCACCGGATCATGCCCACTTCCAAGCGGTGACACGAGGCATCATGCCACTGGACGAGGAGGTGACCGAATTTATCCGACACCCGGAAGCGAGCATTTCCGACACCCGGAAGCGAGCGTTTCCGACACCCGGAAGCGAGCGTTTCCGACATCCGGAAGCGAGCGTTTCCGGCGCCCGTATATTCCCGCTCACCGGAAACCTCCGCCCCGGCCTCGTCATCCAAGCCGCCACCGCCGAGGCCGCCACCCGGCTCTTCAAGGAGATCTACGCCGCCCTGCCGCTTCCCCCCGGCGAGCCTGAGCCGATGATGAATCTCTTCGGCTCCTATTACGGCAATCAGTGGGTAATCACCATGATCCCCCGCAAGCGCCACCGCCCGTGGCAATACGAGGCCGAGGGCAACGACCATCTCCTGTCCAGCCCGGGAGCTGCCGATATCGGAGGTCTTTTCATCACCCCTTTAGAAAAAGATTTCAAGAAGATCAACCCGGAGCTTCTGCGAGATGTTTACCAACAAGTATGCCTCAGCGACCGGGACGTAGAGGAAATTTTCGTACATTTGTCATCTAATTAGTTTTCAATAGATATGAAACAATTCTTTAAAATGATGTTTGCCTCAACGCTAGGCGTTATGTTGGCAATGGGAATAATCATAACGGTCTTGATATCCATGACTATAGGATATATCGCCACCGTAGGTAGCACACCTGATTATACCCCCAAAAGCAATACGGTATTCAAGATCAAGCTAGACGGGACGCTGGCGGATAACCCGGCGGAGAATCCCTTCTCTGCCTTGATGGGCGACAAGGAAAACACACTGTCACTCAAAGACTTGCTCGAGACGATCCGGATAGCGAAACAGAACGATAAGATCGCAGGGATTTATATCGAATCGGGGCTTCTCTCCTCGGGTAGCGCCAGCTTGGAGGCGATCCGCCGATCGCTGACAGACTTCAAGGAAAGCGGCAAGTTCGTGGTAGCTTACGCCGATAATTTCACGCAAGGGAATTACTTCCTCTGCTCCGTAGCCGACAAGGTATTTTTGAATCCGCAAGGCATCCTTGAGTTGACGGGACTCGCCTCGCAAACCCTATTCTACAAAGGGCTGATGGATAAGGCAGGTATCGAGATGCAAATCTTCAAGGTAGGTACCTACAAAGGTGCCGTGGAGCCTTTTATGCTGGATAAACTGAGCGAGGCGAACCGGGAGCAAATCCAATCGTATATCTCTACCATCTGGAATAATATAACCGAAAGCATCGCCGAATCACGTGGCATCAGCGTGAACGATATCAACCGCTACGCCAACGAGGGGCTTTTCTTCGCAGACCCGGAGAAAACGGTGGAATGTGGCTTTATAGACGAATTGAAGTATAAGCCGGAGGTAGAAGCATATGTCAGAGAACTAGCCGGACAAAGCGGAGAGAAACTGAGATCGGCCAGCGTAGCCCAAATGAAAACCCTCAAGGCCTCCCCCAGCAAAAACGCTCCGGAGATAGCCGTACTTTACGCCGAAGGCGAGATTAAGGCGCAAACATCCGGCAGCCTATACGATATTGAGCAAAGCATCACGGAGAAAATGGCCGATGAGCTTATCAAGCTAAAAAACAACGATGACGTGAAAGCCGTGGTATTCCGCGTGAATTCCCCGGGAGGTAGCGCTTATATATCCGAGCAGATATGGCGTCAAGTCGTCGAGTTGAAGAAGGTGAAACCCGTGGTCGTTTCCATGGGCAACGTAGCCGCCTCGGGAGGTTACTATATCTCATGCGCCGCTAATAAGATCATCGCCGAGCCGAATACGTTGACCGGCTCCATCGGTATCTTCGGTATGTTCCCGAACGCCTCCGGGTTATTCGGGAAACTAGCGTTGACCGCAGATATCGTAAAGACAAATACGTTCTCGGACCTCGGAGACCTCTCCCGCCCCATGACCGAGAGCGAGAAGGCACTGATACAGGGATACGTGGAAAGAGGCTACCAAACCTTCCTTTCCCGCTGCGCCGAAGGTAGAGGTATGACTATCGAAGCGGTCAACGCTATCGGACAAGGACGGGTCTGGACGGGTGAGCAAGCGAAAGAAAGAGGTTTGGTCGATGAGCTGGGCGGTATCGAATTAGCCATAAGCACAGCGGCAGGGTTGGCCGGTCTAGATCAGTATAGCGTGACTACCGTCAGCAGTTCCAAGAATTTCCTGGACGAGTTCTTGGAAAGCCAGCTCGGAGAGGTGAAACTCTCTATTGTCAAAAGTGTATTGGGCAATGAGTTCGAATACTTTAAGACATTGGATAACATCAAGACAAATTGCGGAATCCAAGCTCGTATGCCTTACGATATAAAACCGCTATAAAAACTGAGCCTATGCCGACAGATCATACAATTAAGTTCAATAAACTCCTCACCCCATTCTCTTTCCTTTACGGGATCGGGGTGAGATTCAGGAATCAGCTGTTCGATTGGAAAGTCTTTCGGACAGAGCAGTATGATCTGCCTATTATTTGTGTGGGGAACCTTACTGTCGGGGGAACCGGGAAAACCCCTCATACAGAATACATCATCCGTTTGATAAAAGACCAATATCGAGTAGCTGTACTCAGCCGTGGCTACAAACGGAAAACCTCCGGTTTCTTGTTGGCCGATCAGCGAAGCACCAGCAAGGATATCGGTGACGAGCCGTACCAAATAAAACGCAAGTTTCCGGATATTCTCGTTGCCGTAGACGCCAATCGCCGCAGGGGTATCCGTAACCTATTGGCCTTGCCGGAAAATGAGCGCCCAGAAGTGATCGTACTAGACGATGCCTTTCAACATCGATATGTCACCCCCACACTGAACATTCTTTTAACCGATTCCCACCGTCTTTATACGCAAGATAAACTCTTGCCCACAGGACGTTTAAGGGAGCCCGTGGATGGTGCTCGGCGTGCGAACGTAATTATTGTCACGAAATGTGAGTCATGTATACAGCTTATAGACTTCCGGATCATAGAAGAGGATATGCATCTATCTGCTTATCAAGAACTCTATTTCAGTCAAATTCTTTATGGAGAGCTGGAACCCGTCTTTTCCGGTAAAGCTCCCAGACGCACATTAAAAGGACTGGCCTCTACTACAGAGGTTTTATTGGTATCCGGTATCGCATCCCCAGCACCTCTCGAAAAAGAGATCCATAAATATACGGAGCATGTCACCTCGCTGGTCTTTCCGGATCATCACGCCTTCGATCGGCATGACATTAAAAAAATACAAATGGCCTTCAAGCGGTTGACTTCTACAAGTAAATTGATAATCACCACGGAGAAAGATGCCGCCCGACTTCGGGATCTTCCTTCGCTTCCCATGGAATGGCTTTCTCATTTATATTACTTACCCATTACAGTGGGTTTCTGTATGGATCGGGAAAAACAATTTCAAGAATTAATCGTTAAACATATTAATACAAGAATAAAGAATCATCCTATATTACGTTAACAATCTTATGAGCAATAGAACAGAAATATCGACTTTGGGAGAGTTCGGTTTAATCCGTCATCTCACCAATAAAATAAAGCTAAAAAACCCAAGTACCTTAAAAGGCGTGGGTGACGACGCAGCCGTACTGGATTACACGGACAAGCAAGTATTGGTTACGACAGACCTTTTGCTGGAAGGCATTCATTTCGATTTGATGTATGTACCGCTGAAACATCTCGGCTATAAATCCGCAGTCGTAAACTTCTCCGATATTTACGCCATGAACGGACGCCCGAAACAGATTACGGTATCATTGGGTATTTCCAAACGTTTCTGTGTAGAAGATCTCGAAGAATTCTACGAGGGCATTAAACTCGCTTGTGATATCTATGACGTAGATCTCGTTGGTGGCGATACTTCCGCATCACGCACAGGGTTAGCGATCAGTATCACTTGTATAGGCGAGGGAGAAAAAAGTAAAGTTGTCTATCGAAACGGAGCCAAAGAAACCGATCTTATTTGCGTGTCTGGTGATTTAGGAGCCGCCTACATGGGCCTCCAATTACTGGAACGGGAGAAAAGCATATTTAATGGGGAGAAAGATTTCACGCCCGATTTCTCAGGTAAAGAATATTTGTTGGAACGCCAATTAAAACCGGAAGCCCGCAAAGACATTGTCGAGGTTCTTGACCAAGCTGGAATCGTTCCGACCTCCATGATGGATATCTCCGACGGCCTCTCTTCAGAGTTGCTTCATATATCTAAAGAAAGCAATGTAGGTTGTCGAGTTTACGAAGACCGTATTCCTATCGATTATCAAACCGCAGCCATGGCAGAGCAGTTTAACATGAATCTGATAACAGCGGCATTGAATGGAGGTGAGGATTATGAACTCTTATTCACTGTTCCTCTAGCAGATCATGATAAGGTATCGGAAATAAAAGGTATCAAGGTGATTGGTCATATAACAAAATTGGAATTAGGTAATTACCTAGTCGGCCGTGAAGGAGGTGAAGTCGAACTTAAGGCGCAAGGCTGGAACTCACTAAATTAGGGGCTGTCCACAATTTTGTATAAATGGAAACAGGATTCAGTTGTAAGTTTCCTCTTATATCTGTATTCTGTTTTCAAAAATAAGCACAAATTGGTTCATAATCAAGCTCCAGTTATGAATTTCAGGGCAACCGCATCAAAATAGCAGTAAAAAATAGACAATTTGACACTAAAACCAGGTATTTAAAGGTCTCTTTCCCAAAAGATTTATGGCGTAGTGATAATTCCTGAAACTAATTTTTTCAATTCGAGGGGATATGAGGATTACGTTCATTGCCTTTGGGAACGGGCATAGTTACCGTAATTTTGATACGGTAGCCCTGGGTTTTTTCTTTCAACAGAAAGAGAGATCAAAGATTTTATATAATTCTGGAAAACTTTCGTTAGTGACTTATACAAAGGACTTTGGGAGAATTACCCGATTTTGAGGTAATGACTTGGCAACTGTGCCATATACTGCGTTCTGCCTTGATTTGCTATTCAAGTAACTCGTTTGGGTACAAATATAGAAAAAATATTAGAAGCTATAACACAAAATAAGAAAAAGCTAATACCCTTTTTGCAAAAGAGAACCATACCTATTTTTCTTTATGGTTCTCTTTTGCTATTTAATCAAGCTGCACTCATTTGTTCCATTACATCATTTGCGTCTTTTTCAGCTTTGCTTATTTCTGTTTTATTGATGATATTTTGGTCTGAACTGTTGGATTTTCGTACTAATTTCACTTTACACATATTGTACAACACCCCTACAATCAGAACCATATTCTCTATAATAAGCTGTTCTTCCATTGATAGATTATGCCAATTTATACGTTTTTCACTATACGACTCAATAATATTCCGCATTTTAGTAAGTTGTTTCAAATACAATGAGCGCATACGCAATAATGTAGCATTGTATCTTTCAGCAGTTCTTTGCAAATCATAAAGATAGTTGCATATGTCATTGATTTTTCGTTCATTAGAAATCATTTGTTCCCATGCTTCATCCGCTTTACTTGAAAGTTTAGAACCTGTACAGCTAAATATGACACCTCCAACTAATAAACCTACACCTAATGTTGCAGCACCTAAAATCGTAGTACCTAAAGCTATCCCACCACCTCCTGCAGCAAGTGAACCGCCACCAAGAGCAGCAAGAATTGCATTAGTTGCAGCAGCTCCACTTAAAGCAGAAATTGCAGTTCCTGTTGAAGCCGTACAAAGAGCCATGACAGCAGCCGTTGTTGCACCTGATGCAGCAAATCCTCCAGCTGTACCTAAAGCAGCTCCACTTAAACCTCCAACAAGAACACTTGCTCCGACAGATGCTTTCTTGATTTCTTCACCTTCAAATTTTGGTATTGATACATTTCCAATTTTTACGTCTGCAAACTCAGGACGATTCTTAATCCGCTCAAACAAATCGGAGAATTGTTGAAATTCGGAAAGGACCTTCATTTCATTCTCCCCCAAAACGTCCATAGTCCTGCAAGCACTTTGATTCATCCTTTCAAGACGAGCATTGTTTGAATTATTCCGTTTTTGAGCCTCTTTTAACTTATCATTGGCTTGTTTCATCTTGACACCGCCATGAATTCCTAAGCCGACACCTGTTGTTCCTGCAACAGCGGCAGCTATTCCTAAAATCAATGGTAATGGCATAGTTATTCTCCTTTCTCTACTAAATTGACTAATGACATATAAGCAGCTACATAAGCATCTTCCAAATTGATAGCTTGCTCTATAAAAGCTTTATCAAATTCAAAAGCATCTGCCAGCTGTTGTACTAATGCCTTTTCTTCAGTGGCATAATTTCCATCAGCAAACGCCAATGCCAGTAACTCTAAAAAGATAATTCGTTTTGTTTGAGGTGTCGAAGTCATAGCAAATTCCTTAATGATACTATCAACATCACATTGTTCATCTAAGTTGCAAATAGGAATTAGCATTTCATTAGCATAAGCAGACAAAATCTGCTTTTCAGATTCTTCAACAACGCCATCAGCCTTTATTACCGCAACGGCAAGTTTCATGAAATTATCCTTTTCTGTAGGATTCAGTGAATTTAAAAACATAGCTCTTTATTTTTTAGTTTGTTACATATTTCATAGTTGAGTTTGTAAAACTCATCACGAGTGTATTTCTCTTTGAAAAATTGTTCGTAGCAATTGTCTATCCGACAAAACAAAGGCCTATCTTCATAAATACTGCACAGATTTCCTTTTAGGTATTTGCAAATACCATCGCCTCTATCTAACTCAGCATAAATTGATATACCTTTGAGATGTCTGCAACATTCTCCGCACTTATCACATTCAAACATCAGCAGAATTTTAATTTGCTGTTAGGATCTGCCATAAAAGAATCCATGTCTTTATGGTTTCCAATCGGTGAATTAATCTCTAATCGTTTACATACAGTTCGCAAGGCAAAATTCAGTTCTTGCTCATTGGCCGCATCCTCTAAAATAGATACAGCCTCACTATAAGACTGGGCTTCCTTTTGGAATGCAGCCAAATCTATATTCATCAGTTTGGCGCAATATTCTTCTAACAGCCGTGCTTGTGTTCGATAATATACTACAATATCATCAACAGTCGGAATTGAATTAAGCACTTGCACAATTTTATTGACGGCGGAATTTCTGTCCAAAAGATATAACAACGAACAACTCAATATGCCTGTAACAAGTGTGCCGCAGAATGTTTGTACAATATCTCCAACAACAGGAATTGCCGCAACACCTGTTTTAGCAATCAAATCGCCAACCATTGTACCTGCAACAACGCTGGATCCTGTTGCTATAATTTTTGCAGCCGCCCTAAACCTCTCTCCGAAAGGAAGAAAGTCGGGATTAAACAATAGAATTTTTGTCGCTTCAACCAACGAAGCCCACGATTGCCGGATAATCCTCACCACATTCTTAGCCGTAGTAAAGAATATATTACAAAGCGTTGTGGTCAAAGAAGCCAAGACTCCTCCAACTGCGCCTTCTATGAATTTATGCCATAGTTCTTTATATTTGAGCTTGGCATTTTCCAAACCTCTTTTAACTCCCAAAGCTATGCTGTTAAACAAGGCTTTACCATCTTCTTTCCCTTGTTTTATTTCATCACGAACAGCAAACCAAATTTCACTAAAGACCAAGCCGAGCGCTTGACGTAATCCCATAGCCACGCCAACCTTACCAGCAGCTTTAGCTGTGTCCTTGAAAAAGGCTGAACTTGTATAGTAAACTCGGTTGATTTTTTCATTATAGGCTTTTCTTGCCTGTTTGTCTTTTTCAAGCATTCTTTTTTTTGTTTCCTCGTCAAGTTCGGGATGGGATTCAATATATTCTTGAATGCTCTTGTCTTGCATAGAAGCGTTTAAGCTCTTATTTGTCCAAGCAAAATTATCTTCAGAATCAGCAAGTTCTTTTCCATTCAGTCCTGATAAAAGACGCCCTCTATCTTCATGTATTTCTTTTGCTGCAATTATATGGTCTAATTCTGCTTTTTTATTTGGTGGTATAGATTTTGTATGCCCATAAAAACCTATATCTTCATTGGTATATTCATCTTTTATATTTTTTCCTGTAGCTTGCCACTGTTCTCTTGCCTCGTGTTTCTTTTGCTGAAAATTACCCCCTTTATGATAGGCTACACCATCATAATTACCCTTATTGTTATAAGTTTCTTCATTCTTCTTGTTTTTATAGTGCATTTGTTCGTCCTTACCAATCTGCCGCACGTTATGAATTGTATCAACATCACCTCCATGCTGGTCACTCACTAAGAAGTCAAGTCCAAATGATGTAATAAGACTTTGTATAACAACACGCTCATACTGTTCAAATATGCTATTATACACATTTGCTTCAGCATCATAACTCCCATCAATTTGTTTCACAAAATTTTCAGCCATATATAATCTCCTTTATTAAACCACGAAGCGTGGAACTGTATGCCACACTTCTTTATGTACAGGCCCTGAGAAAACCTTTGGAAACAGATGTGGGAATAACAGCCCCACGCATATGCGTGGAGACCATTATATCATCTCTTGTTTCCTTTGTTTGAAGGTTCTCAGGCTTCGTACATACAAGAAGAAGACATAACGCCTCTTATTTTTAATATGTTATGGATAGAGTTAGCTCAATCCGAATACAAAAGTATGAAAAATCCGTGATATACTTTAAATCATCACGGATTTTTTTGATTTACAGTTTCATACTTCTATTCTGTTTCGGCTTCGGTATTCCGATAGCTTCTCTGAACTCATTCATTTTCTTTCTGAACCAGTTCACGTGAGAAACCCCGTCTATCTTGAAATCGAATTTACCGTTTTCATCCTGTTTGATGGAGCAGACGGAATGTCGGGTATCAAAACTTCGGTTAAACTCGGAAGAATAGAGTTCACCTTTTATCCCGACCTCCTTGAACTCGCACAGTCTTCTGATTATCCCGTCATTAAAGCCCAAACGTTCACGCAGGAAACTTATCACGGGCATCAGCTTCTCCACATACGGAAAGTAGCGTCTGACAAAATCCGCAAACTCCGACAGCTTGCGGTGCTGTTGCTCGTAAGCGTTTCTTATCTCCTGTATCTGCTTGGCTTGTTGCCGTTCCCGTTGTCGGGCTTCGTCTTCAAGTTCAAGGATGCGGTCTTGCAAGTCCTCGTTCCTGCGTTCCAACGATTTCATCTTTCCACTTCCGAAAAGAGAGCCCACACTGCTTGCAAGGGCGGTTGCCGTATCGGTGGCTGCGCTTTTGAGCTTGTCGGTACGGATTTCCGCTTTCACCTGCTTCAGTTCCTCCTGCGCCTCGGCTTTCTTCTCCTGCAACAGTCTGGTTTCAGTTTCGAGGACTTCATTCTTCTTTTTCAAGTCCCTATAATACTGCATGGTGGTGGTGTGCCGTGCTTCCGAACCCCGTACCCCACGCTGCAATCCGTATTTCGCCATCACCCTTGCGTAATTGTCGTGGTAGGCGACCAAGGTCTGGCGGTTGAACAGGTCGTCGGCACACAAACGGACGGAATTTGTTTTCTTGCGGTACTTGCGCTTGCCATCAGCCTGTTCTTTCTTGGCTTTGCGCCTTTCACCCGTCACGATGGGAACAACGGCTGCGTGGATGTGCGGAGTCTTCTCGTCCATGTGCAGATGTGCGGCAACCACATTGTCTTTGCCGAATGTGGCTTGCAGCCATTGGATGCTGTCGCTGCACCATTCATCGAGTTCTCCTTTTTCCTGTATGTTCATCATGTCCTCGTGCGTACCCGACAAGACCACCCGAACGACACGGACTTGGTCGTGTGTGATTTTCCGTCTGATGCCTGCCGTGTTCAGCCTGTGGGCAATCGCTTCATTCCTGCCATGAACGCCATTGGGGTATTCGACAAGCACCCTGTTCAGATGCGTTCTTGTCGGGTCTGCGTTTTTAGGTATTATCTTTCTCTCTATATGGTCGGACTGCGTGGTGTCCGATGTACCCTTTGCTTTCTTTATGTCCAATGAAAAATATCCCATATTATTTCTATTTTTGCGGTTATCGTTATGTCTCTTCTCTCTGCCTGCGACATCGGCTCACAGGGTTTCCAAAGGGATTTCCCTTTGGCTCGATAGGGTGTTTTTAGCGTTACGAAGTAATGCGTGAAGAAAACGCCCTATTGAGCTATGGTATTTCTGTCTAAATACCTTTGGGAAAGCGAACGTGCATATTACAGATGAAATCCCCCTTTCTTTTTCGGTGGCTGCATCATCCGCCTTGCGGATTGGACTTGCTTCTTCTCCTTTATCGGCTCTGCCGATTGGGACAAGGGCTTACCGCACAGGTAGTCGTTCAAGTCCTTATAATCACGATAGTACATTGACTTGTCAAGCATCCGTTCCCCGAACTTCTCTTTCAGCTTCTTGCAGATGCTCCGTCCAGCCGTGTCGTTGTCAAGGAAACAGCCGATTTGGGTGTAGGTTTCCAATAAGCTTTCCGCTTTCGCAAGATTGGAAACGGAGTTCAGTATGACATAGTCCTGTGTGTCCAATCGCGGGTGTTGCGGATTGTTTCTTACTCGGATGGTAAGGAATGAGAGGTAATCCATGAACCCCTCGAACAGGTAACACATACATCGTTGTCCGTCCTGCTGTCGGATATGAGTGATGTCTTTCGGGGCGACACATCCCTTGAAGTATCTGTTGCGCACTTCATATCCTCCTGCCATGTTCGGAAAGCCGATGGCAAAATAGGGTTTGTCGGCATTCATAAACCGAAGCTCCCTGCATTCTCTTTTGGCAAGTCCAATGTTTATTCCCCTTTCTTGCAGATAAGCTATAAGAGCAGGAGAGGACAACTCACCAACCCTTAATCCCTGATAAGGCTGATTGTCGGAATGCTGTCTGCCAAAAGAGAACGATGCAGGGCGGATGTATGCTGTCCGCTCCTCTATGCGTTTCAGCAGATAGGCTACATCTTCCGAACGGTAGAGTTCCGCTGCCAATGCAATGATATTACCGCCTTTGCCGATGCCGAAGTCGTACCATTTTTCAAGCTCGGTGTTTACCTTGAACGATGCGTCCGTTTCTTTCCGTAACGGTGATTTGTACCACAGGTTCCTGCCTTGTTGCTTTACAGGCGTATAGCCCAGACTTTGCAGATAGTCTGCCAGTTTGATTTGCTTTACATCTTGGATTGTCATATTACATATGGTTTTGAAGTTGATGAAAATTTGTTGATTTGATGAATTGTCAATGTAATATATTTATATACAGCCTCGTAACCTCTCAACATCTTCTCAACAAACCACTCGCCAAAAGAAAAATCAACAAACGGGTGTCAGTGGTCTCTCAACTTCTCTTTTGGCTTGTTGAGATTTTGTTGAGAATGTATATCGTTTATTGTCAGTGTATTTATACCCATATTCAACAATTCAACAGAAAAATGATAATATTACAGGGATTCAAGTTGCTCCCTTGTGACGGTGTAGAAGCGTCCCACTCTCCTTATCGGCTCATACCGACACTCCCGATTGCAGTTGAACTGGTAGGTGGTATAAGTCAGTCCGTTTGGCGCAGGGGTCAGTTTCCAACATTCCTGCAACACTTTTCGGACTTGGTGTTTCTCCACCTTTACCTGTGAGTGTACCAGCAAAAGAAGAATGTCGCTGTAACAGAAAGAGAATGTATCCGTGCCGACACTGTCCATGATGTCAAGGACAAGTTCGTGCATCTCTATCTCCAATCGGTTGCGGTTGCTGCGGATAATCTTCTGCAAGGCTTCTGTATGCAGCAATGTGGGGTTGAACCACATCCGGCTTTCCTTATCGGTGGATAGCTGTCTGTATTGCAGGAAATGGAGAAAGGCGGGTATCTCCGCTTTCAGTTTTTACAGGAAGTCGGTGTCATCGGACTGCAAGCGGTCTATCTTGCGCACCCAATAGCGTGTTTCCCCTGCGTCTATGATTACGGGCAGATACTCGTTGTTGGAGCACAGCACGAATTTGGCGAAGAATGCAATCTCGTCACGGTCGTTGCCTTTGGCTTCCACCTTGTAGGATAAGGTAGTGCTGAGGTTTTTCAACCGTTCGCTGTCCTCCCTGCGGTTGAGCAACACCTCATACACCAAGATAAGGAGCTTACCCGCCCAATCGGAATTGAACTGGCTGCGGAAATCCTCGTTGGTGTTGAAAGTCACATTGTTCTGAAAAAGGGCTTTCAGAAAGTTCAGGAAGGTGCTTTTGCCCGTGTTGCGTTCTTCTGACACCAACAGCAGGATAGGCAACTTCTGAATCGGTTGCAGGTAGAGCAGTTGCAGATAGTCCATCCCCAACTCGTATTGTTCCCCGAAGATGTGATGCAGCAATGAACGGATAGAGGGGAAATCCCCTTGTCGGGGTACATGGTCTATCGGTTCGTAGAGGTTAAGGAATTTGCCGACTACGGAACGGTAGCCGATGTGTTCGGGTACTGTGCAAAAGCCGTCATACTTGGGAACGCTGCCGATGTAATCCTTGCCGTAATCCTGTCGCAGGGTCTCGTTGTTCCATGCGATGCGTTTCTTCACATACCCTCCGTTCAGTCTCGGTTGCTCCACAATCTTGTAGAGCGTTGTCCCGACACGGATAAATTCTTCCTTTGCCATGCCGCCATCCGATGGCGGTCTGTGGCTGTCCTGTTGTTCGATAGCTGACATAATCAAATGGTTTTAAGTTTGAAAATTACCAGCTGCAAAAATATAATCAATTATCGGATAGGTTGTTATGCAAAACACAGCAGAATGGTGACAAATAGCCCCCGAAACAAAAACTTTCAATGGTCTGGGACAGGAAACGGGTTGCGCAAACGGAAAAACTCCCGAAAAGCTAATGTCGGATTACGCTTTTCGGGAGAAAAAATCGGAGTGTCTGTCGTGCTGTTGTACTGACTTAATGAATTACTGACTCACCGAGGGAATTATGTCAGTCATTCAGCTACGAGAAGTATTCGGATTTGGATATACCGTTGGTATTCAGCGAGAAGAAGATGCTTGTTTTCTCTTTTCGCAGGTACAGTCTTTCAAGAACGGCATCGCGTACCCGTTCCGCTCCGAATGTGCCGATATGGAAAGCGAGGGCAACTATCGTTTCAAGGTTGTAAACCTCCATGCTGCAATTATCGGATATCCGTATGTTTCGCCTTATCCCGTATTCCCTTAAAACTCCGTTCTTGCAAAGAGCCTTCAGCCCTGCACGGAATGTCGGGGCGGTTACTCCGAGCAGGTCGCAAAGTTCCCATTCGCTCATGGCGGTTGCGCTTATATCAGTCGGCATGATGATGTTTCCGTTATCGTCCGTTGTGATGATGCTTCGTTTCATGGCTATGCTTGGTTATGGGGTTACACTTCCGAACGATGCGTTCAGTTTGTTGCCGAACATCGTCAGGTCATTGTCAAGTTTCTGTGTGGTTATCTTCGCATAGATTTGAGTCGTGACAATGTTCGTGTGTCCCAGCACACGGCTCACGCTTTCAATGGGCATCCCCTTGCTAAGAGCCAGTGTTCCAAATGTATGGCGGCTGCAATGAAATGAAATTGACTTGGTTATACCACATTCCTTTATCATCCGTTTCAGAGGTTTACAGACAGACCAGTAGTTCAAGCCGGGGAATATGCGGTTGTCTTTCTGCATCGGTCGGTAGCGTTCTATTATCTGCAAGGGTATATCCAGCAGCTTCACTTGAAAGGGGACTTTTGTCTTGTGGCGTTTGGACAATATCCACTTCTCGCCATTCACCTCCACTATGTTGTCATTCGTCAGTTCCTGAATGTCCACGAAAGACAAGGCGGTGAAACTTGCAAAGACGAAGATGTCACGGATATATGCGAGCTTGCTGTCTGCAAACTCATGTGTCATGACCGCTTTCAGTTCATCTTCCGTCAGATATTCCCGTTCCTTTACATTGGGACTGATGTGGAACTGTGCGAAAGGGTTGCGTGGTATCAGTCCGTTGAAGTGCGCACGCATCACCACGCCTTTCAGCCACATACATTTCTCCCATATCGTTCCGTTATGCAGTCCGGCTTCCGTTGAAAGATATGCGGCAAACTCCTTTATGAAATCGGGAGTAAGTTCCGGCATAGCCATGTCGGTACGTTTATAAAATGACTTGATGAAAGCCGCAACATAGTTCCTTGCCACTACACGTGAGCGGTAGGTAGCCATTGTACGATCTTTTCCCACACGCTTCTTGAACACCTCGTTCTCACGGTCAAAAGCCTTGAGCAGGGTTTCATACTCACTACCGATTCCCTGATAGGCGTTGCGTACCATTTCAGCCGTGACGAATGCCTCACGGTCTGATATGCGCTGGTAATGTTTGATGATTTGCGCCTTGATGTTGTCCAACGCAAGATTGATGTCCCGTGCCTCGCGGCTCTTGCCTTTCGCCTTGTTGCCTTTCACGTCCCAAAGCGATTTCGGGATGCTCTGCTTGCAACTGAACTGCGCCACAGTTCCGTTGATTGTAACCCGTCCCATAATGGGGACAATACCGTTTTTCTCCTTGCTGCCGTTCACGTAGAACAGCACCTTGAATGTGCTTCTTGCCATACTCGTTTTTTGTTTGCAAAGTTATTACTCAACGAGTTAGACCTTGATATGCCAACCTATGCCACAAGCTGCCAGATACAACACGGTGTGTTAAAAATCACCATCCGGCGGGTAACGATTTGGAGACCGTTCTGCTTCATAAATCCTCTTTCCTTTGCATTACCCCGGTTTCTCGCCTGTCCTCATTTGGCTTCGTAAACGCCTTATTGACAGGCATTACGAAGGCATTTATCCCTTTTTATTCGTCTTTTCCAAAGATTTTGTGTAAATTTGTCATCCAGTTACAATTTATCAACCTAAATTCTTTAATTTACATGGAATCTGTAATGAAAAAAACAGTTGTCACAAGTTTGTTAGCCTCTTGTGCAGTATCGCTGGCCTTGTTTTCCTCTTGTGCCAGTCAAGAACAAAACACACTTACTCCCGAAGAAATCGCTGACGGATGGGTTCTGCTTTTTGATGGAAAGACATTGGACGGCTGGAAAGATTACAACGGAACTACATTGACACAGCCTTGGCATGTAGTGGATGGTTGTATCCAAGCCAAAGGAGATGGCAGCGACGCTAGTGGCTACATCGTAACCGACAAAGAGTATGAGAACTTCGAGCTTTCTTGGGACTGGAAATTGTCCAAGGGGGGCAATAGCGGTATGTTGTACCACGTGGTAGAGCGTCCCCAATACGCTGTTCCTTACGTAACGGGGCCAGAGTACCAGTTGATCGATGAGCCGAACTTCTCGGAACCATTGGAAGAGTGGCAGAAATTAGGCGTGGATTACGCAATGCACTTGCCGGATAAATCCAAGATGAAGGTAAATCCGCAAGGCGAATGGAACAACTCCAAGATCGTATTCGACAACGGACATGTGGAACATTGGTTGAACGGACAAAAGATCGTTGAGTTCGAGGCATGGACAGACGATTGGCACGCTAAGAAAAATAGCGGTAAATGGGCCAACGCACCGGAATACGGATTGGCGAAAAAAGGTGTGCTTTGTTTGCAAGATCATGGTTATCCCGCATCTTTCCGTAACTTGAAGATCAAGGAACTTCCCCGTAAGGCCGGTAAGGAAGTGAACCTGTTCAATGGCGTGGATTTGACCGGATGGGAACCATACGGTACGGAGAAATGGTACGTAAAAGACGGCTTATTGGTTTGCGAAAGCGGTCCTAACAAACAATACGGTTATCTAGCTACCCGTGATTATTACGATGATTTCGATCTGACCGTAGAGTTTAAGCAAGAGGCTGACGGAAACTCCGGCGTATTCATCCGCTCTTTCGTAGAGGAAGGCGTGAAAGTAAACGGTTGGCAGGTAGAAGTAGCTCCGAAGGGTCATGATACAGGTGGTATCTACGAGTCATACGGACGTGGCTGGTTGGTTCAGATTCCGGACGAGAAAGAGAATATCTTGAAAGAAGGCGATTGGAACACGATGCGTATCAAAGTACAAGGCGATAACGTACAGACTTGGCTAAACGGACAGGAAATGGTAAACTTGAATGACGAGAAGATCGGAGACGGAAAAGGCCGCATCGCCCTTCAGATTCACGACGGTGGAGGCATCAAGGTTCTTTGGCGAAATTTAAAACTTACGACATTATAATAGAACGAAGCTAGATTATAAACCAAATAAGGTGTTTCAAAAGAAGTCTTTTTGAAGCACCTTATTTTTATCATTGATAACACCCTCTTTTATCACTGGATTTTATGAATAAACTTATCTTTACAGCTATCCTTTCGGGATTTGCCGGCCTCTACGCCATGAGCCAAAACGAGATCCGGCTTATGGACATGGACCTAAATAAATCCTACCAAACTTACGGTGGCGCCGTCAAAGGGAAATCTGTTACCAACGAACCCGCCTCCATACAAGGAAAAACGTATGATGACGTGATCGGGGTACAAGCCAAAAGTCATATCAAGATTGATTTACACAAGAATGCGTCACGCTTTCAAGCTCAGGTCGGGATCGCCGACTCACATATCGATTATACGGATAAAAGTCTCACGGTTATCCCTTTTGTTGACGGAACGAAAATGTATTTCGATACCCGAAAAAACGCCAAGACATTTGTTGGTCTAGAAGGCAAAGACGGAAAAGTACATCCGGGCTCGGCCTTATTTATCTTGAAAGGAGATGACAAGGAGATTTATAACAGCGGTATCGTCAAACTTGGCGATGCCCCGAAAACAATCGACATCCCCCTAAATGGCATAAAAATATTGGATCTTATCGTAGAGCCTACCGATGATGGACCTAGCGGAGATCATGCCTTATGGATCACGCCCCAAATAGAGTATATGGAGATCATCCCCTCAATCGTCTCCACGAGCTATCAAGGGAAAGGGCCGGAAGTATTATCCGGTACGGAGAGGAAATTACTTGATAAAATCAAGCGATTACCCCAACAAGGGCTTCCTTTGGAAAACACCTCTTTCGACTGGCTTTTACAACCCTCACGATCAAAAGCCGGGATATATGCGACTCCCGATGGCAAAAGCCTCTTATTGTCAAACGGAATGGTAGCACGTATGTTCCGTATCTTACCTAATCTTTCCACGCTTGATATCTTCAACAGGATGACCGGAGAAAGTATGCTTCGCGCCGTAAGTAGCGAAGGCAGTGTGACGATTGACGGGAAACGTTGGGAACTTGGCGGGCTGGTCGGTCAGCCCGAGCGGGGATACTTCCAAATGGAATGGGTCGGCCAAATGACTACCCGCCCCGGTTCTTTCCTTGTCGAGGATTTCCGCATAGAAGAATTACAGGAAGATATCAAATGGGCCAGAAGCCGCTGGGCGCTGAATAAGAACGTACCCACAGGGAAAAGACTGACTTTCGTATTAAAAGGAGAGAAAGAAACAGAAGGTGTCATCGTAGAACTTCATTACGACTTATACGATCACATCCCGGTTATCCGGAAAAGTATGGAGGTTACCAACAATACCCCGCATTCCATAGATATCGATGCCTTTCAATTGGAATATCTGGCATTCGCCGAACCGGAGTCGCCCGGCGGTGGAGATCCCTCCAAATTCAGGCTCCCGAACATACATGTAGAAAGCGATTATGCTTGTGGCGGAGAGTTCACCGAGCGGGAAACCGATATCACAGAGAAATGGGTAGCCGATCCGGAATATACCTCCCAACGCAATTATCCTTTACTCACGCCTTGTATATTAGACGTATCGCCCAAGCTAGGTCCCGATTATACTCTAGCAACGGGCCAGAAGTTCAAATCCTTCAGCGTATACGAGATGCCATTCGACAGCGATGATCGTGAACGGAAAGGTTTGTTCAAGCGACGCTTACATTATACGGTAGCTCCATGGGTTACGGAGAATCCAATCTTCATGCACCTTACCTCTTCCGATCCGGATGTCATTCGTACCGCTATCGACCAATGCGCCACCGTGGGCTACGAGATGGTTATCATCAGCTTCGGGTCTGGATTGAACGCCGAAGATATCTCGGAAGAAAATATCTCCAAATATAAATCCTTGGTGGATTACGCCTGCGGCAAAGGTATAGAGTTAGGATGTTACTCCCTCTTATCAAGCCGTTGGATCAGCGACAAGGTAGATGTTATCAATCCCAAGACGGGCAAACGGGGGGGTATGCGTTTCGGTAGCGCCCCTTGCCTTTGCAGCGATTGGGGATATGAGTATTTCCATCATATACGAACCTTCTTCGAACGTACGGGTATGCGTTGCTTCGAACACGACGGCTCCTACCCCGGCGACGTATGCGCCTCCACCCACCATACCTATCATAAAGGGCTGGAAGATTCGCAATGGAATCAGTTCCATAAAATAACTGATCTCTATCGTTGGATGTGCGAGAATGGCATTTATATCAATGTTCCCGATTTCTATTTCTTGAACGGGTCTACCAAGACAGGCATTGGTTACCGTGAAGCCAACTGGTCGCTTCCCCGAGACCGGCAGATCATCCATGCCCGCCAATTGAATTATGATGGTACATGGGAGCGGATGGCTTCAGCATGCTGGAGCTTTGTTCCTCTCGTGGAGTATCAAGGAGGAGGAGAAGCCGCCACCTTGGAACCCCTCCACGAACACTTGTTCGAATATAAGACACACATGGTGCAAAACTACGGAGCAGGTGTCCAAGCTTGCTACCGAGGGCCACGCCTGTATGATACCCCGGAGACCCAAGCAGCCGTAACCGAGGTTATTCAATGGTATAAGAAATACCGTGATATACTTAACAGCGATATGATCCACTTACGCCGACCGGACGCACGGGACTGGGACGGGTTCATACACGTCAATCCCCACAAGAAAGAGAAAGGTTTAGCCATGTTCTTCAATCCAACCCATCAAGAGATCACCCGTACGATCCATGTTCCACTCTACTATACGGGCTTGACGCAGACAGCTCGCATCCGGGAAAAAGAGCAGGCACCAACCATATACAAGTTGAGCAGAGATTATACCGTAGAACTCACGGTGAAGATCCCGGCAAACGGATACACCTGGTATGTGGTTGAAGCAGCCGATTAAAACTAAATTAGTATCTACATCCGTACGATAAATAGAACTATTCAAAGCCGCATCACTTCCAGCCCAAATGATCGGATTCACTTGGTCACTTAACTTTACCACTTTGTTCTTGTTGGTAGACAACGTAAAAGCCACGTCATACCTGAAATCTTTATAGGAATCCCTCCATTGAACCATCCATTCGAAACCTCTATTGCTTATCTTTCCGATATTAGCCCGATAAGAAGAAGTCTCGCTAAATGGTTCCGAAGAAGGTCCGGCAGAAGGTGGCACACCTACTGAATATAACATATCAGAAGTTTTCTTATCATAATACTCGATTGTCGTATTCAAGCGATTATCCAGAAAACTTGCGTCAACACCTATATTCCATTGGGCCACGTCTTCCCATTTAATCGTAGCATTCGCAACATTTGAATACCAGAATCCTCTCTGCGTATTTTGCCCATCATATGAATAATATAGATAATTATTCGTAAAAGAAGGTTCATACAAGAATTGAGGAATTGTATTGTTACCAATTTTACCATAACTTCCTCTCAATTTCAACTGAGACATCCATGTTATATTATCCTTTACGAAGCTCTCTTTTCCCACATTCCAACCGACAGAAGCAGAAGGAAACACACCAAACCGATTCTCTGGACCAAAGTTATCATAACCATCCCGACGAATACTAGCCTCTAGCAAATACCTGTCATCATAAGCATAGTTTACACGAGCGAACTGGGATAAACTACGACCTTCCGTTTTCGTTCCGGATACATCTTTATCTCCCGTACCTAAACTAATATCATCCGAAGGCTGAACCAAAAAGCCGTTTTTCCAACCACCTGCCGAAGAAGCCGTCGCCCGATAAGCCTCGTAGCCAACCATAGCTTTTACATAGTGTTTCTCCCCAAAAGTATGGTCATAGGTCAATGTATATAACATACGTAAATCATAACCGGAGCCATAATCTTTCGAGTAATAATCCTGTTGAGATAAAGATCCCAAATTCCATGACTCTAAGAACAAATTATTCGCATGGGAGTCAAAATTGGCAGAGAAATTCGCTTGGAATTTTAAATCATTGATAATCTCCCAATCCAAAATCGCATTTGCCCGGGCCCAAAACCTACGTTCATTCTCATGATGAGACATTAGTGTAGCCACATGATTAGGTCCCTCGTAGTAACCACCTGCCGGATGTTTTCCCCAACCTCCACCAGCTTCGTTGGTATTATCATAAGGCACCATCGTAGGAACTTGGCGGTAATAAACATAATCATTATTCGTCTGCCCATACAAATGGGGATCCGTATTATTAAAACCAACAGTCAGGATCTCGGAAAATTTCACGCGTTTACTTATATTTGTCTGGCTAGCCACACGGAAATTACCCGCATCCTCAAATGAATAACGTTCGATAAACTGATTCTTGTAGAACTCCGCAGACATATTAAATGTAGTTTTCTCATTACCACCCGTCATCTGTAAAAAATAGTTTTGCCTAAAAGCATTACGCCAAACCAGATCTTCCCAGTCTGTATCTGGTAGCGAAGCGGGATTATCCCAGCCGGAATTGGGATTATTAGGGAAGCCTGCCGCCAATTTCCGGTCAATAAAGTCTGCGGTATGCAGCATATCCGGCAAATCAATCGGAGTCTCTATTCCAAAGTTTACTCTCGCATTAATAGAAAGTTTCCCTATCTTTCCCTTTTTAGTGGTAACAAGGATCACACCTCCTGCTCCCCGGGCACCGTAAATAGCAGTCGAAGCCGCATCCTTCAAGATCTCGATAGATTCTATATCATTAAAATTAGGAGCGCTACCCGGCACTCCATCCACGATCCACAACGGATCTGCGCCATTGATAGAAGCCGCTCCACGAATGATAATATTCCCATTGGAAACATTGACACCTGCCACACGGCCTTGAATAACATGCGACACATCCATATTTAAATCATTAAAATCATCCGTCTTAATAGAAGCCACAGATCCCGTTACATTCGACTTTTTCTGCACGCCATAACCAACAACGACTACCTCATCCAGTTTTTGAGTATCTTCCTTCAAGTTTATCATTAAACTTGATTTTCCGTTCACAGCTACATCTTGAGTATTAAACCCAATATACGAGACCTGTAAAATACCGCTATCATTTATATTTAATGAGAAATTTCCCGAAATATCCGTTACCGTTCCATTCGTAGTCCCTTTCTCAACAACATTCGCTCCGATAATCGGTTCACCGTTACTATCCACGACAGTACCAGATATCAGCTTTACATTACCGGCAGTCTTTAAAGTTACGACAATTGAATGCCCTGTCATCGTATATTGCAAGTCTCTTTGATGCAATACGTCATCCAACAAACGCTGAATCGGCTGATTCGTCACGTTTAAAGTTACCTCCTTCTTTCCTTCCACTATAGCATCCCGATAAGAGAATATATATGTGGTTTGCTTCTCTACAGCCTCAAAAAATTGCTTTAATGTAGCATTCTTCATGGAAAGAGTGACACTTCCTGTCTGAGCTAATACCAAAATAGGATTAAAAAACAGAAATAGAGCCAAAAAAATTATATAGCTACATTGATTTTTTCTACTTTTGAACATATATTATTTTTTAAAATTGATACAATCCGTTTTATGGCTTGATCGCCATTCTCGTAAATGGAGTATTAATTGGGGAACCGGAAAATCTCGACCATTTTTCGGTTCCGTTTTTATTATGAAGAATCTTGTCGCATAAGAACTGATTTAAGGTTATACATTTTATTTTCACTCGCTCAAGGATGTATAAAGATATCATCTCCTCGTACATCATATGTAAAGTCATAATGCCTCTCTAAAAGGTCCATTACCTCTACGATATATTCACTATCAAAATTTCCGGTAAATAAGTCATTCGCTAAAGAAAAATCATTCAAATGGATATTCACGCCATATCTACGCTCTAGTTTGGCCAAGACATCACTTAATTTCGTTGATCGAAAAACGAGGTCTCCTCTTAACCACGCCGTTTCAAATCGATTATCTGTTTTCTCCACGGTTATAATACCCGATTCTTTATTGAACAATGCTTTTTCATTTGGTTTTAGATAAACGACACGAGAAGGGTCTGAACAAGTCTGTATCTTGATCCGTCCCGATATCAAGGCCATTTCCATGACATTCTCCCGCTCATACGAATACACATTAAAACTTGTGCCCAACACTTCTATATCCAGATATTCAGTATGTACCACGAAAGGTTTATCCTCATTCCGAGTCACCTCAAAATAGGCCTCTCCCTCTAAATTGACCTGTCGAAGCTCTCGACCGAAATCGTGAGTGTAACTTAAGCTCGATTCCGCATTTAGTTTTACTTGTGTTCCATCCGGTAAAGTCACCCCCGATCTTTCCCCTCTATCGGCATGAACCACTAAATTGCCAATGCTACCCTTCTGATCGACTGGATTGAAATATAAATAACCAGACAATATACTTAATAAAGGTATTAATAGTATTGCGGCGATACGAGCCAGTTTCCTAAACACCATAACGAATCGTTCTTTTCTCGTTCGATTTTGAATCTCACTGAACATATCTCGTATGATTCTCTCATCAACCTCTTCAAAGGGTCGCCCATTTTCCCATAAATGAGACAATGACAGCGATAATTCATCATCATCAGACAAATTAACCAAAAGCCGTAGTGTTTTCAACTCTTCCGTAGAGATCGTATGATCCATGTACTTTGAGAGCAAATAATATGTATGTGATTCCTGCATAATATCCTTTTTATAAGGTATACACATGAGCCGTTAATTTATAACATGTCTTTTTAGATGTTATAAAACATAAGAATATTATTTTTTCAATTTTATTTATCCGATAAAGAAAAGAGAGAACAGCAAAGCATACTTACCGAGCTCCTTTCTTAAAACATGTAAGGCTTGCGATAACTGGTTACGCACAGATTGTTCTGAAATAAAGGCTTTAGCCGCTATTTCTGTTATAGTTATACCTTGTTCCTTATTTAACTCAAACAGTTCTCGTTGGCGAGGTGTCAACTTTTGTTTCGCTATTTCCAGTCTATGGTTAAATTCCTCAAAAGATAATTTACGTTCAATCGCTGTTTCCTCTCCATCTCCAGACTCATTCAGTACAACATCTTCCAAAAAAAGTGGACTATTTGCCTGCCTACGAAACTCATTCAATAATTGGTTCTTGGCCATCGTAAATAGGAAAGCACTGAAAGACATATCTAAATCAATCTGTTCTCTCCGCATCCACACTTTGATAAAAGTCTCTTGTACAATATCTTTTGCAAGAGCATCAGAATGAGTCAAGTGCAATGCGAACGCATATAGGCGTGAAGCGTATGATTCATACAGTTTCGTAAAGTCTCTGTATGAACCGCTTCGTAATCGTTCTAGGTATATCCGTTCTACATCCATCTCCTCTAGCACATATTGACCGAACAAATATAAAATAAACACATAGCGAAAAGACAAATTTGAGCGAAGCGTAGCGAATGACACTGAAACAGTGTTCGTTACGCTTCGTCTTTGTGTGGTAAGAAAGCAACTGAAAGCCACTTTGAAGCCAAATGCGGCAGGAGTTCAGTTACCAGCCCATTACTACCGTAACGGATGAAAATTTTCGGTTAAAGGCTTCTATTTCTGCGATTTGCGCAGGTTTGCATATCTGTCGGTAACTCACTGTAACTTAATTTTGTAACCAAAAAAGTGTGAGTTATGCGAAGTACATTCAAAGTATTGTTTTACGTGAAGAAAGGCAGCGCCAAACCAAACGGCAACCTGCCCCTAATGTGCCGTCTTACCGTGGACGGCGAGATTAAACAGTTCAGCTGCAAGATGGACGTTCCCCCACGCCTGTGGGACGTGAAAAACAGCCGTGCTTCGGGCAAGAGCGTCGAGGCGCAGCGAATCAACCGTGCCGTCGATAAAATCCGTGTGGACGTGAACCGCCGCTATCAGGAGCTTATGCAGACGGACGGGTATGTAACCGCCGCCAAGCTCAAAGACACCTATCTCGGTATCGGTGTCAAACAAGAAACCTTGTTGAAGTTGTTCGAGCAGCACAATGCAGAATTTGCAAAGAAAGTCGGACACAGCAGGGCAAAGGGAACATTCACCCGTTATCTGACCGTCTGCAAGCACATCCGGGAGTTCATGCCCCATACCTACAAGCGTGAAGACATCCCGTTAAAGGAACTCAACCTCTCCTTCATCAACGATTTCGAGTATTTCCTGCGCACGGAGAAGAAATGCCGCACCAATACCGTGTGGGGCTACATGATTGTGCTGAAACATATCGTCTCGATAGCGAGGAACGACGGGCGGTTGCCGTTCAACCCCTTTGCCGGGTATATCAACTCCCCCGAAAGCGTGGATAGGGGATACCTTACCCAAGCGGAGATACAGACACTCATAAATGCGCCGATGAAGAACGGGCAGCATGAACTCGTAAGGGACTTGTTCGTCTTTTCGGTGTTCACGGGGTTGGCATATTCCGATGTGAAGAACCTGACCACAGACCGCCTGCAAACCTTCTTCGACGGCAATCTATGGATTATCACCCGAAGAAAGAAGACGAACACGGAATCGAACATCCGTCTGTTGGACGTTCCGCAAAGAATAATAGAGAAGTACAAGGGAATGACACGGGACGGTCATGTTTTCCCCATGCCGAGCAATACCACCTGCAACAAGATACTGAAAGAGATAAGCAGGCAGTGCGGTTTCAAGGTGCGCTTGACCTATCATGTCGCAAGACACACGAACGCAACGACCGTGCTTTTATCCAACGGTGTACCCATTGAGACCGTGAGCCGACTGTTGGGGCACACGAACATCAAGACCACGCAGATATACGCCAAAATCACCGCCCAGAAGATAAGCCGGGACATGGAAGCCTTGTCGCACAAGCTGGAGGATATGGAGAAGAACATCTGCCATGCCATTTAATAACGACCTTAAAAGCGAATACCGATGAAAGAAAATAGAAATACCATCACGATGGACAAACACGGCAATATCATCATGCCGACTAATACAGCCAATGTGTGGATGTCCGAGCCGGAACTTGTCGGGCTGTTCGGGGTAATTGCCCCGACAGTCCGTGCAGGAATCAGAGCCGTTTACAAGGGCGGAGTTCTGAAAAAATGTGACACGAAGCGTTATCTGCGTTTGGAAAACGGCTACGGGCTGGACGTTTACAGTTTTGAAATGGTTGTCGCACTCGCATTCCGTATCGGCTCATGCGGTGCGGAGAGGTTGCGTAATGCCTTGCTAAATAGGATGTACCGGCGAAAAGAAAAAGATGAATATTTTCTGACGCTGCATGTCGGTAAGTCTGTCGTCATGCCGTCATGAAACCGTTGAATATCCAAATCACCGGTTGTTCGAACCGTCAAGCCGACACATCATCGCTTACCGATACGGAATGCAAGTACGGAAATGAAACCGTTATTTCGATGAAATGATGAATATATATAGTAAATATGTGATTATAAGACATATAGATATTCATCAAATTCTCATCAACGGATATTTGCCGATGAACGGGAAGTATGCCTTACCGTGTCGTTTCTCTTTTGGCGAGTATTCTGATGAGAAGTTGATGAGCATACATACCGCTAATATACAGATATTTATATTCCATTTCATCAAATCATCGGATTTTTATCCATCATCAACCCGGCTGGGAAATGGGATAGGGAGAGTGCCCATTTGCTGCAACCGGAGCAGCCATTTCCGTTTTCAGAGGCAAAGGTAGCATGGGGCTTCGATGGCGGCAGCAAGGTCAAGCGGCAAAGCCGTCATGGGAACAATCTCCACCCTCATGCTTCGGGTAGTATTCTTCCCATGAACCTTGCATCCGACAGCCCCACGCAAAAGAGCCTCCGCAAACGGAAACGACCGCCCCAGCAACCGACGACGAAAGGAAAAACAACAAGGGGAGTTTGTGACGGAAGCAATGCTGACGGACTACCGACACTCTGCTCACATTGTCATGTATGCAAAGCTGGTAAGCAAGGTATGCAAAGCAAGCAGACAGGCAGGGACGGACGGCACACGGGTATTTGCGGACAGAAAATACCGTAGCTTATTAGGGAATTTTCCAAGCCGCATTGCAAGCAACGCTGAAAATTCCCCAATAAGGCAAGGGGCAAGCCCCTCTGCACACCCCATCGGGAACAGCTTTTTGCCGTCCCCGAAGATACGAAGAATCATTGTTTCACAAGCTAAAAAAGAAAGGATTTTTATATGGGATTTGTAGTCTTACACATGGAAAAGGCGCACGGTTCCGACAGCGGAACGACCGCCCACATCGAGCGTTCCATCATACCGAAGAACGCCGACCCCACACGCACGCATCTTAACCGCAGGCTCATCGAATATCCCGACAGGGTGAAAGACCGTTCAGCGGCTATCCAAAGGAGGCTGGAAGAAGCCGGACTGACACGCAAAGTCGGCAGCAACCAAGTACGGGCTATCCGCATCAACGTGTCGGCAACGCACGAAGACATGGAGCGCATCCAACGGGAGGGACGGTTGAACGAGTGGTGCGCCGACAACCTAAGATACTTCGCCGACACGTTCGGCAAGGAGAACATCGTGGCGGCTCACCTGCACATGGACGAGAAAACGCCGCACATGCACGTCACGCTCGTCCCGATAGTCAAGGGGGAACGCAAGCGCAGGAAACGGGAGGAGCAGGCTAAGAAACGCTACCGCAAGAAACCAGCCGACAGCGTGAGGCTGTGCGCCGATGACATCATGAGCCGTCTGAAACTGAAATCCTATCAGGACAGCTATGCCGCAGCGATGGCGAAATACGGGCTGCAAAGGGGGATTGACGGTTCGGAAGCACGGCACGTTTCCACGCAACAGTACTACCGTGACATAAAGCGTCAGACGAAAGAACTGAAAGCGGAGGTGGTGGAGTTGCAGGAGCAGAAAGATACGGCACGTGAGGAACTTACACGGACGAAAAAGGAGATACAGACCGAGCGGCTGAAAGGGGCGGCGACGACCGCAGCCGCTAACATCGCCGAGAGTGTCGGCTCTCTTTTCGGGAACAACAAGGTCAAGACGCTGGAGAGGGAGAACACCGTCCTACACCGTGAGGTAGCCGACCACGAGGAAACCATCGAAGCCCTGCAAACCCGGATACAGACCTTGCAGGCAGACCACAGCCGTCAACTGTTGGATATGCAACAGAAGCATATCAACGAGCTGGCACAGACAGAAACGAATCTCAAACGTGAGATTTCACGACTTACGGTGTTGTTAAACAAGACATTGAAATGGTTTCCGCAAATCAAGGATATGATTAACATTGAAAGATTGTGCCTTGCTGTAGGTTTCAATAAAGAGCAGACTGCGACATTGCTGACAGGTAGACCCATTGAGTACAACGGCGAGTTGTACTCGGAAGAACACAAGCGAAAATTCATGGCAAAAGACGTTAAAGCCAAAGTATTCTCTGACAATGGAAGGTTTATCCTTACGATTGACTTGCGACCCATCGGCGAATGGTTCAAGGAGCAGTTCGAGAGGTTGCGGCAGACCATACGCCAACCCGTTATACCGCAACGGAAAGACAGGGGAATGAAACTGTAAAAGCCCCCTATTCCATTGAGGCAGGCAAAGAAATCCATTACAAGATAAGTGATTATCGCAGCTTTTTTATTACTTTTGCGTTTGGATTGGGGGCGACCCCTCTCCAAGACATATTAGAAAATAAAGAAGCGTTATGCTTATCTCGTGCGAATGAAAACGTAGGAAATTTTCAACCGTGTACAAGGATAGCATAGTGGTTCTCACGCTATAGCGTGGGCTGCTATTACTACATCTGTACACAACGGTTTCCTACGACCATCATTCAAAGACGTGGCATTGCAGTTCCACGCTTCCGTGATTTAATAAAGGTTCTCATGGCAACTGGGGAACAAAAAAAAACTTGGTAATATGAAAAAATTACTATCAATTACAATGTTGCTTACGTTTTCAATAATTGTACATGCGCAACAAGATGTTACCCAATTCCTTGGAATTCCTATTGATGGGAGTAAGACTGAGATGATACGTAAACTGAAAGAAAAAGGTTATCGGAATGACCCTACGACAGATGCTTTGGTTGGAGAATTTAATGGCGCAAAGGTTAATGTTTTTGTCGTAACTAACAATAATAAAGTTTGCCGTATTATGGTAGCTGATGCCAATAATGTTGATGAACGTGCCATTCAAATAAGGTTTAATAGGCTTTGTGAGCAATTTGCAAATAATCCTAAGTATATATCTTTACAAGATTACACAATACCCGAAGATGAAAACATCTCCTATGAAATAACCGTTCATAAGAAACGTTATGAAGCTGTTTTTTATCAACAGTCAGCAGCAACAGATACTATTGCCATTAAAGAAAAATTACAGTCTATCTTATTGTCTAAATATACGGAAGAACAATTAGAAAATCCAACTGAAGAAATTCGATCTGAAATTATCAAACTCTCTATGGAATATGTAATGGAAAGTTATTCAAAAAGACCTGTTTGGTTTATGATATCTGACTATTATGGGAAATATTATATTACAATGTTCTACGATAATGAATACAATCGTGCAAATGGCGAAGACTTATAAAAACAATAACAATGAAAATGAATAATTCAAATCAAGAACTTTCCATTAAGTGTGGGAAAACAACTAACAGTTTTGAGGAATTAAAATTGTTATGCAAAAAAGAGGCTGATAAACTGTTGAAAACAATAGACGTTTCCTCTCAATCCACAATTTCTGTTGCTTTTTGGACTGTTGACATTCCTGAACTTATCTGCATCGGCAATTTTTCTAAAGAAAAAGATGGAGGAGTCCGTTACGATTTAGATTTCTCACAAACTACTTTATAGTTTTGTTTTGATTCTCAAGGTTTAAAAGTAGCCATTTTTTTGCTGAATCAAAAAAAATGGCTACTTTTGTATCTGCAAAGAGTTATTTGACAGCATAACCCCACAAAACGCTGAAATTCGCACGGTTGCCAACTCGTTACCGCCACTTCTCAAATAATTCGCTAAATGTTTATTCCTCAAATGGTTGTGTCAAACCGTTGAAAATCTAAAATAAAAAAATAAGAAGAGGTTATTTCCTCTTGAAAAGAAATAACCTCTATCTACTACAAATGGTGCTTAGCCTCATTTTTCATTGATCTATAAATCTTCAATTTTCACTTGCTTGAAGGACCTGATTTTTACCGGTCCCAAAAGCCCTGACGTTCGTAAATATTTTTCAGAATCTGGAGCATCGAACTTTACGATATTCGTTTTAGTTCTTCTCTCTTGTTTAGGCAATTTACTATCTCCGATAAGGCGATTAGGCCATAAGTTGACAATCTCTATTGATAAAGTATTTTGACCTTCCTTTACATAAGGAGTGATATCAACCTCAAAAGGAGCCGACCAAGAAACAGGGAAGACATGATCATTAACTTTAATCACAGCTAGATCTTGAACATTCCCTAAGTCTAATTTCATCTTTTTATCCCTTAACTGTTCAGTCTTTATATAAAATGTATTTTCATAAATCGCTTTTCCTGAAAAATAACGGATCTCCGGATCTTCTGAATCTGTCCATGAATATAATTTATTGAAAATGACAGGTTCACTTTTACCCCAACAAGAATCAAAGCGTACAACCCAATTCCCCATTATGACATACTCCTCTATTTTCTCACTGCTTCCTATAGATAAAACACTTCCATTATTCCAATAAATTTTATAATTCCCGGGATCATATATGTTAGCGACAATATTATCTTTTTTGGTTTCAAATTCAATTGGAGGATATTGGCCAGCCTCTAAATCATCTGGGAATATTGCAGAACTACAACGCTCCACTTTCACGATATGATTATTCGTCTTCTCTGCATTCCTAAATACTACAAAAATAGAGCCTTCTGGATTAAAATGCAAAGGAATAACCGTAGTTCCGTTCTCTTCATAATAATTTAAAACAGGCCTTATGTCTCCTGTTTGTGGATTCCATAATTCAGGAACCTTTCCTGTTACCCTAAATTTGCAATTCACAAATTCATAACGATCTGGTAAAGAAGGCATATACCGATAGAAATAATCATTAATGCCATTTACAGCATACCGATTTGTTACAAAATAAATATCTTGTTCCTCTGTTCTTCGATGAATATAATCCAATAACGTTCCCGATCGACGGCTTGTATATGATAAATCAGGCTTCACCGACATAGACATTAGCACATTATTTATATCTTGCCCCCAAATTACACGCCCTTTACCATAGGTTTGTTCCGTTCTATTTACTCCATCTAGCCATCCCCACATACGATTCCGAATTTCATACAACTCTTTATCACCCTCCGGATAATTGGTTAGGCCACTCGTTCTAAGAGGAGGCTCACCAATCACAGTCATACCTTGTAATACCAACTGTTCTATTTTTCTTAAGACTTCCAAATCAATTGTCTTGTGAGGAGGTAATATTAATACTTGATACGACATTCCATCCGGCAAACGTATTTTCCCTTCAGAAAAAGAAAGCCTATTTAAAATCACATCTTTTGAGCATTTATCCCAGTCATACCCAAAATTTAGATCGTCTACCTCCTCTTTCAGAAAAACCATATTAGGGACATCATCTCCTGTATAATAAAGAACATCTGCCACAAATAATCCTTGTTGAAGCAAATAAGAACACCGATCTATATAATCTACAAAATCTCCAGCCTGCTCCCACCAAGTTACATTTGGATTTAAATGTGTTCCCGCAAAATATTCATTTCCGGGCACGCCATACTCTTTTGGAGAGGAAACAAACGCATGCCAAACTAAACGATTAACCCCTGAACAAAAAATTCGATCTAGAATTCCCTTTAAATCTTTAGGGGATCGTTCCCATTGGGGGCCAATACTCGTTGGTCCTTCAGCTTCCACAAATCTCTTTCCATTCGTATGTGCTACACAAGCACTTTGTCTAACTGATAGTCTCGCTCCCTCAGACGCAACATGAGAAATAGATCGTGCCCAATATTCACCATGAGGTATATCGCTAATACTCATTATCTGTAACGCATCAACAGGAGTATAACAAGGGCCTCCCGATTCCGGGTCAATCATCATTCCATGTTTATGAGCCAACTCTTTGAATAACATATAATGATTCTCATAGATACAATCACTCACAGTTCTTCGAAGGTCTTGTAAAAAACGATTTGAAAGTTCTGGACTCTCTACAATGCGACCAGTCATAACCGGAAGATAAGGAAATATATCATATCCTCGATATTTCTTAAATTCTTCGGGGAAACGATTTGTCCAATTCACGACTCCCATCTCCCAGCTATCCGTTTGAAGAAAACGAACACTATTACCGGCCTCTTTCGCCGTATAAATCAATGGTTCTATGACAGTTTTACTGAATACATCAAAAGCTTCCGCACTTAAGTGATCTACCGATAGACCTTCCCACCCATCACTTGTTGTCGAAGTACGCACCCCCGTACAAGTCCAGCCATACCGTATAATAGTCCAATTACCTTCTGGAGCATCCCAATTTAGAGTTTCTCCATCAAAAAAATCTGTCAAATCCAGAATCTCACTTTTCTTTATCACTTCTGCATTTGAGTCAAAAAGGAATCCCTCCCTCAATTTATCTAGCGGAAATATTTCTTGAAAACCAAGCACTGAGTTAAATGATTTAGCAGACCAATAAGGAATTGCCTCATCCTTTATCGGTGTGCCTTCTGGCAACTGTTTCACTGCTTGAACACAGACATCACGATACAAAAGATTTGATTCTGGAAGTGCTAATTTTATATGAAGTATCTTTCCACCACTAATATTACACTCAGAATATGTTAACTTTTTCAATGCATGTTCTGGGGTTATGGAAGGTCCTCCCGGATTCCAACCACTTTGTACATTGACACACAAACTTATCCCCAGTCGATCAGCCTCTCGTACCGCATGTTTATATAAACCCATCCAATCAGGAGACATAAATACTGGTCCATGTGCTGTTTTCGTAGCGATCTCGTAACTAGAGCTTCCCGCATCAATTAATGTAGCGGAACCATATCCCTTAGCTTTCATTTCTTCAAGATCTCTTGTTATAGACTCTTTGGTCGCCATACTATTTATCCACCACCAATAACAAGACATCCGAGCTTCCCCCGGTGGGGATTTAAACTTCTCCATAAGTGTATTATCATCTATTCGCAGAATAGGTGCCAATCCAAAATCTGACTGTCCCATCATATCTTGTATACAGAACAATCCTAATATTATCAAATAATTAATTTTCATATTCATAGATCTATCAGATTTTGTCCAGAATGAAGAACTAGGGTTTGTTTATTCCAGATGAAACGACCAGACAAACCCTCCGGCAATACAATTTTACCATTAATGCCTTTATTTTCCCTTTCTAATATTATAGAAATATTTCCTAATGGATGAGGTATTTTTCCCTCTACTCTATTCAAACAACCTAAATGGGGCTCTATTTTTACAGAACGGAAACCTGCTTCTGCCGGCTCCACTCCACAAATTGTCGCTAGAAAATCCAAAACGGGACTTGCGCTCCAAGCATGGCAATCCGAACGGCTAGGCTCCGGATTCTCCGCAAAAGTGGTTAATCCCATACCCAACATATCTTGCCAAGGTTTCAACATAGATACATATTGATCAGCTAAGCCCACTTTCTTTAAAGCCCGAAACAAATAAAAACGATAATAGAAAGTTGCCTGAATTAAAGAAGAAGTCGTATCTAAGCGTGTCAATAAGTCTTGCTGAAGTTTAACAGGAATAGCATCAGACAATATCCCCATTATGTTAGCATGTTGGCTATAACTTGTTTTCAATATATCATCACATAACAATTGTTTTTTTTCAACCCAGCAATGCTTCCATGTATTTTCACATAAAGAAATCCGTAATGAGTCATATTGAGCGGCCAAATCTTTCTCACCAAAATGATCCAGTAATTCCACGGCATCCTTTAATGTATAAGCTAACTGCAAAGTAAGGATAGAGGACCCGCCAGTCATTCCTCCCGGAGGAACTCCACCTGTCGGTTTATCTTTGCTCCATGGCCATTGAGTTGGCCAATCCACAAAATTCCAATGAGGAATAGCCCCTAGCATCCCAGTTTCCTTATCCACTTTATCCGCAAACCACTCCAGTATTGTTTTCACCCCTGAAATACAGTTTCTCACAAAAGCAGGATCATCACGATACATCCAATAATCATGTACCATATTAATCCAGTATAAAGAGAATGGTGGAATATATTGAGGAACACGGCTCGGATAACGACTTGTCGTAATTCCCTCGTAAGAACGAGAATAATCGTACATCTTAATTGCTTTTCGCATTAAACGATCATCCCCATCTACGTAAAGAGAAATAAGAGCTTGAATACGTGTATCGCCCACATATTGTAACTGCTCATAATATGGGCAATCAAAATAAGTTTCGTGCGCACATAAACGTGCCGTACGCCAACCAGTTTCCCAAATTTGTTTCATAAAATCCAGATCGCAATCAAAAGAAGCATTTTCTTTAAATGGATATCCTGTATACATACCATACAAATCATGGAGAACTAAAGGCTCATCCTTAGTCTCGATATCCAGTTTAATATACCGATAAGTCCTAAACCATAAAGGACGGAAAAGACGATTCGAGCCTCCATCCGGATAAAATTTATCCACAAACCCTATGACATCCCGTCCATCAATCTCATTTCTGTTCGCTTTTTCTCCGTCCTTAAACATGGCTTCACTATAAGTAAACTTCACTAGACTATTCTTCCCCCCCGAAACAATCAATTCAGGATAAGCCGTTGTCAAAAAATCCTGATCAATCAAAAGAGATATCTTCTGATTTGCTGGGACTTTAAGCTCCGCTTTACCTTTTAAGAAATCAGATGGCAAATCAATACCTTCCGCCCTACGTATTCGGTTCATACGTAATAAAGATTCTTCCATAAATGGAATATCTCTTTTGCATAGTATCCAATCATATCCAGAACCTATTCCATAAGGTTGTCCACGGCCTATCGTACGAACCTCTATCCAGTCGGTATCATTATAATCCAAATTTTCCCAGCCCCATGGATATAATGACGCATTCAAAATATCACTGCATCCAACATCTTGTAAATACTCTATAGAAGGAGAATAAGCAGGATCATGATAAACTTTCCAAGATTTATCCGTGTTTGCTTGTACCTCCAAAGAAGAGTTTCCTTGTACAATCAAACCTGTCTTCAGAGTCATCTGTGCTCCCGGAGTATAGCTTCCAAAGTTCCAAACCAACACAGCTAATACATTTTTCCCGGGTCTTAACAACGACGCAATATCTACCGTATCAAAATACCAGTGATAAATATCCCCCCTTGCCGGTCCCCAACAAACCGGTTTCCCATTTACAAATAAACGATATCTATTATCAGCCGATATATTTATAATAAAAGAATCTAGTTGACTATCTAATGTCAATGTTTTCCTAAAGTGATAAACGCCGTAATCATATAATGAACTTTCCGGACAAGTAATCCATTCTGCTTCCCAACGTTCTTTTAACAATACAGGAGATGGTTCCGCACTATATTGATTTTGTCCTTTCACAAATACCGAACAACATAGCAAAATCAGTAATAATATAAAATATTTCATTGTACAATCCTTTTTAATTAATTAAAAATCAACAAAGATATCGGGCCTATAAGTCCGGCTTTAGGGTCTCCACGATAGGGCGTTGGCTGAGTTTGATAATGATTAGCTAATGTACTATAAACCAACACCTCAATTTCATTTGCACTTTCCTTTAGGAATTGGCTTATCTCCACTTTGTATGGAGGACTCATTAAAATCCCAGCAGAATGGCCATTAACCTTTATCTCACAAGTAGCTACCACGTCCCCTAAATCCAATAAAACTTTTTTATCTGAGCATTTCTTTGGTAAACGAACATTTTGTTTATAAATCATACCTCCAGAATAGCAACGTAGAGCTCCCGTTTTTGCCCAATTTCCTCTCAAAAGCAGACCTGTTCCTGTTTTCAATTTTACAGGTTCTGCCAATGCTGCTGTCCCTTGATTACCTATATGAGCTGCGATTGAAAAAGCGATAGTTCCTATTCTTTGCCTTTTCTCCGGAAAAATCACCTTGTATCGGTTAATACCATCCAGACTCATCTCATTCAGAAGATGTATAGCAGAATCCGGAAGCGCCTTTCCATCAACCCACACTTTCAAGTCTTTACCCCTAATCGCAAAATCCATTTCCTGTAATCCCGGAACTGATTGAAAGCGGTAATTCCATCTATTATACTTTCCTTGGTACGGATCAAAAAACAAATGTTCCGTTTTAGCCCAACACATCGATATTTCATCCGAATAAGCAGATGGTTTTATTGGTTTTGCTACTTTCTCTGGTAACAGAACTACGGCTCCTCGAGGACGATCATCATGGTAAGCTCCAGTTTGAGATTTATATTCTATTTTACAAGTATTCGCATACTCAACGAGCAAAGAATGCCATCCCTGCGTCAATTCTATTTTTTCATGGGTAAATACACCGTCTATTAAAACAACATCCGCTAATGTCCCAATCTGCTCCACCCGATAAGTTCCACTCTCCTTTACATACACATAAGTCCTAAACCTTTGCAATCCTCCTCTATCCAAAATAAAGAAGCCATCACTAATCTTACCTTTCAGCCCATGATATCCTTGAGCACCCGGATTATCCCATACTCCATACTGCCAAGAAAACGAAACGGTTTTCCAATTGGGGAATGAATCCGAATAAGTCTCATATTGAGGTCCATATCCATAAATTCCTTCTTCCCAATCCTCATCCTTAAAATCTTTTTCCATCCAAGACTTAGGAGCTTGGTTCTCTGCCATAAAACGAAAAACACGAGCTTCAGCTCCAATATATTCATTGGATGCGGGTAGACGAAAATCGCCCCATTTATTATTTAATGTCGGCAGCAAATTGACAGTCCATTCTCCATCTAACAAAATTTCAGAGTCAAGGGATTCTTTCTTTTCCAAAATATTTTCTAGAATGGGTGTGCCCGGTGAGAATACAATTAAATAAGAATTGGTATATTCTTTTTTCAATTTCAACCAAGTACCTTTTTCATTCTGGCGAAGAACAGGATAAGGGTGTATCGTCCCATTTTGAGCATCCCATAATTCCACTTTGCCTGTATTACGGAAAAAACACTCAGAGTTCTTATCCACATTCATTACCATATAAATATCTCGATCACCAACTTTTCGATGCAACACTTTACCTCCATTTTCATTAGGAATAAAATCTGGTGTAATCAATTGAGGGATACATTTCTCAATCGAACCATCTGAAATATACCACCCAATTCCATTTGCCACATTCCTTTGCATTTGCCCCGTTTTACCTGAACGAGCCTCCATCGCAGTCAAACCGAATATCTCTTTTACTATTTCGTCGACCTCCTTATCTTGTTCACCTTCTCTACTACTAGCAGAGGGTAACTCCCCTGTTGCCAGAATAATGCCACCAGCCCTGTAATAATCCCTAAGTTTTTGCAAAGAAGAAAAATGCATCGCTTTCATTCCTGCTATAACCATTACTTTATACTTCTCATTCATTATATGCAACGAACTTTTGTCAAAAGAGGCTTGCCTTAAAGAACGAAAATCAATAAAGTCATAATCCAATCCAGCAGCACTTAACTTCATAGCCAAATTAAATGTTGTATCGGCTGTCATATCTGGATATGCTTGCATGGATTCAGTCGGATACATGAGGGCTATATCACAAACATGCTCTCCTTGGCTCAACAGATAACTCATTCTTTCCGTATATTTCAACCAAGTTTTCATATGAGGCCAATAAGGCATACGAAAATGGAAACAAGGCGGAGCCCATTCCCACCAACCACCATGAGTTGAATAATACAAACCATGCATACAAACTAAATTACCACCAGCCATAAAATGATGATCTATTTGTTGAGTCAACCATGCACCGGAGCTCCCCCAACCCATACTATGAAAAGCTTCTAGCCAAGTTCTTGGACGATTATATAAATGCGCTATAGAACTCGAAACTTTCGTCTCCAAAAAGCTGGAACCCATAGATGGAGCATCATTTCCCGGAGCAGTAAACCAACTGATCGCACGGAAATAATCAACATAAGATAATGGATTTCGTCCACGTCCTAAATTATCGCAACCATATATTAGCCCTCTCTTAGCATGCCATTCATAAATCGGTTGGTAATAACGTTCTTCAGACAAATCCATTAAAACCTCCGCATAATCTAATCGAATCTTGGGAGTAATCGGGCCTATATATTCTTTCAATGCGGGTAAATACGGGGTTATGTCATATCCTTTTCGTTTTTGAAACTCCGACTGAAAATCATCAGACCAAGACATCATACTGATTGGATAAGATAATTCATCCTGAAAAAAGTAATTCATGCCAGCCTTTCCCACAGAGTCCATCTTATTTTCAAAACGATTAAAATAGACATCAACCAAAGTCTTCCCATAATCCGGATGAAGGACATATTTATTCTTTGCCTTAATAACATAGACATTCACATCCTCTCTTATAGGAGATTTCCAAATAATCTGCCCATTCTTAATGCTAGTTTCGAGATTAATCTTACCGGGCCAAGCGACAACAGCCACTAAATCCGCCGGAACATCATATTGGAAAACCTCATCCTTTTTTACAGGAATTGCATTTATCTCCAACTCTCCTTTATATCCTTTAAAGATATCCATAGTATCCAATTCATCCGGATAATAGCCGTTTCCAATCCAGCCAACTGTATAATCATCTAGTCCAATCCCTAATCCACGTTGAGCGCATTCTCCCGAAAACCATTTCCAGATATTCCACCACTCATCTGAAAATACAGCAGGTTCACCGGGCTCAGTCCGTCCATATAGGCCATACCCGTCTTTATTGAACAAGGTATCCACTTTCGGATCTGTATGTATATAACTAACCGCAAAACCGTCTGTCGCAGAAGAAGAAAGGATATCCAATTGTTCTTTTAACCGCTCTTTATCCAAACGGTCTCCATTCCACCAATAGAAAGGAACATTCCCATATCCTTTAGGGGGATTCTGAAAGCCGGATAAGACATCAATATCTCCTCCCCGTCTTGGATATCCCTTATACTTTTGAGATTGTGCAAAATTTATGGAAGGCATAAGAAATGGTAAACAGAACAGTAAGAAAAGTCGTTGTTTCATAAACTTTAAATAATTAGTAGCCCCTAGAGACCTTTCAGTTAACAAATAATGGTAAAGATAGTATTTCTATTCGTTCCGGAGAACAAAGCGCCTCCGGAACAAATTCATTTTTTACTAATCAATATCCCGTGTTTTGCTCAAGCAAAGAATTAATTTGAAGTTCACGATAAGGTATCGGGAACACTAATTTTTCTTTTGTTACCTGATAAGTTCTTTCTGTTAAATACGGATATAAAGACTTCATACGTTTTCCATATTCAGACATTACTTCTATAGCCTTTCCTGTACGGAGTAAATCCTGCCATCTATGACCTTCAAAAGCTAATTCATGCCGACGCTCTTTCGCGACAATATCAGCATTTACCATAGACAAAGCCTTTAATCCTGCTCGTTGGCGAACTTGATTTACGAATGTTACAGCTTCTCCCGCCTTACCTTGTTCTACCAAACATTCCGCAAGTAAAAGAAGAGCATCCGAATACCGATAAACAGGCCAATTATCATCCGTATTTTTCACTTTTGAATGAGCATGATGATATTTGTTGATAAAATAATAAGATATAGGATAGTCCTTAATTCCAAGATCCCCTACATTAAAAACTTTATCATATACAAAACGTCCATACTCATCATTATGTCCTGCTATTACAGAAACCGAAGGATCTACACGCAAGTCCCCCTCTTCATAAGAATCGACCATCTCCTGTGTGGGTATATTCCAGCCAGCATCGCTAAGTGTATTACTTGCGGGAACGCCTGTTATAATCTCAGCCTCACTTGTTCTCGGTATAAAATAATACAACCAGTTGCTTTCCTGTCCTTGATCCCCCTGTTGAAACTGGACTTCAAAAATAGATTCTTTGCTATTCTTATTCGAGGGTTCAAAGACTGACGCATAATTTGTTTGTAATTCATATCCCATCTTCAGTATTTCCCTTAATTGAGCTTCTGCTCCAACATAATCCCGAGAGGGCATTGTCATCAAGACATAGGCCAATAGCATACGTGCAGAACCTTGTGTAGCAGAACCATTTTGTGGAAAACTAACAACAGGAAGTTTAGCAACGGCATCATTTACATCACTCAAAATTATCTTGTAAACCTCCTCCTCAGAAGAACGAGCCAAAAACGCATCATTAACACCGATTACCTCATGTAAATATAAAGGAACTCCTCCAAAATACTGAACTAATTGAAAATAGTAATACCCTCTCAAAAACTTCGCTTGCCCTATTATATGATTTTTAAATTCTTCTGAAAATTCCATTCCCTCGATACGATCCAATATAGAGTTTACCCTAGAAATGCCAGAAAAACAGTTATAATACATATCATCAGTTACAATATTCTGCTCATCATTTGTAAAATCTGCCACTTCCTCATATTGACGTTGTGCCCTATCCGCCTCAAAGCGGATATAATGAGTATTATCGGCACGCATTTCGGACATTAATGTCCCATAAACGCCATGAACATCACGTAATCTTTGATATGCTCCATTAATGGCTTGCGTAAAATGCTCTTCCGTCTTAAAAAAAGTAGATTCACTTCCTGTATGCTGAGGTGCCAAATCTAAAAAATCACCAGAACAAGAGCTTAAAAACAAAGTAGTTATACATATACTTATTAACTTCTTCATAATTCATTTATTTTATACAGATTCTTAGAAAGTTATATTACACCCAATACTAAATGTTCTAGGAACTGGATAAGCCGTACGATCTACGCCTAATCCTCTCCAATCCATTCCATTTTGACTAACTTCTGGGCTAAGACCCGGATATTTCGTAAAAACGGCAAGTTGTTGGGCAGTCAAATACACACGAAGTTTTGATATATAATGATTAGGAGTAAATGGAATCGTATACCCCAAAGTAACATTTTTGATCGCCAAATATGAAGCGTCATACACTTGTCCACTATGCCCCAAACGGAATAACTCTGTAGTCCCTGATTTTGTACGCGGAACAATACCATTGCCCGGATTCTCCGGTGAACGCCATCTGTCTTGTACATATTTACGGACATTGAACACACCATCTAGATTTTCCGTATTCTCATAATTGGCATTCATTATATCTCCACCAATCTGACCTTGAAGTAATATACTCAAATCAAAATTCTTATATTGGAATTCATTAGTCATACCAAAAATAGCATCAGGAGTAGGATTTCCTATAATCGTCCTGTCATCAGCGTCAATTCTTTTATCATTATTTACGTCCACCATCCGAGCGGTTCCAATCTCTGATGTAGCATGTTTAGGTTGGGAATTTAATTCTTGTTCCGTCATGTATACTCCATCATAAATATACCCGAACAAAGCACCAATCGGTTGTCCAACTTCTAATCGATTAAAATCACCATAAGTCTCATATCCTCCAATCGGAGCATTTTCCGTACCTAATTTTAAGATTTTATTTCTGTTGAAAGAAACATTAAGATTAGTAGTCCATTTAAATTCATTTACAAGATTACGAGATGTAATGGTTATCTCATGCCCCCATATCTTGAAATCCCCCATATTGGATTGTATATCCCAAAAACCTGTAGCTGCAGGAATATCCGTTTGATACAACATTCCGTCCGTCCGTTTCAAATAATAATCATACATCACAAAAATACGATCATTCAAGAAACCAAGATCAATACCCAAATCCAGCTGTTTTGTCTCTTCCCAAGTTAATTCATTATTCCTCAGGCTTTCCAAAGCTTTACCCGGTGCTAAAGCTCCCCCTAAAACATAATTTGCCTTAGCAACCCGAGCTAGATAATTATAATTGTCAATATTATAATTACCAGTCAAACCATAGCTCGCACGGACCTTCAAATAATTCAATATTTGAGACATCGGCTGCATAAATGCCTCGTCAGAGGCAATCCATCCTGCAGAGACTGAAGGAAAATTCGCATATTTATTTCCTGAGCCAAAACGAGAACAACCATCACGACGGAAAGTTACTTGCAACAAATATCTATCCTTAAAGCTATAGTTAGCCCTTCCAATGAAAGAAGCCATCGCCCATTGTTGCATCGTACTAGTTCCATTTTTAGTAGCCGCAGCATCAATCCAAGAGATATCATCATCTGGAAAATCTGTTCCTGACAAATCTGAACCTTCCCACGTATATTTTTGTGCAGTATAGCCAATCAAAGCATCTATACTATGATCTTTAATTGTCTTATTATACATCAACATGTTTTCAACCGTCCAGTTATAATAGAAGCCCGTATTAAAATTAGCTGTTGCCTTCTGAGGGGGTGCAATATTAAAAGCACCTCCTGCAGTGGATGGAGTAAAGTCACGTAAATTATTCGATCCAATATCTACTCCAGCTTGAAATTTATACTTGATGCCATTCCAAATATCCAGCTCCGCAAACATATTGCTCAAAACCGTTATCGTTTTCCTCTGATCAATCTTTTCATCTAATACCCGTCGCCAGTTTGGCTGTGGAAACATATTAGGCGCATTCAAAGCCAAAACATAATCTCCATTTGCATCATAAGGACTTAACAATGGAGAAGCTAATGTAGCGGCACTCAGCAAATTACGTTGTCCGTCAATCGTTTGATTTTTTGCCAATTGTAATGTCGGAGCTATATTCAAGCCTAATTTCAAACGATCATTCACTTGATAATCATTATTCGCACGAAGAGAGAAACGCTCAAAATTAGTATTATACAAAACACCATCTTGACGGAAGTAACCTAAGACAATCGCAGAATTGAATTTATCCTTACTTGCCGAAATACTTAAGCTATAATTTTGAACAGGAGCCGAATGAGTTAATTCTTTATACCAGTTCGTACCTTCCCCATATTGCTCTGGATGTTGATAAGCCTCTGGGACACCTTCCGTATAGCCTTCATATTTAGCCTTGTCCTCATAAAATTCTTTTTGGAATTGAGCAAATTCACGTGCGTTCATTACATCTGGCTCTTTTAATCCCCGGATCGATTGTATTCCATACGAAGCATTTAAGCTCACTTCCGTCCGACCTTGTTTTCCTCGTTTCGTGGTAATCAAGACAACTCCATTTGCGGCTCTCGAACCATACAGAGAAGTTGCCGCAGCATCTTTCAATATAGAGAAAGATTCTATTTCATCCGGATTGATATTATTTAACCCGGTTGATATCGGTAGTCCATCCACCACAAACAATGGTTCATTACCTCCATTTATAGAGGCAGCTCCACGAATACGGAATGCCATACCTTGACCCGGCATTCCTGAAACTTGATTGATCTGCACACCTGCAACTTGCCCTTGCAATTTTTGCCCGAGCTGCCCTACCGGTATACTTGATAATTCGTCCGCATTGACCTTAGAAACAGATCCAGTCAAGTCTCTCTTCTTTTGTGTACCATAGCTCACGACAACCACTTCATCCAACGATTGCATATCCTCAGACAACGTAGCGTTCACAACAGAATTATTCCCTACTAATACATCTTTAGAAACATACCCGATATATGAAAACACCAATATAGCTCCAGAAGGAACATCAATACTATAGTTTCCGCCAATATCTGTAATCGTCCCATTTGTAGTTCCCTTTTCAATAACGTTCACACCGATTATAGCTTCACCTCTGCTATCCGTTACTTTACCTGTCACCTTACGACCATCTTGAGCTGTACTCTTGGAGTCCGCAACTGTAAGTATAACGTCTTTATCGACCACCTTGTAAAGAATATTTGTATCTTTAAAGATTTGATTTAGGACAGAAAAAAGATCTTGTCCTTTAACATTCACCGATATCCTACGATTGACATCAACTAGTTTACTATTATAAAAGAAATGAAAATCGGTTTGCTTCTCCAAAGTTTCCAAAACATCAGAAACAGTAGTCTCTGATAGATCTAGAGATAATACATTTCTTTGGGCTTGTGACTGATTGGCAAATACAAATCCAATAGATAAACAAAGCAACAAACAGGTTAACTTCATGGTTCTTGCGACTTTGGGAACCAACCCTAGGGTAGGAATATGCCTTCCCTGTTGGTAATAATAATTTTTTACCATACTTTTGTAACTGATTTAAGATTAAAAAAATAAATTCTTTAGTACTGTTTAAAGACTTACTATTGATGATTTCATACGGAAAGATGCTGGTAGCATCTCTCCGTATGTTTTTTAATAGAGTCTGAAGGTTCTATTCTCTCATAAGCAATACATTTAAGGTTAAACTTCTATTTTAATTTCACTCATTTCCTTTTTTCTTTCTCAATATAACCATTGTACTTTGGGAACCTTGGCTGTCATCCGTCATAGCTTGTTTGATCTCATAGTCTATCCGTGAAGAAATCTTCAAATAATCCAAAACTTGAGATAATTGTTTATTCTCAAATGTTCCATTAAAGTAATAGCTATTAATCACTGGATCTTGTATTTCAAATTTGACATTATAAAAATAAGATAATCTCTTTAGTACTTGAGGTAGAGGCATATTCTTAAACATAAGTTTCCCTTCCATCCAAGCTGTCTCATAAATCGTATTTACTTTCGTTATTGAGATCTTTCCTTCATTTATATCACAAACAGCCTTCTCTGAAGGTTTTAATTTCCATTTATAAATCTTCCCTATCTTGTTTTTCACTTCTACATTCACTGAACCTTTTACTAAAGTTGTCGATATCTGACCTTCACTTTCATATGCTTGCATATTAAATTCCGTCCCCAATACCCTCACGTTATATCGATCACCGAAAGCACTAACAATAAAAGGCTGTTTTTCGTTATGAGTAACTTTAAAATAAGCTTCTCCCGATAAACATACTTTCCTCTCTTTGGAATCGTATGGCATTGGATAGGACAGGCTACTTCCTGAATTTAAATACACGACTGTGCCATCTGGTAAATTAAAATGAGTACGTATCCCCGCATTGGCTTCAAGCGTTATATGCTGAGGAGCACCGGCACTCAAACCTACCCTTATATATGAGATTAAGCTTGATAGTCCAATGATAGCAATTATACAAGCCGCAGCGACAGAGAACCTCTTCAGCCAATATAAACGGGTCCGTTTTGCTAATCGTTGTTCCAGCTTTTCGTAGGCAATCAATGGATTTCGGCTAGCGATCCGTTCCATCGCATTGTTCGCATAATATATACGGGCGGTCTGTAATAAGATCCTCTTATTATTTTCATCCGCTTCCAGCCAAGCTTCAATATAAGATTTTTCCTCATTGGAAGCTGTGTCCTTTATATACCGTAAAAGCATCATACCTTCCGGCTCTTGGAAATTAATATGTCTATTTTCAGTTTTCATTCTTATCTGTTTCTATAACTAAGACAATCCTGAAAGAACACACCCTTAACTAAAAAGCAATTTTTTTCAACTTTCTCATTTTTAGTCCAAGGTAACCGCATCAATTTTTTTTACGGAAGACCGTTAGACTTTTACTACTTACTTTCCCATAGGATATATACTTTATCAGTAAAGTAAGTAGTACTTCATCGGTAAAGTAAGTATATCTTGCGATAAGGATGTCCTAAAAGTGATATTTCGATGCGGTTACCCTAATTTTAATCTTGAATATCCAAGATAAAATATATCTTTGCTTACAGAAAAGAAAGGATGAAGAAGGTGCTATGGATGATTCTACTTTAATTGAACAAATACAATTAGGAAGTAAAGACGCTTTTAAACAGATGTTTATCAAATTTTATTCGCCGCTATGCGAATATGCTTCCCAATATGTTTCTGATGAGGATGCCGAAGAACTTATTCAGGAGCTAATGTTATTTATATGGGAAAACCGAAATTCCTTATTTGTAGAGATATCCCTAAAATCCTATCTTTTTATGGCTGTTAAGCATCGTTGCCTCAATGCGATCAAAAGGCAATTGTATCATGAGCGAGTACATAGCCTGATTTATGATAAGATTAAAGATCAATTTGAGAATCCTGATACCTATTTCGTAAACGAGCTTACAGAGAATATCACGAAAGCGATCGAAGAATTGCCTGAGAATTACCGGGAGACATTTAAACTTAGCCGATTCGGAGAGCAATCTAATCCCCAAATCGCAGAGGCCTTGGGGGTTTCTATAAAAACCGTGGAATACCGGATTACACAATCCTTGAAAATATTGCGGGTTAAGTTGAAGGACTATTTACCTTTTATAATGTTCTTGTTCTAAGAATACTCTCCATAAATCCAAAGGCCTGCACGATTGTTAATAATATCAAATCCATAAAAGTTATATTAAACTATTTTGAGTGAACCTTGTCTATCTTTTCATAATTGTAAACAATGTAATCCATATAGTTATGAAATCGGGAAAGTGCCTTTTGATGTTGTTGATGATCCTTTTTTCACCGATGGCTTTCGCACAGCAAAGCGGTGTTAATGTTACCGGATCTGTCGTTGAGCAAGGTAGTGATACCCCCATCGAGCAAGCAACGGTACGATTGCTGAACGTAAAAGACAGTGCCATGGTACGAGGTGTGGTGAGCGCCCGTAATGGTAGTTTTACCTTGAAAAACGTAAAGAAAGGAAGTTATTTACTACACATCACATTCATCGGATACGATCCATTGTACCAACCCTTGCAAATCACCGGAAAGAAAAATCCCGTAAACGTAGGTAAACTCGAATTAAGCGACGGAGCGATCGAGTTGGGAGAAGCCGTAGTTATAGGTAAGGCACCCGAGGTTACCGTTCGCAACGACACTGTGGAATACAACGCGGATTCTTATAAAGTAACCGAAGGCTCCGTTTTGGAGGATTTATTGAAAAAGATGCCCGGTGTGGAGGTAGATGGCGAAGGCAAGATCACCGTCAATGGAAAAGAGGTGAAAAAGGTAATGGTGGACGGAAAGGAGTTCTTCTCCGATGACCCGAAAGTGGCCTCCAAGAATCTTCCGGCCAAGATGATCGATAAATTACAGGTACTTGATAAGAAAAGCGATATGGCCCAAATGACCGGCTTCGACGATGGAGAGGAAGAGACCGTCATCAACCTAACCGTGAAACCCGGCATGAAGCAAGGTTGGTTTGGCAACGCATATGGCGGATACGGAAGTAAAGATCGGTATGAAGGCAACGCCATGGTCAATCGTTTCGTGAATAATGACCAGATCACGTTCATGGGGGGAGCGAATAACACGAATAATATGGGCTTTTCCGATCTAGCCTCAACAATGTTCTCCGGTATGGGAGGCGGTGGAGGCCGACGAGGAGGTTTCGGAGCGGGTAGCGGTATCACCTCTTCCGGAAACGCCGGTTTGAACTTCAGTAAGGAATTCAAGCCGGATAAACTAACTCTTGGGGGAAATACTCGTTATTCCCATTCCGACAATGACGCTCGCAGCAAGAGTAATCGGCAGAATATCCTTCCCGGAGATAGTTCCTCCTATGATAATAGCGAGGCGATGAGCCGTACGAAGAGCGATAACTTTGGCGTAGACTTTCGCTTGGAATGGAAACCGGATACGATGACTCAACTTATCTTCCGCCCGAGTTTCAGCTTCAGCCACAGCATGAACGACAATTTCAGTGATGCTACCACCTTGGATAACGAACGGGATACGGTCAATACCAACAAATCCAGCAATTACTCGGAAAGTAACGGGTACAACCTAAATGCCAGCATCGATTTCAGCCGTAAGTTGAATAACAAAGGACGCGTGTTCAGCGCAACCCTTTCCGGAGGCAATAGCGATTCGTACAGTGACGGCATGAACCGTTCCGACATCGTTTATTTCAACCAGACTGATGCCTTGAAGAATAGCATTATCGACCAGCGCTCACGTTACGACAACAAAGGTTTCAATTACCGGGCCTACGTATCGTGGGTAGAACCGATCGGGCATAATAATTTCATCCAAGCCACTTATAGCATCAGCCAACGGAAACAAGAAGCCTTGAAGAATGTTTACAACCAAGACGCTGATGGTATATATAATGTATTAGATTCCGCCTATAGCCAAAGCTATCGCAATAACTTTATCAGCCAGCGGGCCAGCTTGAGCTTCAAGTCTCAACGGGCAAAGTTCAACTACACGATCGGCTTGAATCTGGACCCATCCTATTCCAGCAGTGAGAATTTCGTTGGCGACACGACCTTATCCAAGATAACCCGTAAGGTGGTCAACCTCTCCCCGATGGCTCAATTCAACTATATGTTCGATAAGCGTACGAATCTTCGTATCATGTATAATGGCCGTACCAGCCAACCGAGCATGACTCAATTACAACCGGTAGCGGATATCTCGGACCCGACGAATATCACGATCGGTAACCCAGATTTGAATCCCCGCTATACGAACAACGTATTTATTCGTTTCCAACAGTTCACGCCGGAGAAACAACGGGCCTTCATGATCATGGCAAACGGTAGTTATATCATCAACGATATCGTAAGTTATACCTCTTATAACCAAGAGACAGGTGTAAAGACCACCACTTACAAAAACGTAAATGGCAACTATAGTGGCAACGTCCGTATGATGTTGAACACCCCCTTGAAGAATAAGAAATTCTCCATCAACTCCATGACAATGGCCTCGTTCGCTAATAGCAACGGATATATCAACGAGGAGAAGAATACGAACCGGAATCTCATATTGTCCGAACGTGGTGGTATCGACTTCCGCTCCTCTTATCTGGATCTGGGCGTAAACGGGAATATTCGTTACAATGCCACCAGCAACTCCCTGCAAAAGGAGAATAACCAGAACACCTTCAATTACGGAGCCGGCGGTTATACGACAATCTATTTGCCCCTCAATTTCAAGATAGAGAGTGACGTGAACTGGTCTACCAACGCTGGCTACGGGGACGGATTCAAACAGAACGAAGTCCTATGGAACGCTTCAGCCTCCAAGTCTTTCTTAAAGAATAACCAAGGGACGCTCCGTTTCAAGATCTACGACATCCTGCAACAACGAAGCAATATCTCCCGTTCCGTTACCGCTAGCTATATACAAGACTCAGAATATAACACGCTAGGCAGTTATTTCATGGTACACTTCATCTATCGGTTTAGCATCTTCAAAGGCGGAGCCAGTGCCAGCGACGTGAAAACGCCGGGTAGAAGCGGACGGGGAAGAGGTCCGATGGGTCCTCCTCCGGGACATCGATTTTAATCCCCTAAGTGGAGACTTTATAAAGTCCGGGCGCAACAAAGAACGCACCGGACTTGTTTTTACTTAGGATAATATATAAAAAACTTAGGATAAAATAACGCTAACTAGCACATTAACAGCGGAGTTTCAATGCTTAGCTAGCATACATCCTCTATGCCCACAAAGTATTATTAACATTTTAAACGGATTATTTTTACCTTTTTTGTGTAAATATTAAACTAAAACATACGTTATTTGTTGCAATATTAAGAGAAAGATATTGATATGAGGAAGTCGACAATTTGGTTGCTTGCGGTAGTTATGGCTTTTGCCTTCGCCGGGTTATTATACCTACAGGTAAACTATGTGAGCATTATACTTAAGACACGCAGCGAACAGTTCAATGAGACTGTCAAAAGAAGCCTGCGCCAAGTATCTAAGAATCTGGAATTGGATGAGACCCGTAAATACCTCGAGGATGATATCAACCGGGATGAGACAAATTTCATGTATCAAAATGCCCCGGATGCCCAAAGCCTAGGACAAGTGATCAACCATGAGAAATACCAATTACAGATCAAGGATTCTAATGGAACCGTTCAACAAATAGAGATGCAAAGTTTTAGCGCCCATAAGTTCGAGCCGCTCTCTTCCTTGTCAAAACGGCAGTCTGCCAACAGCATCGTAAACACATCTAAAGATTTACAGAAGACACTAAAAAGACGTTACCAGTACCAAGGTGGACTGATAGAGGAGGTGATTTACAACATCTTATACACCGCGAATCTAAAGCCGATCGAGGAACGTATAGATTTTAAAAAGCTAAACAATTACTTAAAAACAGAATTTATTAACAACGGTTTGAACTTGCCGTTTGTGTTTTCTGTTATTAACAAAGATGGAAATGTAGTATACCAGAGCGGAGAATTCCAAAAGCAACCGATCGCCTCTGACGTGATCACCCAAGTGCTTTTCCCGAACGATCCCCCATCGAAACTAAACTACCTGAGAGTTTATTTTCCGACGAAAGGGGATTATATCTCAAGCTCTATTACTTTCATCGTTCCATCGGTTATATTCTCATTGATCCTGTTGATAACCTTCGTCTTCACGATTTACATCGTATTCCGTCAGAAGAAGTTATCCGAGATGAAAAACGACTTTATCAACAACATGACGCACGAGTTGAAGACACCGGTATCCACGATCTCGCTCGCTGCTCAGATGTTGAAGGATTCGGATATAACGAAGAGTCCGGACGTATTCAAGCATATATCCGGCGTAATCAACGACGAGACGAAGCGATTGAGCTTCTTGGTCGAGAAAGTGCTACAGATGTCTTTGTTCGAACGACAGAAAGCGGCACTTAAATTGAAAGAAATTGATGCGAATGATTTGGTAGCGAACGTGGCTAACACCTTCGTTTTAAAGGTCGAGAAGTACGGCGGTACAATGGATATAGACCTGCAAGCTACGGAATCGGATATATATGTGGATGAAATGCATATCACCAATGTATTGTTCAACTTGATGGATAATGCGGTTAAATATCGCCGTCCGGAAGTTCCGCTTACATTGATGGCACGCACTTGGAATGAAAACGGAAAGCTTTTGATCTCTGTGGAAGATAATGGTATCGGTATCAAGAAAGAATATTTAAAAAAGGTATTCGACCGTTTCTTCCGTGTACCAACAGGCAACGTACATGACGTGAAAGGCTTCGGTCTCGGACTTGCTTACGTACGCAAAATTATTGAGGACCACAAAGGTACGATCCGTGCTGAAGGTGGTACCGGAAACATTGGAACAAAATTTATTATTACTTTACCTCTTATAAAAAGTTAGTTATGGAAGAAAAACTAAAGATCTTCTTTTGTGAAGACGATGAGAATTTAGGAATGCTTTTAAGAGAATACTTACAAGCTAAAGGGTATGTAACGGACCTATTCTCTGACGGAGAAGCTGGATACAAGGGTTTTACCAAGGGCAAATACGATCTTTGCGTATTGGATGTCATGATGCCAAAGAAAGATGGTTTCACCTTGGCACAAGAAATTCGCTCTATCAATCCTGATATCCCTATTATCTTCCTTACAGCCAAGACTATGAAGGAAGACATCTTGGAAGGATTCAAGATCGGTGCGGATGACTATCTGACAAAACCGTTTAGCATGGAAGAGCTATTGCTTCGTATCGAGGCTATCCTTCGCCGTGTGAAAGGTAAAAAGATGAAAGATATTCCTTTCTACAAGTTAGGAAACTTCTTGTTCGATACCCAAAAACAAACGTTGGCTATCGGCGACAAGGTTACGAAACTTACTACCAAGGAATGCGAATTATTAAGTTTACTATGCGCCCACGCAAATGAGATCCTAGAGCGTAACTACGCCTTAAAGACAATCTGGGTAGATGATAACTATTTCAACGCTCGTAGCATGGACGTTTATATTACGAAACTACGTAAACTATTGAAAGACGATCCGGGTATCGAAATCATCAACATCCACGGCAAAGGTTATAAATTAATCACTCCTTCCGGAGAGGAACAAGCCCGTGAGGAAGGCATACAAGTGCTTTAATTCACTTTGTCGCAAATAAGAGGAGGGCTGAATCATTATAAGGTTCAGCCTTCTCTCTATCATAACGATGCTTTTTCTAAATCATAACAATGAAATCTTTCGTTTCCAAATGAGGAAAAGGGCTAAAACAAGAATCGTGACCGCAATACCCGCACATTGAGATATACCGACAGAAAGTCCCAGCCCTTCTGGAGCCACAAATATATAAGTAGAGCAAACCGTTGTCATAAACAAGGCCGGGATTAAGGTAATCCAATACAGCTTTTTTGCCTGAACCAAATATACAGTCAACGCCCATAAGGTAAACACCGCTAAAGTCTGGTTGCTCCAAGCGAAATAGCGCCAGATCATATCGAAACCATCCTTATCCTTTTGGCTATACAATAAGATAGCTATAGCGACAATAAACATCGGAATACAAATCATCAAACGCTTTGCGATTGTCTTTTGTTCCAAATGGAGGAAATCTGCCACGATCAAACGAGCCGAACGGAAAGCCGTATCACCCGACGTGATAGGAGCAGCGATCACCCCAAGTATCGCCAATATCCCACCTACAGCTCCCAGCCATTCTTTCGTGATACTGTCTACTACGACAGCTGCATTCGTCTCCTCCATACCATTATTATGAAAGAAATAAGTCGCTGCAGCGGCCCAAATCAAAGCAACAATACCTTCGGTGATCATCGCCCCATAAAATACAGGACGGGCATACTTCTCACTCTTCATGCAACGGGCCATCAAAGGACTTTGGGTAGCATGAAAACCGGAGATAGCACCACAAGCTATACTCACGAACATGATCGGGAAAATAGGCAAGCCATCCGGATGCGTATTACTAAGCCCATCCGTGATCTCCGGCAATGGCGGCTGATAAATAAATAACATGGCCAAGATGCCTACGGCCATAAATAATAAAGCGATCGCAAACAAAGGATAGACTTTTCCTATAATCTTATCTACAGGCAATAAAGTTGCCAATATATAATAAAGGAATACAACGATGATCCAAAATGTGACATCCAAATATCCTGGGGTCAACGTAGCCAACAGTCCTGCTGGTCCAGCTACGAAAACAGCACCAACCAAAACCATCAAGAGAACCGTGAACCCCCGCATAAATTGCTTAAAGTTATTTCCCAGATACCGTCCGATCAATTCCGGTAAGCTTTCACCATGATGCCTCAGCGAGAGCATTCCCGCTAAGGCATCATGTGTGGCCCCTGCAAATATACTTCCCAACACAATCCATAAGAAAGAAGCGGTTCCGAACTTAGCACCCATAATAGCACCGAAAATAGGTCCCAGACCCGCTATATTCAAAAACTGGATCATGAAAATCTTCCAAGTAGGCAAGGGTATATAATCAACACCATCTTGTTTCGTAAAAGCCGGAGTAACCCGGGAGGGATCTACACCAAACACCCGCTCGACAAATTTACCATACGTAAAATATCCAACAATAAGAACTATCAGACAACATGTAAAAGTAATCATGGTTTTCTAAAGAATTAAATTGTCAAAGGAAAAGGTATATACGAGAAAACCGTACCAAGGGCATTCTAACGAGTAATAGTCAAAATGCCCTTAGTACGGTATTCGTATGAATCAATTAATTAAGTAAACGCTTAACCGTCTCGGAAATCATCCGTCCTTCGGCTCTTCCTGCCAATGCTTTTGAGGCTACCCCCATTACCTTACCCATATCTTTCGGGCCAGCGGCACCGACTTGAGCGATAATAGCTTTCAATTCTTTCTCCAATTCCTCGGCAGACATTTGTTGAGGCAAATATTTCTCAATCACTTTTACTTGCTCCAACTCAACATCCGCTAGGTCTTGACGGCCCTGTTGCACATAAATCGTAGCGGAATCTTTCCCTTGTTTCACCAACTTCTGCATGATCTTCAAGGCATCCGCATCCGTCAGCGTATCATTGGCTCCCGGAGCGGTTTTCGCTTCCAAGAAAAATTTCTTTACATTTCTCAATGTCTCCAAGGCGACTTTATCTTTCGCCTTCATCGCGTTTTTAATGTCTTCGCTGACTTGTTCAAATAAATCCATATCCTTATTATATTATTAACTATCGGAAACTAATTCTCTTTTTCTCATCTCGCGGAGCATCTTGACGAGGTTGGGCACTCGATTTTATAACAGGCTGGGAAACCTTTCGCACATCACGATCAAAACCTTTCCCATGAGAACGATCAAGACATTTAGGATCCCGATTGTATGTAGGATTATCTTCCAACAAGGAGATCAAAAGCTCATCATCCAGCTCCTCAGGGTTGAGTATAACAGATTTCGCTACACTCTTATATGAATTATAATATCGGTCAATCAGCTTATCTTCTTCCGCTCTCTGTTGTTTCAACGCCGCCACACGCTCAGCGGCCTTAATCATATCATCCTCGGTTTCATAATCCTTAGCTTCATCAGACAAGACATCTTCCAAACCAAATCCGGTAGCCACGATTGTTATCTTAATCTTATCCCCCAAGGTGTCATCATAGCCATGCCCCCACTTCACCTCGTATTCCGTATTAAACTTATCCATGAAATTATCGATATCCCCCATCTCGCTAACCTTCAACTCATTCTCATGGCTATAATAAATCACGAAAGCAACCCGCTGGGCATTATAAATCTTATCCTTATCAGTGGCCAGCGTATTTTGTAAAGCCTGCTCTATAGCTAAGTGCAAACGTCCTTCGCCCTCGCCCAATCCTACACTGACCAAAGCGACTCCGCTATTACGCATCGTAGTATCCACATCCGCAAAATCCACGTTCTGCTCTAAATCGGTCGTGATAATCTCGGCGATACTACGTGCAGCAATCGTCAATGTCTCATCAGCCTTACGGTTGGCTTGCGGAACAGACAACTCTTCCAGTCCCAAGAGATCTTGATTATTCACCACCACTAAAGAGTCCACGTTCTCGGCCATCCGACGTACCCCCTTTAAAGCTTTTACCAACTTTGAACGTCCTTCAAACACATAAGGAATGGTCACGATACCAACCGTCAATATCCCCATATCCCGGGATATCTTGGCTACAATAGGAGCTGCGCCCGTTCCGGTTCCACCTCCCATTCCTGCTGTAATAAAAGCCATTTTCGTACCATCATTCAACATAGAACGTATATCCTCCTCGCTTTCCAATGCGGCCGACTCTCCTCTTTCCGGGCGGTTTCCTGCGCCCAATCCACCCGTGGTATTCACTCCAATCAAAAGTTTATTAGGCACATCCGACTTGCGCAAAGCTTGATTATCAGTGTTACAAAGAACAAAAGAGACATCATGAATACCTTCCTTATACATATTGGTTACCGCATTTCCGCCGCCGCCTCCAACGCCTATCGACTTTATAATATTCAGTGTATCCACAGGCAAGTTAAAATTTAATATCGTATCATCCATATTTTCATGGTTTTATTCGATTAATAAATAACTATCAGATATTCTCTTCATCAAAGAGTCCGCCCATCAAATTTTCCCTCTTCCTCCGTAATTTGTCCCAAAAACTGTCTTCCCGACTCTTAGTTCCTCCCTTACGGGTATCTTTTCCTATAGAAGTCTTGGCTTGAGGCTCTTTAACCTCTGGTTCCGGAGTAACTACAGAAGTCTCTGATTTCTCTTCTACCTGATCAGGCTGTTCCGGAACAAAGACCGGCTCCGGAGTGACCGCACAATTCACCTCGCCCTTCATCAGAATACTCAAGGCCACCGCAAATAAGGAGTCATTAGTTACCAAGTCTCCACTCTCCACGGAGTTCCGGCTAACAGATGCATAACGTACCTCCAACTTAAATATCTCCTTAATCAAATCCGGTAAACGTTGCAAGTTAGCTCCTCCACCAGCGATCACCACACCTGCTCCCAACATTCCAGCCGTTTGTACCATCCGCTCCAAACAGGCAAATACATTCTCTACGATCTCTTTGGTACGAGCTTCAACCACATTATTCAATTCTTTTTGAGTAACAGCGGCACCAAATCCTATAGATGAAGTAATCTGCACATGATCATTCGTCCGGTCTGTCACAGCACTTCCGTATGTCTGTTTAAGCCGTTCAGCCTCTTGCGTTGAAAGGCCAAGGGATTCTATATCTTTTGTTATCACATTTCCTCCAAACGGAACCACAGACAAACCAAGCAACTTACCCTCCTTATATACGACCAGCGTCGTGACTCCTGCCCCAAATTCAATCAAGGCACAGCCTTTAGCTTTGTCCGTATCGGTCAAAACACTATCTGCCAAAGCCAGCGAAGAGACAATGAGACCTGCAATCTCCAGTTTCGCTCGTTCCACACTATAGATCAAATTTCTCTTCAATGAGGGACGCCCTACGATCAAACGATAGCGAGCCTCAATTCTCGAACAAGAAAGCCCCACCGGATTGGCCACTTGCTTATTATCCAAAAAATAAACTGGAGAAACCGCAACCAGCACATCCCTCATATCATCCGATTGGTACTTACAACATTCCTGCCGCAAAGAGTCGAGCAATTCATCCGTCACGACACCACTCACACCTAACAATTTAGAAACAGAGTGCTCTATAGAACAAAGTGACTGACCGGCTAAGCCTACATAGACTTTTCCAATCTTTGTCCCATTCAATTTATTTTCCAATTTATTGACAAGACGTTTAATTCTCATCGCCGTCTCATCAATATTATATACACATCCTCTTCGTATGCAGGTGCCGGAGTTCTCAACTTCGTAGGCGATGATTGAAAGAGCGCCCGTCGCATTCTTAGTCCCCACCATTCCTACCATATGGGAGGTACCTAGGTCAATAGCTGCTATAAAGTCTGTGTATGCCATATCATCTATTTTTTAGTACAAACAATCTGATTCTTATATTTTAAATTAATCATACTGTACTTTTCCCAACCCACTTTAGGGATCGCTTGTTCATAGAAAAGCTTTAAATTCGCAAGCTTTTCTTCGAATTCATCCAAAGTACCCAACATGATCCGGTGGTTACCCACTCTTGGAATAAGTTCTATATCATTATCCGGATAGACATAGATTTGTTCAATCTGGTCATTCCAGAACTCATTCTCTTGCAAAAATAATGCAAATTTGTATAAGTCGGTCACCGCAAGCTCTTTTTCCACATATCCACTCACAATTGGCACATGTGCGGCATACCGACGACTGATCGGCATGGTGGTTCCCAGATTATCCACGTAATAACTACCTCTTACGCCCATAATCCGGAGGATAGGCATCTTTTGCATGACCTCTAGTTTGATAATCCCCGAAGGAGTCTTATACGCCTCCACTTGGGCGATCATCTCATTCTTAAGTAATTCCGTCTCTATCCGATCCGTATTCACGTCGGCCATTGGCCGCTTGATCGGATCTAGCCCGGCTTTCTTCAGTATAGACACAAGGTCGCTCTCGCTCACGAAGTGTTTATCCAGACTGTCTTTCACCACGACTTGCAGATCTTGGCAAATAGAGTCCTGACGTATTTCCCGAAAGAAAAACGACACAAACACGATGTAACAGAACAACAACGTGGCTACTACTATGGAAATTATTCGGATCACGGTTTCCTTATTTGTTTACATAAAATCTCTTTTACAGGCTCCACCAAACGGTCGATATTACCGGCGCCTACCATTAATACTACCTCATATTTTCCGGCGGCAACCACGTCCAAAAGCTCTTCCTTCTTACACAGCGTCTTGGAAGGGATCGTCACCTTATCAAAAATGATCTGAGAGCTCACCCCCGGAATCGGTTCCTCACGAGCCGGATAGATATCCAGCAAGATCAACTCATCCAATAAAGAGAGACTTGCGGCGAAATCACCAGCGAAATCCCGGGTACGGGTATATAGATGCGGCTGGAAAATACCTGTCACCTTACGACCCGCATATAATTCCTTCACCGACAAGATACTCTGTCGCAATTCGGCCGGATGATGGGCATAATCATCGATCAATACCACTTGATCAGTCTTCAAATGGAAATCGAAACGGCGGCGAGGTCCGGCAAATGTAGCCATACCCTTTTTCAAATCCTCCGGTTTCACTCCGTTCAACCAAGCGATCGCCATAGCCGCTACCCCGTTCTCTATATTAACCTTTACGGGAACACCTAATTCCACATCTGGAATACGGATTTCCGGACCAACGAAGTCAAAGATAATATTTCCGTCGCAAATACGAATATTTTCAGCGTAAAAGTCCGCTATTTCCGTAACGGAATAGGTATATTTCTTGACACCCTCCTGTAAACGGGGCGTTACGTTGATTCCTTTCTTGATCAGTAGACAACCATTGGGACGAATTAAGGAGGTAAATTTCTCGAAACTCTCCCGGTAAGCCTCCGCCGTACCGTAAATATCCAGATGATCTGGATCTGCGGAAGTAATCACTGCCATATAAGGAGTAAGCCAATGAAAAGAACGATCGAACTCATCCGCCTCGATCACGGTAAAGTCGCTCGTATCAGACAACATCAGATTGCTCTCGTAGTTCTTTAGGATTCCACCGAGGAAAGCATTGCAATCCACCGGCGATTGTTTCAGCAAATGAGCCAGCATAGAAGAGGTTGTTGTCTTACCATGCGTTCCCGCCACGCATAAACCCCGGCTACTTTTCGTGATCTCTCCCAAGACACGTGCCCGCTTCATCACCTCAAAACCCTGCGCACGGAAATAGGTCAACTCCGTATGCGACTCCGGTACCGCCGGCGTATAAACCACCAGCGTATCATCGGGCGACTTGAACGCCTCCCCGATCAAAGCTACATTATCCTCATAGTGAATATCGGCTCCCTCCTTTTTCAACTCCTCGGTTAAATCGGAAGGGGTCTTATCGTATCCGCCCACTCGTTTTCCCTTAGAGAGGAAATAACGGATCAAGGCACTCATTCCAATGCCCCCGGCACCTACGAAATACACCGCTGTCACTTTATTTATATCCATATTCCTTATTTCTTATCTATAATCTTAACAATCTCATCCACGATCCGGTCCGCGCTATGGCGTTGCGCCAAGGTCTCGATATTACGGCTCAACGTACGCAAACGTTCATCGTCATGAATAATCTTCAAAGCGGTAGGCACCAAATCCTTCTCCGCATCTTTATCGGCGATCATAACGGCGGCATCCTTATTGACCAAGGCCAAGGCATTCTTGGTCTGATGATCTTCCGCCACATTCGGCGAAGGCACCAAAACCACCGGTTTTCCTAATAAGCAAAGTTCCGAGATAGAACTAGCCCCCGCACGAGATATCACCAAATCGGCCGCTGAATAAGCATAATCCATACGGGTAATAAAGTCCGAGCACCAAACCGGCAATCCCCGATACGCCTTCAAATGCTTGGAAGCGTCGTTGTAATAATACCGACCGGTTTGCCAAATAACCTGCACATCCGAGGCGAAGAACTTATCCAGATCCCCTTGGATGCTCCGGTTGATCGTCCGTGCACCAAGGCTACCACCCACCACAAGGATCGTCTTTTTCTCCGGAGAAAGCCCAAAGAACGCCAGTGCCTCCTCTTTCTTACTCAGTGCCTCTTCCAAATCCTGTCGTACAGGATTTCCCGTAATCACAATCTTATCTGTCGGAAAGAACTTCTCCATGCCCTCGTAAGCGACACAAATCTTGCTTGCTTTCTTCGCCAACAACTTATTGGTCACACCGGCATATGAGTTTTGTTCCTGTATCAACGCAGGAACACCTTGCGAAGCCGCCATCCATAAAGTCGGTCCACTGGCATAACCGCCCACGCCGACCGCGATATCCGGCTTGAACTCACGGATCGTCTTCCTCGCCAAGCGCAAGCTTTTCGCTAAGCGAGCCATGACCTTCACGTTATTCATCAAGTGGGCACGATCAAACCCGCTCACCGGTAAACCTACGATTTTATAACCGGCTGCCGGAACCTTATCCATTTCCATGCGATCTTCCGCTCCCACAAATAAGATTTCCGCATCCGGAAAACGTTTCTTGAAAGTATTAGCGATAGATATGGCCGGGAAGATATGGCCTCCCGTACCACCGCCGCTTATTATAATTCTATATTTCTCCATGTTTCAATTCTTTTCTTGATCCCTCCGATTCTTCTACCGCTTCCAACGAAGCGTCCTGTACCCAATTCGTTATCTCCTCCTCCGTTAAGGCAGGGGGGGCGGAAGCAGCGGTCTCATCCTCAGGCAACTCATCTTCCTCATTTCCCATATTGGCTCCAAAGCGACTTACACTCAAGATCATCCCAAAATACACACAAGAGATAACCGTAGAGGTTCCACCGCGGCTTACCAGAGGCATAGGTTGCCCCGTGACTGGGATCAGATTAACGGCTACCGCCATATTCGCCAGCGCCTGCACCACAAGCAGCAACCCGCACCCTAACACTAAGTACTTGGGAAAAAGCCTGTCACATTTACGGGCTATCATCCCCACACGCACCAACAGCCAAATATAGAGCAGCAAGACCCCGACTCCACCAACAAGGCCCAACTCCTCGATGATAATCGCATAGATAAAATCAGAGTAAGCCTGCGGCAAGAAATCCCGTTGTTGCCCATGTCCTGGCAGCTGAGGCGACAAGCCGCCCCGCGCAATCGCTATTTTAGCATGGGTAACTTGATAATTATCGTCGTTAAATAGCTCCTTTGCGTCGAACGTGTCTTCATTCGATTTGATGACAAGACGATTCTTCCACGTCACCACCCGGTCTAAAACCGGTAATTTCGCCCATACCTTATTGGGAATCACAAACCAAGAAGCGATAAACACCCCCAGTAACAACGTCAATATGCCCGCCAGCTTGGCCAATCTCAGCAAGGAGATTTGCCCGACAAACATCATCAGGAAACAAACCCCAAACAGCATAAATGCCGTAGAGAAATTCTCCGGCAGGATCAAGGCACACGTCAAGCTCACCCCTCCTAATATCCACCAATAAATCTGATTTTCCGTAAACTTCCCTCGTCGGCTCAGCATAAACGCAACAAAGATAATGCACCCCAGCTTTGCAAACTCCGAGGGTTGTACCTGAAAACCCAAGATAGACAACCAGCGATGCGCATCATTCGCACTAATTCCTATGAAAGGTGTCACCAGCAACATGCCAATGGATATTGGCAAGACAATGATCCCCGCGGCAAAAAGACGGCAAGGGACATTATGCAAGACCAGTACGACCACGAAGCCGGCAAGCAAGAATGACGCATGGCGGGCTATCGGCCCCCAATGGTTGACATTCTTATAAGCCAGCGTACTGGTCGCGCTAAACACCTCTACCGCAGAGACCAGACACAGGAACATGAAGATGATCCATATCACCCGGTCGCCCTTAAACAGTTTACTCGCTAAATCCATCTCGTTTATTTTCTTTACACAACATCGTTTTTATCCTTCCCCGAAAGCCTTTCCGACATCCGCGGCAGACCTCCTCAGACATCCGCGGCAGGCCTCGGAGGAGGGCTGCGGGCTACAATTCCCTCACGCAGCGCTTGAACTGATCGCCCCGATCCTCATAGCTCTTGAACAGGTCGAAACTGGCGCAACAAGGAGAGAGCAATACCGTATCTCCCTTATGAGCCATCTTATAAGCTTTCGCCACAGCCTCTTCCATCGAGCGGGCGTCTTCTATATTCGCCACTTTCCCGTCGAAGAAAGCATGTAGTTTCGTATTATCCACACCCATGAAAATCAATGAATGCACCTTTTTATTCACTAATTCCTCGATCTCCGAATAATCATTCCCTTTATCCGTGCCCCCTAAGATCAAAACGACCGGAGTCGTCATGCTTTGCAAGGCATACCAACAAGAGTTTACGTTCGTAGCTTTCGAGTCATTGATATAATCAACACCACGTACGCGAAGCACCTTCTCCAAACGGTGCTCGACACCCGTGAAATCACTGAGTGAGGCACGTATTTTCTCATCATGAATGTCCACGATCTTGGACGCTATCCCCGAAGCCAAAGAGTTATACAGGTTATGCGTACCAGTCAATGCCAATAGGTCTTGTTCCATCGTAAATGTTCCGTTTGCCGTTTCAATAACTACTTGATTATTTTCCGTATATCCCTTCACGCCGTTCTCATACGTCCCGGCGAATGGGTAAAGAGTAGCCTTAGGATGCCGTTTAGCGATCTCACGGGCTATGATCGGGTCATCGTTCCAGAAAATGAAGGCATCATCCTTCGTCTGATTTTGTAAGATGCGGAATTTAGCATCTACATAATTCTGCATCTCATAGTTATAACGGTCCAAATGATCCGGTGTTATATTCAATATAATAGCGATATCCGCTTTAAAGTCGTACATGTTATCCAATTGGAAACTGCTCAACTCGATGACGTAGACCGCATGAGGATCTTCCGCAACCTGAAGTGCCAAGCTGTTTCCCACATTTCCGGCTAAACCCACGTCCACGCCCGCTTCTTTCAGTATATGATACGTAAGCATCGTCGTTGTCGTCTTGCCGTTGCTACCCGTGATGCAAACCATCTTCGAATCCGTATACCTTCCGGCAAACTCGATCTCAGAAATGATCGGCGTACCTTGCTTCTTCAATAACTGTATGACAGGGGCCTTGTCGGGAATACCCGGGCTTTTGACAATTTCGTCGGCACTCAAGATGTCGGCTTCGGTATGCTGTCCCTCTTCCCAACGAATCCCGTGGTTGTCCAGCATCTCCTTATACTTAGGTTTGATAGAGGATTTATCGGACACGAACACGTCGAATCCTTTCGCCTTCGCCAAGACAGCGGCTCCCGCACCGCTCTCCCCAGCCCCTAATATAACCATTCTCTTACTCATCTTTTATCTCATCTTTAACGTAACTATCGTCATAACAGCCAAAATAATACCGATCAACCAGAAGCGAACCACGATCTTCGATTCAGGCACGACATTGAACGGCTTTTGGATCAACGCCTGTATACCCGCGTTTCCCGGCTTCTGGAAATGATGGTGCAAAGGGGCCATCTTGAAGATACGGCGACCTTCCCCATACTTCTTCTTCGTATATTTAAAGTAGGCCACTTGCAACATGACCGATATATTCTCCACCAAGAAAATACCGCAGAGGATCGGTATCAACAACTCCTTACGGATGATGATCGCGAAAACGGCGATAATGCCTCCCAAGGTCAAGCTACCCGTATCTCCCATAAATACTTGGGCCGGATACGAGTTGTACCATAAGAAACCAACCGTGGCACCGATAAAGGCAGCGGCATAAACCACCAATTCCTCCGCACCGGGTATAAACATGATATTCAAGAACGAGGCGAACTCAAAGTGGGATGACATATAGGCCAAAATACCGAGTGCCACCCCGATGATAGCCGATGTTCCGGCTGCCAAGCCATCCAAGCCATCCGTCATATTGGCTCCGTTCGACACGGCGGTCACCACAAAGATCACCATCAGCACGAACACCAGCCACGCGGCCTCCTCCTTATAATCGCCCGCCCAGTTTACCAAGTTCGCATAATCGAAATTATTGTTTTTCAAGAACGGGATAGTAGTCTTTGTGGACTTGGTCTCCATCGTATGATAACGTACCTCCTCGATCACGTTATCATGGCGCACCTCCATATTCTCCTTGATCACCACGTCCGGACTCATGAACAATACCAAGCCAACGATCAGGCCCAGTCCTACTTGCCCGACGATCTTGAAACGTCCGTGCATACCCTCCTTGTTCTTCCTGAACACCTTGATATAATCATCCGCGAATCCCAAGGCACCCAGCCAAACCGTAGTCACCAACATCAATATCACATAGATATTATTCAACTTGGCACACAGTAAAGTAGGGATCAATATAGCGATAATAATGATAATACCTCCCATCGTCGGCGTTCCCTTCTTACTCATCTGCCCCTCCAATCCAAGATTTCTCACCGTCTCCCCGATCTGCAACATTTGCAACTTATCGATGATACGCCGGCCGATCGCCGTAGAGATGAACAAGGACAAGATCAAGGCCAAACCCGAGCGGAAAGATACATACTTAAACATACCCGCTCCCGGGAAATCCAACTGATCCAAATAACTAAAAAGATAATAAAGCATGTCGTCTTAAATATTATGATTGTTGTGTCGAAAAAATCTCGCGTAACTTCTCACGATCGTCAAAGTGATGTTTCACTCCCTTGATCTCCTGATAGTCTTCGTGGCCTTTTCCGGCAACAAGGATCACATCCCCTTTCTTCGCCAACATCGTAGCAGTCTTGATCGCTTGCGTACGGTCCGTGATACATAAAGTACGTTCCATATCCATTTTCGTCAATCCGGCTACCATGTCCTTAATAATATCATCCGGTTCCTCAAAGCGTGGGTTATCGGAGGTAAGGATTACCTGATCGCTCAGCTTGGCAGCCTCTTTCGCCATCAACGGACGCTTCCCCTTGTCCCGGTTTCCCCCGGCACCCACGACGGTAATGATACGTCCTTTCCCGTCCAATACCTCATGAATACCATTCAGTACATTCGTCAAGGCATCCGGCGTGTGAGCGTAATCCACGATCGCCGTATAACCGAGCGGAGACTGAATCGTCTCGAAGCGACCGGATACAGAGCGAAGCGTACTCAGCACGATCAACACCTCCTCGGGATCTTTTCCCAAAGAAACCGCAGCGCCATACACAGCCAGCAAGTTATAAGCGTTGAAACGCCCCACAAAATGCACCATGAGCTCCCGACCGTTAATAATCAAGTCGGTACCCTCGAAATGGGATTCCAATATCTTTCCTTTGAAATCGACCAAGGTACGCAAGGAATAGGCCAGCTTCTTCGCCTTCGTATTCTGCAACATCACCAAGCCGGATTTATCATCGGCATTCGTCAAGGCGAAAGTCCCGGCAGGCAGATCATCGAAGAATTTCTTCTTCGCTTTCAAGTAATTCTCCACGGTCTTATGGTAATCCAAATGATCGCGGGTCAGGTTCGTGAAAATCCCCCCGTCGAAAGACAAGCCGCTAATACGCCGCTGATCGATCGAATGAGAACTAACCTCCATAAAAGCATACTCACATCCGGCCTCTACCATCCGGGCCATCAAGGAATGAAGCGTAAGCGGGTCCGGTGTCGTATGATCCGTCGGTACCGCCTCGCCATCTATATAATTACATACCGTGGAAAGCAATCCCACCTTATGTCCCATCTTCCGGAACATCTCATATAATAAGGTAGCGATCGTAGTCTTCCCGTTCGTACCCGTCACGCCTACCAACACCAATTTCCGGGAAGGATCACCATACCAGCGGGAAACCAAAAGACCCAACGCCTCCGCCGAATCCTTCACCACGATAAACGAGCATCTCCCCTCCAAATAGGACGGGACCTCCTCGCATACGATAGCGACAGCCCCCTTCTCTATAGCGCTGTCCATATAAGCATGGCCATCCACGGCCGTACCTCTCACAGCGACAAACAAAGCCCCCTTCGTCACCCGACGAGAGTCTGATTGAATATTCGTGATATCCACATTATCCGCCCCCATCAACTCGGGAGCATCCAACGCACCGATTAAATCCCTTAATTCCATACCTATTTCAATGTTAATAATACGGTCTGCCCCTTAGACACTCGCTGCCCGGGCTGAATACTCTGCGAAGCGACCCGTCCGACCCCCGACAAGGAGACACGCAGACCGGCTTGTTCCAACAAGAAAACCGCATCTTTAGCCCCCATACCGACTACCCGGGGAACCAGTCCTTCCCGAATCGTCAGATCCCTCAATTTCACTTTATTCTCTTCTTGCTCGGCAGAAGCTACGACCCATTTTGTCTCCAAACTGTTCGTATCCACCTTAATATCCAATTCATCCAGTACTTCCTCTACCGCCCTCAGGTCGCCTCCTTTCACACGAGGTATCATCACGGCCGTCGAATCCCGTTCCATATCCCGGACATCGAACGACATATGGCTGGCATATATCTTCTCGGCAATCGCACGCACCACGCCTCCCGACATCGTACCACCCGAAGGATAACCGATACGAGGACGGCGGATCACCACGATACAAGAATACTTCGGATGATCGGCCGGGAAATAACCACAGAAAGAAACTTGGTGCCCGCTCGTGCGGTAGACACCGCCCGTAGCGATCTGCGCCGTACCGGTCTTTCCGGCGATCCGGACAATATCCGAATGAACCGCCTTACCGGTTCCTTTCTCCACGACTCCCAGCAACATATCTTTTATCAACGCCAGCGTATGATCCGAGCAGATCGAAGAGTTGATCACCTCCGGGGAAAAACTTTGCACGGTCTTGCCGTTATGTAAGATCTCTTTCGTAAACATCGGACGAACCATCTTCCCGTCGTTCGCAATCGCGTTAAAGAACGCCAACGTATTGATCGGCGGTACCTGTGTCTCGTAACCGAACGACATCCAAGGCAAGGTGGTCTTGGACCAATAACGGGTCGTATCATCCGGACGGCGTATCATGGCATGTCCCGCCCCCGGTATCTCCAGACGAAGATCCGCGTTCATACCGATACGGTACAGTCCCTCCACGAACTTCGTCGGGTTATCCGAATAACCTTTCAGGATCGTCTTGGCCACACCGATATTGGAGGAATACCAAATCGCCTGCTCCACCGAGATCCGGCCGTATCCACCTTTATTCATATTATGGTCCGTCATACGGGCTCCCTTATACATATATATACCATTGCCGACATCGACCGTATCCCCCGGATTGCATAAACCATCCTCCAAGGCCACCATGATAGAGGCCACCTTGAAAGTAGAACCCGGCTCGATCTCGTCTGCCACGGCATGGTTCTTCGTCTCGCCATATACGCCTTCACGGATACGCCCCATATTCGTGATCGCCTTGATCTCTCCGGTCTCGACCTCCATCACGACAGCCGTACCGGACTCGGCATCGATCGCCTTCAATTTATCGACCAACGATTTCTCGGTTATATCCTGTATATCAATATCGATCGTGGTACGGATATCCATGCCATCCACCGGATCTACCTCGATCACGTTCGTCCAGCCTCCACCGACACGACGAACGGAACTCAACCCGGCCTGCCCCCGCAGGAGCGAATCGTATTGCAACTCCAATCCATTCTTCCCCTTTGTAGTTCCACCCTCCTCGATCTCCCCGTAGATATCACCGATCGTACGAGACGCCAAGGTCCCGAAAGGTTTCTGGCGCTGTACCATCTCCTTCGTATAAAAACCGCTCTTATAACGTCCCAGACGAAGGAACGGGAATTTACGGATCTCCTTCAAGTCCGAATACGAGACCTTCCCCGCGTAAATCGGGAACTGGCGGCTCTTACCGCTCAGCCCTTTCAGCAGATAAGCCTTATAGCCCGCAGGCGTACGATCCTTCAATTTACGGGAAAGATAAAACGCCAACGAGTCCACCCCGTCCTTCTTGGACGTCTTGAACGTATCCAGCCAATTATACTTGGCATCCTTAGCCGGAATATACGCATCCGCCTTAAAGTCGATATACATATAATAACGAGGCACGCTGGTTGCCATCAACTTACCGTCCGACGAATAGATATTGCCCCGTCCGGGCAGCACCAAACGGTTTGGTCGTTTCTGGCTCTCGGCTACCTTCATCCATTTATCCCTCTCCACGAAGGCTGTATCAAAGGCGCGGAACAGGATTCCTACGGCCACAAGCCCCAGCAACAGCACGACTACGAAGTAACAGAATAAAATCCGGCTACCTTTAGGCTCTATTTCTTTCGGTTCGTTTTCTTCAGACATACCCATTTACACCTTATCTCACTTATATAACTCATAAGGAGGGGTTTTCGCACCCTCCAGATCAATACCTTGTTCCTCGATCAGCAACTCGATTTGCGACTGACGGCTATTGCCGGTCAACTCGGATGAGATCGACAACGCCTCGAAACGCACATCCCTCAATTGCTGTTGCAACCGGTCGATCTCACGCAGCTTTTGCATACAAGTATACCGGTTACCGATAAAGAAAAACGCCAACACGACAAGTAACACGATCATGCGCGTATGCCTCAAGATAAAATCCTCTTTTAGCACACCGCCGCCGAGTATATACCAGAACGAAAGACGTTTCTCTTTCTTCCTCGTTTTCTTACGTTGTCCGTTTTCTTCCATATCCATTTCTCCTTATACCTTCTCCGCGATTCTCAATTTGGCACTACGGGAACGGGGATTCCGTTCTACCTCCTCGTCTGTCGGGACGATCACCTTATTATTGACCAAGCGGAAAGGCGATCGCACGTTCCCGAAGAAATCCTGCTCGCATTTCCCCTCGAAGTTTCCGGTCTTCAAAAAGTTCTTTACCAGACGGTCTTCCAAGGAGTGATACGTGATAACCACCAATCGTCCTCCCGGCCTCAACACCCGCAAGGTACTCCGCAGCATCTCTTTCAGCGCCCTCATCTCATCGTTCACCTCGATACGAAGCGCCTGAAAGACTTGCGCCAAGAATTTCTTCTCCTTATCCTTCCCCGTAAACGGCTTGATCACCTCCAAGAAGTCACCGATCGTCTCTATCCTCCTTGTCTCACGGGCTTTCACCAGCACAGAGGCTAATTTCCGCGACACCTTTAGCTCGCCATATAGATAAAACACGTCGGCCAGCGCCTCCTCCGTATAATTATTCACGATATCGGCGGCGGTCTGCCCGGCACGCGTATTCATCCGCATATCCAACGCTCCGTCGAAACGGAAAGAGAAACCGCGATCCTTATCGTCGAAATGATGGGAAGAGACACCTAAATCCGCCAGCAGACCGTCCACCTCCCCGCTTTCTCCGTAGTAACGCATAAAATTATACAAATAACGGAAATTACTGCGCACGAAAGTGAATCGTGGGTCTGCCGGAACATTATGCTCGGCGTCCGCATCTTGGTCAAAGCCGTAAAGTTCGCCCTCGCTACCCAACCGTTTCAAGATCTCGCGGGAATGTCCTCCACCGCCAAACGTAACATCCACGTAAATCCCGGCGGGACGGATATCCAATCCCTCCAGACTTTCCCGCAGCATTACCGGTACATGATAGCAACTATCTTTTTCTTCCATTCGTCGTTCTTACGTTAAACTTCCTCTTAAAATCAAGCGCCGTACTCCTTTGATACGCACGCACATGCCTTATCAGTGGGTAAAAGTACACATTTCCCAAATTACCCGCCAACATTTATATAAGAAAAGTAGGAAAAAGTTATCAACAGGTCGTTAACCCTTCGTCTTTTCGCCCTTATATCTTATGCTTTTCATCGGTATCCGCTAGCCTATTCTTCCTTTCTCTTTCATCTTCTAACGGCTGTTGGACGATCATGCAACAGCTGGTAGATGATCTTCCAACAGCTGTTGCATGATCGTCCAACAGCCGTTAGATAATCATTGATTAATCACCCGGCGGCTAACCTCCTTAATGGAAGCGGCTAAAAGACCAAGGGGAAATGACTAAGACAGCTGGTGAAAAAGCAAAAACTTCGCTCAAACCTCTCTCATTTTAATTATTAACTTTATCTTTGTCCCCCGACAAGCTTACATAGATGGCAAAACAAGGTGTGACAAAGATAGATATTAAGCAAGTATTGGCACAAAAGGCGCCCAAGGCGTCACGCAAGATCCCGGGATTTATCGTGGACTACTTGATTCGCACGGTTCACCAAGAGGAGCTGAATGATATACTGACCCGTTATCACGATAAAGAAGGGGTGGATTTCATGCGTGAGCTTATCGGCTATTTTGATCTTACCCTTGATCTGGTACATGAGGAAAACATCCCGGCCGAAGGGCGCTATATCTTCGCCTCCAACCATCCGCTCGGAGGATTGGACGGTATCTGTCTCTCCGCCGTTATCGGTTCCCGGTTCGAAGGCCGTATTAAGTATCCGGTCAATGATTTATTGCTTTATCTCTCCAATCTAAAATCCATCTTTGTACCGATCAACAAACACGGTGCCCAAGGAAAGGACAACGCACGGATGCTGGAGAAGGCTTTCGCCTCGGACGACCAGATCATCACGTTCCCTGCAGGTCTGTGTTCCCGCAAGATCGAGGGAAAGATACAAGACCCGGAATGGAAGAAGTCCTTTATACAGAAAGCGGTGGAATATAAACGGGATATCGTGCCTGTCTATTTTGACGGGCGGAACTCCAATTTCTTCTATAACCTCGCCCGGATACGCAAGGCGTTGGGTATAAAGATGAATTACGAGATGATTTATTTACCGGACGAGATGTTCCGGAGCAAACATAAGACCTTCCGGATTTACTTCGGGAAGCCTATCCCTTGGCAGACATTCGACAATAGCAAGAAACCCGTCGAATGGGCCGAGTGGATGAAAAACAAGGTTTACAAACTCAAGGATTAACAGACGAAACATATGCAAGACATTATCAATCCCATAGATAGGGCACTACTGAAGGCTGAATTGACCAAAGAAAAGAGGTTGAGAAGTACCAATAAATCAAAGAATGAGATTTATATCGTCACGGCGCACGACTCACCCAATGTCATGCAAGAGATAGGGCGTCTGCGGGAAGTCGCTTTCCGTTACTATGGGGGTGGCACGGGATTTCCGGTGGATATCGATGAGTATGACACGATGGAAGACGCTTACCGCCAACTAATTGTCTGGAGTCCGGAAGATGAGCAGATCTTGGGTGGATACCGTTTCCTTTGCGGATCGGACGTTAAGTTCGACGAGAATGGTAAACCGATCTTGGCGACCTCGCACTTGTTTAATTTCTCGGAGAAATTTATCAAGGAGATCCTTCCTTATACGGTAGAGTTGGGACGATCGTTCGTGGCCCTGGAATATCAATCCACCCGTTCCGGGGCGAAAGGTTTGTTCGTGCTGGATAACCTGTGGGACGGATTGGGAGCCTTATCCGTCGTTGATCCGAGCTTACGGTATTATTTCGGGAAGGTGACCATGTACAATACGTACAACCAAGAAGCCCGTAATATGATCCTGTACTTCCTCAGTTTGCATTTCCCGGACGCGGATCAACTGATCACTCCGATATATCCTTTGGAGACTAATATGGATGTAGAGAAGATGAAATCTCTTTTCCCTCACGATAATTTCAAGGATAACTATAAGATACTGAACCAAGAAGTCCGTAAATTCGGTATAAACGTACCTCCTTTGATAAACGCTTACATGAGCCTGTCGCCTAAGATGCGTGTATTCGGCACCGCTATCAACCATGAGTTTGGAGAGGTGGAGGAAACGGGTATCCTAATCGCTATTAACGAGATATTAGAGGATAAGAAAAAACGGCATATCGAGACGTATCTGGAAGAGGAATACAAATCCGCCGAGCTTATACGCAAGAATTTCATCGGGGAATAAGGGAAAAAGAGCGGACAAGACTTACTTACCTCATCCCCGATGGCCTACATGGCACTAAAAGATTATGGATATTTGCTATTCTCGGAAAGCATTCTTATCTTAGCCGATTATAGCGAAGAGAGAAAGTTCCATGTTAACAGCCATTCATATACAGTTAATCGTTGGTACAATATTTATCATATTGTATAGCGTCACTATATTAGGGCTGGTATTGGTTATCATTACAGAGAACAGGAACCCGCTAAAGACAATCCCTTGGGTGATCGTCTTATTATTAGCACCCGGCATCGGACTGCTTTTCTACTTCTTCTTTGGACAAGATAACCGGAAACAACGAATCATATCGAGGCGTACCTATAAACGGATCATGAAAAGGCCGCAAGAAGGTAAATTACCTCAAGACGCCTGCGTAGTTCCGGCCCCCTATAAACCTTTATCGACCTTGTTGACCAACACCAACCAATCCTCCCTCCTATACGGAACACAAATCACGATTTATACGAATGGAAACGATAAGTTCAAAGACTTGCTGGAAGAGATCCGGAAAGCGATCCACCATATCCATATACAATATTATATATTCTGTGATGACGAGATAGGGAAACAGGTGCAACAACTCCTTATCAAGAAGGTAAAAGAAGGCGTGGAGGTACGTGTACTTTATGATGATGTGGGTTGTTGGAATGTAAAAGACAGCTTCTTTAAGGAAATGAAGGAAGCAGGTATCGAGGTATATGCGTTTTTGAAGGTAGCGTTCCCCGTTTTCACCAGCAAGGTGAATTACCGGAACCACCGCAAGATTATCGTGATAGACGGTAAAGTCGGGTTTATGGGAGGCATGAATATAGCCGACCGATACGATAAGGGAACCTCTTGGGGCACATGGAGGGATACGCATTTCAAATTCGAAGGGAAAGGAGTGCACGGACTTCAATCCGTATTCCTCATCGATTGGTACGTGGTTAGTAAAAAACTCTTGAACGATCGGATTTACTATCCGGCTGCCCAAATCTATAGCGATAATATTATGCAAATCGCCACAAGCGGTCCGGTAGGTCAATGGAGAACCTTGTTGCAAGCAACTATTTTCTTGATCGCCAACGCCAAGAAATATATCTTTATACAAACCCCTTATTTCCTGCCTACCGAGGGATTGAACCAAGCGTTGCAAACCGCTGCCTTGGGGGGAGTGGATGTTCGCTTGATGCTGCCTAAGCGTTCCGATACACGCTCAGCGAATATGGCCAGTCATTCCTTTATCGACGAGATGGTAAAGGCCGGCGTAAAAGTATACCTCTACAAACCGGGCTTCCTGCATTCCAAGCTAGTCGTGTCCGATGACGCATTGACAAGCATCGGGTCCGCCAATATGGACTTCCGTAGCTTTGAGCACAACTTCGAGATTAACGCCTTCGTATATCAAAAGGAATTCGCCCTGCAAATGAAACGCATCTTTACACACGACATGCATCACTGCGAGCGCCTGATCCCTTCCCGCTGGTTAAAGCGCCCGCTCAAACAACGCATGGCGGAATCATTTATGCGTCTGTTTTCTCCTCTTCTTTAAGGAAGATGCTAAAGTTCACGGAACCATACACCCGATGCTGGTAGAAATAAGGCAAAGAAGAGAAATCATTGGTCTTCGGATGCTCCATGATGAATATCCCTCCATCCCTTAGTAAATCGCGCTCGAAAACCAAGGCAGGTATCTCCGGCAACTCCGGCAAGGCATACGGAGGATCGGCAAAGATAAAATCGAAACTTTGCTTAGGGGCTGAATTCAAATAACGGAAAACATCCCCACGAATCAGAGTCAACGCATCCGTCTTCAGTTCTTTCGCTACTTTGGCAATAAAAGAGGCATGCGCGTTATTTTTCTCTATGGCGGTTACATTCCGGCATCCTCGTGAGATCAACTCAAAAGAGATACTTCCGGTTCCGGCAAAAAGATCCAACGCATCCATACCTTCCAGATCCACCAAATTATTTACTACGTTAAAAATATTCTCTTTCGCAAAATCCGTCGTAGGACGTGCGCTAAACGAAGAGGGCACGTCAAAACGCCGACGACCGTATATACCGCTTATTATTCGCATATTAATAAAGATATTAAATCCATAGGGGCTTTCGCTACATCCGTTCCCAACAAATAGGCTTCCGAAGGGATTTCCACCGGCTTAACATGGCGTAAATAGGCTCGCAATCGCTCCAAAACCCGCATTCGCAAGAAAGATTCCCCCACAAAATGCAACTGATCCATTTCTTGGTCTAATCCCGCCTGTTTCCATACATATAATATATAGTATACTATATCGTCCGATTGATCGATCGGGTAAGAGTTCACAAATAAGAGTTTTCCTTGAGCGCAGCACACCACATCCATCCGCTTTCGTTCTACCACAACATACATTTGCCGAGACAAGCTAGCACGACTCTCCCTTGTCCATAGTATTAGCGGATAAGTCATGCAGTGGGAGAAAAAAGGATGCAAAAGAGAACGGGAGCAAAACTCGTAAACCTCCTCGTCCACCCCAAACACCAACTTAGCCTGTTGTTCCTTCAAAGTATCGGTTAAGCAATACAATTCCGACGTAGAGAAGTTGAAATCCAATAAGCGTCTTTCCTCACCGTGCCCCCAATAATTATCAGGGACCAAGCTATATTCCGGAAACGCACAGATCACGTTAACCCGTTTATAAGTCCACGTAAGAAACTCATGGGCAAAGAAAAACTCCTTAAGGGAAGAAATGAAAGAGACCGCCCGATCGAATTCTGTCTCCCGATAAAAGAAACTTCCTCCAAGCGAGGGATCATACCCGGAAAAAGAAAGTCCACCCGACCGAAGCCGGATGGACACTATATACTTTTCCGAATTATCAGTAGTTAACGTATCAGGAATTCTGATAGTCATATGAGCACTGATTATTCCCAGTTACCTGCGTTATTGTTAATCTCTTCCAAAGAACCTACACGCATTCCAGGGAATTTACCTTGTTTCTCAGCCTTGTCGATCAAGTTATAAGTCAACTGAGGATCCATGTCACGCAAATATTCTTTGTAAGGAACCTCACAAGCGAACACTTTGATCTCATAACCAGAACCGGATTTCAACGTAGCCGTATCCATCTTGAAAGTAATCTTTTCACCCGGAACACCCGGTACATAACGCATAGCCGCTACATCATAATTCTTACCCAACAAAGTATCTTTCGCCAATACCCACATAGTATCACGTCTGATTAAACCTTTCTTAACGGCCTCTGCCTCTGTCATACCTTTCTCCAACTGCTCATCCGTCAATACACCTTCCTTGATCAAGAACGGTAGATTCTCAGTGTTCAGGAACTTCTCCAAATCGTCAAAACTACCGGCATGCGTCTTATGAATGTTCTTATACTCAATCTGAGCCTTACGGATTTCGATCAAACGAGTTTTTATCGCATTATCACGCAACTCTTTCTCATCATCATACTCTATCGGACCAGTGATGCTCTTGTAGCACATGTAACCTAGCAGTACAACTGCGGCAGCTAATAAAATCTTTAATGTAACTTTCATGGTTTGTATTGTTTTTTGAATTTATTTCGTTCGGCAAATTTAAAAAAGAATATTTAATACACTACCTTTATAGCGAAAATTATTGCAATCAAAATGATAAATAGTTACATAAGCCAGCAAATCGAACGAAATTTCCCCTATAAACCGACGGATGATCAGTTTTTAGCGCTTCATACGCTTACCGAATTTCTCTTGTCTGAGCAACCAGACAGCCTTCTGCTGATGAAAGGCTACGCTGGAACCGGAAAAACCTCTTTGGTCGGGGCTTTGGTGAAAACGCTTAACGAACTAAAGCAAAAAGCATTTTTATTGGCTCCAACCGGACGGGCAGCCAAAGTTTTCTCGGGCTACGCTGGTCAAAAAGCGTATACAATTCATAAAAAAATATATCGCCAACGGACGTTTTCCAATGAACCGACGGGCTTCATGCCGGCAGATAATCTACATAAAGATACACTCTTTATCGTCGACGAGGCTTCTATGATCGCCAACGAGGGGTTGGATTCATTTGTTTTTGGTTCCGGACGCTTGCTAGACGATTTAATCCAATATGTTTATTCCGGGGAAAACTGCCGTCTTATCCTAATGGGAGATGTCGCACAGCTTCCTCCGGTAATGCAAACGGAGAGTCCCGCCTTGAATCCTGAGATATTACGAGGTTACAACCTACAGGTTTGGGAGATAGAGTTAACCCAAGTCGTACGCCAAAGCGAGGACTCGGGAATCCTGTTCAACGCTACCCGGCTACGAGACGCATTACGAAACCACACGGTCGAGATCTTTCCGAAATTACAATTAAAAGGTTTCTCCGACTTTACAAAAGTCAATGGAGATGAGCTAATTGAGGAAATATCTTCCGCCTATAGCCGTGATGGTATGGAAGAGACAATGATTATCTCCCGCTCGAATAAACGAGCCACGATTTATAATAACGGCATACGTAACCGTATCCTATACAGGGAAGAAGAACTATCGTCCGGTGATCGTTTAATGGTAGCCAAGAACAATTATTATTGGACAGCGCATTGCAAGGAGATGGACTTTATAGCGAACGGAGAGATCATTCAAGTCATACGGGTACGCCGTGTCACGGAGATGTATGGCTTCCACTTTGCCGACATCTCAGCTCGTTTTCAAGATTATGATTTGGAAATCGATTTGAAAATCCTATTGGATACTTTACAGACCGACTCCCCCGCCCTCCCTAAGGAGCTAAACGACAAGCTCTTTTACACCATATTGGAAGATTACGAGGATATTCCTACCAAGGCGGGAAAAATGAAAAAGATGAAGGTAGATCCTCATTATAACGTTGTCCAAGTAAAATATGCCTATGCGGTAACTTGCCATAAAGCCCAAGGAGGCCAATGGATGAATGTCTTTCTCGATATCGGTTATATCACGAAAGAAATGCTTGGTGAGGATTTCTATCGGTGGCTCTACACGGCTTTTACCCGGGCGACCCATCACCTATATCTGGTGAATTTACCGGACGAGTTCGTCGAATGATTTACAATATTTTAAGATCGGAACTGGCAACATTGCCAAGAAATACTTATTTTTGTTGCAAAACATACGTATGTCCGGATGATTTATAGCATCTGAAAAACATATAGAAATGGCAAACAAGGAAAAAATAGATTATCTATTGATCGATATCAGGGAGCTGGAGAAGTTGGTAGCCGGAATGAGGGACGCGGAAATTTATCCCGCCTCTTTCTTCAACCAGACTTTCCAGTTGACCCACAAGGTATTGAAGGAGCTTCATACGCTGGAGGGACTTCAGTTAGAGGCTTTGCGTAAACAAATGGAGGAACATCAACGACTTATCGATTCTATTCCCGTAAGTAAACCTTTACAGATGCCGGAGGTGCAACCGGCTCCGGAAGTATCCCCTACGATCGAGGTCGTACAGGTACAAGAACCGGTCGTTGAGGAGCCTATCGTAGTAGAACCAATTGTCGAAAAAGTGATCCCAGAAGAAAAGATCGTACAAGAGACAATTCCCTTGAAAGAGATAGAGATTCCACATAAAACTATATTAGCGGATAAATCCAGTATTTCACTGAATGATATATTGGAGAAAAAGAATCTTTCTGATTTCCGTAAGGCATTCAGTTTAAATGATCGTTTCCGCTTCAGAAGGGAATTATTCGGAGGAAATGAGGAGAAAATGAATAAGGCGATCGCAGACCTGAACGATCTTAGCTCGTACGAGGAGTCGGTCACTTATCTGAACAAGGTGTTGAACTGGAATATAGAAGACGCTTCCGTAGCCGATTTCATCAAGCTATTGGAAAAACGCTTCTCATAATTATACGATATGGCAAAATTGACTGTAGTCCCAACTCCTGTTGGAAACTTGGAGGATATGACATTCCGGGCAATCCGTGTGCTAAAAGAAGCTGATGTTATTTTAGCGGAGGATACCCGTACGACCGGCATATTGCTGAAACATTTCGAGATACAGAACAAGATGCAGTCCCACCACAAGTTCAACGAACATAAGACGGTGGAGCAAATCGCAGCCCGTATCAAGGGAGGGGAGAATATCGCCCTTGTTTCTGATGCCGGTACGCCGGCCATCTCTGATCCGGGATTCATGTTGGTGAGGGAATGTGTTCGCCAAGGGGTAGACGTAGAGTGCCTGCCCGGAGCTACGGCTTTCGTGCCCGCCTTGGTAGCGTCCGGATTACCCAATGAGAAGTTCTGCTTCGAGGGGTTCCTTCCTCAAAAGAAAGGAAGACAGACCCGGCTAAAAGAATTGGCATTGGAATACCGGACTATTATTTTTTATGAATCACCTTTCCGTCTGCTCAAGACCTTGACGCAATTCGCCGAGTTTTTCGGTACAGATCGCCAAGTATCAGTATCCCGAGAAATCTCCAAATTGCACGAGGAAACCGTACGAGGCTCCTTAGAAGAAGCAATTCAGCATTTTACCGTGAACGAACCAAGGGGTGAGATTGTTATTGTATTAGCAGGCTTAAAAGAAAAAAAGGACAAAGAGACAGAAAAAGATGTTTAACTTAACAAACAAAAAGAACATGAAGAAAGTATTATTAGTATGTGTCTGCACAGCCATGCTGGCCTCTTGTGGCCAAAATTCAGCGGATTACAAGAAACTAAAGGCAGAGAACGATTCTCTACGTATTGAGAATACGAAGAACACGGATGAGCTTAATGATATGCTCTCCACTCTAAATGATATTGAATCTGATTTTCAATCTATACGTGATGCCGAGAATTATTTGACAATCCAACAACAAACCGGCGGGGAACTAAATCTGTCACGCAGAGATCAAATCAAGCAGAACATGCAATTGATCAGCGAAACCTTGAAGAAGAACAAGGAGCAAATCAGCCTGTTGGAGGAGAAATTGAAGAAAAGCGGTATACAATCCGCCGCATTACGTAAGACGATTGATCGTCTTTCCTCCGAGCTGGATCAAAAGGCAACGATGATTGTCGCTTTGCAAGAGGATTTGGCGAAGAAGAACGTACGTATCCAAGAATTGGACGAGATGGTAAGTTCCTTGAATGAGGATGTGGAAAGTCTGGCTACTACCGCAGCCGCTCAATCCGAGAAATTGAACGCTCAAGATAAAGCCCTTCATACGGCTTACTACTGTTTCGGTACTTCCAAGGAATTGAAGGAACAGAAGATCTTATCCGGTGGTGGCCTGTTCTCTAAATCTAAAGTATTGCAGAGCGGTTTCAACAAGGATTATTTCATCTCTATCGATATCCGTGAGGTAAAAGAAATTCCTTTGTTCGCAAGCAAGGCTAAACTAAAATCCAATCATCCGGAAGGATCTTATGAGTTCGTAGAGGATGAAGACGGAAACTTGACCTTGAAAATAAATGACGAGAAGGCTTTCTGGAGCCTAGGCAAGTATTTAGTGATCGAAGTTGGATAATGATTTATAAAAGTATATTTATCGATTTGGACGATACCCTTTGGGATACGTACCATAACAATAAAGAATGCCTTGAAGAGCTATATACCGATTACCACTTTAATCGGTATTATGCCTCCTTCGAGGCTTTCTTCGATATTTATATGCCTCATAATCTAGACTTATGGGCCAAGTACCGTTCGGGGGAAATAGACCGGCAAACCTTAATCTTGGATCGATTTCTCTACGTACTTCGTCCGTTAGGAATAGAGGATAAGAAAACCGTCTTATCGGTAAATAATGATTTCTTGCAACGCACGACCACCAAAACCCGATTAGTGCCCGGAGCCATTGAATTACTGGAATATCTCCGCCCTTCCTATCGGTTATTTATTTTATCAAATGGATTTCGTGAGGTACAATTCAAGAAACTTAGCAACGCAGGCTTGGCTCCTTATTTCGAACGGATGATCCTGTCCGAGGACGCTGATATACAAAAGCCCCACAAAGGTATTTTCGACTTCGCCTTAAAGAACACGAACTCACGCCGGTCCGAGAGCTTAATGATCGGAGATAGCTGGGAAGCTGATATCATTGGGGCTTACCAATCCAAGATCGACCAGATATGGTTGAATCCAGAAGGATTACCTGCCGTAGGCTTCATCCCAACCTATACAGTCCGCTCGCTGGAAGAGATCAAATCCATCCTATAAACAGACCTTTCTTACAATGCCCATTATAGCATGCTTACGATGGGCATTATAAGCTCCTTAGAATGGGCATCATAAAGATCTTACAATGCCTATTCTAAGAACAACATCTTAACAGCTTATAAATAAATCGATTACTTATCGGCAGTCACCAGATATTGACGAAAGCCCTCAGAGTATTCCGGATGATACCCGTCTCCTATCGAATCGGAACAAATAATAAAATAGTCAAGGCCGGGCACTTTAGCGCATAAGGATTTAGCCTCCTCCGAACCTAAGACCATAAATGCGGTAGCATACGCATCAGCGGTCATGGCATCCGGGGCGACAATCGTAGCGCTAAGGATATCCCGCTGTACAGGGCAACCTTCACGGGGATCGATCGTATGGGCGTATTTACGTCCATCCTTTATATAAAAATTACGATAATTACCTGATGTAGCCATTCCTAATGGTTTCGGGAAGCTAACGATCTGCTCGAGTTCTTGATTCATGCCGGCAGCGTCATCCGTAGGCTTCGTGATCCCTAAGCGCCAATCCACGCCCGAGGGATTCACGCCTTTCACACGCATCTCGCCACCAAACTCCACCAAATAATTACGGACCCCTTTCTTCTCCAGCATCTGAGCTATCATATCGCAAACCGTTCCATCCGCCAAAGAAGAAAAGTTCATCATTAAGCGAGGATCGTCCTTCACGATGCGATCCTCTTCTAAACGAACTTTCTGAAAACCGATAAACTGACGGACACTGTCGATATAGGCAGGGGTTACGCTATCCTTCCGGCTGAAGCCAAACCCCCAAAGGTTGATCAACGGGGCGCAAGTCACGTCGTAGGCCCCATTTGTCTCAGCAGACACTTCAAGTGCCTTCTTAAAGACTTTTTGGAAGAGCGTATCTACCCGTATGTCACGGTTCTGGTTTACCTGACTGATTACCGAAGTAGAATCAAAAGCATTAAACAGCCGGTAGAAATATTTCAACTGCTCGTCAATCTCCTTATCCAATGGTTTAGTATGCTCAAACTTAATATGATAAGGCGTATGAAGCCTTCCGGATACCTCATAGTATTGGGGAGCCTGTTCACAACTTATCAACAAGATATTAACAAGTAAGCAAAGGATGGAGAATCGACTTTTCATATTAGAACTCTGATGTAAAATGGAACTTAATATCCGGAAAATCCTGTTGGGCCATCATCAATACATAGCCGGAATCCGCTAAATAAACATCACGGCCTTCCTTATCCAACGCCATATATTGCGCCTTACGTTTCTTGAAATTCTCCAATGCCTGTTGGTTATCACTCTCGATCCAGCAAGCCTTGTATAGGCTGATCGGCTCCCATTTACATTGAGCGGCATACTCATGCAACAGGCGGTATTGAATAACCTCAAACTGCAATTGTCCCACCGTACCGATAATCTTCCGGCCATTGAACTGATTGGTAAACAACTGGGCTACACCCTCGTCCATCAATTGCTCGATACCCTTGTTCAATTGCTTTGCCTTCATCGGATCGGCGTTCTCTATATATTTGAACATCTCGGGCGAGAAGCTCGGCAATCCCTTGAAATGCAATTCCTCTCCGGAAGTCAACGTATCCCCTATCTTAAAGTTCCCGGTATCCGGCAAACCGATAATATCACCCGCAAACGCCTCATCCACCACTTCTTTCTTCTGAGCCATGAAAGCCGTCGGGCTACTGAAACGCATCATCTTACCGAAGCGTACATGCTTATAGTTCGCGTTACGCTCAAAACGACCGGAGCAAATCTTTACGAAAGCGATACAACTGCGATGGTTCGGGTCCATATTCGCATGGATCTTGAAAATGAAGCCGGTGAAATTATCCTCATTCGGGTCTACCACACGCTCTACCGCATGGATCGGACGCGGCGAGGGAGCGATACGAATAAAGCAATCCAATAGCTCTTTCACGCCGAAGTTATTCAGAGCGGAACCAAAGAATACTGGAGCGATATCCCCATCCAAATACGTATTTACATCAAATTCGGGATAAACCCCCTCTATCAACTCTACATCCTCACGAAGCTTTGCAGCTTGCGTAGGATCAATATAAGTCTCGAGATCCGGACTTGTGATATCCTTGAATTCCACATTCTCCGTCACATATTGCTTACTCGGGGTATATAGGTTCAGTTTCTGCTCGAAAATATTGTATACGCCCCGGAAACGTTGTCCCATATCGATCGGCCAGCTCAATGGGCGTACCTTTATCTGTAATTCTTCTTCTATCTCATCCAGCAAATCAAAAGGATCTTTACCATCACGGTCCATCTTGTTGACAAAAACGATCACCGGAGTCTTACGCATACGACAAACCTCCATCAACTTACGAGTCTGCGCCTCTACTCCCTTGGCGATATCGATTACGATAATAACGCTATCCACCGCCGTCAAGGTACGGAACGTATCCTCGGCGAAATCTTGGTGGCCCGGTGTATCCAAGATATTAATCTTATGATCGGAATAATCAAAAGCCATTACGGAGGTAGCTACGGAGATACCGCGTTGCTTCTCAATCTCCATCCAGTCGGACGTGGCAGTCTTCTTGATTTTATTAGACTTCACCGCTCCCGCTACATGGATAGCGCCACCAAATAACAATAATTTCTCGGTAAGCGTAGTCTTACCGGCATCCGGGTGGCTGATTATGGCAAACGTTCTTCTTCTTTCAATCTCTTCTGAATACTGGCTCATTCTATTATATATGTTATCAGTTACACTTTGTTATTCATGCAGTAGGTCAAGCTAGTCTCCCAATGGGGAATCGTCAGTCCATACGCACTTTTTATCTTACCTTTGTTCAACACGCTATAATGTGGTCGGCTGGCTGGTGTCGGATAATCCTTGGTCTCTATGGGAATCACCCGGTTATCCAGGCCTGCTATTTGCAAGATCTTTACCGTAAAATCATACCAGCTACACACCCCCTCGTCCGAGAAATGATAGATACCCGGTATAAATTTACCCGCCTCGGCACGTTCCAGCACGGTAAGCATAGCGACCGCTAAATCTCCGGCATAAGTAGGCGTACCCACTTGGTCGAATATGAAACGCAACTCATCCCGCTCCTTTCCCAAACGCAATACCGTCTTCATAAAATTGTTTCCATACTCGGAATACAACCAAGCCGTACGGATAATCACGGAATCCGGACACACCTCCATCAAGACCTGCTCTCCCGCCAGTTTCGTACGTCCATATACGGAAACAGGGCAAGTCGCATCGCTTTCCAGATAAGGACGGCAACTCGTTCCATCGAACACATAATCTGTAGATACATGAATCACCTTCGCACCCACGGCATGAGCGGCCTCACCTAAGTTCCGTACCGCATCCCGGTTGATGCGCATACACAAATCCTCATGCTCCTCCGCTTTATCCACCGCCGTATAAGCGGCGCAATTCATGACATATTGAACATCATTTTCCAAGACATATTTCCGGACGGCCTCCTTGTCGCAAATATCCAACGTATCTATATCCGTAAAAAGAAAATTATAGCCGGGATACTGGCTGATACGAGCGTGGATAGAACTTCCCAATTGACCGTTCGCTCCGGTTACCAAAACTGTCTTCATGTCTATATCTATTATTAATCCTCTAGTTTAAGTTCCCCTTTCATATCTTCCCGATATTTCTCGGCGAGCAACGCCAAGAAGGAACTGATTTGTTTAATACCCTCTAACGTCTCCGCACTCACCTCTTTCCCTTGCATACGCAAAAGCAGATAGCCATATACGGCGGCGAAACAAGTTTCCAACTCCGGCAGATCCTCTCCACCCGATTTAGCCCGGAGCTGTACGATGTAAGGAAGCGTCTTATAATAAGCTGCGCTATAAACCATTTCCTTTGGAGATTTTAGAAGATGGAGGTGCAAATCGGTCAAAGTAATAATCACATTCTTGTTCAACTGGATATGGCCTCTCTCCATCACCCCCTCGCTACGCATCATATCGATCAATTCCTCGTACCATTGAGCGATCTCCTTCTTCACCTCCTCGGGCTGGTCATAATGAGCGATCACCGTGCGGTTGATCGAATCCATATCGAATTTATTCGCCCGGATCAACTCCTCAACCTGCCACATATAAAGCAGATATTCAGCGATATTCTCTTTTCTTTTTTGTCTAGCTATTATCATATCGGCAAAGATAAACTATATTCCGATAACGCTTGATAAAAATCCGCATCTTTAACGCCTAACTGCCGACAGGCCAAACGTGCCGCATTTAGATTGATCAAGAAATAGCGATTGGGTATCCGCATCGGATAGTCTCCGTAGCGAGTATGCAGAAAAGTCTGTCCGTTTTTCTCCACGACCGGATGTTCCTCAAAAGGAATAGCGGTGATATCGCTCCGGACTTCTCCCGCCAGCTGGCTGACCGTATCATCACCACCAAAATAAATCAATTTTCCTTCCCGCTCGATAGAAACAGAGAAGGATTGATACGTGGATAAATAGGCCTCCGGAGTCGCATGATCCGTTTTGGTAGACCAAGACAGGTTCGTCAGGATGGCGATATGCGGACGGTAGAATTCCAATTGGAAACGCTTGTCCAAGGCAGAAGTGATATGCTCATCCCCTTCGATCAAAGCGATACGTGCCTCATAGCTCAAATGTATCCGGTTCGGAAGTGAGTCCACCTTGCTAGTCAACGCATAGTCGAACACCAACTTTTGTCGGCGCAACGCACAGATCATCATGGAAATAATTGTCTTCTTCCCACGACTGCCCGCTACAACAACCCGTGTCTTCGACCGAGTCCGTTGAAATATAAATTCCGGAATGGATTGGATTAACACCCCCAATTCCTTAGCACGCAATAATTCCGGGTTATCTTGCTTTACTTTAGCACCCAAAACCACCGAGTGAATATCTTTTATTAATTTCTCCGGAAACCACCCATCCCCATAACAGGTACAACCTGCGTTATGAAGTCTTCCTATCATCTCTTCAGTCAGATCACAACCGGAAGCGCTTACCTCATATCCTTTTTCTCGAAGAGCTAGGGCTAGATCTAAAACCAAAGGTTCGGTTACGGAGATCAAATGAACTTTTCGCATCGTTTTGATTTTAGCGCAAAAGTACGACTTTTATAAATACCTTCGGCACAAAGAAGCGAAAAATTAGATGCCCTCGATACGTTTAATGGTCATGACCTCTTCTTTTCGCGAGGCCTTGACCAACCTTTCCTTCGAGATTAGAATCGGAGTCTGTATAAATTCCGGAACATTAAAAGAGAACAGGGAACGCTCATAATAATCCGGAGACACTTGCGGTAACAGGAAAGGCTTGCCACACTGCCCCCGTTCATCCACATGCACCAAGTATGGGCGCGTGAAAAGCCCATCATCCCGCCGACTGGAAAAGACAAACCAACGACTATTGCCGCTCCAAGAGTGATAGCTCTCTACATCCGGGCTATTCACTTCTGGCAAAGAATCGATTACCCCAGTAGATAGATCCAACATATGCAAATCCGCATCCCTATGCCAAATAGAGAAATTGCCATAATCGGACACCGTATAAAGTAACAGCTTTCCATCCGGGGAGACTCTCGGGAACTTAACACTCCGACCCGCTTCCCTCGCATTATACAAGGTATCCACTTGGGTTCCAATCGAACCGTCTTCCGGATCAAAAGCGATCCGAAGTAGGCTATACCGGACATCCCGATAGTTTTCCGGCATACAAACAGAATCCGCCGAACAAAACAACAGATAGTTACCATCTGGAGTAAAAGCGGGAAAAGTCTCGTAACATGCCTTGGAAGCCAACAAAGGCGAACTCAACACCCTCTCCTTCTCCGTGTCATAGATCAGCACGTCCGATTCCACATCATATACCTCAATCCTATTGTTATCGGAAATATGGAAATCTTGGTGGGTCTCGTTGGTAGAGAAAGCGACATACCGACCCGATGGATGCCAATATGGATAAACAAACGAAGCCGGCTTGCCGTCCCGTTCCAACACAATCTTCTTTACCTGCCGATGATCAATGAGGTAAGTCCCATTGTGAGAGCCTCGTTGATGGAAAAGCATCCGTTCGCCTTGTCGCCCACAAAAAGCATGGCAGTTCATACAACTATTATTTGTCGATTGGTTATTAAGAACAGACTTTTCAACATAGTTTTCAACACATCGTTGGTAAATCCCCATCTCGTTCCACATCCGATATCCAGGGAAAATACGGCGATACACCAAATAAGCGTCAACAGAATCTCTTGACACATAAATCGGGAAACTCATTTGTTTCCAATCACTTTGAGGTTCCCGAAAATAAACCGTCACATCTATTTGTTTTCCTTGTGCGTCCTGCGATAAGACCTTCCAATCCGTTTCCGGCAGGTTGAAAGTACCCTGATCGGCTGCGATTATCAACTCTCTATTCATAGTTTTCAACCGAGTTATCCCCTGTAACTGTTGATCTACTAACTTGAAATTGGGAGGTGCCATATTGACTGGTACAGTAACTTCCCTGTAATCAGGAAACACGTCCGTTTCGCCCAGTTCCGCCCGTGCGGGAACTTCCGGTTTACAAGCCACAAGTCCCAAAAAACAACCTATAATCCAACAGATAGATAATCGCTTCATTGTTCTTTTCCTTTAAAGATCTTGAAATAGTAATAAAACCAATAAGTATCACCAAACTGCTGATGAATCAAAGAGACATCAGTCTGGATTCCGGATTGTCGCAAGAACCTCTTGAACAATCGATAGCGTTCGACTAACTCCGGTTGTATCGGATAAACGGACAGTACGGTACGATCCCTATCTGCCAGCAACAATACGGCTTCCTGAAAATGCCTAGGCATTCGCTCTCTGTCCAAGCAAGGTGTCACCTCCAAAAACCGGGAGAAAGCCTCCAGATCCTTATCCAATAAATAATAACATCCCCGATATTCCCAACCAATCCGATTATCCGGCAGATCGTATCCGCTCCACAAAGAATCGGCGGGAACAGATAGGCTCAGTCGATCCCTTTTCTCTATTCGGATACGCTTGCCTCTCAGCTCCGGCTCTTCGTACATCGATTCCGGGTTGGCCAAGTAGGAGGCATAACGTTTCGCCCAATCTTTATAGAATGGCATGGTTACCAGTAAGTCCAGGTATTTCCGGGCCAACCCCATCTCACCCCGGATCAGGCAGACTTGCACGAAACGTTGCATCAAACGGGCACTTCCCTTACGTTTGGATTGCGTAAATCCATCCATCGCAAAGCTCTCGGATAGGGAGACATCACCAACAAAGAAATGGACATCGCTCAATAAGCGATCCATATAGAAGGTCTGATTCCAATCGGCACACAAACTTTTCGTTCCTTTTTGATCGAACGTAAACATTCGGTCGGCCAACTCGCCTTTTTGGGCCAATGACATGTTCAAATAGTTTAAACTAACATAATCATGGATCTGTTTTCCCCGGTATTTATCAACAATGGTATCCCACCGCTTCTCCCGGGCCAAGAACGAAAGCTCGTCTAGCATCATGCGTTGTACATGCCAAGATTCCGGCAGGCAAAACCCAACAACTAGCGACATAGAGAGCAAGCAAACGGCAAAAGCGCCCCGATCGATCCATTTATTCTTTCCGTCAAACCGCAACACAATGCGGGCGAATAAGCTCACACCGACTATCGCAAAGGTAAAGAACGTCCACACTCGATACATATAATAATAAGGCAATCGCTGGATCTCCAAATAGGATTCCGGCCTCCATCCCTCATACAAAGGCACGGGAATATCCAACCATCCGCTAAACAGGTAAATGAAAACAGCCGGGATCAAACAAGCAGTGGCCGCCCATCTTTGCCGTAGAGTTGGGTAGCGAAGGAGGGCAAACAACGTATATAAAAATGCGAAATAAACCGAAAGAAGTCCGGTCAACCCGCACAAAAAGAGCGTAGAGAACAAGCCATACCCAATGATAAATCTCACCCGCCGTATGTTCAGCGAAGACAACAAAGCCAAAAGCATCAAGACAATACCGACTGTCCCATCCACCAAATATTCCCCATGTACGCTCATCTTCAACAGATACAGTACCGGCAGTAAAGAAAGAAACGAAAGGTAGCTCTTATCCGAAAAACTGCGCAAGAGCTTATCGATCATCATTCCACTACTTACCAACAAAACAGAATGGAAGACCACCGCCAACATAGGTTGCCGATAATATTGGATGATCCATTGTCCGGCGACATCACAAAAACCACCCGGTTGCCACAAAGACTCCCATATGAACCACCACTCAGGAATAAACAATTGCATCTCTTCTTGCCCCACAAACAAAAATACCCCAAAAAGCAGGAGATAATAAAAGATAGCGGCTGCCGAAAGAGACCAAAAAAGTATTTGTTTCCAGTTCATATACTTAATATATTGTTACACTCACAGTTCGTTACCGGTTATTGACAACAAATCGAATCACACCATAAAAGCACCCTACGATTACTTATCAGAAATGCTATTTTACCAACCATCGCTCGATGTTACGGGTCACAGAAGACCAACTGATAAATCAAAACAGTCTTATCAATATATAGAAAACCGTCTTTACGGATCTTCTCAATGTTCTGTATACCGATAGGATAAATTGTCTGGTTCATAGCGATGATTGTTTAGATAACTAATGATGAACAAAGATAGATATTCCTTTTTACCGAAACAATATAAGTATGTATGATTTCAAGTAGCACTTAAAATCCCTCCTTCACGATCCGCTTAATCGGAAGGAAAAAACGCTCTATCAAGCGTAACTCCTCGGTAACGATCTCTGCGGTAGCCCGCATCTCTTGAGAAACAGGCAAGTCGATACCGTAATTAGTTCTCAGCCCTTTAGGAAAATGGATGTCTGCCGTATAGTATTCATCGGAAGGAACCAACGAAATATTCGATACCACGCCGCTTACCACACCGAACTCCTGATCCGGGAAATTAGAAAAACGGACAATCACCCGCTGTCCTCTCTTAACCTTTCCAGAGCGCACTATCGGTACCTGTACCTTTCCCACCAGTCGCCCCTCGCTCTGTGGCACGATAGTAAAAGCGATCTCTCCGGATGAGATATACTGATTATCATTCCAGTATTTCGTGAAAGTCACAATACCCTCAACCGGCGTAATCAAACAATAGCGCAACCTCCACTCATGTATACTGTTCAGCAATTGTTCCCTAGCTGTCTGCAAGTCCTGTCGCAACATAAATTCTTTTTCGTTCTGCTCCAATGTCAGATCCAATAATACTTGTTCTTGCTCTCCAATCCTTATTTTGAAATTCTCGACCGAGGCTACCGCACCTTCTAGAGAATAGCGGCTTTGCAGCATAGAAGCCCGAGCAGTCTCGTGTTCATAAGAGGAAATCACGGATTGGCTATACAATAAAGAATCCCGTGCGTATTGCTGTTCTGCCAAGGCGTATTGTTCCAAAAGGGTCTGTAGCTGCCGCTCGATCTCATTATAGTAAGCCCTATACAAAGCAATTTGTTTATGAATGGAGGCCTTCTTTTGCGAATAATAACCAATAGCCCTATAATTGACACAAGCATGGAGGGCCGACAGAAACCCCGAGTAAGCAGCCTGCATATCTCCTAACGACAGTTCCTTATATTGCGATAAAGCCTTGTCAAGGCTATCCACATCCACTTCAAATCGTTCCAAAGCCTTAGCCAAATACACTACATCCTCCGTATTCGCATGATTCTCCATGATCGCCAGCCAATCACCCTCTTTCACCGCACTATTATTTTTGATAAGCAATTCCTGTAGCTTCCCTTCCGAGCGAGTCATTATCGCCACCGCTGGATGTTGCCCCGTCAATGTCATCTCCGCCACTATCACGTCAGGGTATTTGAAAAAACAACTCCCTGTCAATAACGCCACGACCACAAGAAACAGCAGCGAGATTCCCCAACGGACAATCCAATCCGGAACTTGCCCCATCACTTCCTGCACCTCCTCGCTACGCAATTCTATATTCTTTCCAGAATTTCTCTCCATCACCATCAACGATCAACCGTCCGCTAATTACCTAACTCCAATTGGTTTCTCACCAATCGATAATAAACCCCTCGCAAAGCCGTCAGTTCCTCATGCGTTCCTTCTTCCACGATACGCCCCCTGTCCAATACCACAATCTTATCTGCATCACGCACCGTACTCAACCGATGCGCTACCACTACCACCGTACGTCCTTCATAAAAGGCATGCAACTGTGCCATAATCTCCCGTTCGTTATTTGCGTCCAATGCATTCGTAGCCTCATCCAAGAAAATAAAATCCGGATTCTTATACACCGCACGGGCGATCAAGATTCGCTGTCGCTGCCCTTGGCTTAGCCCATTCCCTTCCAAGCCGATCTTCGTATTATATCCCAAAGGAAGAGAGTCTATAAATTCCCGTATATTAGCCACCTCAACAGCATGCAGTAAACGGCTCTTGTCCACCACCTCTTCTCCGACGGCGATATTGTTCGCAATCGTATCCGAGAAGATAAAACCATCCTGCATAACAGATCCAGTCTTTGCCCTCCACACACGCGGATTCAAATTGCGGAGCGAAGTATCTCCAATCCGCACGTCCCCCTTATTTGGCTCATAGAAACCGAGCAACAATTTAACGATCGTTGTCTTCCCGCTCCCGCTAGCCCCCACGATAGCGGTCACTTTATTATGCGGTATCGTCAAATCGATATGCTCCAAAACGTAATCCCTATCAGCACCATCATAACTAAAACACACATCTTCCAACCGGATTGTTCGATCATCGGGTAAAGTGTTCAACCGGTCACCTCCCAGCAGCTCCTCATCCTCCTTCCCATGGATCTCAGCAAGACGTTCCAAACTGATTTTCGCATCTTGAAACGCCCGAGAAAAACTAATAAACTGTTCGATCGGTGACATCAATTGTCCTACTATATAAGTAACCGACATCATCATACCCAATGTCATATCTCCTTGTACCACCGCCCGGGCAGCGATAAAAGAGATCAGTATATTTGTTGTCTGGCTAAAGAAAACCGCCCCCATCTGCTGGTACTGCTGCAACGCCAACCCTTTTATCCCTATTTTGAAGAGTCTCACTTGTATTCGCTCCCATTTCCATCGCATTCGGGTCTCGCTATTATTCAATTTGATCTCCTGCATTCCAGTGATAAGCTGGAAGAGGTTGCTCTGCTCACCGGCCGACAAAGAAAAACGCTTCACATCCAATTCCCGCCTCCAGCGCATAAAAGCCAATACCCAAGCTACATACAAGCCATTCCCCAGCAAGAAAAGTCCCAGTATCACCCAGTCATAATAGGCCAGTACAAAACCGAACACGATAAAATTCATGAACGAGAAAAGTGTATTGAGCGAGGTTCCGGTCATAAACACTTCAATTCTGTCGTGATCACCAATACGCTGCATAATATCGCCCACCATCTTCGTGTCGAAGAAACGGAGTGGCAAACGAGTCAACTTAGCGAGAAAATCAGAAATCAACGCGATATTAACGCGAGTATTGACATGCAACAAGATCCAGCTACGGATAAAATCGACAGACAGCTTAGCGACAAAGACCACCAGCTGCGCAATAAGCACGAGAGTGATAAAGCTAAGATTATTATCCCGAATACCCGTATCCACCAAGCTCTGCGTAAGAAACGGCAGGATAAGCTGTAAGATACTTGCCGTACACATCCCCAATCCCAGCTGTATCACCTCCCGACGATAAGGCGAAAGATAACGAAAAAAGAAACCGAGGCTACGTTTCCCAGCCTCCGCTTCCCCCTCCGAATCATAAAACTCCGGTTTTGGCTCCAACAAAAGTGCCGCTCCGGTATCCTTCCCGTCCACCTTCGTACTCACCCAGCACCGTTTAAACTCCTCTCTCGTATAAGAAACAAGCCCGGCGGCAGGATCGGCTATATAAAACCGTCCCTTCTTGATTTTATGACAAATCACAAAATGATTCTGGTTCCAATGCAATATACAAGGCAACAGACATTCGCTTTCCAGCTCCTCCAAAGCGATTCTCACTCCCTGTGTACGGAAACCTATACTCTCCGCCGCTTCACTAATGCCCAGCATAGAGACCCCCTCCCGGGTGATAAAAGCCTTCTCCCGTAAACTCTGCAAAGAATAAGCCCGTCCATAATACTTAGCGATCATGCGAAGACAGGTTGGACCACAGTCCATCGAGTCCGGTTGACGATATATAGGGAACATACTAAACATCATTCTTTATATCTTTCACCCATGAATTGAAAAAGTAATGTACAGCATAAGCATCTTTTAAACAATTGTCTAATTCCTGACTTTCTTCATTTTCTAGCAATAAACGTCGGACTTGATATCCCGTAAATGGAGTCACATATTTTCTAGGCATTATATAAACTTCCATTTGTTCTTCTTTTGATATAACAGCCAAGGCCCTGTAGTTTGTAATATACAATTAAACGGATCAGCGTTATCAATTTTCACAGGATGCTCAAAGATAGAATCTATCACCTTTTTCAAAAACCAATGCTTTGGAGTTGATAAAATCATAGCATTATTAAAATAATGAGAAACCGAATGGCCACATTTTTTTTTCATTCCTTCTGAATATTCATGTTCTTCCGAAAAACAACAAGTCTTTCCAGATATTAATGGTTCGATAGATTGTAATGATTCGTAATCTAAATCAATGTACATTCCTCCCATTTGGAACAAGAACAAATAGCGAATCGCATCACATCGTTGAATATTATATGGAAACCCATTAAACAAATCTATATATTGAGGATAATAGTTTTCCATAAACTCAATTATACGATCATCATCCCAAAGAATATATTTCCAATCAGGGTAATCACGTCTCCATGTCTCAATTAAGGCTTTATAACTTTTAGGAAACTCCTCTGCAGAAGACCATATTTGATGTATTATTTTAGGAATCATACTATGACGGTTATTATTAATCCATCCATTTCAAATCAAAGGGGAATACATTCACATATATTCCCCATATAAGTTTATTATATTCTCTAAGACTGCAATTTAAAGAATACAATCCAATCATTCGTATTATCATCTATTTGAGATACATCTACGTTCTTTAAGAATGGATAGTCATCCTGATAATTCGGTTTTTTTTTAGCGATTTCTTCTACGACCTCTTTCAGCTCTACGGCATTGACCAGTTGGTAAAACTCCCCGCTCTTCTCATCATATCCGTCCGGTGCCCTGTAGCCTCCGAAGAACAGATCATAAGGTTGCCCCCAGTTCTTATTCAAAAGATAAGTATCCGACTTTCGATTATAATAAACCACACATGGATCCCAGATCAAAGAAGGCGCAAACACAACCCAGTCGTCTGTAACGGTCAAGCGATCGAATGAAAGAATGGCCTTGTCTCCCTCGCGGTATTCACGGAATCGGTTGGCTATCTCCTCATCCGTACCACTAAACATATCGGAAGGGATATTCATGCCTTTGAAGTCAAGCGTGGCGAAGACAGACACGGTATCTTCCAACTGATAGATGGATGGATCAAAATAATTTGTCAACAAGATCCGATCGCCATATCTTTTCAATGAATGGTAGGTAGACTGGGAGATTTGCTGTTTCAATAAGTTCTTATTGCTAGGCAGGTACTCAAAGACCGTTCCATCCGGGTGGTATACGGTAAGCTGATAAGGTTGGATATAATTGGAAGCAACAGCTATCGTACCATCTTTTGTGACAGCTATCTGACGACCATTATTTTTCAAAGGAATAGTTTTAATATAATGCCCCTCATAGTCATACAGCTGAATTTTCATATTATCCAATCCGTAAATTTTGTTGTCGGACAGGGCTATATTAAACAACACGTTATATTCCTCCGCTCCTTGCCCCTTACGGAATATCTTGTTTTTGAACTTGCCATCTCGCCCAAAACGAAAGATAGTCTGTTGCGAGGCATCCAAAAGAAAGATATCATCACCATCCAAATGAATGGTAGAACCAGAACCTTTAAACAAGATATCATCACCTGATTCCAACGGCAACAACTGGATCTCCATACCGGCCAGAAATCTATCAATACTTTCTTTTGGAGATTCTGATTTCAAATCAACTGGACAGATAGATGGAGCCTCATCAAACTTTGCTTCGTTTTTCTTTTCAATACAACCTTGCAGTAATAATATACTACAAAAGGCTAAACCAACTAATTGCTGTTTCATATTATTTGTTATTGTGGAATTAAGACTGATATTTGACGAGGAGCATTAACACATCTAGGATCAGGAAAATCCTTATTATCTAATCCATACCCTTTTAATACATCAACAATACATCGATTAGGAAAAGCATAGCACTCCTCAAATATCTTACATGATTTACAAGGACTTGCATCTCTAAAATCTTCACGTTTAGGAAATGCCAATTTTAATGCCTTTGGCGAATTCCAAACTTCAACGATAGATTGTTGCGTCAAGTCACCTATTATATAATAAGGATTCCAATACAATTGTTCACATATCGTAACCTTTCCATTTGGCAAAACCATAATATTAGAAAAATTAGCAGAACACCTTGCTCCTAAAAAGCCCTTACTACCGTTTGAACTTTTAAAATAACGCTCTACGTCAGAAGTATCCCAAATCATCTTGATTTTCGAAATAGGACGAATACTTTCAATCCAAGCATTAAGTTCTTGCATCTTATCTTTAGAAATATTTAGTTCATCAAAATTTTTCTTACTGTATAAGGACTTACTAGCCAAACGAATCTCCCACTCTTCTAAAGTATCGAAATTACTAAGAAAATCGTATAATTCTGTTAAATATTTAACCTCTCCATTTAAATTCGTCAGTACAGTCGCTACTTTAAATGGAAATTTTGAATGTTCAAAAATCTCAAATGTTTTCTTTACCTTATTCAAATAGACAGGATTCATTCCTATCAATTTTTCACAAACAATCGGATCTATTGAGTCCAAAGAGAATTGTAAACGAGGAGAATATTTCTTCAAAAAATCAACATGATCTTGATTCAAAGGAGTTTTAGTTGATAATAAACCGCCCCCAAAACCATTGACATTTAATAGCTCCAATAATTCTTTCCAATGTCTGTATAAGAAAATATCACCACCGGTAATACTTATATCCATCATTTTCAAATGTTTACATTCTTCCACAATAGCTTTTACATATTTAAAATCCATCTGTTGAGGATGGATTGATCGATCCGCATAACAATACGCACAATCAGTTGTACAATTATTATTCGGCATAATTACCATTGTTTGAGGAGCGAACAATGCTCTTTCAGTTTTCATGTCCAACTCTTGATAGCAAAAATCCAATGGAGAATATAAAGTAATCTCATCTAAAAGGTTCTCTGCGTTAATAATCAAATTACGGGGGAATTGACTAACGACATTCCCATATTCACTATAGAAAGGCTCATCTCTATCTAAAAATGGGAGCACCAAACTTTCTGCCTCTAAAGAACTTACCTCTAGAAAATCCGCAACAGCCGCAATATACTCTTTCAATTCTATTGGTTCAGAAGCTAAAGAAAAAAGCATTGCGTATATCGGATGTATTTTAGTAAGCCAGAGCGTATCTACAGGCACTTTAGATTGCAGATATTCTATTCTTTTCTTTGAATATAAATATGTCCTCTTTAAATCATGCTTAAGTCTATAATAATGATTGAATACGATGATCCTATTTTCCATATACATATAAATAAATCTACCTACTTCTTCAAATTCTATAGTCTAAAAGAAGTATCTAGAAAAATCTTCTAGATACTTCAAACTAGCTTGATTTATCAAGCTCCGGAGCTGCATGATACATTCACACACTTAGCAGTAGTACATTCATTTGCACTAGTGTCCCGACTGTTTGTACAAACATAGTTGTAACAGCCATACGCCAAAAGCATGATACCATCGTTCACACCTCCGGTTAACTGCTTCATCTCAGAGATGTTCAGTTCTTGATGAACAATTTCCCTAAGTTTCAGATTTCGAATAGTTTTCATTAATTTAAAATTTTTAATTATAAAACCTATTATTAAAAAACGACCTTACGGCCTGTTCTTATTTTCCCTGTATTATCCGCTCCATTAGCAGCTGCTTAAAACTAGATAATTCATAATAGAGAAGAAAACGATTGCGACTTTCTTGTCCCATAAGTAATGTGTCAGAAGAAGAAAGAATCATTCGTTCTATATAAGTTCTTAAAAGTAAAGTATTTCCTTCCGTACATTTAATATCTCGCTCAAAAGGAACCACCCAACCATTTTTCCCATTCACAACAATTTCTTCTAATCCACTTTTGTTACCTACAATTAAAGGAAGCTCATTCATCATCATTTCAATAGCTACATAACCAAAATCCTCATACAAAGAAGGAAGTACGCCTATATTGGAAATATAAAACAGCTCATACAATGATTTTTTATCAACAAATCCCAATAATGATATTTTTTTACTACAAAACAATGATTGCTTTTGAATCAGATCATATGCCCCTTCTCCCGCAATCAAAAGACGTATATTTTCATATTTACCACATAACTCTGAAAATGCTCTCGATAACAAATCTATACCTTTTATTGGATCTACGCGGCCCGCAAAAACAATCAGTACCTCATCGTCTTCAAAACCATATTTTTTCCTCAACAAAGATTTATCTTTTATATCTGGCATTTGATCCTTTATACCATGAGGTATTAATTCCAATTTATCAACTGGGATTTTACAATCCTCTAATAAAAAATTATATGAATGTCTAGCAATAGAGACTACTTGATCACAATAATGAAAGAAATGGAGACTATCGTCAAATCCTTTACGAATTGAATTATTCGTATCACCGCTATTTAAGATTTCTTTTAACTTAGTGCGATCACCCAATAAATTAAAACTCCACTCCATATAATGAACAACGCCAACAATTTTAGCATTCACATAATATTGTCGTAATTCTTTCGCTAAATCCACGAAATTGACATGATTTAAAAAGAATATTGGCCTTTCTGTTTGCAAGACAACGGAAGACAGTAACATAGTTATATTTTCAGCATATAACCTTTGTCGTAATTGCCAAGATATTTTTTTATTAAAAGCTAAAGGTTCTCCTATATACAAATATTGTATACCTTGATGACTTTCTATACAAAAAGAGTTTGTTTTCCTCGATTCTAATAAAATTACTGTAACTCTGACCTCAGCATCTACTAAAGCCTCTGTAACTTGGTTTATATATGTACCTATACCATAACGAGAAGAACGACTCTCATTACTTATCAGGTAAATTCTTTTATTTGCGGAAAATATATCATTCCTTACAAATATCGGAAGAAAAAACTTTTCCAAATCCTCCAGACATCTCCAACAATATTCCAAGCCATTTATAAAAAAAGTCTCATCAGAGGAAGACAACTCCTTTTGAGGCGAAATGACAGAAGAAAATAAATACGAAAAACTCACGGAATTAACCGTTCTTCCATTCAACAATAATATAAAATCTCGTACCAATGTTACAGGCATTTCTTTTATAGAATTGACATCCCAATCCTCCACAACTTCTCTTAAAACTTGCAAATATTCATCATCAAAAGGCCGTTGCCTATTTCCTCTAGGAGAAGACAAGCGAGCCATAACATAAATCAACACACCTGCTAACCCCCTTCGGAAATCCTTATTCACCATCCGCCTTGGGTCATATTCCATAACACGAGTATCCACATCTTTCAATATCTCGTCCGTATTTCCTTTCATCAAACCATTTTGAACAAGATATTCAACACCCCAACCTATACCACATAACCCAGATTCTAAACTAATTGAAGATTCTTTATGTAACCCCTCAAAAATTTCCATTAATAATTTTTCCGAGAAATTTTCATACAAAGGATTCTGAGAAGTACGAGCTAAATGAGCAAAAAACAAGACAAATCCCATTCGACCATGAAACAACCCGCAATCTTCTACAAAACTACTATTAATTATCAAATAAGATAATTTATTATCAATCAACTCTTTCAAGTTACAATTTTCCATGCATTTCATTTTATTTACAATACCCCCACGATCCAACAAAAAAATGAACAGCCGATGCTTTTTGCAAACGCTCATTCCATTCATCTTTTTCCTCTCCCGCTAAAATAGCATGTGCCTCCAATAAAGAGAATGGAGCTAGATCCTCTGCCGGAATAACATGAATTTGTTCTTTGAATGCATATTGGTTATACACATCAGATAACATTAAAGCTCCACTCGTTCGCAATACTTGCAGCAACTTATTTTCTTCTTTAACATACATCTGATCAGAGTTAAAAACATGGTCGATCACGGATTTAAGGAAAGGATGCTTGGGTACCGAAGCTATGTATGTATTGTTCAAGTAAGCGTTTTTCACCAACGGGGCATAAATTATATTATCTTTCGTATCTGTCCCAAAACAACAGTCCGCAGTCAACAAAGCCTCGATATTGGCTAAACATTCCGTATCAAAATCCACATATAAACCACCCACTTGATAAAGTATCAAGTAACGTATGACATCCCAACGTTGCACGTCGTATGCAAACCGATTGTAAAAATTCACATAATCAGGATAATATCGTTGCATAAAAGCGGTCATCTTTTGGTCATCCCAAAAGATATATTGCCAATCCGGATGGAATTCTTTCCATGTATTTGCTAGATCAACAAAGGCCTTTGGCAATGGTTTATTACAAGATGACCAAATTTGATGAATAGTTTTAGGTATCAACATTTTTTATCTAAAAAGTATAGATGAAGTTCTAAAGACTTCTACAGTTAACAAATTTACACCTTACTATTATATTACAATTATAATAGATAAGTAACTAATCAAAATTAAGCAGCATAATGGCTAAAGTTAATATTCAGTCGTG
>NZ_SRYM01000119.1 GCF_004793765.1 Parabacteroides distasonis | reverse complement strand
TAACGAGGAGGTTTCAGTTTCCGATCTTATGTCGGCTAACACTGAGGCGCTGGCTTACTGCCCGAATGGGTGTGTAGATAGATGTGGTAGTTGTGATTGCAATGGCTGGCATAACTACGAAGAGTATAGTGGATGGGGTTAATGTGAATTTTACATGGCATTATATTTTCGCAATATAGTATTTGTATAAGGGATGTGTCATAATTCCCTTTTATCATGTTGGATTTGATCCACTATCTTATTCTAAAGATTGAATCAGTATAGGATGAGATTTTGGATCAATCCTAAATGATAGGATAGAAGACTTTGGCACATTCCTTTTTAATTTTTATAAAAGGAAAGATGTCTCATCTATATAAAAAACTATAAAAATATGAATAATGCGGTATATCTATTTTTCTTGATTATCTTTTGTTGGGGATGCTCTTTAAATTCTACAACTGAAAAACATCAAAGCAAAAGATATAATATAATCAATGTTCATGATCAAATAAAAGAAATTTCTATAGAAGATCTCCTCATCGGTTTCTTTTCATGGCCAGCTGTAATTGATAATTACATATTCATCACCGATTATAAAACGGCAAATGAATTTATACATATTTTTGATAAGAACAACTTCAAGTATATAACAAGTATCGCTCCAAGAGGACAAGGGCCGGGAGAGATCGCAAATATAGGGGGACATATAGTTGAAGACAAAGTAAATCGTAAGTTTTACGTGTCTGATCATGGTAAAAATCGTATTTTTAGTTATGATCTGGACAGTGCGATAGCAGATCCGGCTTATCTTCCTGCCGAAAAAATGAAGATGGGAGACCAGATATTTCCTGACAAATATGAATATATTAATGATACTTTGTCTATTGGTGTAACTATACAACGCTTAGGCAATGGCAATTTTAAACCGGTTGTTGGAAAGTTTAATATGCAAACTGGTGAGATAACACCAATGAGCTATACCATTAATCCGTATGTTAAAAAGAAACGCATTTTTTTTGATCTATCAGTGGAGCATAATATCTATGTGGAGGCTTATATGCCACATGATTTAATGACAATATGTAGCCTTGATGGAGAATTGAAATACAATATATATGGTCCTAATTGGGATACGGAAACACATGGCAAATATTTTTTTGAAAATGTTAGAATTTGTAAAGATAGAATAGTTGCGACCTACTTAGGAGAAAGATATATAACGGCAGATAGAAAAGTTGTTTATGCAACAAAATTTCTAGTATTTGACTTAGAGGGTAATTATTTAAAGACATTAGAAACAGGATATCCAATTATAAATTATTGCTATGACAAGGATAATCACCGAATTTTAATGAGTCTGAATGCGGATATACAGTTCGCTTATTTGGATTTAGGTAAATTACTAGATTAAAGAGCCATGACCCTATTATTCGACATATATCCGGCCATCGGCCACTTGAA
>NZ_SRYM01000118.1 GCF_004793765.1 Parabacteroides distasonis | reverse complement strand
CTAAATTTCAACAATTTCAAAGTACTCTTTCCGATTTTAATGGGACATCAATGTATAGCCTGAACTTTTATATGTATCTGTTATTTTAGAAACTTGTTCGCCTGAATATTCAATATTGAATAAACCTGTTCCCTATTGATCCTTGTAACTAATAGAGATCAATCTCTTAACGGCATTCTCTGGATCAATGATATTATTATCATCATCGTCACCACAAGAAACGAAGTTTACACACAAAGCCACTGAAATAATGGCTGTAAAAAATCTATTTATTTTCATTTTTTTGCACAATATTTAATGGATATTTTTCTTTATCTAATAAAAAAGTAAAACGCTTTTAGATAGATTATTCTTCAATGTTTCACTTATTATCTAAATATAGATTGGTTATCTCAGAATACATTTATAATCATTTAAGATAATAAAAATCCTTATTCTGAGTCCCATAGGAATGTTTAACAAGAGCTTTCTTTCCATTGGTTGTTAAAGCAAAATAAAACAAGAATTGTATATCACGATAATTAGGCGCATATCCATTATTTCCATACCATTCTATTTCATTTCCTTGCTTAACACCTTTTCGATAAGTATCAGTATCTCCTTCATCACTATACTCAAAAATTACATTTATGTCTTCACCTTCTTCAATAACTGATATCTTCCCTTGATTTTCAATATTAAACCAGCATTCTTCTCCATAATTGGTATAATTACCAAGTCCATCAAAATAGAAAACCCCTGTTTCAATTGGTAGTATATCACTAACATAATCAGTCGTATTAGATTCAACACGTTCGTCATCATCACCACAAGAAATGAAGTTCACACACAAAACCAACGCTAAAATAGCTGTAAAAAATCTGCTTGTTTTCATAACCGATTACTTTTGATTGTTAAACTCATTCAGATCAAAAAGAAGCTCATCTCCCTTTTTATAAAGCCGAAGCATTTCAATAGATTTATCATCCAGCCATAACCCTTCTGTTTTCAAAAAATCAACAGCCTGTGAATAAGACAAATCGTTAAGAATGATAGGAGAATCACTAACCTTGTATTCCCTGTCAAAAGAACGATATAAAATATGTTCTTTACCATTGTACCTGAATTGAATTGTGTAATTCATACTCAAATAAATTAGCTTTTCCTTGTCCCCTACGGAAAGTTAAATAATAAAAAAGGTGTGGGAACACTATTTACTTTATCCTATTATCAGGTTCTCGCATACCTATAGCATGGATAAAGCAACAGCGACCCACACCAATAGGTATATAAACCATCCTCACAGATAGTTGTACACATCAATGATGCGGGTGCTATTGCTATCACCTTCATGCTATATTCAAATTTGCGAGATTTGATAATAGAAGATAATATCAATAACACCTTTCGTTAATTATGTCCTTCCACAGAGGTTCAACGCCATGAACTTGTAGAATTGCCACAAAGGTACGAAAAGTGTTTATACATCAACCAAGTAAGAGAATGAAAAATCTTTACTTATC
>NZ_SRYM01000117.1 GCF_004793765.1 Parabacteroides distasonis | reverse complement strand
GTTACAAATTTATTCTTTTTATACGTAACTGTCAGATTAAGTCTTGACTAATTCACCTTATCGGCTTTGGCTCCGCGATAAACTTTGCCGCTCACGATATACGACTTCAACGATTTGTTTCAAGTCAAAATCTTAAAGGTAAAAATGTATTCATATTCTCCACCCGTTGCAGACCTTTCTTGGGAGCATATCATAAGCCCCTCAAAACAATCATAGAAAGGAAAGGTGGAATTATAACCGGCGAATTTTCATGCCGAGGATTTGACCGCACCGGGCCGTGGGTTATTATGGACGGCTACAATAAATCCAGACCGAATGAACGGGATAGGTTCAAGGCAAGACTATTTGCGGAAAAACTTCGATGGAAGTTGCATCCGTTGGCTTTTATCTATAAAGATCCGGTTACCGGATATTCGGAGAGCGTACCGATACGCCGTAAAAATTCAGATATAGTAGCCGGTAATAAGGTGGTGTTTCTCAATACTTCTACCTGTATAAATTGCGGGAAATGTATAAAGGTTTGTCCGATGCACATATTCGCACGAAGAGATACGGTTTTACCGACTGACGAGAAAAATTGTATCCAGTGCCGGTTATGCGCTGACAACTGTCCGACTTCTTCAATATATATCCATGAATCGTTCTTAAATGGATTGCGGATAGCTCTCAGAGAATCTTTCAGCGATAAATTGCAGAATAGTTATAATGCTGAAGAATATCAGAATTAGGCTTTTTCACCAAACACGGATGTCCGGTTTTTACTATCACAGGCTACGATGTCGCTGTAACTTTGCAGCGTACTAATCAAATAATAAAAAGTATGATTGCATTTTTTGAAATTCCCACCAATGACTTCAACAAGTCGGTGGCGTTCTATCAGGCTCTCTTCGGCGAAAAGTTGGAGGTGTCACAGTTCGGCGATGAGAAAATGGCTTGTCTTATGAAAGACGGTAAGAGCGTGTGTTCAATCTCCTCGGCTCCCTCGTTCCCCGGTTTCGCACCTTCTAACGGAGGCGTGTTGGTGTATCTCCAGACAAAAGATTTGGATGCCAGCGTGAAAACTGCATTGGATAACGGCGCGACGCTCGTAACTCCCAAGACCAAGATTCAGGTTGACGGTTGGGGTTACTTCGCCATCATCGCCGATCCTGTCGGTAACCGCATCGGGCTTTATGGCGACAAGTAAAGAACCGAAAACGTAGGTCACAGTGGAGAGAACTACTCGGTTTTCTCCACTATCCGTATCTATAATCAATTTTTTCTGCCATATTATTTTGTTGTCTAAATAATTTAGACTACTTTTGCGCTATTAAATTGTCTAATTTGATTAGACCAAATGCAAATGGAAGATATGAAGCCATTAACAGAACGTGAAGAAGAAGTGATGAACTTCTTTTGGGTAAGCGGGGCGCTCTCGGTTCGAGATGTAGTTGCCCTCCACGACGAGCCGAAGCCGAGCCGGACTACGGTAGCTACATTCGTGAAATTTCTTGAACAGAAAGGCTATCTCGACCACAAGGTTGAAAGCACGGGCTTCATATATTTTCCAATAATAGAGCGGGAAGATTATTGTGGACAAAATCTGAAGAGCGTCATAAGGCGGTATTTCGATAATTCCATTCAGAATGTTGTGAACTTCCTAATTAAAAGCGAGAAATATAGCGATGAAGAGGCTAAGGAAATAATATTGCAAATATCTAACAGAGGAAAGGAATAACAAT
>NZ_SRYM01000116.1 GCF_004793765.1 Parabacteroides distasonis | reverse complement strand
GTGCAATTTTGACTGAATCAATCAAATTTTTTCTGATTATATCGAACTCTCGTTAAATAACCTTAAATTGCATCAAATATAGCAAAACCAGCACAAAAATATAGGTTTAAAGCAAATATAAAATTGAACTAATTCAATAAAGGGTACGTTTCTTCAACTTACAATACCAAGAATCACTCCCCCCATATTTGAGCTATATGTTTATCAGCAACCTGGCTTACGATCCATTGGTGGTTCGTATAAAGATATTTCAGGAACTCTTCCACCTTACAAGTCTGACGAACAGCGAACATTGAATAGAGCTTGGAAATAATCATCAGCATCACATTCTGATAACAGGCATCGAAAGCTAGATATCCCAACGACAAACGTTCGATATCTGTTCTGGAAAAACAAGGTAATTCACCATCCTCGATAGCTTTCACCTCAAACTCGGAAGGAACTTGTGTAAAATAACCAATCGTAGAAACAAAAGTATACATACTATCCGAGGAGAAACCGGTTACACATTCATTCCCATTCTCATTAATATATTGATTGAAAAAAAGCCCTTTATTAATAAAGTAGGCATCTAGGCATAACTCGTCCGTACGAATCAAATAATCCCCTTTCCGGATTGTCACGCCTCGAGTATAACTTTTCAAATCTTTTAGAAAAGACTCATCTCGAGACAATATCTTCGGAATAAAACTTAGGAACTTCTCAAAGTCTGGAGATAATTTCATAGTTAATCATCCAAAGTAAATCTCTTCTGTCCGATCAAATTACCATCAGAGAAAATATCCACACGGTAAGTACCTGGAGATAAGAATTCCTCTATATTCCAGTACATAGTCACAGCTACCTCCTCACCTTCATATTCTATCATTTTCTTCATAGAATAATTTATTTCCTTCCCCTCAAAAGCGAATACATCTGCACGGCTTTTCACCAATATATCGTCATCAGGTTTCATGATCCGTACATATACCATCTTTTCACCGACAGGAGCGGTTATATTCTTCACTATCTTGAAAGTCACAACAAATTGTTGCATCTTCTTAATACGCTTAGCTAATTTACCTCGAGAATTAACAGGAGTTACGTTAATGTCTGTCGCATCCAAACGACTAGCTAACGTTACTCTTTCCGTCAATTTCTCTTTTTCCTTTTTCAAGGTAGCTGCTTGTGAAGTAGCCCTCTGATATTTCAGAACAGCCTCTTTCTTCTCAACTTTCAATTGCTCATTCTCACGATTCAAGGAATCAATCTGGATAACATAGTTGCGCATGATTTTACGTAAGGTATTCAATTCCTTTTTCAAACGAGCTATTTCCTTGGCATTCGTGGCCTTCACCGTACGCAATTCTTCCAATAAACGTTGTACTTTCGCTTGCTCCGTAGATAATAGAGCAACAAGGGAATCATTGCCTACGCTAAACTTATAACCTTCATATTGAAGAGACAATTCATTATATTCATCCTCCAAAGATTCTTTCTCTAGATCAAAAGTTTCCACCAAATCAGTCATTTGCTGCTTCTGATGATAAATATAATAACCGGCACCAACAATAATCAGTACCAATACTATAACCGCTACGATAAGTAGCGAAAATTTATTCACTTCTTTATTCTCTTTTTTTTCAGTGTCCATATGAGGTTCTTAGCTATTACAAATAGTACAAAATTACAATTTCTTATCCATCCGAACAACAAAGCACACCTAAAAATAGAAAAAGACAGAGAGTATATAACAAAAAAAGGAGCCACTCTTTCGACTGGCTCCTTCACCTAAGACGGCGGCT
>NZ_SRYM01000115.1 GCF_004793765.1 Parabacteroides distasonis | reverse complement strand
GAGACATCAAATTCTTCATGTTCCGACTGGCAACACTATACTCTTGACACCTCCTCCGCCCACCGGAAAAATCCGCTGACCCGTAATATTCTGCCGTTTTTTGCGTCCTCTCGGAAAACAAAAAATCCCGATTTCGTTTGGAAATCAGGATTTTACTGTCTTTTGCTTTTCTTCTAAGTGGTGCCACCAGTAACCGAAAATCGGCTTGTATAGCACTATTTTTCAATAAGTTATATCCTTTCTACGATGTTAGTCCCTTGAATAAGGTTTTCACAGCTTTGCACCGTTCAACACAAGTTTGTATCTTAGGTACGATTTCTGAATACAAAGATAGTGTATTTTTGTATTCTCTATATAATTATAGGGTATTAATTTTCGCCTTATCTATCTCATACATCAACAAACTTGCAAAATGTAACTTTTGTATAGCTTCAATTTTTGTAATTGATATTTTTTCATGTGCTTTGGGATTTCTAATACATCTAAAAGCTCCAACGAATAATTCCATATATCCTTGTTGTATGTCTTTTCCTGTTTTTGAAATAATGTCAGTATGCAACTTTAAAATTGGACTATTTACAGAAAATGCTTTTTGCATAGCTGGCACTCCGTCAATATCTTCTCCTGTTTTTAATTTTATAATTTCTTTTATCCTAACATTGATTTCTAAAAACGCAGCTTCAACAGATTCCGCATAATGAGCATCGTTGAAAAGTTTTTGAGACGATTGGATTATACAAGGATGAATATTTACCCAAATGTTATCATACTCATGTTTATTTTCATCTATATATATTAGTGTTGCTATTACTTCTCCTAATGTATAGGGATTTATACCTGTACATGGGAAAATAATTTGTTGCCCCCACTGATTATAAGATACTATATCACGCATTTTTAAATTGGGCAAAATAAAGTCGCGTAATCTTTTTTGATATATTGTAAGGTGAGTCGGAAGTAATTCTGAAAGTTTGTACAATTCATTATATAGATTTTGATAATTTATATTGTTACTTGGAACACCATTGTTATTAATTTTTTGAGATATTCCTTTTAAACACTCTTTGCATATTATGATTTGTTCTTCAAATTTATTCATGTAACTCATTTTTAAAATATCCTCCTGTTTTTTGTGCTCCTCTAAACTCTATTATTCCTAATCTAACTAAAGAATTCAAATAGCGCTTAGCAGTAGATGTACTTTTCCCTATTAATTCAGCTATCTTAGACGAATTAAGTCCCGGATATTGATTGATGATATCTAAGACTTCCTGCTCTTTGGAATTTACAGTATCATTTACAGTATCATTTACAGTATCATTTACAGTATCATTTTTGATACTGATACCTCTTTTGAACACTGCTGTAAACATCCCCTCTGTATGAAACTCCGGTTCGGGTAGATTTGCTTCCCTCATGGCTTCCTGCATACGAGGAATACCGGATGCAACTCTTTCAACTAAGTGCATACGGGTAAATAAACCGAAGATTAGCGGATTACGTGTCATGCTTTTATGCCCGAAATCTTTAGCTACAACAGGTAAAAGTCCTCCGGGATTGGAAATCTCTACCCGGTCGTCAAACATTTCTATCATAATGCTTGCACCTTGTTCGTAGTAATCACGATGTGACAGAGCGTTTATAATGGCTTCTTTAAATACGGTCAAAGGTATTTCCCAAATTTCTTCTCTTGGTCCTGTTCCCTCTATTTTATAGGCAACTTGCAGTTTACTTTCCAGCCAAGCCATAGCCTGTAGATATTGTTGGTATAATGAACCTCCGAATGTTTTATCATCTATAATCATTGATGTCCCATTAAAATCGGAAAGAGTACTTTGAAATTGTTGAAATTTAGTT
>NZ_SRYM01000114.1 GCF_004793765.1 Parabacteroides distasonis | reverse complement strand
TGGGCCAAATTTATTTAATGTTTAACTAGTCCCTATTTTTTATGGGACACTAATGTGCCCATCTATCAACCAACTGGATAAGCTTGTATTCATTGTTGAGATATAAGGATAATAATTCGGATTACTTGAATTTACTGCCTGATTACCCAATGATCCAAAAGAAGCCCTGATCTTCAAGTTATTTACCACATCTTTTGCCTTTTCAAAGAAAGATTCCTCACTTAATCTCCATCCAGCGGATACAGATGGGAAAAAGCCGTAACGCATACCCGATTTAAAACGAGACGTTCCGTCATAGCGGCCATTCACCTCTATCAAGTACCGATCATTAAAATCATAGTTAGCACGGAAAAAGGCACCAAACAAAGCATAATCGTACGCACCTCCACCAACCAACATATCTCCAGTCGCCAATTCCAAATCACTCAATGAGTCTGATATTAAGTTCTTTCGGGAAGCGAAAAGACGAGAATGTTTCTTATTCTCATAGTTTACACCAGCAGTCAAACCAACCGTATGTTTCCCAAACACCTGATTGTAATTAGCATAAACATTCGCCACATGCATCGGGTCAAACCACATAGTCTTCTTCAACTGATCCGTATTATAATTAGGAACTTCCTGCACAACACCTGGCTCAATAGAGTAAGTCGCTACCGTAGATCGATACCAATCGTCCGCTATATAAAACGAATAAGTATAATCCGCATTCAATTTGATATGTTTCGCAATATCAAATTCCAAACTGGTAGTTGTCGTAAACTCATGGATACCTTTCTCTCCTTTTGTTCCTCCATCCAACAACATCGCATAAAGTCCATCACCAATGGAATAATTATTTTTCAGCGTATTATAAGTAGCCGTACCATCTGGATTCACTGGTGCATAACAGGGTAAAGCATGTACCGTTACATACACAAAGTTAGGATTACCTCCACCCTCGCGACCATAATAGGTGTAATTCTTGTCGTAATATGAGGTATTGTTCGTTACCTTCAAGAATGGGAACAATTGCGCATTAATCTTACTACGGAAATTATAAGAGGTAAACTTATCCGTATTAATCTTCATAATACCATCTTTCGTATAGAAATTACCGGAGAGTAAGAAATTGATCTTCTCTGTACCACCGGATAAATTGATACTATGAGATTGAGAAGGCTGGTGAGAATTGAACACTGTATTCCACCAATCATAATTACCATAGTAGTTATAGATATCCTTTCCGTTCACGTTCTTCACGACCGTCCAGGGTCTGGAAGGGTCTTCCGTCTTATCATATCGGCGAATCTCTAATTCTGCCATATCCTCATCCGTATAACGAGTATAAGTATTTCCTGTGGCACGACGGAAAGCCTCATCCAACAATGAAACCGCCTCATATCCAGAAGTCATAAAGTCCGTACGAACCGTTGGCTTGGATGTCGCAAAGAAAGTACCATAGGAAACGTTCATCTTACCAGCCTTCGCACTCTTCGTTGTCACCAAAATCACACCAAACGCACCACGAGCACCATAAACAGCAGAAGCCGCAGCATCTTTCAACACTGATACCGATTCTATATCCTTAGGATTTACACGATTTATATCCCCTGGAACACCATCGATCAAGACCAATGGTTCGCCTCCATTAATTGATGCCTGTCCACGAACATTAATAGAACCTCCCGCACCCGGTTCTCCCGTAGAAAAGATAATATTTACATTTGGCATGGTTCCTTGCAATATCTGAGTCGCATTCGACACTGGCCTATTTTCTAATTCTTTAGCTGTTACTTGAGCTACAGCCCCTGTTAAATTGACTTTCTTTTGTACACCATATCCAACCACAACAACTTCATCTAAGTTCTGGGTATCCTCCACAAGCTTTATATCAACTGTTGATTGATTTTTCACCGCAATCTCCTTGGTATTATAACCTATATAAGAGATTAAAAGTATACATTAGTGTCCCATAAAAAATAGGGACTAGTTAAACATTAAATAAATTTGGCCCA
>NZ_SRYM01000113.1 GCF_004793765.1 Parabacteroides distasonis | reverse complement strand
ATCTGCGTTCGAGCCATACTGTATCGCGTTTTCTGAATTTTATCGGACAGCAATAATTTTCTTATCCTTATAGCATTGAATTTATAAAAACATCTACAATATCTACCACTCTGTTGTGTACTCTCTGTAAATAAGAATATTACCTATAGGTTGTAGATCTCCAAACATCTACAATTATTATTCAATATCTACCATTTATTATTGATTTTCATACAATTTTCTTTTCGTGTGAAGGAAAAAAGTGTTATATTTGAAGAATACTGAAAATCTAAAAGATATGATAGAAAAACTCGATTACGCTATGGTGCCGACAGGCTTTGTACATTGTTTTAATGAAAATTGTAAGAACGCCAACCGCTGCTTGCGGCATCAAATCGTCCGTTTTATCCCCGATACGCTTTGGGCGGTGAGCATCGTGAATCCCGCACGTACCAGTCCTACCGGAAAGTGTGCGGCTTTCATGGCGGATACTCCCGTGCAATACGCTGTTGGCATGGATCACCTATTAGACCAGATACCTTATCTGGAGGCGAAACGCATCAAGCAACGTCTGTTGATGACATACGGTAAGAATAAGTTTTATCAGTTTAAGCGCAAGGAAAGAACCTTCTCGCCCGAAGACCAACAGTATATCCGTCAGGTCTTTCGGGCGTACGGAGTAGAGGATGAACCAGTCTTTGATGCTTGGCAGAGTGGCTACCGATGGACGAAGGGATAAGAGCTGATAAGAGTTTCCCTTAGGAGAACAAAGAGTTTCTCTTAGGGAAAACAAAAGTTTCTCCTAGAGGAAACAAAAGTTTCTTTAGGAAGAAACAAAAGTTTTCCCCTAATGTAACTTAGTATTTCAAAAAGATGCGCAAAGATAACGTAACTATGCTAAAAATCAAATAGTTATAAAACATATTTTTTAGCAAGGTAGGAAAAGAAAGCAGGGAAAAGCATATTTGGGCGGAAATTACGTTTGCAAATCGTATATCCAAAACGCAAACTTTTACCGATTTGCATAACTATCTGACAAGCAGTGCAGTCTTCTATATTCTTCCCATTCAAAACAAGTGGCTGAAATGCAAAAAATGACATAAATGTGAAAGTGTTCCGTTACGAATACATTACCTGTTTAAGTATCCGGAAACACCTGCTTTTAAGGCTGGAACTACCTGAAAGCAACGGGATTTCAACGATACGTGGGTGATTTTTCGTAGAACGGCATGAAATTTTCTCTTTATGAGATTCTATTTCACCGATTGTCAGTCTTTTGCATACCAATGATTAGCTCTAACGCATGTAAATTTGCAATTAAAAAATAGAGCTGATTATGAATGAATTAAAAGTGACTTTCTATCTAAAGAAAAAGGAAACGAGAGCCGATGGAACAGTCCCTGTTTTGGGACGGATACGAATCGGAACATCAATGGTACAGTTCAGTGCCAAAGTGTATATTCAGGAAAAGTTGTGGGATGTAAAGTCCGGCAGGGTAAAAGGGAAAAGCAAGGCGGCATTAAACGCCAATGCAGAACTGGACAAATTATGTGTGGCCATACATTCCGCATACAAAGATCTGCAACTGAAAAGCGACAATGTCCTTGCCGTCGATGTAAAAAACGCTTTTCAAGGAATCGCATCCGAGCAAGACACGCTGGTCAAGCATTACGAACTTCTCAATGAGAAATTCTACAAGAAAGTGGGTGTCAACCGTTCCATCGACACCTATAAACGGTATTGTGTGGCACTGAACCATCTAAAGAATTTTCTTCAAAAGAAATACAAGGTAAGGGATATGGCGTTCCAATCCTTGAACCCGACATTTGTGAAAGCATTCGACTTGTACCTCCGTGCCGACTTGAAGATGACCTGCAATACCATTGTCAATATTATGGCACGTCTGCATCTAGTAATCAAGTCCGCAATGGATAACGGACTCATCAAACAAGACCCGTTCATGGATTACAAGTATCTGACAGAGCCTCTTGTCGCCAAATGCCTGTCCGAAAAGGAATTCAATCTGATTCTCACGACTCCCTTGCCAAAAGACAATATGAATCTGGTGCGTGATGTCTTCATATTTTCCTGCATGACATTTGTTGCACTAACTAATGTATGCTTGATTATCAATAAATTGCAAACTAATA
>NZ_SRYM01000112.1 GCF_004793765.1 Parabacteroides distasonis | reverse complement strand
CTTAACTATGTCGAAGATCTTTTTTAACCATAGCTTGAAACTATGATTGATAAGATCTATAAGAGGGCTTTCCTGATAATAATGGGGAAAGCCCTCGTTTTATATGATCTCACAAAGAGAGAGGCTGAGTAGTTACGATAAAAGAAACGTAAAACTTTTTTGAAAAAAGATTATCAAATAGTTAGACAAGTCAAAATAAAAGCATTCCTTTGGGCTATAGAAAATAGCAAAACTTCAACTATGGAAAAAGGAATAAATCGACCTACATGAGTGAATACTTTTCTTTCATTAAAACATCCCAACTGTTTCTATTTTAATACATTATAACAAATCGGATTTTATAGTTGCGGATTTAAGAAGAATGTATTGAGAAAGCGACCAAAGGAGTAAACGGCGTGTTATCCGCTCATTGGGACAAAGATGATCAGATGATTCATCTCCTGTACGATCCCCAAAAGACCTCTACAAAAGCGATCGCTAAAGCAGGCCATGACACGTATATGGCTGATAAAGACTTATATGATAAGCGCCAGCTTGTTGCCTTTATAGATAAAGGCATTATTTGCATCTATTTATTGTAGAGACGGGGCGTGCTCCGTCTCTATAATGGATATATTATTAGTAAAGATTCCAACGGAAAGAAGCGACTGCTTTAGCGGGAACCTCATAGGTAAACGAACGTTTGCCACTGTTTACCGTTATATTTTTAGTCCCGTCCGTATTATTTAGTAATACGAGCGCTTCCGTTCCATCTAAATTCTCGAAGGCGGAATACATAATCCCATCAGCCGTATACCCTTTAGAGCCGATCCGTACCGCTCCCGGTTTCACAACAGAGGATAAATGGCCGATAATATAATAATGAGAATTCCGGGTAATCGTCTTATAATCCGAGCGATCGATATCCACGGCACCATAACAAGTCTGGCAACCACCCTCTCGGTTCGGTCCCCGCTCGTTGTCCAGCATCAAGTTCCATACGATAACTGCCTTACACCAGTTATTCACCGTACCCAAGGCCGTCTCCTCCATATCTTCCATCAAGCGTTTCTCTAAGTTACGTCCATCATTCCACATGCCGATAGAAGTTTCCGTAAATATTAATTCTTTATCGGGGAACTTGCCGTTTACGTTATTCAACTCCTCCCGGTCGCCCCCGTAATTATGGTAAGCGGCACCTGTCAGGAAAGAAGCGGCATTCTCATCCTCGTAGATTTTCATCGGATAGCCTTGTTGCTCCAACATATTATCGTAATTGTAATTATGGTCGAATGCGTAGATCTTCGTCTTGAGGCCAGTCTCTTTCAGTTTAGGGCCTAGAGCGTCACGCACAAAAGAGAGTTGCTCCTCCCATCCCATAAATAAGGAAGCGGAATTTCCTCGGTTCAAAGGTTCGTTTTGGGGAGTTATCGCCTCGATAGGAATCCCCTCGGCCTCCATCGCCTGTATCCATTTCACGAAATAGGTAGCGTAATCTTGATAATAGGCGGGATTCAGCTGTCCGCTAGTCCACGACTCGAACGGACGTAAATCCTTTAAGTTATCCACCTTCATCCATCTTGGACAAGTCCAAGGCGATCCCAAGATTTTTATAGAAGGGCTGATCGCCAAGATCTCCTTCAAGATCGGTATCACATACTCCTTCTCCTCGCTCTGCAAGGCGAAATTCTCGACACCCTTCGTGTCACAACAAGTATACTCACTTAAAGAAAAGTCCGAACAGCCAATCGAGATACGGATATAGCTATACCCCATCCCCTCCGTATCAGAGAAAGTCTCTTTCAGGAAAGCTGTCCGATCCTCGGGAGCCATCCGCATCAAGTTATAGCAGGTAAAGCCCGTCACGGCGGCGCCAAAGCCATCCATCGTCTGATAGCGGACCGAAGGGTCTATCGTTATCACGGAAGGCGAGGCGGCTTGTTTGTCCCCCAAGGCGATCTCACTTCTCACGAAATCTTTCGCACGATCGTTTGTCGTGACATACACAGTTACATTGTCTGGAGTCTTCTCTCCAGAACATGCGTTCAAGCAAATCAAGACCATTAATAAAGAAAAGAGAAACATACGTATCAAATTAAATAACGTGAGTTCAATATAACCCAATAAATATCTACTTGAATAATAATAACATAACGATAAAAGTGTTA
>NZ_SRYM01000111.1 GCF_004793765.1 Parabacteroides distasonis | reverse complement strand
ATACCATGCAGAACTATTATGAGACAATACTAAACTATTTTGTTAACAGGGAAACAAATGCATTTGCAGAATCATTCAATGCAAAAATTAAAGCGTTCAGAGCACAGTTTAGGGGAGTCGGAGATATACCATTCTTTATTTTTAGATTATGTAAACTAACAGTGTAGATTTAACATACCCACAGGGTTTTCGGACTGACCCCGAGATTCCAGCCTCGCTCCCATGACAAGGATCCGCTCACACATGAAAAAAGAGACCCCTTACCCGAAGAGGTCTCTTATAAGATCTTACTAATCATAGTCAAGAGACTTTGGTATGCAAAATCTTTCCGTAAATTTTAACTGTCAAGGTTCTTTTCTCATAGTTAAAGTTTCAACAACTCAAAGATCCACATTATTTCCTGAGTACACAAGACTTTTTTAAACTATTTTGATTATTATGTCATAAAACATACTTTTACTGCTATTTTGATGCGGTTGCCCTGCACTATCGGCACTCGGGATATAAAATAATAGTATGGCAGTAAGTTTTTTTATTAGGAAAAAGAGCAGCCTTTGTGCTATATTTACAAGGATCCGCAGCAAGAAATACGGGATAGACATAAAGGTAGCAACCCGTTTGTATATTGACGCTTCCGCATGGGAGAAAGGGTATCGTGATATAGAGTTATTAAAAAGATTCTGTATAAGGGAGAAAGCCACATTTGACAAGCTGGACAAGATAGAACGAACGTTGAATCTATATATTTAGAAAATGGGACGATCGACAACGATATAGCCTTCGAGCGGATCAACGAAACTGTGTATGCCGAGGAAATAGCGGAAGAGACGGAAAATGAATGGATAAGAGTAGAGGAAGAAAAGCCGCACGAATTATTGATCTTAACGCCTACATACAAAAATATATAGATGAAATGCGAAGCGGGACAAGGAAAAACAACAAGGGAATGTTATATTCACCGGGTACGATAAAGAACAAGGTCTCGTTCCAAAGCGAGTTCAATAAGTTCCAAGAAAATACTGGCCATAGATATAACTATGATGATATAACCATGGATTTCTACAATGATTTCATAGATTTCTTCAATGATAAGGAGTATAGCTCAAATACCACTGGGAAACATATCAAGAGCCTAAAGGAGATCATGGCGGCGGCATTTGCAGAAGGATTACGCAAAAATACGCAAAGCTCCCTGAGATCATTCAATATACTATCGACCGAGGCTGGCATGGTTTACTTAACCAGACAAGAGATCACGGCGATCGAGAATCTGAATCTATCGGGAGAGGAGCACAAGGTACTATTATTGTGCAGGGATATTTTTCTTGTCGGGGTTTACACGGCACAACGCTTTTTATTCGCAATGTCTGAAATATGCCTATCTTTACGGTGCGACATTTCATATACAAGCACTACAAGCGAGTAGGACAATAGATAGTAGAAAGCATTTGCAGTTCTATCATAATCCGTTATATATATGGAGTGTCGCAACTTTGGATTATATAGGGCTGCTTTTTTGTTTAATTCGTCTAACAGTGACATTTCAGATGAAACAATCAATCCAAGTCACCGGTACCCAAGGACAACCGTATCAAAATAGCAGTAAAAGTATGTTTTATGACATAATAATCAAAATAGTTTAAAAAAGTCTTGTGTACTCAGGAAATAATGTGGATCTTTGAGTTGTTGAAACTTTAACTATGAGAAAAGAACCTTGACAGTTAAAATTTACGGAAAGATTTTGCATACCAAAGTCTCTTGACTATGATTAGTAAGATCTTATAAGAGACCTCTTCGGGTAAGGGGTCTCTTTTTTCATGTGTGAGCGGATCCTTGTCATGGAAACGACCTTAGATATGGGCCGACAGGAGTAATTCCAACAGATAATCCTGCGAAAGCGAGGCATGAAAACATCTTTTCCTGATACTCCGCTTGTCGTTGTCACCTTTGATTATTTGCATGGCCAGTTTCCGAATAGCCGACAGGTCTTGGGCAGCATACTTCTTTCTGGCCCGGCAGGTGGCCTCTTTGGACGTAACGTCAAGGTTCCAGTGCGACTGTTTTTCGATGAACCAGTGGCTGCGCCCTAACATGTTGAAGTAAGCGGCTTTGGGAAAGTCCTCATCACTGATATAATGCCGTGTCGCAGTCGTTGTACGTTCCCCGTAATCAACCGTTGAGGTTATCTCCACAATCATTTTCAGGCCGGGTCGCCGTCTCCTTGTCCCCGATGGCTGAAACATCAAAGGAGAGCTCGCTCATATTGACATAATCCTCACCTCCGCAAATATAAGTCAGCAGGCCGGAAAGCGCATAGGAACATCGGCCTGTCACTCCGTGGTCGGGTATTGTCATAAAGATTTCTTAAATATAATTCCTGTCATTAGTGTCCCATAAAAAATAGGGACTAGTTAAACATTAAATAAATTTGGCCCA
>NZ_SRYM01000110.1 GCF_004793765.1 Parabacteroides distasonis | reverse complement strand
CTAAATTTCAACAATTTCAAAGTACTCTTTCCGATTTTAATGGGACATCAATGTATTCATCAGATATATAAAAAGCCATATCTGGAACTAACAAAATCTTATTCTTTCCAAAATGCTCTTTCAAAAAGTTATAACTCCATTTATCACGCGCACACAATGTCAAATCATTATGACGAGCCATGACTGCCGCATCTTTCGCTATTAAAGATTCATCCTCATACCAAATAGACTGAGGAAACATTATGATCCGATTATTTGGGAACTGTTCTATTACTCTCAAACGGAAATCTTGACACTCCCTATACAAATCACCAAAATTACCTCCACCATGAAACAGTATAACGGTTTCGGGATGGAGGTAATTTTCACACCATGAATTTGACGAAGACTGCAAACACTTATATTTCATAGAAGATAAAAACTGCCTTTCACCTTCCCATATCAATATATCTCCTATATTACCATGATAAGGATTATCTAAATGTACATAATCCGATGTTATTAAAGGTTCTATATTATCTTTTATTATCTTCCTTAATTCTTCTATCTTTTCCTGAAAATCCATTATTTTATATTTAAGCCATTTATAATCAATCATTTCAATTCTATTACAGATAAACATTTTTCATAACGACTACAATTTTTCCTCTATCACTTATATATCCCACAAATTTTCCTAAGTTGAACGGTCAAAATTTCCCGTTCTCTTCTATCTAAACCGAAACAATACATAACTAAAAAATTCAATACCAACGAGAGTATTCCTAAAAAAATAATTTTCTCTTCATCACCAATCATTTCCAATGGTAAATAAACAATAGGGAAGACAAACGCAGTCACCACGATCACTCTCCCTAACACCTCTCGTAAATATCTTTTAATAGAAAAAGCATAAAGCCGCTTCAAATACCACAAGCGCACCCAAAGTATCAAAATACTCAAAATACAACGAATCTCCAATACCACCTCTGGTACATACCCTATCCTCAAAAACAAATAACTGACAGGCAGGTTGGCCAGGATCATCACACTCATCAGTATCTGATAATCACGGATTTTTCCCGTGGCCTGTACCGATACCCAAAGTGGACCTTGCAAAGCCTCCAGCAAAGAGAGCAATATCATCAAGCGACAAAACGACACCGTATGCGCAGGTACCTCCCCCAACCACAGCGACAACACCTCCTCACAACAGATATACAGAGGCAAAGAGATAGCGAACAACAGGAAATAAGAGTATTTCGAGGTACGCATGATCAAGTCGATGAAATAACAACGATCGCCTGACACATAGGATTTCACGATCTGAGGATTGAATGCTGTCTGGAAATTACTCACAAAACTATAGACCGCCGTTTGTACCTGATTGGCGATACCCATAGCAGCGTTCACCGTCACGCCGAAAAAAAGATTCAACAAGATGTTCAATCCTTGCGAGGCTCCCATATTGGCTATTCCTCCAAACAGACTCCAGCCAGAGAAACCTAGCAACTCGCAGAACAACCCTTTATCCCAAAAGAAATGATAATGACATACTGCAAACGATCGCCTGCAATACAAATAATAACAAGCCAACACCAAAGCCAGTACGACAAACATCAAGAACCCATAAAAGATCAGACGATCCCATGCGGTCCAAGTCAACAAATACACAATCAACAAACGAAACACGGCCTCAATCACACTGATATAAGCATAGAATGACATCCGCTCATGTGCGATAATGGCTGCGTTATAAGGAGCACGCATGATATTAACACAAGTGCCCAATATCGTAAATTGATATGTAAGTGTCACCGCCCATCCCCTATCCGCAGGATATTGGATGTAGCGTTCCAAAAACCACAACCCAGCAGTCTCCGCAAGTACGAACGTCAGCAACGCTATTCCTAGATGGATCGTGACACTGGCAGAGAACACGTGTTGGGTTGTCATCAAATCCCCACGTCCCAACTCATAATTCAAGAACCGTTGCGTGGAGGTGACCATGGCGTTATTGACAAACGTAAAGAGTACAACTATTCCTCCCACCACGTTATAAATCCCGTAGTCCTCTACCCCCAGCATCTGTAATACAACTCGGCTGGTGTATAGCGTCACCCCCATGATCAAGAGCATACGTACATAGAGGAACAGCGTGTTCTTCGCTATCCGCTTATTATTCTCGGATATTGAATGCATATATCTTATTGAGAATTGGTATCCTTCAAATTTAGAGCAACTGTAACACTCTTCAAATTCTCAAGCGTACAACTTTCTTGATTTGCACACAGCCTTCATACTGCTTGGATAGCCATCAAAACGAACCACATAAAAAGCGTTAGCACTGACTTCGGTCACGCAGTATATATTCAAGGGAATATACAGTATATATCCGGATGCACATGTAGTATATATCCTCAAGAGACAGATAGGTAGATATATGTTATAGTAACCGAATATTGACTATGCCTAAATTTACTTCACAGATTTTACTGTTATTTTCTAAGGTACTTCA
>NZ_SRYM01000010.1 GCF_004793765.1 Parabacteroides distasonis | reverse complement strand
ACACTCTGATGTTGAAACTTTATGCAAAAATATAACGATTAAATAATATACAATGGCAACATTAAAATTTAAGACAAACGCTAAATGTGGCGGATGCGTGGCGGCTATTGGCGCTAAATTAAATAAATTAGTAAAAGAGGACGCATGGTCGATCGACTTGAAATCTCCGGATAAGACATTGACTATAACGACCGATCTTCCGGCGGAGACCATTCTTTCCGCCGTATCGGAGGCCGGTTTCAAGGCCAGTGCCTTGTAGTCGTAGCGATCGGATGGATGAGAAAACAAAGACAGACTCATGGTGAGGAAGTAGCGAATGTGCTAACGCATGGCATTTATTCGTTCTCGGGGGAACGGTTTGCCATTTTATAGCGATCTATAATTTGGTGTAAGGAAAAATAAAGAAGCCGGAACTGTGTTTAGCGGTTCCGGCTTCTTTTATTCTTGTTCTTCCGGATGTTGTTTCTTGTATTTATAATCCGCTAAAATCAACCCCTTTGAAAAGCAAGGAAGGGATTCGCCAGCTGGAGGATAGGCGGGGGTCGTTTCCGACTTCCGCTAAGTTACTCCATAGGGAGAGCATATTACCCGTGGCGTTCATCTCGGAGATCGGTTGGGATAACTTACCTCTCTCGATCAAGAAACCTTCCACGCCATACGAGAAATCGCCGGTCGTGCTATTGCAGTTTCCACCGTTGAAACCAGTCACCAATATACCTTTGTCGATAGAGGCGATCAATCCGTCCAGATCCTTATCGCCATTCTGCATGGTAAGAATCGAGGGAGAGCCGATCGTCTGTCTTACACCCATCTTATTGGCGGAATACGTATCGATATAATACGTATTCAATATACCCTGCTCGAATACCGGAAGACGTTTTGTGGCGACACCCTCGCCATCGAAATAACGTGCACCGGAAGCCTTTACCAGATGAGGCTCGTCTATCAAGGTCATCTTGTCGCTCGCTACCTTTTGGTTGATCTTATCCAATAAGAAAGAGTTCTTTTGCTGGATGGAGGAACCGTAAATGGCTCCGATTACCGGAGAAAGCAGGCGGCTGGAATTCATGTTATCCACGATCATGGTATATTTACCGGACGCCACTTTCCGTTGTCCCAGTTTTCGAAGCACTCGTTCTAATGCTTTCGTTCCAATACCAGTCTTCACCAGCTCATCGTAATACAAGGAAGAGTCGTACCAATAAGACTCGGGACGGGCGTCGCCCTCCCCACGGATGCTGACACTCCCCACCAAGCCATAAGAGGAACCGGAAGCCTCGCCTTCGAAACCATTGCTGGCTACCATATACTTAAAGTCCTTCTCGTCGCTGTAGGAAGAATTGGCAGAGATGATCCGGTCATCCTTACCCATGATTTCCTCACAGACGCTCATGGCCAACGCTACCTTATCGTCCGGTTGCACGGAGTCGAAATTCGGGTCGATCAATCGCAAGTCTGCCGCCCCACCTTTATAATACAAGGAAGCGTCTGGCAGCGTGCGAGCCTTGTCCTCGGCGAGGAAACGAGTGGCGGCGATACCATCCTTGATGAACTTCTCAAGTTCTTTCTTATCCAAGCGATTGGTAGAGTAGGAGCCGTAACGGCCGTCCACGAACAAATGAACCACCATGCTGTTCTCGGATGCCTGTTGCAGGCGGTCTATTTTCATATCCCGTATCTCAAACGAACTGCTGGAACCATTGTAAAGCGTGACACGTGAGGACTGGCAACCATTCTTCAAAGCATATTCCATGGCCCATTGAGCCAATTTCTTATTTTCGTTTGTTATCATATTAGTTTTCTCCTCCTACTGTAAGTTTGCTGACTAAGGCCGACGGCATACCGCAGGTTACCGGGCAAGACTGTCCATCTTTACCGCAGGTCCATGTGCCGTTGTCCATTTTATAATTATTACCCACCATCGTGATATCCGCCAACGCTTTCGGGCCGTTACCGATGATATTGATATCCTTGATAGGTTGGGTGAGCTTGCCGTTCTCGATCAAGTAACCATCCTTCACGAAGAAAGTAAAATCGCCTGCCCCGATCTGTACCTGCCCGTTCGTGAAGTTGGCGGCATAGATACCTTTCTTTACGGTAGAGATGATCTCTTCCTCTGTCACGTTGCCGGCTTCCATATAGGTGGCACGCATACGGGGGATGGGCATCTGCCGGAAAGACTCCCGGCGTCCGTTGCCCGTTGAGGGGATGCCGTAATGCTTGGCACTGATACGGTCGTGCAAATAACTGGTCAAGACTCCTTCCCGTACGATATAGGTCTTTTGCCCGTCCACGCCCTCGTCATCGATATTAACAGAGCCCCGGTTGAAAGGAATCGTGCCGTCGTCCACCACGTTGATATGTTCGTTACAAACTTTCTTGTTCAGTTGATCAGAGAAAATGGAGGTGTTTTTACGGTTGAAGTCCGCCTCGAAAGCATGACCGATCGCCTCATGCAATAAGATACCGGAACCTCCGGCACCCATTACGACAGGCATTTCCCCGCCTTTAGGCTTGATCGCTTGGAATAAGATAGAGGTCTTATCCACTGCTTCTTGGGCAAGCTCGTTGATCAAGTCGTCTGTCAGGAATTCCGCTCCCATGCGGAAAGCCCGTGCGGCGTACGAGTTCTCGATCTTCCCCTTATCCTCCATGATACAGACGGCACTCAAGGCACTCATCGGGCGATAATCGTAATAAATTTGTCCTTCCGAGTTACAGAATAAAATATGAGAGGTCGTATCTCCCAAAGAGGCCATCACCTTGGTGACCCGCTTGTCCTTGGCGAAGATCTGATCGTTTAGTTTCTGCAAGAAAGGCATTTTGTCATTAATGGCGATCTCGTCCCAAGGTGTTTGCACACTGTAAAAATTATTCGTACATGCTTTTTCCGTCAGGTTTATCGGGGTGGTGCTCGCCGATCCGGTGGCGATCCGTGCGGCCGTACGAGCCGCCTTCAGCATCTCGTCCAAGGTAACGTTCTCTACGTAGGCATATCCCGTTTGGTCACCAGCCAAGACACGTACACCCATCCCAAAATCGATGTTAGATGAGGCACGGTTTACGGCACCATCCTGCAACCCTACGTTGTTCCTGTATGAATGCTCGAAAAACAAATCGGCATAATCCCCGCCTTTCTCCAAGGCTGCCGCCAATACCTTCTTCAAATCCCCTTCACTCACCTTGAAATAATTCATGGCGAATGAAATACCGGCTGCTTTATCACTCTCACTACCGGTGCAGCTTCCTAGTAAGGAAGGAGCCGTTAATGTTCCAAGCATAACCATACTTCCTGTTTTAATGAAATCACGTCTGTTAATATTCATGTTGTTGTTGTTTAGCCCAATCCATCACGTTTGCGGGTGGACGTTGATTCAATAACTCTTTTTTCATAAAATCCATGTAAGGAGCTACGTGCTTGAAGAATTTCTTGTATCCCTTACATAGATAATTTAGTCCAGGCTCTCCATTCGACGTATGGAGGAACCTGTTTTTCGGGCACTCTCCATGGCAAGCGAAAAGATATTCGCATTCTTTGCATTGCGTAGGGAGCTTATCTTCTTTATCCGTTCCAAACTTTTGTTGTATCGGACTGTACATCATTTCCGTTAATGTCTTTGTTTGGACATTCCCCAGTTTGTATTCAGGGAATACGAAATGGTCGCAAGCGTACACGTCGCCATTGAACTCCATTACTCCGGCGTGACCGCAATGGCGGGCCAGAGAGCATACTCCGGGTTGCTCACCTACCCAGTTTGCCAAGGTAGAATCGAATAATTGGATGTAGAACTTACCGACATCCTCTTTCAGCCACTCATCGAACAAGGCGCACAGGAAATTTCCCCACTTCTCGCTATCTACCGAGAACGGAGCTAACTTGATTGTTGCGTCTTGCTCCTCGGGAGAAGATAGCTTGGTACCTTCCTTGTGCCGGCCGATACGCTCCACGATCGGGGCGAATTGGATGAAACGGCAATCCAGTTCCTTGAAGAAATTATAGAATTCCAGCGGATAATCCACGTTATAGTCATTCACGACGGCCATGGCGTTATATTCTACCCCATGTTTTTTCAGTAACTCGATCCCCTTCATCACCTTATAGAAAGAGGGGAGTCCCTGACGGTTCCTACGATATTCGTCGTGGAACTCTTGCGGGCCATCGATAGATACACCCACCAAGAAATTATTTTCCTTGAAAAATTGGCACCACTCATCATTCAATAGGGTACCATTGGTTTGGATACAGTTGTCTATTTGCCGTCCTCCCGCATATTTACGTTGCAACTCCAAGGCTTTTTTATAGAAGCTGATAGGCCGCATCAGCGTCTCGCCTCCATGCCACGTAAACAAGACTTCTCGCATGGTTTGGCATTCCATGTATTCCTTGATGAACTTCTCGAGAATCTGATCCGTCATGATGTGATTCTTCACGTCCGGATAGAACTTGCTTTTCTCAAGGTAATAACAATACTCGCATGCCAAATTACAAACAGAGCCTACCGGTTTCAACATGATATAGACCGGCTTAGCGAAAGGGGAAATATAGGAGCTATTCATGGTATACTATTAGATGTTACATTTCTATTTCAACTCGAACTCGCTAAGTACAATTTTTTGTTTTAGCTCGCTGAACGTTTGATCAGACTTGGTCAGCGTACGGAATATATATTTATCTCCGTATGCGGAAAGTACTTTTTCCATCTCATTTTCTCCGATCAGGAAATAACCTTTGGCGGGTGTTTCTTTATCGAAGTCATGGAAGATATTTCCCATGTAGAAGTTTAAACCATACAGATTCCGATAAATCCGAAGGTTATTTACGACATATACATTCTCTTTATTCAATGGATACTCTTTCAAGATACGTTCTGCGAAAACACGGCAAGAATCTCCTTCACGAATACCTCTCATAATGACACCGTCAATTAATAAATTAACCGAGAATGTCAAGGCTATCGTAGCGTAGAGAATCTTGATATTTATTTTCTTGAACATTTGGTAATAGACCGTTCCTAGTATCAATAGATTTATGAAGATAATACCGATCGTAAGTGTACTGGGGTGAACCAATACTTTTGATACTATTTGTACCGTGTCCAAGGCCGATGTGTTTTGTGTATATTGACCGACGATGCCAACAGGATCAATAATCCCGAATACCGTAAGCAAGATCGCTATCATGACGACACTTACTACGGAAGCTAAAAAAGCGGCGAATACCCGAGTTATTTTCGTACGGTATTCCGTAATATATAAGGCATATTGAGCCAAAAACAAGGCGATGAACGGATAAGCCGGCATTAAATATACGCTTCGTTTACTGGAAGGAATCGAATAGAAGAAAAGGATGCCGACTAAAGCGACCAAACTAAATAAACGAACTTTTTCCATGGAACGGATGCGTTTCCACGTGTTTTTTAGGATCTCTTTAATAGGTTGCCCAGGTTTGCTAAGCTTCAGCCCGAATAAAGAGAAGAAAAAGAAAATAGTCCAAGGCATAAAGCCTGCCGCCAACGTCATTAAATTATACCAAACGCCATTCTCATGCCCCAGATCATAGGAAATTTCAGGAGTGTTTAGGTGTAAGAAACGGGCGAAATTCTCCGCTAATACGACATTGAGGAACTCATCTCCACCCTGTTTCCATGCGGCGGTATACCATAACATCGGTAGGAATAAAGAGGATATTCCCGCATATAGTAAAGCCTTGAATATTGTAAGATAACTATATTGACCTAACATTAATAAATAAATGCCGAATACGAACAGGGGCAATACTACGCCTACCGGTCCTTTGGTAAGTACGGCGCATCCTAATAATAAAGGTATGAATATGGGAAGTCCTTTCAGCTCCAATTTATCTTCCCATCGATATAGCTGAAAAAGTCCTATGACTATAAAAGTAGTGAGTAACATATCCACCCGGGTCGTCATGGCCGCTCGATGTATCTCTATGCAGGTGACCAATAGGAGGGTAGCTATGAATGCCTCCTGAAACTTTACGATTCGTTTGCCGAAAAAGACCAATACGAATCCGATCAAGGTAGTAAAGGCTAAAGCGGATGGCAAGCGGGAGGTGAACTCGGAAACATATCCCTGTGGATAAGAGAAGGCCGCCATTAACCAATGCGCCATCGGTGGCTTGAAAGCGAACTCGTTTGCGTAAGATTGTGGCAAGACCCAATTACCTGTCTCAAGCATGGAGATCGCTACGGCTGCTTCCCGAGGTTCCCCTTTGGTGGAAAAATCGCCGAGGCCGATCCAAGGTAACACCGATATAATACAGATTACTACCATCATGGTTACCGGCTTTTGCAAGTAAAGATATTGAAGTGTAGGTGTACGCATATGATAATTAATATATAGGGCTTTGGCCCGTTAATGTTATAAAACAGTTTGCAAAAGAACAATTTTTTATGGACTTTTCCTGCATTTTCAAGAAAATTTTATGTGCCCAATGAATGTTTGATAGCCTTCCGTATCGCTTCCGCATCCTCCTTGTTTTCTTTTAATATGGAGAGAATTAGGTTTAAATAACTCTCTTTGTTACTGATACCGCAGATTGCGCATAGGCGGCTCTGTGGTAACATTCCTTTTTGATTATAAACACGGAGGATGCTTTTATAGTTCTCCGTTTCTATATAAGACTCGAACTTTTCTTTTATGTTTTTGTATATTTCTTCCACATGGATGTTCTGACGGATACTTTCTACATGTTCGGTTAATTGCTCCACCGTCGTTATCTTGCGATCTACGGTAGTCTCCAGTTTTTTACGGACTTGATGTTTGGCATGAAGGATTACTTGCGAATCCAATTCTTTCTGGAAAAGACGCACTACGTTCTCTTTCACTTGCTTAAAAACATCGTCAGGATCTTTCATCAACCGTTTAGCGACCGTCTTGATCACATCCTCTATCATCAACAGGTTCTCTACTTCCGCTACATCCGGTACATAAATATGTTGTTCTCGTAGATAGTCTATTTCTCCTTGCGTACGCCTGTCACGATCTACGATGCCTTTGCCATCTAATGTATGGAAGTCTTTCAGTTGACTGAACGCTTTGGTTGTCTCGATTACTTTTTGGCAACCGCCCATCGGTTTTACCAGATAGTCGGGGAATATGAAGGGATAAAGCTTGCTGTCGATACTGTTCATGTCGGTTCCCTCGATAAACAAGATCGGTTTCCGACTGCCGAGTATTTCCATATAGACTTCTTCCGGGAAACTTTCGTTACTCTCGATCAATTCGTAATCCCATAGGGAATGATCGGCGTCGTAAGAGCGAATCCAGATCTGTTTGCTATCGGAGCGGGAGGTGGCGAAATCAATGTCGTGCGTGAGATAAACGAACGTACAGTCCGGGCGTATCGCCTCGATCTCGTCCCAAAGCTGGTTCTTTATGGAGTTGTGGAGAAGGGTTTCCGGTTCTTCTATCACGAGCAAGGCGTTCGGGCATGCGCATAACGCAGCGCCAATCAAGTAAAACACCAGTTTCTCGCTATCGCTCATACGTCCGGCGGTATAGGAATTTGAATCACGCCCCGTAGATACAAGCTCGATAAACCCAGACTTTCGTATCAGGCGATTATGTGGAAACATTTTTTCCCAGATCGTTTGTATGATATCAATCTTGGTAATCGGAGGATGTATCTCGCTATTGGTCTTGCAGGTTTCCTTGAAGTTAACTGCCGCCTCGAATTCCTCTCTTTGGAGTTGCAAAATCAGTTTCTCGTATTCAGAAATACGTGGCATGAATAGTCGTTCCTTGATCATAGACTGTAAACGCACGAATTCATTGGATGTCGATAATTTAGATTCGTCCTCGCTGATGAATAAGGCATGTATACCGGATATTCTTTTCGCCTGACCCGCATATCTCTCCAATAAATCTCTACCAAAAGAGCTTTTCCCCGCACCGTTCGCTCCGATCACGACTAATATTTTCGTGTCTAGCATGATGGGATGTGTCACATTAACTTTCGTTGGGAGTGTTAGTTCCATACATGTTATTGATTAGTTTTTCAAAGATAAGCTTTTTCTTTGAAAGTTCGCACGAGACATAAAAAATAAAGCGCCTTTCCCGAAACATCCTTAAAGATGGGAAAAACGCTTTTTTAAAACCTTAGCAGGGTTTTTTCTTATTTGCTCTTCTCCAAAATAATGCGAGCGAGGCGAGCTTGTATTTGCATTAATGTATTAACATCCTCGTTCTCGAAATTGATGTCAGCTACTTTTAAACTTCTTTTGGAAACTACCGGAGCCGATTTAGCAGCCATTAATTCTTGTACTAATTCATCTACTTGCTCTTTGATTTTCTCAGCCTTTTTTGAATAATCCACTGTACGTGCCATAGTTCTTTTGATATTTTATTTTATGAATACTATTGCAAAGATAATTACAATTTTATAATACACATAATAAAACGTAAATATTCTGTGCTATTTTTACCAAAAAGTCCGAGCTGTGAAAATATTTCAGCTCGGACTAGGTAATTATCGAGAGGAATGTGTGTTATGCTTTTGTCGTATTCGTATCGGATACGTCATTTTTTACTTCCCAATGGAACGGTTCGAGTCCAGTATTCGGATCTACCCAAGATGCTTTCTTAGAAGCATAGATAATAAAGGGGGCCGCAACGACAACAATTACACCGATGAAAAGAACGGCGAACCAAGGAGAAAAAGAAGTTTTACGAGAATATACGGGCTCCCTCTCCCTGGCTGGAGGTGAAGGATAAAGGGAGTAAATAGGCGGAAGGAAGTGGCGGAGATCATGCTATGATTTGCCGGAAAGTTTGATTGGCTTCTGTTTTTTTCGTATCTTTACGGCCCCTAAATCAGATAGGTAAAAATGGTAAAAGATAAACAGGCATTGGAAGGCGGGCGCATATCCGTACTTGGCGCACGTGTTCATAATCTGAAGAATATAGATGTAGAGATTCCGAGGAATAAGTTAACGGTGATTACCGGCATGAGTGGTAGCGGCAAGTCTTCATTGGCGTTCGATACGATTTTCGCCGAGGGGCAAAGGCGGTATGTGGAGACATTCTCGGCTTACGCCCGGAATTTCTTAGGGAATATGGAGCGACCCGATGTAGATAAGATAACGGGTCTGAGTCCGGTTATCTCCATCGAGCAAAAGACAACCAATAAGAATCCTCGTTCCACTGTCGGCACGACTACCGAGATCTACGACTTTTTCCGTTTGCTTTACGCTAGGGCAGGAGAGGCCTATTCCTATTTGAGCGGGGAGAAGATGGTGAAATATACCGAGGATCAAGTCTTACGGTTGATCTTGGATGAGTACAACGGAAAAAAAACGTATCTCCTGGCTCCGCTGGTCCGTAATCGAAAGGGACATTATAAAGAACTTTTCGAGCAGATACGTAAAAAAGGATATCTGAACGTCCGTGTCGATGGCGAGTTGAAAGAGATCTTCCATGGAATGAAGCTGGATCGTTATAAGATGCACAGTATCGAAGTGGTGATCGATAAGATGATTGTCTCCGAGACAGACGAGCGTCGCCTGAAAGAGAGCTTGAAGATCGCCATGAAGCAAGGCGATGGCCTCGTGCTGATACTGGATACCGAGACGAATGAGGTCCGCCATTATAGCCGTCGCCTGATGGACCCGGTGACCGGATTGTCTTACAGTGAGCCGGCTCCGCATAATTTCTCGTTCAATTCCCCTCAAGGGGCGTGTCCGAAGTGTAAAGGTCTGGGACAGGTCAATTTGCTGGATATGGATAAGATCGTTCCCGATCCTTCCTTGAGTATCTATAGCGGTGGTATCGTAGCCTTGGGCAAATATAAGAATTCGTTGATATTCTGGCAGATCGATGCGCTTTGCCAAAAGCATGGCGTGACGATCAAGACGCCTATACGAGATATCCCCGAGGAGGCGATGGATGAGATCATGAACGGTACGGACGAGCGGTTGCAGATCAAGAACGACTCGTTGGGATCGTCTAACTATTTCTTGTCGTATGAGGGAGTCGCCAAGTATATCCTGATGCAACAGGAGAGCGAGGCGTCCGCCTCGGCGCAGAAATGGGCGGGACAATTCATCAAGATGGCCACTTGTACGGAGTGCAACGGCTGGCGGTTGAATAAGGAGGCGTTGAGCTACCGGATAGCGGGAAAGAATATCGCCGAGTTGTCGGCCATGGATATCTCGGAATTATATGAGTGGCTGGAGGGTATTGAGGAGAAGCTAGACCCGAAACAGCTTCGGATCGCTACGGAGATATTGAAGGAGATACGCTCCCGCCTGCGCTTCTTGCTGGATGTGGGATTGGATTATCTTTCCATGAACCGGGGTTCCGCTACCTTGTCCGGTGGCGAGAGCCAGCGTATCCGTCTGGCTACCCAGATCGGAAGCCAATTGGTGAACGTACTTTATATATTGGATGAGCCGAGCATCGGTTTGCACCAACGGGACAACGTCCGTTTGATTAATTCCCTGAAACAATTGCGTGATACGGGAAACTCCGTGATCGTCGTGGAGCATGATAAGGATATGATGCTGAGTGCCGATTACGTGGTGGATATGGGGCCTAAAGCGGGCCGTCTGGGTGGCGAGGTTGTCTTCGAGGGAACCCCCAAGGAGATGTTGCGTGTAGATACCTTGACCTCTTCCTATTTGAACGGGAACACGGAGATAGCCGTTCCTGCCGAACGTAGGAAAGGTAACGGGCAGTTCATTACGATCAAGGGAGCCTGTGGTAATAACCTGAAGCATGTGGACGTGTCTTTCCCCTTGGGTACGCTTATTTGCGTCACGGGTGTGTCGGGTAGCGGAAAGTCTACCTTGATTAACCGTACGCTGCAACCGATCTTGAGCCAGCATTTCTATCGCTCGCTGGAAGACCCCTTGGCATACGACGCCATTGAGGGAATCGAGCATGTCGATAAGATCGTGAACGTGGATCAATCTCCGATCGGTCGTTCCCCCCGGAGTAACCCGGCGACCTATACCGGGGTATTCTCGGATATCCGGAATCTGTTCGTGGAACTTCCGGAATCGAAGGTGAGAGGGTATAAGCCGGGACGTTTCTCTTTTAACGTATCGGGTGGACGGTGCGAGACCTGTAAGGGAAATGGCTATAAGACGATCGAGATGAATTTCCTTCCGGACGTGCTGGTGCCTTGCGAGGATTGTCATGGCAAGCGATATAACCGGGAGACCCTAGAGGTTCGTTTCCGTGGGAAGTCTATCGCGGATATCTTGGATATGACGATCAATATGGCCGTGGAGTTCTTCGAGAATATCCCGACGATCTTATCCAAGATCAAGGTCTTGCAGGATGTAGGTCTGGGGTATATCAAGCTGGGGCAGCCCTCCACGACCTTATCCGGCGGCGAGAGCCAACGTGTCAAGCTGGCTACCGAATTAGCGAAGCGGGATACGGGAAAGACGCTTTATGTGTTGGATGAGCCTACCACCGGTCTGCACTTCGAGGATATCCGGGTCTTGCTGGGGGTATTGAACAAGCTAGTGGATAAAGGCAATACGATCATCGTTATCGAACATAACCTCGATGTTATCAAAAGCGCCGACTACTTGATCGATATGGGCCCTGAGGGGGGGCGTCGTGGAGGTAACGTCCTTTTCACCGGGACTCCGGAGGCTTTAGCGGAGAGTGGTGTCGGGTTTACGGCTCCGTTCTTGAAAGAAGAGTTAGATATAGCAAATAAGAAAAAATGAGGAATCCTATACAAATGATCAAGCAGTGCGTGGAGAAGGAGGAACCTTACTTCGTGCTGAGAGGGCAGGACGTATGTGCGTTGGCTGCCATAGAGACCTATTACGAGGAGGTGAGAAATAAGGTGAAGGATACTTATTTCATCGAGGAGATCGAAGAGATCATGAAAGATTTCCGGGCGTACCGGGAGGAAGTGTCTAAAACTAAAATACCGGATTGATTTATGGCAGACGACAGTTACAAGACCATCAAGCGAGTAGCCGAGGGATATTATACCGAGAGGCGCAGCCGCTTTATCTCGTATGCTATACCCGTGCGTACGGTAGAAGAGGTGAAGGAGCAACTGGAGAAATACCGTAAACAATATTATGATGCCCGCCATGTGTGCTGGGCGTATGTGTTAGGCCCAGAGCGGCAGACGTTCCGGGCCAACGATGACGGGGAGCCTTCTTCCACGGCCGGGAAACCGATCCTCGGACAGATCAACTCGAATGAACTGACCGATTTGTTGATTGTCGTAGTACGTTACTTTGGTGGTATCGAGTTAGGGACCAGCGGCCTGATCGTCGCTTATCGCACGGCCGCCGCCGAGGCTATCGCCGCCGCCGAGATCGAGGAACGTACGGTGGACGAGGATATCACGGTTGTTTTCGAATACCCATACCTGAACGGGATCATGCGTATCGTGAAAGAGGATAGCCCCGCTATCATCTCACAGAAGTTCGAGATGGATTGTGAGATGACGCTTCGTATCCGTAAAGGGGAGGCCGAACGCCTCAAAAATCGCTTGTTAAAGGTTGAGACCGCTTATCTAAAAGGGTAGCAAGCGGTCAACTAATTTAATTTTCAATTGTTTTTTGTAGAGACAAGGCTAGTGAGTTCGAGATTGATAAGACCCGAGGTTGATAATTTCTGTGTTAACTATTGTGTTAATTTAATTTTAACTGGTATATTTGTCATCTGGGTAGAGAAACTCACACGCAGCGCTTATAACCTGGAGCAAGCAGGAAAAGCCAAAGCTGTCAATTAATAGAAAAAACACTTTATTATGGATCGTACAATTAAAGTTATCCTTAAACCGTTGCGTCGCTTCGCTATACAGAAGCCGAACGCTAGTCTTTTATTATTTGCCGCCACCATCGTCGCTATGGTCTTGGCCAATTCGCCTTGGGCAGATAGGTATCATCTATTATTAGCTTTTCCGATTGATCTGCAAGCCGGGCAGTTTAACTTCTTTGCGCATCATGGCGAGACCATGTCTATGCTGGCTTTCGTGAACGACGCCCTTATGGCGGTTTTCTTTTTCGTGATCGGTCTGGAAATCAAGCAAGAGGTATTGATCGGTGAGTTGAGTTCCGTGCGGAAGGCGTTATTGCCTATCATTGCCGCCTGTGGTGGAATGATCGTGCCGGTCTTATTTTATATGTTAGTCTGTAATACGCCTCCCGAGGTAAACGGGGCGGCTATTCCGATGGCTACGGATATCGCTTTCGCCTTGGCCGTATTGGGCTTGTTAGGGAAACGGGTGCCGTTGAGCATGCGTATCTTCTTAACCGCCTTGGCTGTGGTGGACGATATTGGGGGTATTATAATTATCGCCCTGTTTTATAGCGGGCATATCGCTTTCGAGCCTTTGTTGATATCCCTGATAGTCCTCGCTTTGTTGTATGTGGGAGGAAAGTTCCGGGTACACAACCGATTGTTTTTCTATATCGGTGGCTTTATCGTTTGGCTGCTATTTCTGGAATCAGGAATCCATCCGACAATCGCCGGCGTGTTGATCGCCTTTACGGTTCCTGCCCGTCCGGTTGTCAAGCTGGATGATTTCACGTGTGATATGACCGGGTATTTGAATATGCTGGACTATACCGAGGTTCGTCAGTCTCGTAAAGCGGAAGTGCTTACGCCTACACAGATTCAGGTATTGAATAACATCCATACGTTGGCGGATAAGACGATCAGCCCGTTGCAGACCATCGCTGATAAGTTGCATCCTTTGGTAAACTATGTGATACTTCCTTTATTCGCATTCGTGAACGCCGGTGTGACATTTGGAGACATCCACCCCCAGACGTTGGTTAATGTGCCGTTAGCGGTGTTCATGGGCTTATTTGCCGGAAAGACATTGGGTATATTCTCTTTCTCTTACTTGTTTGCGTGTACGCCATTCGCTTCCATGCCTACAGGTATGAGCAAACGCAATTTATTTGGGGTATCCATGTTGGGAGGAATCGGTTTCACGGTAGCCTTGTTCATAGCGAATCTTTCCTTTGACGCTAATTCAGCGGTGGGTGCCGATCTCTTGAATCAGGCGAAACTGGGTGTATTCACGGGATCGTTTATATCCGGCCTTTGCGGTTATCTGGTATTGAAATGGGTTTTACCTAAAGAAAAAGTGGAAACGATCTAAATAAAAGGGCAGTCTTTCGGGACTGCCCTTTATATGATATGATTTGATAATCGGGCACGCCTTCTTAAACCTTTTTGGACTTGTTGAATAGCGAGCCGATCCATAATAACAAAATAGCTCCGACCGTAGAGGTTATCAAGCTTCCCAAGATGCCACCGGCCGATATGCCTAGTAAGCTGAATACCCAGCCGCCCAATACGCCTCCGATAATACCTAGGATCAAATTAACAATGACCCCGAAACCTCCTCCACGCATAATCTTACCAGCCAGATAGCCGGCAACGATACCGATGATAATAGACCAAATAAATCCCATAACTATAGTTTTATATTTTATTTAAAAGTTCTGATGCTTTGTATTTAAACACATCCTATAAGCCTTTGGTTGCGCTTTATACCTCTTTTTTTACTTGACCTCGAATTGTATTTTCTTCTGGTTCCCCTCGTTGTCGATGAGGGTAAGGAGATGTTTCCCTTGGCTCACGGAGCAACTGATCTGGTGATTCTCGGTGGTCTCTCCCAGATAGCTTTCGTCCAGATGCCAGTAAATCGTAGCGTCACGGCGGGCGTGGGCGGCCTTGAAGATAAATTTCTCGGACTTCCCGGAGAAGCCTTTCGGAAGGTAGAGAATGGCGTTATGCTCGGGATAGATCAGTTCGATCTGGCGGTTCAGGTCTTGTCCGCAGCCGGGTTTTATGGGAGGGAGCGGGACATAATCGATGTGATAGTTGCGGTAGTAATACTCCTGTGCGGGAGGAAGCACGAACCACGGGCGGCTGATCACCCGGTCGACAGACTCGCAGGAACTATTGACCCTGTACCGTCCGTCCGCCGATAGATGTACGAGCTTATGGTAGGGGCAGACCCCCGTGTTATTGCCGGACAGCGGCATGTATAAGGTGTCCGTTTGCTCGCAGTAGGGCGAGGCTTTATGTCCGCTGTTCCGGCAGATCGCCATGGGAAGCGTCTCATCGTAGGGCAGGTCGAACCATTCGCCACCGGGCAATAGGGAAAAGAGATCGAAAAGGACCGGGGCGGCGTTGCCGACACCCGTAAGTCCCGGACGGCCCTCGCCGGAAGCGTTACCTGCCCATACGCCGACGACGTAGCGGGGAGTCGTGCCGATCGCCCAAGCGTCTCGTCCCCCGTAACTCGTCCCGGTCTTCCATGCGATCCGTTTCATCGACTCGAATTGTTGCCAGTCGGCCTCTTCCTCGGGACGGTTAAGGGCGGACATCGCCTCGAACGTGTACCACAGGGCCGCGGAGGAAAGGAGCGCCTTATCGGTGAGCCGGCTATCGGTAAGGGAACGGATGGGTTCCTTCCTCTCCGCCGGAAAGGGAGTCAGCGGATGGATGTCCGCCGGATGATAGCGTCCGTTGTAAGTGCGGTAATGTTTAAGCACACGAGACATGGAGGCATACATGCCGGAAAGATCCCATAAGGTTCCCTCGGCCCCTCCCAAGATCAGGGAGGCCCCGTAATGCTCCTCGGAGAAGCGCAAGGTAGTCATTCCCCATGATTTCAGCAAAAACATAAAGCGTCCGGTATTATACCGGGAGAGCATACGTACCAAGGGGACGTTCAAGGAGCGTTCGATGGCTACATGGGCCGGTACCGCCCCGTAGAATGTCTTGTTGTAATTCTGGGGGGAGAAACCGTTTATATTCAAGGGCACGTCCGATACCAGCATAGAGGGGAGCAACAGCCCGTCGTGCAGCATACCGGCATACAGGAAGGGCTTTAGGATGCTTCCCGTGCTGCGGGGCGAGGTGATGATGTCCACTTGGTTCCCCCGCCGCTCGTCGGCCGGATAGGTAGCGTTTCCGGCGTAGGCCAATACCTCCCCGGTCTCCACGTCCGCTACGATCGCCGCCAGATTATAGATATGGTTGGAACTGTATTCACGGGCATAACGGTTTACGAGGGCCTGTGTCTGCCGTTGCAGGGCTTGGCGGACGGAGGTTTGGATGCGTTGCCCCGGTTGTTCCGCGGCCAGTCTTTCCAACAGGTGAGGGGCGTCGTTGGGTAACGGGACAGGGGCTTCGGGGAGTGGCTCCATGCAGGCCAGCTCGTATTCGGTTTCCTCCAATACGCCTTTCTTCTGAAGGGAAGCCAACAGGCGATCCCGCTTTTCCTTCAGTTGTTTCCGGTTTCTTCCGGGGTGGATCAAGGCGGGGGAGTTGGGAAGGACGGCCAGCGTAGCGCTCTCGGCCCACGATAGCTCGGAGGCGCTTCGCCCGAAATAACGCCATGCGGCGGTCTCCAGCCCGATCACGTTTCCCCCGAAGGGAGCGTGCGAGGCATAGAGGTTCAATATCTCTCGTTTGCTATGGGTGGTTTCCAGAAAGAGCGCCCAGCACATCTCGATCGTTTTCTCGTAGAAGGTCCGGTCTTGGTTTCCTCTCGCTATGCGTGCCAATTGCATGGTCAAGGTACTTCCTCCGCTCACCACACGCCCCGCTTTCCCGTTCAAGCGGATCGCCCGGAAGAGGGCGGCGGGGTCTATACCGGGATGGTAAAAGAACCGTTTGTCCTCGTACGTGAGCAAGCAATCCACGAATCTGTCGGGCAAGCTATCCGCCGCCGGGAAACGCCATTGCCCGTCCGTTGCGATACGGGCGCCTAGAAGCTCACCTTCGGCCGAATATAGTAAGGTAGAGCAGGGGCCGGGAAATAATTGCCGGGGCACGATGCCATACATGACACACCACGCCGCCCCGCCGATCCCCAAAAGGGATGCGAGGAGGTGCCATGACACTCGTCCCGGCCTCGGTAATAGCGACTTGGATAGATGGCTGAGGCATCTGCCAGTACTCCGTAGGAAGTACTGTAGTACTGTGCGCAAAGTACTGCGGTACTTCCTGCGCAGTACTGCCTCAATCATACCAATTGACACTCTCCTCATAATGATCGAACCTTAGATCTTCCGTCACCCCAGCCTGTCGTAGGGCGTTTAGCACGATTCTTTGCTCTTTAGGTGAGAGTGGCGACTCGCCTCTTCGCCGCTCGAAGTAAGGGTTGCGGCCGAAGTGGGACAGGAGTATCGACATGAATTGCTGGTATTGCGCGGGGAACATCCGGCTCTGCATCCCGGTGAAGCCCCGTGCGTAGGTGACGGGAGCGGAGTCTCGGAAGTAGGGACAAGCCTCGTCCCGGGTACAGAGGATGGGGTTCAGCAGCCGTAACACGGTTGCCGGTTGTTCGATGAGTGGCCGGTAGGCGATCTGGTGTAGGCACTTCCCGGCCCGAGGGCAATCTTGTTGCTGGCAGACGGCGTAGTCGGTGGGGATTTCCTTGTATAGTTTCTTGGGCATGATGTATAAGGTTGTTTGAATAAAACATATGTAGAACAAATGTACGAAAAATATCAGTTTGTCTGAAAATATAGGAGAGAAATCCTTCTATTTATGTACATTTGTGGATTAACCATTTAAACATTCATGTGTATGATACGATCTATCGGTTTATTCTGCGTGCTTTGTCTCTTGTCTCTTTTGACAAGTTGTAATACGACAAGCTCCACGGATCAAGATCTTCCTCCTTATAATCCGAACGTGGAGGCGTTTACTACCGGGAAGATTTCCCGGTATTCTCCCGTTTACCTGATCTTTAATCAAGAGATCCCGGCGGATCGGTTAAAGGCGGACCGATTGGGGAAACTCGTGCGCCTCGAGCCCGATGTGCCGGGACGATGGGCTTTCGAGAATAACCGGACGTTGGTATTCAAGCCGGAGAAAGGCTTTGAGCGAAATACCGCTTATCAGGTGAAAGCCGATTTGTCCGAATGGTTTGAGGCGGAAGGTAAGGATAAGCGGTTCGCTTTTGGTTTTACCACGCTCCCTTTAGCCCTCCGGGGAAATCTGGAAGCGATGGATATCAACAAGAAAAACGAGAATGGGTACGATCTGACCGCCGTGCTTTTTACGCCGGATAAGGAATCTCCGGAGACGGTGGAGTCGTTGGTGGATTTCTCGGAGAAGGTAGACGCTACTTGGCAACATAGCCCGGACGGGAAGAAACATGAGGTAACCTTGGCTAATGTCCACGCCGGGATGGAGGGGGAACGGACGCTTAGGCTTTCCGTCTCTTCTAATAAACTTGGCGTGGAAAAGGCTGATGTCGTGTCGGTGAGCATTCCGGATCAGAATGATTTCTCTGTATACGACGTGGTATATGTATCCGGCCCGGAACGCTACGTGGAAGTAGCTTTCACGAAATTATTGGACTCGGCCCAAGATATGAGAGGCTTGGCTTTTATCGCCGGCAATACCTCGGAGACCGTAAACGTGGATGGCAACAAACTACGCCTGTATCCGGACGCCGACTTGCGGGAGAAAGGTGTGATGAACATCCATCTGAACCAAGGCATCCGCGGTAAAAGCGGCTTGAACCTAAAGGAGGCCGTCGTACGTCAAGTGGTAGCCGACGAGCAGAAACCCAACGTCCGTTTTATCGGGAAAGGAGTGATCATCCCGCAATCCACGCAATTATCCGTTCCTTTCCAAGCGATTTATTTGCGAGGGGTTACGGTGAGCGTCATCAAGATATTGGAGCAGAATATCGGTCAGTTCCTGCAATCGAACAACTTGGATGAGTCCGGGGAGCTGATGCGTGTCGGACGCTTGGTCGCCCGTAAGACGATCTTCTTGGATGAGGAGGGTCTTGACCTGTCCCGGTGGAATACGTTCGCGGTCGATTTAAAGCGGTTGATCGAGCCTGAACCGGGCGCTATCTACCGTCTGGAGCTTTCGTTTGACCGGCCTTTGTCGGCCTATCCTTGCGGGAATGATACGGTGAAGATCTCGAAGGAGCAGATCTTGGCCTCGGACGAGATCCGTTTCAAGGAAGAGTCCGCCCGTTTTGACGAGGGAGGGTATTACTATTATCGCCGGTATGATTGGTCTGATTATAATTGGGAGAAACGGAGTGATCCTTGCTCGGACAGTTATTACTTTAATAAGGTGGAGGGAAAGAATATCTTGGCTACCAATTTGGGACTGGTCGCCATGATGGGGCAGGATAATGATATGACCGTGTTGGTGCATAACATACAGAGTACGGAGCCGGAGCGAGGAGTTACGGTTACCGCCTATAATTACCAACACCAGTCGTTGGCCTCAGGCACGACCGATGACAAGGGGCAGGTACGGCTGGATCTCGCCTCGGGACGTCCGTTCTACCTGATCGCCTCACAGGGAACCCAGCGTTCCTACCTGCGGGTGGATAACGGATCGGCTCTCTCGCTCAGTTCGTTCGATGTATCGGGCGAGGTTGTCCAGAAAGGGATCAAGGGCTTTATCTATGGCGAGCGGGGCGTATGGCGTCCGGGTGATACGTTGCATCTGGGCTTTATGCTGAACGACCGGGCGAAGCAATTGCCGGCAGAGCATCCGGTGGTGATGGAACTGTACAACCCGTTAGGGCAAATGTATGCCCGTAAGACGCAGACCCGTGGCGAGCTGGGGCTTTACGCCTTCGATTTCGTTACCGAAGCGGACGCTCCTACAGGCGCTTGGAACGTGAAGGTACAAGTGGGTGGTGTCTCTTTCTCGAAGCGCTTCCGCATCGAGTCCATCAAGCCGAACCGCCTGAAGATCGCCTTATCCATGCCGGAGAAGACCTTGTTGCGTGGTGAGCCTATGGATGCCCGCCTGCATGTGGAATGGCTGCAAGGAGCTATCGCCCGTAACTTGAAATATGATATACAAGGTACCTTTATCGCTACCCCGACTACCTTCGAGGGGTATAAGGGGTTCTATTTCGACGATCCTTCCCGTGTATTTAATACGGAAGAGAGCAAGCTGATCTCCGGCGTTACCAATGAGCGGGGCGATGCCACGGTACAAGCCCGCTTCGAGCTGGGTTCTACCGCTCCCGGAATGTTGCTGGCAAACCTAGTGACCCGGGTCTATGAGGAATCCGGCGATTTCAGTATCGACGCGGATCGGATGCTTTACTCGCCTTATCGCCGGTATGCCGGTATCAAGTCTCCGCAGAAAGACAAGGAACAACTAAATACCGGGACTGATTACACCTACGAGGTCGCTTCCGTTGACTATTTGGGAAAGCCGCAAACGAATACGGAGTTAGACGTGAAGATATATAAGGTCTATTGGTATTGGTGGTGGGACTCCAACAGGAGCGGTCTGGCCAATTACGTATCGGATTTCTACAATAAGCCGGTAAAGACATTTACCATTCGTACGGATGGGAACGGACGGGGTACGTTCCGGCTCTCGTTCCCGGATAAGGAGTGGGGAACGTATTTCATCTCCGTGAAAGATAAGGATAGCAAGCACTCTACCGGCGTGATGAGTTATTTCGACTGGCCTTATAACGAGGGCCGACGTAACGCTGATGGCAGCGGGTCTGCCACGATGCTTAGTTTCAAGACCGATAAGGATAGTTATACGCCCGGCGAGAAGATGGTGGTCACTTTCCCCTCTACGAAAGGAAGCCGTGCGATTATCAGTATAGAGAACGGCGTGCGTGTCCTTTCCTTGACAGAGCATACGTGCGAGGATAAGCAAACGACCGTGAGACTGGATGTGACGAAAGATATGCAGCCGAACGCTTACGTCTATATCACCCTTTTGCAGCCTCATGGCATCACGAAGAACGATTTGCCGATCCGCTTGTACGGCGTGGTCCCGTTCACGGTAACTTCTCCGGACAGCCATCTGACCCCGGTCATCCAATCTCCCGCCGAGCTGAAACCGGATGCCTCTTATACCGTCTCCGTCTCCGAGAAGAATGGAAAGGAGATGGCTTATACGCTAGCGATCGTGGACGAGGGCTTGCTGGACCTGACCCGTTTCCGTACGCCGGAGCCTTGGAAGGCGTTTAACGCCCGGGAAGCGTTGGGCGTGAATACATGGGATTTGTATAACTACGTGGTTGGCGCTTACGGCGGCCGTATCGAGCAATTGTTCAGTATCGGCGGCGACGATGCGCTGAACAAAGGCCCGAAAGCGATCGTGAACCGCTTCAAGCCCGTGGTCCGGTTTGACGGCCCGTTCTTGCTGAAGAAGGGGAAGACCGCCCGGCATACCTATCAGATGCCGAATTATAACGGGCGTGTCAAGATCATGGTGGTAGCCGGAAACGGAGAGGCTTATGGACATGCCGATAAGAGCGTGATGGTACGTAAGCCCGTAATGCTGCTGGGAACCTTGCCCCGGGTGATCGGCGTGGGCGAGGAGATGGTAGTACCCGCTACGGTATTCGCTACCGAGGATGGCGTAGGGGCCGTGAATGTATCTATCGCTTGCAGCTCGAATATGGAAGTGGTCGGCGAGGCGACGAAGAGCTTGAGCTTCGAGCGGAAAGGGGATCGGCAGGCCTCGTTCCGTATCCGGGTGAAGAAGAACCCGGGTATCGGGAAGGTAACGATAACCGCTACGGGCAAGGGGGATAAATCCGTTTATGAGACGGAGCTCGAGATCCGTACGGTACGCCGCCCGCAAGTGAAAGTTACCGCCGCTACCTTGGAGGCCGGCAAGTCTTGGAAAGAGACGGTTGCGATGCCGGGTGCCGCGGGTACGAACCAGTTGACCTTAGAAGTGTCGGATATCGCCCCCGTGAACTTATCCTCACGTCTATCTTATTTGTTGGATTATCCGCACGGATGTCTGGAACAGATCACCTCGAAAGGATTCCCGCAGCTTTATATCTCCTCGTTTACGGATTTGACCCCTCAACAGGCGAAATCCACGGAGGAGGCCGTGAAAGAGGTGATCCGCCGTCTGCGCTCTTACCAGACCGTAGATGGGGCTTTCGCCTATTGGCCGGGTGGAACGAGCAGCAATGGCTGGGGTACGGTTTACGCTACTCATTTCTTGCTGGAGGCCTCGAAGAGAGGTTACTTGGTTCCCGAGGCCATGAGACAAAGCGTATTGAATAACTTACGCCGGGCAGCCCGTAATTGGAAGCCGGTTACCTCTTATTATAAAGATTCGGAAGAGGCTACGCAAGCCTATCGCCTGTATGTATTGGCTTTGGCCGGGTCGCCGGAGATGGGTGCCATGAACCGCTTGAAAGAGATGAAAGACTTGGCCTCCATGAGTCGCTGGTCGCTAGCTTCCGCCTATGCCTTGGTCGGCCGTGAGGATGTCGCTCAAGACCTGATCAGCAAGACGACGGCTCTTCCTTCCGGTTATTCCGAGTATGACGAGACGTTCGGCAGTGATGTCCGGGATCAATCCATCCAGTTAATGACGCTTTGCTTATTGAACAAGGGCAAGGAGGCCGCTACCTTGGTGGAAGAATTGTCCAAACAACTTTCTTCGAATGATTGGTTGAGCACACAATCTACGGCATTCGCTTTAGTTGCCTTGTCCGACTACCTCGCTAGATATCGGGTAGACGGGGCCATGGATTTCACGTACGCTTGTGGCGGAAAGGACGGGCAGATGAGGACGGATAAGCATATATGGTCCGAGACCTTATTGGATAAGGCGGGAACCTCGGCGAGCGTCGAGTTGAAGAACACGGGTAAATCTACGCTCTTCGCCCGTATCATAACCGAGGGAATACCGGAGCAGGGAGAGGAGAAAGCGTATGCGAACGGAGTCTCGTTGGCGGTTAGCTATGTGGACTTGAACGGCCGTCCGGTCGATATCGCCAAATTGGAGCAAGGTACGAACTTCTCTGCCGTGGTTACGGTAAAGAACCCCTCTGCCCGGGGATATACTAATTTGGTCGTATCGGAGATCTTCCCTGCCGGTTGGGAAATACTGAATACCCGTTTCTTGAATGAGTCCGCTACGGACAGCTTGACCGCCGGAGTGAATTATCAGGATATTCGTGACGATCGTGTGTACAGTTATATAGACCGTCTGCCGGCAGGCCGTCAAGTGACCGTGAAAATCAGTCTTTGCGTGGTCTATCCGGGCCGCTTCTACCTGCCTCCGGTGTATTGCGAGGCGATGTACGATTATTTAATCCGTGCGAATACCGCAGGGCAGGAAGTTACCGTATTCTAATTCTATAAGGGTGGGCAGACCCCGCCCTTACATTTTAAGGAAGATGGTGTGCCATGATCCACAATATGGCACACCACCTACGGTATCATAACTCATCCAACCATTTCTTGCCGGGCTTTGTGTAAAGCCAAGCGATAAATAAACCTGTAATAATTCCTACTACTAAGAATAGGGCACTTAATGGATTTAATATCATATTCTTTTATTTTAAAATTTTATTTCCTAACCAAGCTAATGAATAGGTGACACTAAGACCTGTCATTATCATGACCCAACAACTCTTATCAAAAACATTCTCTTGCAAAAGGAGTATTTCTCCCAATACTATAGCGGCGAAAACCAACTTAGCCAAATCAAAAAAGAACTTCCCTAAAGTCTCCCTCCTGATCTTGTCCCGCTCTTTCTTAATAATTATTTTCTCAAAATTTCCCATTTCCCCATAGTCTCTTGTTTTGGTTAATACTACTGATTATATGCAGGCAAATGTATATATTATCGACGACCTGCCCAACTTTTTTATGCGGAATCGCTTATTTTCCCTAATTTTGTATCCCTAAAACGGATGAATGTGGAAGAATTTTTGAATCAACTGAATGAGAGCCAGCGGGAAGCGGTGGTTTACAATGAGGGGCCATCCTTGGTCGTGGCCGGGGCGGGCTCCGGAAAGACAAGGGTACTGACCTATAAGATCGCTTATTTATTGCAATTGGGATTGCTTCCCTATAGTATCTTGGCACTGACCTTTACCAATAAGGCGGCCCGGGAGATGAAAGAGCGTATCGCGGCCATCACCGGTGAGCAAACGGCCCGTCGGCTATGGATGGGAACCTTCCATTCCATCTTCTCCCGTATCCTCAGGAACGAGGCGGAGCATATCGGTTACCCTTCCAATTTCACGATTTATGACGCCACAGACTCCAAGAGCCTGCTGAAATCCATCATCAAGGAAATGCAACTGGATGATAAGGTGTACCGCATCGGGATGGTGCAGAACCGGATCTCCAACGCGAAGAACTCCTTGATCACTTATACGGCCTACGAGCACAATAAAGAGCTCGTGGAGAGCGATATGAACGCCAAGGTCCCCTTGCTCCGGGAAATCTACAAACGTTACCAGAGCCGTTGCCTGCAAGCGGGAGCGATGGACTTCGACGACCTGTTGCTGCAAACCAATATCCTGTTTCGGGATCATCCGGCCGTGTTGGAGAAATACCGGAACTTCTTCCGGTATGTGTTGGTGGACGAGTATCAGGATACGAACTTCGCCCAACACCTGATCGTGCAACGGCTTTGCGAGGGGCACGGCCATATCTGCGTGGTAGGGGACGATGCCCAAAGCATCTATTCCTTCCGAGGCGCTAATATAGATAACATCCTGCAATTCAAGAATCTGTATACCGGTTGCCGTATCTTCAAGCTGGAGAGGAACTACCGTTCCACCCAGAATATCGTGAACGCCGCCAATAGCCTGATCGACAAGAATACACGTCAGATACCCAAGACGGTCTATTCCGAGAAGGAGGCGGGCAGCAAGGTGAGTGTCTTCACCTCGTACTCCGATTATGAGGAGGGCTACGCCGTATCCGCCCGGATCAACGAGATGCGCGGGATATTGGGGAAGTTCTCGTACGCTGATTTCGCCATCCTGTATCGTACCAACGCCCAGTCCCGTATCTTGGAAGAGGCGTTGCGAAAGCGGGGCATCCCTTACAAGATCTACGGCGGCTTGTCTTTTTACCAGCGGAAAGAGATCAAGGACGTGATCTCTTACTTCCGCCTGATCGTGAATCCGCACGACGAGGAGGCCTTGAAACGGATCATCAATTATCCCACCCGGGGAATCGGGGATACGACGGTAGGCAAGCTCGTCGGCGCCGCTACCGAATACGGGGTAAGCCTGTGGACCGTGCTTCAGGCCCCCTTGGAATACTCGTTGCCAATAAACAATGGTACGGCCAAGAAATTGAGCGATTTCCGGAGTTTGATTGAAGCTTTCATTGAAGAGGATAAAAAACTCTCCGCGGAGGAATTGGCCACCTTGGTGGTGAAGCGCAGCGGCATCGTTTCCGACCTGTTTCAAGACCGCTCCGTAGAGGGCGTGAGCAAGCAAGAGAACTTGCAGGAGTTGCTGAAAGGTATCGCCGAGTTCTGCGAGATCCGGCGTGAGGAGGGCATGGAGCAAGTCGCCATGTCCGACTTCTTGGCGGAGGTATCCTTGCTCACCGATCAGGATAACGATAAAGAGGAAAACTCCGACAAGGTCACGATGATGACCGTGCATGCCGCCAAGGGGTTGGAGTTCACGAATGTTTTCGTGGTAGGGATGGAGGAAGACCTATTCCCCTCGTCCCTGTCGAAAGATAACCCGAGAGCGGTAGAGGAGGAGCGCCGTTTGTTCTACGTGGCGATTACCCGTGCGGAGCAGAATTGCGTATTGAGCTACGCGAAGAGCCGCTATCGTAACGGAAAGACGGATATGTGTACGCCCAGCCGTTTCTTGAAGGATATAGACGCCAGGTATCTGGATATGCCTTCGGATGCCGGTGCTTCAGACGCATTCGCCTCGGCCGGTGAACGCTACGGGCGCCCGGCTTTTACCTCTCCATTCCGGCAACGAAGGGCGGTTGAGGATGATTTCGTGTCGCCCGTGAAGCAAGCGGCACAGCGTCAAGGGCATCTTACGAAGCTAAAAAACACGATGGAATCGTGCTTTTCGGCGGCTCCGGCCACGGATCTATCGGGCTTACATGTAGGGTCCAAGGTTCGCCATGATCGTTTTGGGGAAGGTAGGATCGTCTCGATAGAAGGAGAGGGGGGCAACGCGAAGGCTACGGTGGCCTTCGATCATTTCGGGCAAAAGCAATTGCTATTGAAGTTCGCTAAGCTTATCGTGCTGGATGATTGAATGTTAGCCCGTGGCATGACCAAGCATGCCACGGGCCGCATTGTACTTCGCACTGCATTTCGCACTGCTATTCGAACAGATAACGTATTGTTTTTTAGTTTTTTATGCAAAAATGGTTCTCTTTTTTCGCACTGCATTTCGCACTGCTCTTAATATTATAAATATATTAAAAAAAAAAGAAATAGAATAGGCGGCATAAAATGCCACCGTTTTTTTTTGAAAGAAAGAGAAAAAGACACAAGCGTGTTCGCGGTTGGATACAATAGTGTCCGCCGCCAAGCACAATAGTGTCCGGGGCTAAACACAATAGTCTTTAAATGAAAAAAATAGTCGTTTTTTTATTGCTTTTTCGGAGCGGAAACCTTGCTTTCTCCGAATGTTTTCGCTATATTTGCATATTCATTATGAAATACTGAGATACAGCATGATAGACATCAACAAGATACCCTCGCCTTGCTATGTGATGGAGGAGAAATTACTGAGAAACAACCTGTCCTTGATCAAGAGCGTGAAAGAACGTGCGGGGGTGAATATCATATTGGCTTTTAAGGCATTCGCTTTATGGAAAGCGTTCCCGATCGTACGTGAGTACATCCCTTTTTCGACGGCGAGCTCTAAGTTCGAGGCCCGGTTGGCCTTCGAGGAGCTGGGAAGTCCGGCGCATACCTATTCCCCGGCCTATACGGAGGCCGATTTCCCGTTGATCTTGAGGTACAGCAGTCACGTCACGTTCAACTCGCTCTCTCAGTTCCATCGTTTTTATCCGATGGTGCGGGCGGATGGTAGCCGGGTGTCTTGCGGATTGCGGATCAATCCGGAATACTCGGACGTGGAGACGGACTTGTATAATCCTTGCGCCCCGGGTTCCCGGATGGGGGTGACCTGCGACCTGTTGGGTGATACGTTGCCGGAGGGTGTCGAGGGGTTGCATTTCCATACCTTGTGCGAGTCCACTTCCTATGATCTGGAGCGGACGCTGGCCGAGGTGGAGAGGCGTTTCGGCCGTTTCCTGCCTCACGTCAAGTGGCTGAATATGGGAGGCGGGCACTTGATGACCCGTAAGGATTACGACGTGGAGCATTTAATCGCTTTGCTGAAAGGCTTCAAGGAGAGATATCCGCACTTGGAGTTGATCATGGAGCCGGGCAGTGCCTTCGCTTGGCAAACCGGGTTCTTGCTGACAACCGTGGTGGACATCGTGGAGAACCACGGTGTCAAGACGGCGATTATCGACGCCTCGTTCACCTGCCATATGCCGGATTGCTTGGAGATGCCCTACAAACCGGCGATTCGTTTCGCCACGGATGCCGTGGAAGGGAAACCTACCTACCGGATCGGGGGAAATAGCTGTTTGAGCGGTGATTATATGGGGGATTGGTCGTTCGACAAACCCCTGGAGATCGGCGACAAGCTGATTTTCGAGGATATGATCCACTACACGATCGTGAAGACGAATATGTTCAACGGCATACCGCATCCATCCTTGGCCCTTTGGGACAAGGACGACCGGCTGGTGATGTACCGTACGTTCGGCTATGAGGATTATAAGAACAGGATGGATTAAAAACAGAAACAAAATAAATATGGGTATTTTTAGCTTTTTCAGTAAGGACAAGAAGGAAACCTTGGATAAAGGTCTGTCGAAGACAAAAGAGAGCGTTTTCTCCAAGATTACCAAGGCGATCGCCGGTAAGAGCAAGGTAGACGACGATGTGTTGGATAATTTGGAGGAAGTGCTGATCACCTCGGATGTCGGTGTGGATACCACGTTGAAAATCATCGATCGCATCGAGAAGCGTGTAGCCCGTGACAAATATGTCACCACCCAAGAACTGACCACGTTGCTGCGTGACGAGATCGCCAGCTTGCTGACGGAGAACAATACGGAGGATGCCGAGGGATTCGCGCTTCCGGAGGGCAAGAAACCCTACGTGATCATGGTAGTGGGCGTGAACGGGGTCGGTAAGACGACCACGATCGGCAAGCTGGCCTACCAGTTCAAGAAAGCCGGCAAGAAGGTCTATCTGGGCGCCGCCGATACGTTCCGTGCCGCCGCCGTGGAGCAGTTGGTGATCTGGAGCGAGCGGGTAGGCGTACCTATCGTGAAGCAGAACATGGGCTCGGACCCCGCTTCCGTGGCTTTCGATACGTTGAACTCCGCCAAGGCGAACGATGCCGACGTGGTGATTATCGATACCGCCGGACGTCTGCATAACAAGATCAACCTGATGAACGAGCTTACCAAGATCAAGAACGTGATGAAGAAGGTGGTTCCGGACGCTCCCCACGAGATCTTGCTGGTATTGGACGGCTCTACCGGGCAGAACGCCTTCGAGCAAGCGAAACAATTTACCGCCGCCACCGAGGTGAACGCCTTGGCAGTGACCAAGCTGGACGGTACCGCCAAGGGAGGTGTCGTGATCGGTATCTCCGACCATTTCCGTATCCCCGTGAAATATATCGGACTGGGCGAGGGGATGGAGGATTTGCAAGTATTCCGCAAACGTGAGTTTGTCAATTCGTTATTTGGAGAATGAGAAAAAATAAAGTAGATATTATCACGCTGGGGTGCTCGAAGAACCTTGTGGACTCGGAGCAATTGATGCGCCAGTTCGTCGCCAACGGCTATACGGTAGAACATGATCCCCATAAGATCAATGGCGAGATCGTGGTGGTGAATACCTGCGGTTTCATCGGCGACGCCCAAGAGGAATCTATCAATATGATCCTCGAGCTGGGCGAGCAAAAGCGGAAGGGACGGATCGGGAAGCTCTTCGTGATGGGGTGCTTGTCGGAGCGTTTCTTGAAAGATCTGGAGAAGGAACTTCCCGAGGTGGATCGTTTTTACGGGAAATTCAATTGGAAGGAGTTGATCTCTGATCTGGGCAAGTCGTATCATCAGGAGCTGGCTACGGATCGTGTGCTCACCACCCCGAGGCACTACGCTTACGTGAAGATCGGGGAGGGATGTAACCGTACCTGCTCCTACTGTTCGATCCCGATCATAACCGGGGCCTACCAGTCCCGTCCGATGGAGGAGATCGTGAACGAGGTGCGTGGCTTGGTGGCGCAAGGCGTGAAAGAATTCCAGATGATCGCCCAAGACCTGACGTTTTATGGCCTCGATCGCTATAAGCGGATGGCCCTGCCGGAACTGGTGGAGCGGGTGTCCGACATCCCGGGCGTGGAGTGGATCCGCTTGCATTACGGGTATCCGTCTCGTTTCCCCTACGACCTGCTTCCGGTGATGCGTGAGCGTGATAACGTCTGCAAGTATATGGACATCGCCCTGCAACATATCAGCGACCCGATGTTGAGGATGATGCGCCGCAATATCACGAAGGCCGAGACCTATGAGCTGCTGGAGCGTATGCGCCGGGAAGTGCCGGGCATTCATCTGCGCACCACCTTGATGGTGGGGCATCCCGGCGAGACGGAGCAGGATTTCCAGGAATTGGTCCGTTTCGTGAAAGATATCCGCTTCGAGCGCATGGGCGCTTTCGCCTATAGCCACGAGGAGGGTACTTACGCCTATAAGCATTATAAAGACGAGATCCCGCAGGAGGTGAAGCAAGAGCGGCTGGACTACCTGATGCGTGTGCAAGAAGGCATCTCCGCCGACGTGAACGCCTCGAAAGTGGGACAGACCTTCCGGGTGGTCGTAGACCGCGAGGAGGAGGATTTCTACGTGGGACGTACGCAATACGACTCGCCCGAGGTAGATCCGGAAATATTGATTTCCAAGGAGACCTCCTTGAGCCCGGGCAGTTTTCACCAAGTAAAGGTGATTGACGCACAAGCGTTTGATCTGTATGGCAAAGTGTTGAGTTGATGTAAAAACTGTCAATATATTTGTCGGTTTACGAAAAAATAACTAATATAGTAGCACGAACTGTTATGGAATTAGATATGAAAAACAAGGAACTTATAACGGAATTGGCGAATCGCATGGATTGGACTTCGAAGGAAGTTTCCGATATGCTTTCTGCGCTCAGTTCCGTCGTAAGTTCGAAATTAGTGGATAACGATACGATCTATCTGCAAGGCTTCGGCCAGTTCGAGGTGAAAAAGAAAGCGGAACGTATTTCCGTGAATCCCGCGAACGGGAAGCGATATCTGGTTCCCCCTAAATTAGTTCCCGTGTTCAAGCCCGGAACGACCGTGAAGAACCGTTTAAAGGAATTGGGTGATCATGAATAACCGGCTGAATATACAAGATTTAGCCGGTTTATTATCGGAGCGTACCGGTAAGGATAGAGGAGAGGTAGAGCGTTTCTTGAGGGATTTCATCTCGGTGGTATCCGAAGGGGTCTATACGGATAAGATCGTAAAAGTAAAGGGCTTGGGTACTTTCAAGATTATCTCCGTGGAGAAGCGGGAGAGTATCCACGTGAATACCGGCGAACGTTTCTTGATCCCTGCGCATTATAAATTCTCTTTCCTGCCGGATAAAGACCTGCGGGAACAGGTAAACAAGCCTTTCTCCATTTTTGAGACGACAGAAATCAGCGAGAACGTGGATTTCTCGGACATGGATGAGTCCGTGGAGGAGAAGGAAACGGAAGACGAGTCCGTGGAGGAGGTGATGCCGGATAAGGAGATCCCTTTAGCGGATACCCGGCCCGAGGAGGAACCCGAGCCGGCACTAGAACCCGAACCATTGCCTGAGCCAGGGCAAGCGTTTGATCCGGAGCCGCCATCGGTATCAGAACCGGAACTTGAACCGGTAGCGGAGCCATCTCCCATACCAGAGAGACCGGAAGGGCGAGCCTGTAGGAAACCGGAGGAGAAGGGGGTATTAATGATCGTCGCCTTTTTGATAATCGTAATCTCTGTGTTCTTCTATCTGGGAAGGAATGATCGGAAACCGGCGCCTGCCCGGGAGGAGGTGATAACGGAAGCCAAGGATGCGGCCAAGGACACGGTTCGAGAACCAGCTTGGATGCTTCATCCGGACTCGGTAGCGGCGAAGACCCGGCATACGGAACCGGAGCCTTATGTGGAACCGGAGCCCAAACCATTGGGACAGGTGAAGATCGAGCATGGCGACCGCCTCACCATGATCGCCTTGGAATATTATGGCAATAAATTATTCTGGGTGTATATTTACCAACATAATAAGGCTGTTATAAAAGACCCGAACAACGTCCCGATCGGTACCGTGGTCGAGATACCCGCTCCGGAATCGTATGGCATCGACGCCAAGAGCCGTGAGTCGCGGGAGAAAGCCGCCGCCCTACAAACAGAGATACTTGCCGGGGAGTAAGAGAAATCCCCCTTTTTTAAGTAAAATAAAACAAAACAAGGAAGTGTTGGTTAGTATTATTTAACTGCAAAAGTGAAGGATACGAATTTAACATTTCTAATTTTGTGCATCCTAAAAAATCAACGTAAAATTGGGACAATATAATAACAATATAATAGAATAAATCTTATGAGTCAGACAGTAGACATTCGTGAGTTGAATGAGCGGATTGAGAGTAAAAGCTCGTTTGTGAACATGATTACGATGGGCATGGACAAAGTAATCGTCGGACAAAAGCATTTGGTTGAATCCTTGTTGATCGGTTTGCTTTCGGACGGACATATCCTGTTGGAAGGTGTGCCGGGTTTGGCTAAGACACTTGCCATTAAAACATTGTCGTCGTTGATCGACGCTAAATACAGCCGGATCCAGTTCACCCCGGACTTACTGCCGGCCGATGTGATCGGTACGATGATTTACAGTCAGAAAAGCGAAGAGTTCCAGGTAAAGCAAGGCCCGATCTTCGCTAATTTTGTGTTAGCGGACGAGATCAACCGTGCCCCGGCGAAAGTGCAGAGTGCCTTGTTGGAGGCCATGCAGGAGCGTCAGGTCACGATCAGCGAGCGTACCTACAAGCTGCCGAAGCCGTTCTTGGTAATGGCTACCCAGAACCCGATCGAGCAGGAGGGTACGTACCCGTTGCCTGAGGCGCAGGTAGACCGTTTCATGTTGAAGGTGATCATCAATTACCCGAAGAAGGAGGAGGAGAAACTGATCATACGCCAGAATATATCCGGAGAACGTCCGGAGATCAAGCCGATCTTGACGAAAGAGGAGATCCTCGACGCCCGTAACGTGGTTCGCGAGGTTTACTTGGACGAGAAGATCGAGCGTTACATCGTGGATATCGTCTTCGCTACCCGTTTCCCGGCTGAGGCTGGTTTGCCGAACCTGGCGAGCATGATCTCTTTCGGCGCTTCCCCCCGTGCGTCTATCAACTTGGCGTTGGCCGCCCGTGCGTACGCTTTCATCAAGCGCAGGGGCTATGTGATCCCGGAGGATATCCGTGCGGTATGCCACGACGTGATGCGCCATCGTATCGGCTTGAGTTATGAGGCCGAGGCGAACAACTTGACTTCTGAGGAGGTAATCAGCGAGATACTAAATAAAGTGGAAGTTCCTTAAATGGAGACAAGCGAATTATTAAAAAAGGTCCGCCGTATCGAGATAAAGACCCGTGGCCTTTCCCGTAACATCTTCGCCGGCCAGTACCATTCGGCTTTCAAGGGCCGTGGTATGGCGTTCAGCGAGGTGAGGGAATATCAGTACGGCGATGATATCCGGGATATCGACTGGAACGTGACCGCCCGCTACGTCCGCCCCTACGTCAAGGTGTTCGAGGAGGAGCGTGAGCTGACGGTGATGCTGCTGATCGACGTGTCCGGTAGCCGTGACTTTGGCTCCGTCAACGTCATGAAGAAGGAGGTGATCACCGAGATCGCCGCTACCTTGGCTTTCTCGGCGATACAGAACAACGATAAGATCGGCGTGGTGTTCTTCTCGGACAAGATCGAGAAGTTTATCCCACCCCAGAAAGGAAAGAAACATATCCTCTATATTATCCGGGAGCTGATCGATTTCCATCCCGAGGAGACAAGAACGGATATCAGCCAAGTGTTGAAATACTTGACCAACGCCATCAAGAAGCGTTGCACGGCTTTCCTCATCTCCGATTTTATCGACAAGGAGGGTTTCAAGGACGCCCTGACGGTGGCCAACCGCAAGCATGACATGGTAGCCATTCAGGTGTACGACCGTCGTGAGACCGAGCTTCCCGCCGTAGGACTTATGAAGATCAAGGACGCCGAGACCGGGAAGGAGCGATGGATAGACAGTTCCTCCGCCCGTGTGCGTGCGGCCTATAAGGAATGGTGGGAGAAACGGCAGGCGAAGATGAGCGATACGTTCAAGAAATGCCGTGTAGACTCCGTATCTGTCCGTACCGAGGATGATTATGTGAAAGCATTGATTGCCCTTTTTGACAAACGTAATTAAAGCAAGCAGATGAAATTGATAAAGAAAAGTATCCTGTTTCTGGTCGCCGCCGCTTCCCTCGCGGGGGGAAGGGCATATGCGCAAAGGCCGTTGATCGATGTCGCTATCGACTCGGCCGCCATATTGATCGGAGAGCAGACTACCTTGCACCTTACGGTAACGGCGGATAAGGATCGCCCCGTGCAGATCGTGATCCCGAACGATACCTTGATGACGGGTGTGGAGGTACTGAATCTCTCCAAGGCGGACTCCACGGAGATCGAGAACGACCGGCTCGTTATCAAGCAGGATGTATTGATTACCTCGTTTGACTCGTCGCTCTATCTGTTGCCTCCGTTGAAGGTGATAGACGGGGTGGATACCGTATATTCCAACCAAGTCGCCTTGAAGGTCTCCACGATTCCCGTGAACGCGGATAAGCCGGAGGAGTTCAACGACATCAAGACCGTATGGAAACCGCCTTTCGTATGGGCCGATTATTATCCGATCATTTACGGGATCTTGCTGGCCCTGTTCTTGATTTGCGTGATCGCCTATATCGTGAAACGGATGCGTGCGAAGAAGTCGTTGATACCATTCAAGAAAGAGGAGCCGAAGCTCCCGCCTCACGAGCAGGCTATCAAGGAACTGGACGAGATCAAGCAACAGAAACTCTGGCAGCAGGGACGGGGTAAGGAGTATTACACCTTAATCACGGATACGCTGCGTAAGTATATCGAGGAACGTTTCGGTATCAGTGCCATGGAGATGACTTCCGGGGAGATCTTAGACCTGGTTCGCAAGAACTCCGAGGCGCAGAGCGTGTACGATAACTTGAGGCAGATTCTGCAATTGGCAGACTTCGTGAAATTCGCCAAGATGAACCCGCTGCCGGACGAGAATGATTTGAGTATGATGAACGCGTATTTGTTCGTGAACCAGACGAAGGTGGAGGAGAAGCAAGAACCCGAATCTACGAACGATACAACTAATTTAAAGGACTAAGAGAGATGGTATTTGCGAATCCTGGTTATTTATATTTATTGTTGTTGCTCATTCCGATGATCGGATGGTACGTCTACAAGCTGAGCAAGAGTCAGGCCAGCTTGCAGGTCTCCTCGTCGGAGGCGTTCGAGGCGCCGGGAGCGGCATCATGGATCGTGTACTTGCGTCACGTGCCTTTCGTGTTGCGTATGGTAGCGGTAGCGCTGCTGATCGTGATCTTGGCCCGTCCGCAATCCACGAATAGTTGGTCCAATTCTTCCACGGAAGGTATTGATATCATGTTGGCGATGGATATCTCGGGTAGTATGCTGGCGCAAGACTTGAAACCGAACCGCTTGGAGGCGGCGAAGGATGTGGCTGCGTCGTTCATCAACGGCCGTCCGAACGATAACATCGGCCTCGTGGTCTTTTCTGCCGAGAGCTTTACGCAATGCCCGTTGACAACGGATCATACGGTCTTGTTGAATCTCTTCAAGGACATCCAGAGCGGTATGATCCAAGACGGAACGGCTATCGGGTTGGGCTTGGCGAATGCCGTGAGCCGTATCAAGGACAGCCACGCTAAGTCGAAGGTGATCATCCTTCTGACCGATGGTTCGAACAACGCCGGCGAGATCGCTCCGGTTACCGCTGCCGAGATCGCCAAGACGTTCGGCGTGCGTGTCTATACGATCGGAGTCGGGACGAAAGGCATGGCGCCGTATCCGTTCCAGACCGCTTTCGGCGTGCAGTACCAAAATATACCGGTAGAGATCGACGAGGCTACGTTGAAGCAGATCGCCTCTACCACGGGCGGGCAATATTTCCGTGCTACGGACAACGCCAGCCTGAAGGAGATCTATTCCGAGATCGACCAGATGGAGAAGACCAAGATCAGCGTACAGGAGTACAGCAAGAAGCAGGAGGAGTATAAGAACTGGGCCTTGCTGGTGTTCGCCTTGTTGCTGGTGGAGATCTTATTGAGAAATACATTGTTGAGAAATATACCATAAAGATAAAAGGCTTATGTTTCGATTTGCGCATCCGGACTTTTTATATTTGCTTTTTCTCCTACCGGCGTTGGTGGCGTTCTACGTGTACGCCATGATCGTGAAGAAGAAAGCGATAAAGAAATACGGTAACCCTACGTTGTTGGCTGAGTTGATGCCCGAGGTATCGACCAAGCGCCAGCATCTGAAGTTTTGGCTGTTGTTCGGAGCCATTACCATGGTTATCTTTATTATAGCGGGGCCTCAATTCGGCTCGAAACTGGAGACGGTGAAGCGTCAGGGAGTAGAGATCATGGTGTGTCTGGACGTATCCAACTCCATGTTGGCCGAGGACGTGTCGCCCAACCGTTTGGATAAGGCCAAACAGATGCTATCCCGATTGACGGACGGCTTTACGAATGATAAGGTAGGTCTGATCGTGTTCGCCGGCGACGCTTTCACGCAGTTGCCGATCACCTCGGATTATATCTCCGCCAAGATGTTCTTGTCCTCTATCAACCCGTCGATGGTCTCTACGCAAGGTACGGCGATCGGTGCCGCCATCAACTTGGCCGCCCGTTCCTTTACCCCGGACGAGGCGACCGATAAGGCGATCATCTTGATCACCGACGGCGAGAACCATGAGGACGACGCTATCGGTGCCGCCAAAGCCGCCGCCGAGAAGGGCATCCACGTGAACATCGTGGGAATGGGTGATCCGAAAGGCTCTCCGATCCCCATCCAAGGAAGTAATAACTATATGAAGGATAAGGACGGAAACGTGGTGATCACGAAGCTGAACGAGCAGATGGGGCAAGAGATCGCCGCCGCCGGAAACGGTATGTATGTGCGTGCGGACAATACGAACTCTGCCTTGAAAGCCCTTCAGAAGGAAATCGAGAAAATGAATAAGACGGAGCTGGATAGCAAGGTCTATTCCGAGTATGACGAGCAGTTCCAGATTTTCGCTTGGATCGCCTTGTTTCTCTTGATCGCCGATTTCATGACCTTGGATCGTAAGAACCGTATATTTAGGAAAGTAAAATTATTCTCTTAATTCGACGAAGTGATGAGACGTATATATAAATCTATGATATGGGTATCGGTCTTGGCGCTCAGTGCCGGGGCGGTCTCTGCCCAGAAAGCGGAACGGAAGAACGTGCGTGAGGGGAATAAGCTTTATGAGAGCGAGAAATACACCGAGTCCGAGATCGCTTATCGCAAGAGCTTGGAGGTGAATCCCCGCTCTACGGAAGGAACCTATAATCTGGGGAATTCCCTATACAAGCAAGGCAAGTTCCCCGAGGCCGCCGAGCAATATCAATTGATCGCCGGGCAAGGGGAGAAGATGGTGGCTACGCCGGAAGGGAAGGCACGCTTGTCGGAGGTGTATCATAATATGGGGAATATCTTCATGCAGAACAAGGATTACGGCAAGGCCGTGGAGGTGTATAAGCAATCGCTTCGCTTGAACCCGAAAGATGACGAGACCCGTTATAATCTGGCCTTGGCCCAGAAACTGCTGTCGGATCAGCAGAATCAGGATCAGAGCCAAGATCAACAGAACGACGACAAGCAGGAGAACAAGGATCAGAAGGACGATCAGCAGCAACAGCAACAACAACAGCCGCAAGACGACCAGAAACAGGATAAGACCCAAGAGCAACAGCAACAGGGCGAGCAAATGAGCAAGGACAATGCCCAGCAGATGTTGGACGCCTTCCTGCAAGACGAGAAAGACACTCAAGAGAAGGTGAAGAAGGCACAGATGCAGCAGCAACAACGCCGGAAAACCGAGAAGGAGTGGTAAACTGGATAATTAACGAAAAAATGAGATACACAATGAGGAAATTAATTTTCTTATTCATCCTGATGTTAACGGCAAGGGTGGCGACAAAGGCCGCGGATGTGACCTTCAAGGCCTCGGCGCCCCAAGCGGTGGTAATGGGAGAGCAGTTTCGCTTGACTTTCACCGTCAATGCCGAAGGCAAGGATTTGAGAGTACAGGAGATGCCTGACTTTGACGTATTAATGGGGCCTTCCCAATCCACTTCTTATAGCAGTAGCTGGGTGAACGGGAAGAGTACCAGCGAGACAACCGTTACGTATACGTATGTCTTGATGCCGAAGAAGGAAGGTACGTTTAATATCGCTCCGGCAACGATCAAGGTGAACGGTTCTAATTATACATCGAATGGCTTGGCCATCAAGGTGCTTCCGGCTGATAAGGCGGGTAAGCAAGAGGCGGAGACAACGACGGCGAGCGGGGCGATCTCTAACGATCGGCTGTTCGTGAAGATGGACATATCCAAACGAAGCGTGTTCGAGCAAGAAGGTTTCTTGGTGACTTTCAAGGTCTATTCCTTGGAAAATTTCTCGATTACGGGATTGAAATATCCGGAGTTCGAGGGTTTCTTGGTACAAGAGGTTGAGTTGCCGCAGGAGAAACAACTGACCTTGGAAAACTACAACGGGCGTAACTACCAGTCGGCCGTAATGCGTCAGGTGATCCTGTATCCCCAACGCTCCGGTAAGATTACGATCGAAGGTGGGAAGTATGATGCCGTGGTGCGTGTCCGTATGCGACAAGCGGGTGGTGGTAGCATCTTCGATAGCTTTTTCGACTCGTATCGGGATGTGAGCAAGGTGCTGACCACTTCCCCGGTTACTATCGACGTGAAGCCTTTGCCCTCCGGTAAGCCCGCTTCTTTCTCCGGTGCCGTAGGTACGTTCTCCATGACGGCTGATATTAACTCGAACAACGTCAAGACAGACGAGGCCGTAACCGTAAAGGTGAAAATCACGGGTAACGGAAACGTGAAGTTGGTGAAGAACCCGGAAGTGGTTTTCCCGAACGATTTCGATGTCTACGATCCGAAAGTAGAGATGGACATCAGGACCACGACCGCCGGTGTCAGTGGAAGCAAGACGATCGAATATATGGCGATACCCCGTTATGCGGGTGATTTCGAGATCCCGGCGATCGCTTTCTCCTATTTCGATATCAAGTCCGGTTCCTATAAGACGATCAAGTCCGATCCTTATAAGCTACATGTGGAGCAAGGCAAGGGGGGTAGCGGTTCTTCCCCGGTCGTATCGAACTTCAGCAATAAGGAGAGCGTGAAATACTTAGGCAAGGATATCCGTTATTTGAAGACGAAAGGTTTCTCCTTTATCGAGGGAGGTGATGGTATTTTCTTCGGTTCCTTTATGTATTATCTTTGCTATATCGTACCGGCTATCTTGTTTATCGTATTCTTCTTTATTTATCGTAAGCAGGTGAAGGAAAACGCCGACATCGCCTTGGTTCGTACCAAGAAGGCGAACAAGATGGCGGTTAGACGTCTGAAGAACGCTGGCAAGCTGATGAAAGAGAATAAGAAGGAAGAATTCTACGACGAGGTGCTGCGTGCGTTGTGGGGCTATTTGAGCGATAAGCTGAGTATCCCGCAATCCGATCTGACCAAGGATAACGTAGAGACAGAATTGGCTAAATACGGTGTAGACGAATCCTTGACGAATGAGTTCATGGATATCTTGAATACTTGTGAGTTCGCTCGTTACGCTCCTTCCCAAGCGTCGGATGCTATGGATAAGCTGTATGAGCTGACGGTAGACGCTATTGGTAAAATGGAGAATACAATTAAAAAGTAAGAAGATGAAGATGACTATAAATTTAAGAAAGGTATTGTTTTTCTTATTGACTCTATGTCTGATAGGATCTGCTTATGCGCAAGATACCGCCTTGAAGGAGGCCGAGGTCGCTTACACGAAAGAAGATTACGCGAAGGCGATCGAGCTATATGAGGGAATCTTGAAGAGCAATGGCGAGTCTGCCGCCGTTTATTATAATTTGGGAAATGCCTATTATAAGGCGGGTAAGATCGCTCCGGCTATATTGAACTACGAACGTTGCCTTCTGCTGGATCCGGGTGATAGCGATGCTCGCTTCAATTTACAGATGGCCCGTCAGAAGACGATCGATAAGATTGAGCCGGTTGGTGATTTTTTCTTGGTAAAATGGTTTAAGAGCGTGGAGAACCTCGGTTCCGCAGACTCTTGGGCGAAGACAGGTATCGTGTGCTTCCTGTTGTTTATCGGTTGCTTGATCTTGTTCTTCTTCTCCCGTTGGGTACGCTTGAAGAAGATCGGTTTCTATTTGGGTATCCTATTTATTATCATGGTTGTTTTTGCCAATATATTCGCCAGCGACCAGAAGGATGAGATGATAAACCGTAAACACGCTATCGTATTCGCCCCGACCGTTACGGTGAAGAGCTCTCCCGACGCTAGCGGTACGGATCTTTTCGTATTGCACGAGGGAACGAACGTGACCGTGAAGAGTACGCTCGGCGAATGGAGCGAGATCGAGCTTGAGGATGGGAATGTAGGATGGATGCCTAGTAAAGACATAGAAAAAATCTGATACATGCTAGAACAATTATTAGTTTGGGAACGTGACGCGTTCTTTATGCTTAACGGTAGCGACTCCGCTTTTTTAGATCGCTTTATGTGGATCTATTCAGGCAAGGCGGTTTGGCTACCGTTAGCCTTTTTTATATTGGTGGTATTGTGCTATAAGAAGAACTGGAAGGAGTGGTTGTTGATCTTATTGGCCATTGTCTTGACGATCACGCTATGCGACCAGTTCGCTTCGCATGTTTGTAAACCCATCTTCACTCGTTTCCGTCCGACTCATCACCCGGACTTTATGGATCAGGTAAAGGTGGTGTTCGGCTATCGGGGCGGTATGTATGGATTTATCTCCAGCCATGCGGCGAACGCTTTCGGCTTCGCAACCTTGATGACGCTGATCTTCAGGAATAAACTATTCGGATGGACTATTTTCTTTTGGGCGATCTTGACCTCCTATACTCGTATTTATTTAGGAGTGCATTTTATCACGGATATTATTCCGGGAGCTTTATCCGGTCTGTTATTCGGGTATCTTGTATATCTGTTATACCTCTATATAAGGTCTAAATTGATTCCGGCGGATTCTTGGGTATGTCCGGAGGCCATTTACTCGGATACCCGGAAACGCTGGATCACCTATGCGATTTGGTTGACCATCCTTTTAATAGCCCTTTTTAATGAGCAATTGGTATCGTGCTTAATATAAGAGGTTTTCGTTAAGTATGTCGTAAAGCATATTTGTTTTCAGTTCATTTTCTCAATAATAATTTGTTTCAATGCTATTAAATGACTAAGTTAGTGCCATAATATTAAACAAAAGTATTAACCTTCAAAATAAGAAAGCCATGACAAAGACAATTACATTTAACGAACTGAGAAGAATTAAAGATTCGTTACCAGACGGAAGTACACAACGCATCGCCGATGAGCTGGGATTAAAGGTAGAGACAGTCCGTAACTATTTCGGTGGACATAATTTTCAAGATGGACGGAGTTGTGGTTTCCATATCGAGCCCGGTCCGGACGGAGGGTTGGTTGTCTTAGATGACACGACTATTTTCGAGCGTGCTTTGCAGATATTGGCCGAGAGTCAGGATGCCGAAGCACAGGAAGCGTAAGAGAAATTCATTCGTATAAAAAATCCCATAGCTAAATGAAAGAACGCTTTGGGATTTTTTTTATTCAACAATTCATAAATCCTGATTGTTTCATCTATAAAAATGTATTGAGTATGGAAGATAAATTAGTGACATTGGCTATCCACACGTTCGAGAAAGCCCAGATTCTCAAGACAATCCTCGAAACAGAAGGCATAGAGGTCTATATACATAATGTAAACCAGATCCAGCCCGTTGTTTCGGCAGGAGTACGTGTGCGTATTAAGGAGAGTGATTTACCGCATGCTTTACGCATTATTGAAGACAATAAGTGGTTTGAGGAGCCGAAAGAGGAAGAAGCGAAGGTTAATGCGGCCAAGAAAGTGCTGATCCCGATTGATTTCTCGGATTATTCCGCCAAGGCTTGTGAGTTGGGAATTAATTACGCGCATGAGGTAGGTGCGGAGGTGATGATTATGCATGCCTATTTCAGCCCCTATTTCCCATCCGCTATTCCGATGGGAGATACATTGGCTTACCAAATAAACGAGGAGGAATCTGTACAACACATTTTACAGCGTGTCCGTATCGATATGGAGAATATTTGCACGCATATCAACCGGAAGATGTCCTGTGGCGAATTACCAAAGGTAAAATACGATTATGTATTACGTGAAGGCTTGCCGGAAGAGGAGATCATCGCCTATAGCAAGGAATATCACCCGACATTGATCGTGATGGGAACGAGAGGCAAGAGCCAAAAAGATATAGATCTGATCGGTAGCGTGACCGGGGAGGTTATCGAGGTGAACCGGGTTCCTGTATTGGCGATACCGGAGAACGTTCCTTTCACGGATTTGAGAGACGCTAAGAATATCGCTTTCGCTACATCGTTTAACCAGAGAGATTTGGTCGCTTTCGACGAGTTTATGGAGATCATCAAAGGTTTTGATTTTAATATTCATCTATTCAATATCTCTACCAGCAAAGATGAATGGAATGAGATTCGTTTGACGGGCGTCCGTGAATATTTCAAGAAACAATATCCACATGCCCATATTTCCCATACGGTGCTGGCCGATGGTGACTTGCTGTTAGCCATCGAGAAATTTGTTCGTGATAAACAAATTGATATTATAGCCTTAAGCACATATCGCCGTAATATCCTAGCCCGAATGTTCAATCCTTCGATCGCGAGAAAAATGTTATTCCACACCGATACTCCGTTATTGGTAATCGATAGCAAGAAGTAGTGTCTTATTTAAGTAACAAATAAGAAGTGGATATGTGAAAAGCCTATATCCACTTTTTTATTATATATCCCGATATTTGTATAAACCGGAATTTATGCTTTGCTTTGTGGCTCATCAGAAAAATATATAGAATATATGATTACTTATTTGATTATTGGAACAACAGTGGTTCTCTCTTTTATCTGTTTTAGTAATAGGGAGTTATTTATGAAATTAGCGTTTACCCCATATCGTACGATCCGGAATCATGAATATTATCGTATCGTGACACATGGGTTTATCCATGCGGATATGACACATTTGCTAGTGAATATGTTCACGTTCTGGTCATTTGGGCTCTATATCGAGCGAACGTTTCGATATATGGGATTCGGTAGTGGGGCTTATCTGGCCCTTTATTTCGGGGGAATGATCGTGGCTTCGCTTTACGACTTGATAAAACGGCGAAAAGATCCGTATTATGTCTCTATCGGTGCGTCCGGAGCGGTATCTGCGGTTCTATTTACCTCTATATTCCTTGATCCTTGGGGGAAGATCTTGTTTTTCGCTGTGCTGCCTGTCCCCGGTATCGTGTTCGGCTTGCTATATCTGGCCTATTGCCAGTATATGGCGAAACAAACAGGAGATAACATAAATCATAATGCCCATTTCTATGGAGCTATTTATGGATTGATTTTCCCAATGCTGCTGGAGCCTTCATTATTGCATCTCTTTTTGTCTCAACTTACGTTTAAGGGATGATCCACCCTGAACGGATAATTTAAGGTTATTTTTTGTCCGAAGATTATTTCCGGGTAGGCAAACTTGCCTATCTTTGTCTCCTTGTAAGCAAAAGTTAGATGAACAAAGATAATAATTTGGGTAGAGTGTTAGCGTTACTGTCGCTGACGTTGTTGATGAGCTTTGGTTTATATAGCCTTCCGGATACGTTATTCGGGTATAAGATCAAAAGAGTAGATCTTTTATCGGATTTCAAGGTGAAAGAGGAAAAGCTTTCCTTGGATTCTTTGAAACAAGAATTGGAACAAGCGGATACCCTTCAAGTAGATTCGGTGGTATTAAGGGATTCTATCCAGCGTTCCGCAGGAATAGATTCTGTGGCTTTGGTTCTTCGTGATTCATTATACAAAGCGGTCTATGCTGTCCAAGGGGCGGATTCGCTAGGGGCTCATATTGAGGACTATTCTCTTGGACATATCGGTTTGAAACGATTCTTCGCCGCCTTAAAAAACAGGCGGGAATTGAATCGTCCGGTACGTGTGGCCTTCCTTGGAGATTCTTTTATCGAAGGAGATATTATGGTGGCCGATTTCCGTTCCGGGATGCAGAAGGAATTTGGGGGGCGGGGAGTTGGTTTTGTGCCTGTTACCTCCGTAGCGGCACAGTTCCGTCCAACCGTGGAGCAACGTTCTTCCGGATGGACTACTTGGTCTATGTTGACAGATCGTGAGCATGGATATACCTTATCCGGGATGATGTTCGAGGCAAACGAGGCAAACGCCTCTATCCATGTGAAGACGACTAAGCGTTATCCGGAGCTTCATACGTTCTCTTCCTTGAAACTGATTTATGAGCAAAATAAGAATACGGAGATGCGCTTGGTTTGCAACGCTTCCGCTGATACCCTGCAAGAAATGCTTCCCGCCACATCAATCGTAACCCAATACGAGTTGGAAGGGACGTTCACCGAAGCGGATTTCACTTTTGAGAATACACCGGAGTTCCGGGCATTAGGGGTCGCTATGGAGGATCATTCAGGTATCGTGGTAGATAACTTCTCTCTCCGGGGAAACTCAGGTATGATATTGGAGCGATTGGATGTTTCCCGTTGCCAAGCGTTGAATAAGATCCGTCCGTATGATTTGATCGTTTTGCAGTATGGATTGAATGTCGTGAGCGACAACGTGATGAATTATGGATGGTATAGTAGCCGGATGATAAAGGTCATTAACCATATACGACTTTGTTTTCCGGAAGCCGATATATTGATGTTGGGGGTGTCGGACAGAAGCCGTCAAGACGATGGGGAATTCGAGACGATGCCGGCCGTGTTAGCCTTGCTGCATGCGCAAAGGCAAGCCGCTAAAAAGGCAGGGGTTCCTTTCTGGAATGTATTCGGTGCTATGGGAGGAGAGAACAGTATGGTCCGTTTCGTAGAATTAAATTGGGCTAGTAAGGATTATACGCATTTAAGTTTCAGGGGTGGACGGGAGATTGCCGATGCCTTGCTGAAAGCGTTATTATCAGAAAAAGATTTTTATGATGAAGCGGAGAAAGTGGTTAATTAGTCTGGTTGTTTTAGGAGTGATCATGGGCTTCTCTGTTCCGAAACCTAAAGCCGGAATAAACGGGGATGTATCTCTTGATAGTTTGGCGGTTCGGGATACTGTAGCGTTGCCACCTTTATCTTATTCGATGAAAGCGGGAAAAGATACGTTGATCTTACCCGATTCAAGTAAGGCGTGGAACGATTTCTTCAATGAGCTGGATTCGTTGCGTGCGGGGAAAGATACGGTTATCACGATCGTTCAATTGGGGGACTCGCATATCCAAGCCGGACATTTAAGCGGTCGTGTCATGCGCCTTTTCCAACAGGCGTTCGGGAATGCAGGACGAGGCTGGATCGCTCCTTTTAAGTTGAGCAAGAGCAATGAGCCGGATGATTACTTTATCAAATCCGTCGCTAAGGATTGGATCGCCGGACGTTGTATTCAGCATGTCCGGAAAACCCCGATAGGGATCGGTGGGATCGGGGTTAAGTCTGTTTCCCCCTCGATTAATCTGGATGTCGTGATAGCCCCGAAGAATGGTGCCGGATACGAGTTTAACGAGGCGATCTTATATAGGGGGGAGAAGTCGATGCTCATGCTTCCCGCCGGGGCTTTGAAAGACTCGGTCCGAACATTCCGTGCGGATACTGTATGTGTCCCCGGTGTATTGGCCGATACTTTCCGGATCTCCTGCTTGACCGATACTTTACAATTACAGAGTACGAGACGGAAAGAGGGCACGAATACATTGCGGCCGGCCTCATTCTTTACGAATTTGTATTATGGCTTGACATTGAAGAATGGAGGCAGCGGTATCTTATATCATTCCATCGGAGTAAATGGGGCCATGTACGCGAGTTATACGGACGAGGCTTATGTACGTCAGTTGGCTTTATTAAAACCGTCCTTATTAATCATCTCTATGGGAACCAACGAGACGTTTGGCAGACGTTTTAACACCGATGAGTTTTCCGGCCAGATCGAGGCTTTCTTGGCGATCGTCAAGAAAGAGCTACCGAATACGGCGATCTTACTGACGACTCCTCCGGAATGTTACAAAAGGGTGCGAGTCAACAAGCAACGAACGTATGTGCGCAATGATAATACCGAGCGGGCTGCCCGTGTTATCCGGAACGTAGCGAAGAAAGAAGAGACCGCTTGCTGGGATTTATTCACTGTGACGGGAGGGAAAAACTCGTGCCGTAAATGGCATAGTTCCCGTTTGATGGGACGGGATCGGGTTCATTTTACGAAAGAAGGGTATCAAGAACAAGGAACGCTTTTGTTCAGGGCGTTCATGGAATCATATAATAACCGATAAGAATCTTGTATGGAATATAATATACTTAGAGATTGGCTTAGTAATAATCATCAATTCACGTGGGAGAAACTGGGAGATATCCTGACGTATCATCATAATGCCCCGATCTTGTTTAGCAGCGGGTTATTTTTCTTCCTGTTCATTGGTTTCCTGATGATTTATATGTCGCTAAGGAAACATACGTTGGCCCGTATTATTTACGTGACGTTGTTTTCCCTTTATTTTTATTATAAAAGCAGCGGGCTTTGGTTCGGGCTGCTGGTATTTACGGCTACTTCCGATTTCCTGATAGCGCGATGTATCTCGCGTACGACATCGGTAGCAAGACGTAAGCTATTCGTTACGCTTAGTCTCTGCATAAACCTAGGAATGTTGGGGTATTTCAAGTATTTCAACTTCTTAGGCGAGTTGTTTGTTATGGCCGCCGGGGGAGAATGGCTTAAGATGAACATCTTCCTTCCGGTAGGAATCTCTTTCTTTACCTTCCAGAGTATAAGCTATGTGATAGATGTTTATCGGGGACGAATCCAACCTCTCGGCCGTTGGATCGATTATGTTTTCTATGTATCGTTCTTTCCTCAATTGGTTGCCGGGCCGATCGTTCGTGCCCGGGATTTTATCCCCCAGATGTATAAGAATCCTACGGTGACGCGATCTGAGTTTGGTGAGGGATTATTCCTTATCTTATGTGGTCTTTTCAAGAAAACGGTTATCTCGGATTATATCAGTATGAATTTCGTGGATCGAATTTTTGACGCTCCGTTGCTTTATACGGGTGTGGAGAATTTATTGGGTGTCTATGGGTATGCGCTACAGATTTATTGTGACTTCTCGGGTTATTCGGATATGGCGATCGGTATCGCCTTGTGGTTGGGATTCCGCTTCAATATTAACTTCGACTCTCCTTATCAATCGGCTACGATTACGGAGTTCTGGCGTCGTTGGCATATCTCCCTTTCCTCTTGGCTGAAAGATTATCTGTATATATCCTTGGGCGGAAACCGGAAGGGAAAGATTCGTACCTATATGAATCTGCTAATAACGATGTTGCTAGGCGGGCTATGGCATGGGGCTTCCATTAGTTTCATCTTATGGGGAGCCTTGCACGGCATGGCTTTGGCCGTGCATAAGTTCGTTATGGCGCGTTTCAGTAGCTTTAAATCTTTAGGATGCGAGATGAAGCCTTGGCGACGGGTATTGGGTGTTTTGATTACTTTTCATGTGGTTTGTTTCGGATGGATCTTGTTCCGGGCTACTTCGATGAAAGCAGTGGGAGAGATGCTTCGCCAGATCTTCACGAATTTTCATCCGGAGGTGTTCACGCAATTCGTCTCAGGATATAAAGGGGTGTTTGCGTTGATGGTGATCGGTTATGTGCTGCATTTTATGCCTAAACGCTCTGAGGATGCCTTGCGAGGAGTCGTGACCCGTTCCCCGTTATTGATACAGGCCGCTATATTGGCGATAGCGATTTTCGTTGTTGTTCAGTTTAAGAGCGCAGGGGTACAGCCATTTATTTATTTTCAATTCTAAGGGTAAGATATACAATTAGTTGTATTGACAAGGCCTTGCCATGCCGGTGTCAAAGTTTTGCCATCTACGTGTCAAAGTCTTGCCATATACATGTCAAAAGATTGCCATCTACGTGTCAAAGTCTTGCCATATACATGTCAAAAGATTGCCATGAGCATGGCAAAACCCTGCCACGTGGGATGGCAAGACCTCCCGTTCAGGAGGATGAGTCATTCATGCCGTAGTGTTCCAGCATCTTTAGGAGAAGGGTACGTACCTCTTCCCTGAGAGCGACAGGACGCAGCACCTCCATATGCTCCCGATGCCATAGCAGATGTTGTATGAAATCGTAAGAGGGGCGCAGGTAATACCGGAAGACAGCGTAATCCGCACCAGTTTCCACCTCTTCCTGCGAGGGGTGGATGGGGACGGAGCGCACGTAGTCCACTTGGTTCTGATAGACCTTCAGCAGGATCTCTTCCGGTCGCTTATCATCCCGGATGATGCCGAAGCAATCCTGGTAGAATTGCCGCAGGGTTATATGAGGAGAAGAGGTCGCCTGTTTTTCACCGATGCTCAATCGCCGCATCCGTTCCAAGGCCAATACCCGTGTCTGGCTATGATCCAAGTATTCGCAAACCAAATACCATCTGTGCTCGAACATTCGGACGAAGCAAGGGATTACCTCGTAGGTGAATATCTTTCCTTTCGCGTAGTAGGAAGTATAATCGAAGCAAACCGTTCGCCCTAAGTCGATAGCGTTTAGCACGACCTGTAGCAGCTCGACACCGGTCGGTATCTCTTGCAACATGATCTTGTCTTTATGCCTTAACGCCAATGTGGAAAGATTGTTCACATGGATGCTTCCCAGCAGGTATTTGAAGATCGGGTTGTCTTGTATCTCCTCTGGATTCACCAAATGATATTTCTTGAGGCGAGGATCAAAGTCTATATCAATCTGAAAGGTAGAAGCGATGTATCTCCGGTCGCGGTCGAATGTCCGCGGCTGTATCTCCTCCCCCTCATAATTCAACGTATAATCCAGGAAGCGTGCGTTAAGCTCCCTCAATGACATATCCCCGTAATCGATGAAAGTCCCCACGATCCAGAGGCAACGCTCGTTTTTATTCATAAGTCGATATGGTATTTCGTCCATTTATCACATTTTACCAACATGATTTGTGCGAATATACGCATTTCCCCAATATCAATAAGGAGTAATTGCGTTTTTCTTTGTCTTTCTCCTGTAAGAAAACAACTTTTACGTCGATCTCTATTCTTGGACAGTTTGCGAAAGGCCGATCACTCATATTGGCGATCCGTCGTAGCATCTTAGGTTCATGGGTGAAGTATCTTAGGTTCGTTGGCCGATGCACCTAAGATACTTCGGACTGTGTGCCTGCCACGGACTTTATCGGAAGAGCCGACATTTGAGAATAAACTGTTGGCATCAGATATACAGACAAAGGGGATGAGAACTTAAATGTTCCCACAAAATCATTTTCCCAAAACAATGATAAGGCGAAATCCGTTGAATAAACGTATATTTGTAATCTGTATAATCATTCTATAAAAGGGCAACGCGATGGAAAAGGCAAAAAGAATACCGTATGGAGTTTCCAACTTCGTGGACGTGGTGGAGCGGAACCAGTATTATGTAGATAAGACGATGTACCTGCCCTTGTTGGAGGATCAACCGGACAGCCTGTTTTTCATCCGTCCGCGCCGTTTCGGGAAGAGCATATTCTTGAGTATGCTGCGTGCGTATTACGACCTGTCGCAAAAGGATAAGTTCGAGAAACGCTTCGGCGGTCTTTGGATCGGCAGCCATCCTACGCCGACGCGGGGGAAGTATCAGGTGCTGTTCTTCGACTTCTCGAGGGCGAGCGCCGGGAGCGGGACGTTGGAGGATAATTTCAACCGGTATTGCTGCACGGTGCTGGACGGTTTCATGCGTACCTATGCGGATTTCTATTCCGCGGATTTGAGAGAGGCGTTTTTCAAAAGCGACTCGTCCGCCGATAAGTTGTCGAAGATAGATGTGGAGGCGAAACAGAATGGCTATTTGCTTTACCTTATTATCGACGAGTATGATAACTTCACGAATGTAGTCTTGAATGAGCAAGGCAACGAGGTTTATCATGCCTTGACCCATGCCAGCGGTTTTTACCGGGATCATTTCAAGCTGTATAAGGGTATGTTCGACCGTATCTTCATGATGGGTGTCAGCCCGGTGACTTTGGACGACTTGACCAGCGGTTTCAACATCGGCTGGAATATCAGCACCGACCATCAGTTCAATATGATGTTGGGCTTCAGCGAGGAGGACGTGCGCGAGATGCTCGCGTATTATAAGACAGCCGGGGAGTTGCCGGCAGATACGGACATAGAGGCGATGATCGAGGATATGAAGCCTTGGTACGATAATTATTGTTTCGCCGAAGAGAGTTTGGAACGTGACCCAAAGATGTTCAACTGCGACATGGTGCTTTATTACCTGCGGCATTACATAAGTTCCGGCAAGGCTCCGAAACAGATGATCGACCCGAACACCCGCACGGACTACAACAAGATGAAGAAGTTCATCCGCTTGGACAAGCTGGACGGTAACCGGAAAGGCGTTCTGCGAAAGATTACCGACGAGGGGCAGATCGTCACCTCCTTGTTTACCACCTTCCCCGCGGCAGAGATCACCAAGCCGGAGATCTTCACCAGCTTGTTGTTCTACTATGGTATGTTGACGATTACGGCCACCCGTGGAGATCGTCTCGTGTTGGGTATTCCTAACAATAACGTGCGCAAGCAGTATTACGAGTTCGCGTTGGACGAGTATCAGACGGATCGTCATATCAACCTGGAGTACCTAAGGGATTTTTATGATGCCATGGCTTTCGACGGGCAATGGCAAGAGGCCTTGTCGTTTATCGCCCAATCGTATAAGGAGAACTCCTCCGTCCGCAGTGCCATCGAGGGCGAGCGCAACCTCCAAGGTTTCTTTACCGCCTACCTAAGCATCAACTCTTACTACTTGCTGGCTCCGGAATTGGAGCTGAACCACGGCTTTTGCGACCTGTTCCTGATGCCGGACTTGCGCCACTATGAGGTGGCTCATAGCTACATTGTCGAAATGAAATACCTATCCTCCAAAGATAGCGAAGCGAAGGCCGGCCAACAATGGCAAGAAGCGGTCGAGCAGATTCATCGGTATGCCGCCGCTCCCCGTGTCCAGCAATTGATACAAGGCACGGAGCTACACCGTATCGTGATGCAGTTCCGCGGGCACGAGCTGGTACGGATGGAGGAGATACCCGCCGGGGATTGAATCCGAACCGTATATAGGTTCCTAGGAGAAACGATTCACTTGCTTTTCAGAGAAGATATACTTCAAGTGCCAGAGAAGTATATATGTATTGGCACTTGAAGTATATCTTCTCTGAAAATCGGGTATATGTGTGTCTATCCCTAAAAGGTTTTTAATATCCCAACATCGCGGCCGGGGATATATTCAAAACCCGACAAAGCAGGCGGGCTATTTTCAGTGTAGGCTCTGAACGACCGGAGATATAGTCATTCACCCGTGACGGGCTAACCCCTAACTCACTAGCCAATTGTTTCTGGGTAATCCCCTTTTCCTCGATGGACAACCCTATCAGTTCAGCGACCGTCGGCTTACCTATGGGATAGTGCTTTTTTTCGTAAGCGATCACTATATCAGACATCATCGTAAGTTCAACCGCATTTCTGTCGTTCGCCGGCGTGTTATCATTTACCAACGGCAACAATTCCTCTATCCTTGCTTGAGCGAATTCATATTGTTCCTTGCTTATTGAATCCATAATTGTTATATTTAAATGGTTGAACAATCTATCTTATCGTATTCCCTATGGGTGCCAACCCAGCGTATGAATACATACCCTATTGTAAATTTTACAACGACAACAAGACGATAATTATTACCTTTTATATTGAACACATAATGCTGGTTGCCTACATAATCAGTAGCGGGGAAATCAACCTTTATCTCCGAAAAGTTTCTCCAAGAAGCTTTATCTACCACATCGTACCAACGTTCAAGAGCCACACGAGAATCCTCGTTTCCGCTCATCTCATAAAACTCCTTCAATTTCTTATGTGATACTATTCTCATCTTGCTTTATTTGGAAGCAAAGGTAGTGAAAATTTTGAATTGCAGAATTTTTATAATGGATAAATTTGCGAAGCGGAATCGTCTGTCTCTTCATTCATTGGCTTATCTTTTTATCCGTTCTCGGACAGTTTTTGTCTTCTCTAATCTTTTTATTCAGCTTCACATTTGGATGAGTGCGGTAACCCTATGGATTATGATGTTATCTGGGAATCGAAAGAGATCGAAGATTGCAAAAAGACTTTATTATGTCGCTACTGAATAGCTAAATTTGCGGAAGAAATCAATTTTGAAATGTCACCTATGCTCAAATACATAAAAAACGAACAACACTACGACCTTCTTGTAGAGGCGATTCGACAAGTAAGACGTACGCTTTGGATCGGGACGGCAGATCTGAAGGATCTTTATATCAAAGAGGGAAAAGAGGCGGTACCTTTGCTGAAGCTTTTGGAGCGGAAAGTGAAAGAGGGTATAGAGATCCGCTTGATCCATGCGAAAGAACTGGGAAAGAACTTTCGGGATGATTTCGATAAGTATCCGTTGTTATAGAGCAGGATGGAGCGGGTTTTATGTCCTCGGGTACATTTTAAGATCTTGATATTTGATTTGGAGCTGGCCTATATCGGCTCCGCTAATTTGACAGGGGCCGCTTTCGGTATGAAAGGAAAGGATCATCGAAACTTCGAGGCCGGTATCTTGACTTCGGAGGCAGACTTGGTGTCCGAAGCCGTGGAGCAATTTGATGGCATGTGGATGGGTACCCCTTGCAAGACCTGCAAAAGAAAAAGGTTTTGCGGGGATAGGGTCGGGATATAGATCGAATAATGTACAATCGCCCCACTACCGGCTTATAACCGCTTATCCAAGGCTTGAAAATCCATCAAGAAACCCTTCGTATTCCATTGACTTTCCTTGGCAAGACGGATGCCTTACCTATGAATCCTGCAAAAAACAAACTTCTGAAAGAGAATACAATCAAAATTGTTTCTGCCTCGGACAGTTTTTGTCTCATCTCCCCAGTTCTTTTGCGCTATCAGAATATAGAATAAGAGAACATCGCAAAAATATAGGAGAAAAAGGTTATGAATCAAATAAGATTACTAAATTTGCGGCAATCCGTGACGGCTCCCAAGCGAGGAAAGTCAAGCGGAAGACATAAAAGAAGCAAGAAAGTGTTTACGATATTATTCCCGACTTAGGAAATCGGCAAAATTTTACTATCGGGGAAATAAAAAATAAATGTTTATATTTATATAATAATGCTTTACTTGTATTATTGTAAAAATGAAATCAAACAAAATAAATATTTATACTAAAAAATGACTAATTGGATTAAACGACTTTTTAAATGGATTATAGTAGAGTGTTTAATTGCATTTATTATAATAGTTTCAGTCATTTTTCTTCCTATATTCATTCTTTGTATGATTTTTTCATATATATATTACAATTCAATTCTTTGGTGGATTAGTTTTCTCATAACTTTTCTATTGTTTCCTATTATGTGGGGTATTTGTAAATATTCTGACGACCATGACAGTAAAGAGTTCATTAAAGGAATACGTCAAGCGTTTTTAATAGAATTAATACCATGCATTGGAATACTACTTCTTGTTTCTATTAGTGGGCATTTTGAGAAAGAGAAAATATTACCATCACAAGCATGGATATATTGTGATAGTTCATTTGATAATAATATTCTATTAGAAAACAACAAGTCTTCCTTTAGAAAATCTAAATTAATAAACTCTGATTTTATAAAGTTGGATTCAATATTGAATCTAACCCCAATAGAATCAGCTCTGTTATACAAAGACAATTATAAGAATAATTCACTTTTGAGTGATTTGTTTTATGAAAAAATTATACCCTTATATAAAAACATGAATTACTATCAATTGCGAGATGTCAATAAAATCCTAAGAGGTACACCTGTCGAAAAAGAATTAGATAGTATATCCAACTCAAAGAAAGACATTTTTCTTGGAAATATAAAAAAAGAGATAGACATTAATAGAGATTTGCAAATATCACTTTTATCTGATACATTATCTACTATTTTACAGTTTGAATTAGATTCCTTGATAATTAAAAGGATAGAGAATATACAAAATGAATATTCTGGAGGTTTTTTAGATTTTCAAAAATTTGCATTTTTAATTGGAAGTGGAAGTTCCTATTTTGAAAAAAAATGGTATGATCAAATCAAAAAAGACACATTTATAAATTCTGAAATTATCCAAAAATACTTAGATATATATATCAAACAGTTAACAAAAAGCAGAAATAATTATTATCAAGAATGGATACCATCATATTGCTGTGATTTCAAAATTGATAAAACGCATCTAACCTATCTGTATCCTTTAAAAAGTGATCAAATCGAATTAATAAAAGACTATACCTCTAAAGAAAGAGTTATACTAATGAGAGATCTTACGACTAATATATTGACTGGTGGTACAGGAATGTTGATTAATGGAGGTATAATACTAAATGATGTTATCAAAGATTGGAACAAAAAAACTCCGGAAGAGTTGCTTTGTATACTTCTTACGCAATATGCTTTGGCTGACTTAAAAGTAGAAATCACAAAACAAAGTTCCTATTTAAAGGATATACTATTGAATGAAGATCAAATATTATTTCAAAAAATAAAAGAAAGCATATGAGAATATTTTTTTTACTTATACTACTAACAATAAATGTATTTACTTCTATATCACAATCTTCTGTAATAAAGAAAAGCATAAAAAAAACGGAGAAGTATATAAAAAAATATGGAGATAATATTCTTGTAAAGCAAGCTGCAAAGAAAACTGCAAAGAGAACTGTATCCTGGAGTGAAGAATATGTAAAAAGAACGGAGGTGATACTAAAAAGAACAAGCACATCTGCATATAAAAGAAAAACAATAATAGAATTAACTCATAATGATTTAATACAAAAAGAAACTCTAATAAAAAAATTGTCAGACAGAAACATTCTTTCTATTACATCTGTACAAGCATTAGAAGAACTGCCTTTGAAAAGTGAATTGTCAAAACAGCTAATAGATCACTTAGATGATACAAATCTTTTGAACACTTTTTTATCAGATACTAAAGATGATGTTTTTTTTAAATATATCAATAGTCATCCATATTTAAATGCTTATTCAAAATTACAAAAGACCTCTATTAGGAAAGATCCCAAACACTTAGAATGGATAGAAAATATGCAACGTTGGAATAATAAAAAATCTAATGCAGACAAATTAAATTCAAAATATAGAATAAAAGATTTACAGATAGAAGAAGTTAATGGTAAACGCATTTACAGAGATGGTGATAAAATCATAGCAGAAGAGAGAAATAAAAACACCTTTTATGCGACAGCTGGTGAGAAAAATGAAAAAGGAGTTGTAGAAGCCAATAATTTTCTAAATCAAAATTTCTTACCTAATAGCACATATATTGTTGATGATCGATTTAAATACACAATCGATGAACAAGGGCGAGTTTTTAAGGCCGAAGCAGAACTATTAGTTGAAAACAGAGGAAGAAATGCAGACTTACAGGCCATAGGTCGAGATACTAAATTATCGAATATTGATACAAAACTATATCAAGGAGGGCATATTTTTGCTCAACAAATGAATGGCCCTACAGAATTAATAAACATTTTATCACAACTTAGAAAACAAAATACAGGTGGTATTTGGAAAGCACTAGAAAAGGAAATTATAAATGCAACTAAAAATGGGAAAAATGCTATTCTAAAAATAGAATTAGAATACAATAATCCTAACAATACTGAATTACCATCTTTGTATAAAATCCATAAAATTATAGATGAGATAGATGAATATTTAGAAATTTTAAATTACTAGTGGCTTTATATGTAATAAAGAAGCGTTTTTTTATCTTTTCTTAGACACCTTTTGTCCGTCCCCCCTCTTTCCTTTGCCCACATAATCATCAAACAGGAAAGAAATGCGATACGACAAAGACCTACAATTCTTGGCGAAATGCCGGAATGAAGATTTAAAGACATTGGCGGATTATTTGACGCATGATGCGAAAGGGGAAATCCGCATGGCTGAACAATTGACGGATACGGATGCTTATTTGTGCAACTATCCGGATAATATGCGGAATATGTGGCGAGAGGTTGCTAACGAGCTTCAACGGTATGGAGGGAACACGATTGTGAACTGTTGCCGGGGGTATGGAGTTCCGTATCGGGAGATCGTGCGGGATGTATGTAAAAAGATGCGGGTGGATTATTCGGAGCATGAAGCCATTGAGGCTGTGGAAGAACGTCTGTTGCGGAAGATGTTTGCGGATGCGGTTGGACGCATGGATACGAAAGAGTTGGGTGAGTTGGCTGCGGCTTTGGAGATTCCGGCAAAAGATTTACGGAAACAATGTACGTTGGCAGCCGTACAACTTCTTATACGGAAAGGAGGTGAAGTTTTCGCATCTAAGATAGCGTTGTATACTGCCAATATGGTTTCCCGCATGATGTTGGGACATGGACTGCGGTTTGCCGGCAGAAACACGCTTGGGAAAGTGGCTTCTGTCTTCTCAGGTCCGGTTGGATGGGTTCTGACTGCCGGTTGGACGGCATACGATTTGTCTTCTCCGGCCTATCGGGTGACGATTCCTTGTGTGATCCAAATCGCTTATATGCGCTCGGTGTATAATCAATCTTCTTGGAAGGTGCTAACGGCTTGATCTATTATGGACGCAAAAGATATTACGCATCCGGAAGATGCGAAAGCGATTAAGGCAATCCGAATGATCCCCGGATTGGATAAGGCGATCACCTGTTTCATGAAGTTCGGATTTGAACAACAATTCTGCGGGGAGAATTTGGGAAATATGATACGGGTCGATGCTTGGAATTATCCGTTATTGTATCATGATTTTCAAGAACTGGTTAAAAGGCTCGGCATTCGGGAACCGGAATTGTATATCTATAACTCTCCCTATATGAATGCTTATACGTATGGCGAGACCTCTACGTTTATTGCCCTTTCTAGCGGATTGATCGAGCATCTGGATCGTGAAGAACTCAAATCCGTCATAGGGCATGAGTGTGGCCATATCCTTTGTAAGCATGTGCTATATAAAACCATTCTGATTACATTGGAAGAAGCCGGATACTTATTCGGTTTGATACATAAAGGTTTGTTCTTGCCGATATATGGGGCGTTGCAATATTGGAGCCGGAAAAGCGAGTTGTCCGCTGACCGATGTGCCTCGGTCTTGGTAGGAGAGGAGGTGTTTCAATCAGCCCTCGTCAAACTCGCTTCCGGATTGAAGAGCGACAAACGGGACAATCTGATCCGGCAGGGAAAAGCTTACGAGGAGTTTCGCAAGTCTTCTTTATGGAACCGTTTACAACAGGGGTGTCGTACGGCTTTTTATTCTCATCCGCAGCTGTGTGTCCGAGCATTGGAGGTGGAGCGTTGGAGATATTCTTTTCAGTATCGACATTTGTTTAGTTTGACACGTAGTTTAAGATATGAAATCAATAAGTAGAAAGGTTATGAATATACGAAAAATGAAAGAGCGGGTATATGATATTACCCAATTAGAGGAAACCCCGGAGTATTTGAGCCTTATATCCTATTTCTTCTTGAATACGTTGGAGTATCTGCAAGGTTTCATGCCTCTAAAAGAATATCGGAAAGTTTTTGAGGAAGCTTGTGTGGATTTGTCTAAAGATAAATCGGGTTATAAAGTCACTGAGGTCTTGGACTCTTTGCTGGCGGCTACGTTTTACTATAAGCAGACTTTAGGGGCTTATTGGTGGCAGCGGAAAACGAAGCGAACTTTTTTCAATTTGTCGCTGCTTGATAGCTATGATTTGCTGACTGATTTGTTTATGCAGGAGACAGGTATAGAGATGGACTTCGGGGTGGACGGCTCAACCTTGTTTGAGGAGCTGGCGTTGATAGGTCATTTGACGAGTTTTCCGCGCCAGGAAATCGGGAAAGAGAGTTGTTGGATGTTGTCTAAATTGCGTGAGAATCATTTGTTGAAGTTAGAGTCTTCTTTGGAATGTGCCCTTATGCGTAATAAGAGATCGATATTCTTAGGACGTTATCCAATGGTGAAATATCTGCAAAATATGGGATATTCCCTAAGCGTTATATTGGGAATATCCCTTTTTGTCGCTATCGCTCGTATCGCTTATAATATGTGCGTAGAGTTTCCCCTTCTACGGCTGATGTCATTGGAAAATGCCGGAAGAGCCTATGACCGTGGGATGGTAGAGGTGTTATTGCAATCTCATTCGTTTCTCACTAATGGGATAGACGTGTTCGGTAGTCGCATCCTGTTTTTTTGTTTGGCGTTTATGTTGGTCGTAGGGATCGAATACGTCGTGGAGAAGCTGAGTGATAGGATTTGACTGATTAGCAGTACGGAACCGACTTCTTTCATTCAAGTGGGTGGTAAAGTATTTATGCCGATACAAGGAGAGTATGAACGTATAAAAATAAACAGAAAAACGGAAGACAATGAAAAAGATAATATCCAACAAGGAAAAGAATCTGATTAGTAAACTGAAAAGTCAATACGATATTGTTGGGACTCTCCATCATGACATGGTTAAGGTGATTAAAGGGGGAAGTATGGATTCGTTAATCAAAAAGGCGAACTCGTCATTCCGCTGATATATGATTGGTCAACCGCATTCGCACGCATTAAATTGTATGGAAACGGATAAACAGGTACTTATGTTTGCGTATGTGCCAATCAAGATACAAGAAAGCCAATACTCGGCTGTACTTCGTCTTATCAATAAGATACAGATGGATAATTTTGATTCGGTTAGTCTGTTTATTAATGAAAACTGCAATCAACTTATGTCCCAATCGGCATTGAATGTAAGGGTGGATTTCCGTATAGACGAGGAAGTGTTTCGATTTGCGTTTTATCCGTTGGTAAGTACGCTGGATGATTATTTTATCGAATTTATACGAATCATTTCGGCCGGAGACGAAGAACAAGTTCCGGATCTTGACCTATCAGAACTTCTCTCTTTGTCGGAACAAAATGATCCGGAAGCACAATATCGGTTGGCAATTAAGTACTACAAGGGAGAGGGGGGTGAGCAAGATCTTGGGAAGGCGATAGAGTTGTTTGGTGCTTCTCTTTCCAATGGACGAAATGAAACGGCTCATACATTGAAGGAATGTATAGATGATTTGTCGTGCAGAATAAAAGAGTTTTCAGAGACGCAAGATTATGAAAAGGCATCTTCTTTACAGGCCTTGATCGATAAAAGCGAAAATTTATTGAACTTATACGGCAAGGAGTGAATTGATGCTTAAATACCCCAAAAAGGTAGATGCACTTTCTGTCTTGGGGCTACTGAAAATCAATGTGTTGAATAATTAAAAAAAGCCTTATCAAGTGAATAACTAACCACTTATCAAGTGAATAACTAACGGCTGGGGGTAGCCGTAAGCTTATGAGTTGGGAAGTGGTTAGTTATTCACTTGGAGAGCCTCTTATTGACGGTTTCGCATGCTGTTATTGCTTGTTCTCCATTTCGCGCATAAACTCATCCGCTACATACAAGTCTCCGTACAGATAGAGGCCGGTCGATTTGTCGTGTAGTTTGCTACAGGTTTCGCTCTCGTAAAACAACTTCAAGGCTCTCACACTGCTTATATTCAAACGTTCTGCCAGAATGATGGCAATGGCACCGATTCGATTACTCATTATGATTTCTTGAATTATCGGTGATTTCATTGGGTTATTATAACTTTTCTGTTCTATCATATCGGAGATGTTTGTTGATTATATCTTGATTCAGAATACACATTTGATTGTTGGGTTGGTGTTTGGACAGTTCTTCCAATGCGATCTCAATGGGTATCTTCCTGTTTCTTGCCGTGTTGTTTGCCCAAGCGACTGCCTGTTCACGCAGATTAGTCACATAGAATCCCTGTCCGAAATCCAAATGTTTTCGTCCAAATCTACAAATTGGATTTTCTACCTTCTCTGTACTTCCATGATATACCGTTATTTCATTCATTTTTTGTTCTCCCAATTTTTTAAACATTCAATCAAACGTTCAGCCAATACTTCACGGCTTTCGCTGTGCAACGGCTCATAGTTGGGTAAGATATAATTCTCTATCATCCCCACCCGTTCCATTCTTTGGTATATCTCATTGTAATTGGTATTCAGTTGCCTTGCTGTTGTTTCAATGCAGGTGGCAACAAAAGCCATTACTACTTGTTCTTTCGATATTTTTCTAATCTTTTCCATCTCTGCTGTTTTTTGCCTCAATTTATCTACAAAGGTTGTTTAATGATAATATTCCTCAAATCCGCACCGGATACATTTTGGAATACGCTTAGTCCGAACTCCGGTATTACCGCAAGTACATGGTCGAATATATCCGCTTGGATCCCTTCATATTCGACCCATACCTTATTGGATGAGAAGCAATAAAGTTCGATGGGAATACCTGTATCAGTCGGTTGTAGATGCCTTACCATGCAGACTAATTCCTTACTTACTTCCGGGAGGCTTCTTAGGTAACGTACGAGATAAGCACGGAAGACTCCCAGATTTGTCTGTCTACGTCCGTTCACCCAAATGGAACTATCGATATGATGTTCTTCATTGTATTCATCTAATTCCTGTTCTTTTCCATCGATGTAATCCGTGATAAGAGAGATCTTACGAAATTTCTCTAGCATTTCCGGGGTACAAAAATGTACGCTGTTCATATCGATATTGATAGAGCGCTTGATACGGCGGCCCGGGGATTCGCTCATACCTCTCCAGTTTTGGAAAGCGTCGCTTACTAAGGCGTAAGGAGGGATGGTCGTGATGGTATTGTCAAAGTTTCTTACTTTCACGGCGTTCAATGTCACCTCGATAACCGTGCCGTCCGCACCATATTTACTCATCGTGATCCAGTCCCCGGCCCGGAGCATATCATTGGCGGATAATTGGATGCCGGCAACGAAACCTAAGATCGTATCCTTAAAGACCAACATCAAGATAGCGGCAGACGCACCCAATCCGGCCAGTAAAGAAACTGGGGATTTATTGATAAGAATACTGATAATCAATATCACTCCAATAAAGAAAACCGTAACCTGCAAGATCTGTATGAAGCCTTTTAACGGCTTGTTCTTAAAGGAATCTTTTTTATTATAGATCTCGTGGATCAGATTTAAGGAAGCGTTTATAAACCTTAAAGAAACCGCTATGATATAAATCTGACAAAGTTTTTGGAGCAATATTAAAATCTTCGGTGTCTCTTCGGTTGAGAAGGCGAATGGTAACAATATATAAATCAATATGGCCGGGATCATATGCATCATCTTATTGATGATCTTACGATCCACGATTAAATCGTCCAGTTGATTTTTCGTCTTCCTCGCTAATCGTTTGAACATACCTAGGAAAATATACCGGCAACTATAATCGATCCCGACGGTGACGGCTATAATAAGTAATAAGATCACTATATTGTCTAGGTAACTGGAAGTTTCGCTTATCAATCCCATTTGAACTAATAAATTATATACCCATTCTTGTATTTTTTTCATAAAGACGATTTTAAACTTTAAGTAGATAATCCGAGGACGAAGATAGGAAAAATAATTCGAACACGTACTTTAGTCTGAATATTGATATACTTTCAATTCAAATTTAGGAATCATAGCGAAGAAATGATCGAATATATCCGACTGGATCCGTTCATATTCTTTCCATACTTTATTTCGGGAGAAGAAATAAATCTGGATGGGAACACCATATTCCGTGGATTGAAGTTGGCTGATAATTAAATCCAAATCTTGATTTACGACAGGAAGACTTGTCAGGTAACGCTCTGCATATATACGGAATACTTGCGAGTTTGTAGGGACTACATCCTTATCCGGTTGATAATCCGCTAATAAAGGAATTTCCTTGCGGAAGGTATCTAGCATCTCCGGTGTACAGAACTTGATCGTATTCAAATCGAGATAAATGGACTTCATAACCCTACGTCCTCCGGACTCAACCATCCCGCGCCAGTTTTGGAAAGAACTATTCACTAGATTATAAGGCGGGATTGTCGAGATCGTATTATCGAAGTTCTGAACTTTCACGGTGTTTAGGGTTATTTCTTGAACAATACCGTTTGCGTTGGCAGAAGGCATCGTAATCCAGTCGCCGGGGCGCAACATATCATTTGCCGAAAGCTGTATACCCGCCACGAAGCCTAATATGCTATCTTTAAAGACCAACATAAGAATAGCTGCCGATGCGCCTAATCCGGCGAAAAGGGTAGCCGGGGATTTATTGACGAGAATCGCTATAATGACAATACCGCCAACGAAGAAAACAAGCACTTGTAATACTTGTATAAAACCTTTCATAGGCCTGTTTTTCATTTTCTCCTGTTGGTTAAACAAATCCAGCATCATTAAGAGAAGACCGTTGAGTGCTAACAGCAGGGAAAATATGATATAGACCACGCAAATCTTCTGGGAAATGAATAATAATTCCTTTCCCCGGATAAAAGCCATCGGGAGCAAAGCATATACTAAAATACCGGGAATCGTATGTACGAGATAATGTACGACCTTACGTTTAATTAATAACGTATCCCATTGATAATGCGTATGCTTAACGATACTACGTACCCCTCCGACAAAAATAGCTTGGCATAAATAATCCAATCCGATAGCGACCGCCACTAGTAGAACGGCGATGATCGCCTCATCAAATGTGTTTGCTATTTTCTCGTCTACGCCCCATCCGGTGAGGACTTGGTTCATCCAACTGCCTAAATTTATCATAATAATCGTTTTTTGATATAACACTACTCTTAAAAATAGGTTCAATCCTACGTTAAAATTGCCCTTTTGTTAAGATTGCTTGTGAATGTAAGTGTATTAATCCAATTGAAAAATGTATCTTTGTGAAATAATATAAACTTAAATGGATTCCATGAGATCTCTGTTGTCAACCTCAGATTTTCTACAGGTACGAGAGCATAAATTAAGTAATGATTTGACGGTATGGTTGAATGAGGACCATAGCCAACCTAAGATATTCGGAGCCGTAGTCGTAAAAGCCGGAGCTAAAGATTCCCCAAACACAGGTATCGCACATTATTTCGAGCATATGATGTTTAAAGGAACGGATAAGATCGGGACGATCGACTATGAGTCCGAGAAAGTCTTGCTGGACATTATCGCTGAGAAATATGACGCTTTGGCGGATACCGAGGATCCCAAGATGCGTGCCCATTTGCAGCGAATCATTAACGATCTGAGCGTACGTGCCGCTGAATATGTAATACCTAATGAGTTCGACCGGTTGATCTCTCGTTTCGGTGGTACGAAGTTAAATGCCGGGACTTCTTACGACTATACATTATATTTCAACACATTCTCTCCGCAATATATCTCCCAATGGGCCGAGATCAATAGTGAGCGTTTGGTAAATCCCGTATTTCGTCTTTTCCAAAGTGAGCTAGAGACGGTCTATGAAGAAAAGAACATGTATGGAGATACGATGGCTAGTGTCGCCATCGAGAAATTGACAGAGCGTTATTTCTATCCGCATCCGTATGCGTATCCGATTATCGGAAGTGCGGAGAACTTGAAGAATCCCCGTCTTTCGGAGATGCGCCGGTTCTTCGAGAAATACTATGTCGCTTCCAATATGGGATTGATCTTAAGCGGGGATTTCGATACGGAGGAGGTCTTACCCATCTTGGAATCTACTTTTTCACGGATACGAAAAGGGAAACCACCCCACCGGGATATCGTTGCGCTTCCACCATTCGAGGGGCGGGAGAAAGTGAACGTACGTATTCCTATGCCTTTCGTGAAAATTATGGCATTGGGATTCCGGGGAGTTCCCGCGAATCATCCGGATCAAGTTGCGCTCAATATCGCCGTATCCTTATTGAATAACTCCAATGGTACGGGATTTTTGGATAAGCTGACGGTAGATCATAAGGTGATGGGTGCGATGGCGGTTAACCAAAGTATGAATGAGGCTGGGATATTAGGCTTGTTGGTATTCCCGAAGTTCTTTTTCCAGACCTATGCGGCAGCCGAGAAATTAGTATGGAAACAAATCAACCGTATTAAGGAGGGTGATTTTAGCGATGAGATGTTTCAAAGCCTGAAATTGGAACAGAAACGTGAATATGCCTCCAAACTGGAAGATATAAACTCAAGGGCCGATGTGATGATGCGTATTTTCTCTCAAGGGAAAAGCTGGCAGGATTATTTGGACGAGGTCGCCCGTATCGATGCCTTGTCAAGAGAAGACGTGATTGAGGTCGCCAAGAAATATTTTACGGAGAATTATATGTACGTCACGAAGAAGACCGGACGCTATCCGAAAACGATCTTACCCAAGCCGGATTATTCACCGATTATACCGAAGAACTCCGATGCTTCCTCCGCTTATGTGGAACGTTTGGAAAAGATACCCGTACAAGAATTGAAACCGCATTTTCTCGATTTTGAGAAAGACGTCGAGGTCGTATCCTTGCGTCCGCTTGTTACGTTGTATAAGACTCATAATTTTGTAAATGATATATTCTCGCTGACATTATCTTATGGCGTGGGACAGTTGGAACTTCGTGATCTTGATAAACTATCCGCTTATCTACCTTTTGTAGCGACGGAATCGATGTCTTTTGATGTCTTTCGGGGTAAATTGCAGGAACTTGGCAGTACACTGACTTTTGATTCCACGGATGCTGAGTTTTTGGTGGTAGTGAATGGTTTCGATGAGCATTTTACCCAGACAATGGCTTTGGTCGGCGATTTCTTGCGGTACGCCAAGCCGGATGATAAGAAGTTACGCCAGATCGTGGACGAGGCGAAGGTAACGGAGAAATCGTTGTTCAATTCCAGTGAGAACGTGGCCGATATGCTGCTGGAGAAAGTCAAATTTGGAGAACAATCCCGTTATTTGACCAAATTATCGTTCGCCGAGATCAAGAAACTAAAAGGGAAGATGTTGCTGGACACCTTCGATAAGGTACGTTCGGTCGCTTGTAACCTGCATTATTGTGGTACATTGTCTATAGAGGAGGCCGCTCGGCAAATCAAGTTGCATTTACCATTGGAGGAGGTAAGTATTCCATCGAACTCTCCCTATATCCGTGATCTTATGACGTATGATAAGCCGACTGTCTTTTTCATGGACATGGAGGATGTCACGCAAAGTATAATCTATGCCTATATGTATATCGATCCGTTGAAGGCTAAGGAAGATCATCCTGTTTCCCGGTTGTTTAGCGCTTATTTCGGAGGGGATATGTCATCCTTGATGTTTCAGGAGATCCGTGAGTTCCGCTCGTTCGCTTATCAGGTGAATGCCCGTTTGAAACATCCTCCCTTGAACCACTCGGAGAAGCCCGCTAGTTTCGTGATGAAATTGGCTACACAGACGGATAAGATGATCGATGCGATGGAAGTGCTGGAAAATCTGGTGCATGATATGCCGGAACGTCCGGAACGGGTGGAGTCGGTGAAGCAGACGATTCGTAATTGGGTGAATAATGAATATCCTACCAGCCGCTCTCTTTCCTTGAAGATCGCCGGTTTCCGGCGTGAAGGATACGAGAGCGATCCGAACAGGGACTACTTGGAGGCTGTCGATCGGATGACTATGGAGGATATCCTTCGTTTTTATAAGGAGAATATACAAGATCATTTAATGATATATGCGATAGTCGGTGATTCAAAGAAAATGGATATGGAGAAACTCTCTAAATTCGGACAGATCGTTAAAGTAACAAGGAAAGATATTTATAGATAATGTATAGTAAGGAGGAACTGAAGAATCTCAAATTGGAGTTTTGGGAAAGCTTCGCCGCTTTTTGTGAGGTGCAACCCTATTTGCGGGGGCGTAAGAAAATTTGGACATTATATGACACGAAGGTAAAGGGCGTTGAGTTGAAATTCGACGCGAACCGCCAAGGGGCTTACGTTATTCTTGAGGTAAACCACCGTAGCGAGGACTTACGTCTGGAGATGTTTGAGCGCTTGACTTGGTATAAAGAGACCTTGGAACAGGATTTCCCCGAGGGCCTGATCTGGGATATTTGCTTTGTCCGTGAGAATGGCCGACAAGTGGCCCGCATCTATGTGGCAAAGGAAGGATTGGATTTGCATCGGCGAGCGCATTGGGGAGAGTTTTTCACGTTTATGGCTAGCCAGATGTATTTGTTGGAACGAAATTTTATGGGTATAGCAGAATACTTAAGAGAATAATTACGAGATATGAACCTAAAAGTATTTATCGGAGCTTGCGTACTGTCCGGCCTGGTTGCTTGTAGCTCTGTTAAACAAGATGAGGCCGGTTTGTCCCGGCCCGGTGTGAGCCTTGAGTTAGCTCGATTCCGGAAGGAGCATTTCTCAAATGTCCGTTATAATCTTTTCTTCTCGATTCCAGAATCTCGTGACGAGGCGATCCGGGGAAAGGTGGAGCTATCGTTGCGATTAGACGAGAAGCAGCCGCTTATTATCGATTTCCGCGGAGAACCGGAGCAAGTGGCCTCCGTTACCTTGAACGGAGGCGATATTCCCTATGAGGTGAAAGATGAGCATATCGTGATTGCCTCTGATTGGGTAGCGGTGGGAGAGAACCGGGTAGCGATCGCTTTTACTCCTGCGGATCAATCCTTGAATCGGCGGGATGAGTTCCTGTATACGTTATTGGTTCCGGACCGGGCACGTACGGTATTCCCTTGTTTTGACCAGCCGGATATGAAGTCGCTTTTTACCTTGACTTTGGAAGTTCCTTCCACTTGGCAGGCCGTGGCGAATGGCGCTATCACACATACGGATAGTACGAGCGTCTCCGGTCGGAATCGTATTTCTTTCAAGGAGACGGAACCGCTTAGTACCTACCTGTTCTCATTCGTGGCCGGTAAATTAACACGTGAGGTTTATTCCCGGAACGGACGGGATATCTCTATTTATCATCGGGAGACAGATCCGAGGAAAATCGCTCAATGCCCAGCCATCGCCGATGAGGTGTTCGATGCGTTGGAATGGCAGGAAGACTTTACCGGTATTCCTTATCCTTTCGCTAAATATGACGTGATTATCTTACCCGGTTTCCAATATGGGGGTATGGAACATACGGGTGCTACTTTATATACGGATCGCCGGATGTTTCTGGATGAGCCTCCTACCTTAAATGAGCGATTGAGTCGGAGCGCCTTGATCGCACATGAAACCTCTCATATGTGGTTTGGCGATTATGTAACGATGAAATGGTTTGATGATGTCTGGACTAAAGAGGTTTTCGCTAATTATTTCGCTTCCCGTATCGTAGAACCCTTGTATCCGGACGTGAATCATCGGTTGAATTTTATTCGGGATTATATTCCCGCGTCTTATTCGGAAGACCGTACGGCAGGTGCGAATCCGATCAAGCAAGATTTGGATAATTTGCGGAACGCCGGCTTGGTATATGGAAATATCATCTATGATAAATCTCCCGTGATTATGGAGATGTTGGTACGTATTTTGGGAGAAGACGCTTTCCAGCAGGGAATCCGTGAGTACTTGACTACTTATGCGTATGGGAACGCTACGTGGGAGGGCTTGATCCGTATCTTGAATAAATATACGGAAGAGGATCTGGTCGCTTGGAGCGAGGTGTGGGTGAATCAGAAGGGTATGCCGGAGATTACGGCTTCGGTTAAGGATGGAGAGTTGATCGTAGAGCAGCGTGATCCGTTGGGCCGGGGTTTAAAATGGCCGCAAGAATTAACCTATCGGGTGATCTGCGGAACGGATTCGGAAGAAATCCCGGTTTCTCTCGAAGGAAACTCTGATTCCTTCCGAATGAAATTAAGTTTTCTTCCGAATGGAAATTGTGTCATTCTTCCGAATATAAATGGGCGTGGTTATGGCTTCTTCAAAATAACAGAGGGGGAGTCTTCCGGTCTATGGTCCGTGCTTCGCTCATCGGAAGATGAGGTGATGAAGGGATCTTTGCTGATTACCCTTTATGAGAATCTTCGTTGGAAAACGATTTCTCCGCAAGGGTTCCGTGATGAGATGTTAGCGTATTTACCGAATGAGTCTAATTCTTTATTGTTCTCGATGGCTTTAAGCTATTTAGGAGATTGCCAGCGGATATTCCCGTCGGATTCTCGTCCGTTGGAACAGGCCTTGTGGAAGATCGTGACAACGAATCCCGTATCCCAACATCGCTTGCAGGCGTTTCGTTTGTATCGTTCGATAGCGGATTCAGAGGAGGCGGTACAACGTCTGTATACGTTATGGCAGGAACGGAAAGCTCCGAAAGATTGTACGTTGAGTGAGAATGATTATATTGGCTTATCCTATATGTTGGCGATACATTTGCCGGAAAAAGCGGATAAGATTATCGCTACGCAATTGTCCCGCATACAGAATCCGGACCGGAAGAAGGAGTATCAATTTATCTCCCCGTCCGTATCGCCCCGCAAGGCGGAACGTGACAGTGTCTTCGCTTCCTTGTTGATCGCCGGGAATCGTAGGGTGGAGCCATGGGCCTCTTCCGCTCTCGCTCATTTGAACCATCGCCTGCGAGAACAAGAGTCGGTCACTTATATCCGTCCGGCTTTGGAAGCGATGCCGGAAGTACAGCGGACTGGCGATATCTTTTTCCCCACCGCTTGGGTTCGCTCCTTGCTTTCCGCTCATACATCGAAGGAAGCTCGGAAAGAAGTAGATGCGTTTTTTACCGCGCATCTGGACTTCCCCTTGATGCTTTCCAATAAGATTAAGCAGCAAGCGAGTCATTTGTATTAAAGTAAATCATTATCTTTGTCCTTGAGAACGAATTAATAAGAAAGGAGTATTTGTATGACGGCAATGGAACTAAAATGCCTAAAGATGGATTTGGTCGAAGAATTGTTAAGCATCGATGATAAAGACACGCTCAACCGTGTGAAGAACTATCTGAAAAAGCTGAACAATAAAATTAGGACAAAAGCCGAAGAGGAAGAAACGGAATATATCAGCAAGGAAGAAATCTTGGCAGGGATTGATGCCGGGCTGAAAGAGATGCAAGAGCGTAAGCGTAGTGGAAAGAGAGCGAAACACTTAGAAGAACTTATCAATGAATTATAGCATAGTATTTGACAAGTCGTTTGAAAAAGAGGTAAAACGCTTGAGCAAACGTTATCCTTCATTGAAATCGGATTTGATAGAGTTTCAGGAAGAGATCTATGCGAATCCCCAGATCGGGACCGATCTCGGCAACGGCCTTCGTAAAATCCGTATGCGTATCTCCTCCAAAGGACGAGGCAAAAGCGGTGGGGCAAGGGTTATCTCTTTTACGGTAGTGGTAGCCATCGATGAGACAGAGATCAACTTGCTCTACATCTACGACAAAGCAGAACGTGAATCTATAAGCTTGAAAGAGATAGAAGAGTTGCTCCGTAAGAACGGATTGAAGTAATATAGATATTGTGATAATATTTTGTCAGGAATATTTGTTCTTTCAATTATTATTGTAACTTTGCGACGTAAATAGCAAAAGAAATGAAAATAACGACTGCATTACATCACCATCATCATTACAGCGGGCAATAGTTCGGTGGGCTGAATGGTATGTATGTACTCATGATAAAAAGATAAAGGCTTGCCGTTTTACGGTAAGCCTTTTTTATTGATATTTATAATAAAAATTAAGATACAGTTATGTTGAGAATCGCGGTACAATCGAAAGGCCGTCTGTACGACGAGACCATGATGTTGCTTGAAGAAGCGGGTATTAAACTAAACAGGGGCAAACGCATCCTGTTATTATCGGCAAAAGGTTTTCCGGTAGAGGTATTATTCCTTCGTGATGATGATATTCCTCAGTCTGTAGCTAACGGTGTGGCGGATATTGGTATTGTCGGAGAGAACGAGTACGTAGAGAAAGGGCAAGAGGCGAAATTGATCAAGCGTCTGGGCTTTAGCAAGTGCCGTCTGTCCTTAGCGATCCCAAAAGATGAGGAATATAAGGGGGCTGAGTGGTTTGAGGGAAAAACGATCGCTACTTCCTATCCCGTGATCCTACGGTCTTTCTTAGAGGAGAGAGGCGTGAAGGCGGATATTCATGTAATCAGCGGCTCCGTGGAAATCGCCCCGGGCATTGGTTTGGCGGACGCTATCTTTGATATCGTAAGCTCCGGTAGCACTTTGGTAAGCAATCAATTGAGAGAAGTGGAGGTGGTTCTTCCTTGTGAGGCTTTATTGATTGCTAACAATAATCTATCCAAGGAGAAACTGGAGATCTTGGATGAGCTTCTATTCCGCTTCGAGGCGATTCAAATTGCCGAGGGCAAGAAGTACGTGTTGCTGAACGCCCCGAAAGAAAAGCTGGATGAGATTATCGAGGTGCTTCCCGGTATGAAGAGCCCGACCATCACGCCTTTGGCAAACGATGAATGGGTCTCTGTTCAATCCGTGATTGCCGAGAAGCATTTCTGGGAAATTATTGGTAAATTAAAATCATTGGGAGCTGAGGGCATCTTGGTGCTTCCAATCGAGAAAATGATTGTATGATATGGAGATTATAAAATATCCCGGACGTGAGGAATGGAGCTCACTAATCAAACGTCCCGCATTGGATGTAACCACCTTGTTCGATACGGTCCGTACGGTATTGGATGAGGTACGCGAGCAGGGTGACACTGCCGTAAAAGCGTATGAGGAAAAGTTTGATAAAGTGCTCCTTTCTTCCCTTCAAGTCTCGGAAGAGGAGATGCGGGAAGCGGATGCCTTGGTCGCTGAGGACTTGAAACAGGCGATCCGTACGGCAAAGGCGAATATCGAGAAGTTCCATGCCTCACAGCGTTTCGAGGGAAAGAAAGTGGAGACTACCCCGGGAGTCACTTGTTGGCAGAAAGCGGTAGCGATCGAGAAAGTCGGTTTATATATTCCGGGCGGAACGGCACCTTTGTTTTCCACGGTATTGATGTTGGCTGTGCCCGCACGTATCGCCGGATGCGAGGAGATCGTATTATGTACGCCACCGAACCGGGAAGGGAAAATACATCCCGCTATCTTGTTTGCCGCGGAGGTCGCGGGTGTAAGTAAGATATTCAAGGCCGGAGGAATCCAAGCGATAGCGGCGATGGCCTATGGGACGGAATCGGTCCCCAAGGTGTATAAGATCTTTGGCCCGGGTAATCAATACGTGACGGCGGCGAAGCAATTAGTAAGCCTCAAAGAAGTCGCCATCGATATGCCCGCCGGCCCATCCGAGGTAGAGGTGATCGCGGACGAGACGGCGAATCCCGATTTTATCGCCGCCGATTTCCTCTCGCAGGCCGAGCATGGAGTGGATAGCCAAGCGATCCTCGTAACCGCTTCGGAAACGATCGTGGAACCCGTGGCTTGTGCCATCCAAGAGCAACTCGATCGTTTGCCCCGAAAGGAGATTACCGAGAAATCGTTAGCGCACAGCCGTATCATCGTATTGAAAGATTCGCAGGAAGTCGTGGACTTCACGAACCAATACGCTCCCGAGCACTTGATTATCCAAACAGCGGATTACACCGCTATCGCGGAGCGAATCGAGAACGCCGGCAGTGTCTTTATGGGTCCATATACTCCGGAAAGCGCAGGCGATTATGCTTCCGGCACGAATCATACCTTGCCGACCAATGGTTATGCCAAGGCATATAGCGGCGTAAACTTGGATAGTTTCATCAAGAAGATCACTTTTCAAGAGATCTCTTCCGATGGTATCCGTGCTTTGGGTAGTACGATCCAATCCATGGCGGCCAACGAGCATCTGGATGCTCACCGCAACGCTGTAACAATTAGATTGAACACGATATGAAAGACCTGAAAGATTTAGTAAGACCGAATGTCTGGAATTTGAAACCGTATTCATCCGCACGTGATGAGTTTCATGGGGATGCCTCCGTTTTTCTGGATGCGAATGAGAATCCGTGGAATGTGCCGTATAACCGTTATCCCGATCCCTTGCAGTGGAAATTGAAGGATCGTCTGGCCGTACTGAAAGGCGTGGATCGTAACTCGATCTTCTTGGGTAATGGTAGCGACGAGGCCATCGATTTGGTGATCCGTGCCTTTTGCGAGCCGGGGTTGGATAGTGTAGTGACGATCTCGCCGTCATATGGTATGTATGAGGTGGCTGCGGATGTAAATAACGTGGAATGTCGTAAGGTCTCTTTGGATGAGAACTTCGACTTGGACGCTGACCGAGTGTTGAAATCGGCGGACGAGTGGACTAAAGTGATCTTCCTATGTTCCCCGAATAACCCCAGTGGCAACAGTCTGGATCGTGGATCGATCTATAAGATCTTGAAGAATTATGAAGGAATCGTGGTGATCGATGAGGCTTATATCGACTTCTCCGCTTATCCCTCTTTCTTGAAGGAATTATCCGGGTTCCCGAATCTGATCGTTCTTCAAACCTTGTCGAAAGCGTGGGGAGCGGCGGGTATTCGTTTGGGTATGGCATTCGCCTCTCCGGAGATTATCGGTGTCTTGAATAAGATCAAATATCCGTATAACGTCAACCAACTTACGCAGGAGAAAGCCTTGGAGCTTTTGAACGATGAGGCGACCATGAAGCACCAAGTGAACGAGATCCTCACGGAGCGTAACCGGCTGGAGAAGATCCTGTCCGAGCCTCCATTCTCCTATCAAGTATATCTCTCGGACGCTAATTTCTTGTTGGTGAATGTAGGCAAGGCAGATGCCATGTATAATGGGCTCGTGAAGAAAGGGATCGTAGTGCGTAACCGTAGCAACGTGCAGAAATGCCGGGGTTGCCTTCGTATTACGATCGGTACGCCGAAAGAGAATGATAGCTTATTGAACGCGATGAAAAACATGAAATTATGAGCACGAGGAAAAGAGCGTTGTTTATTGATCGGGACGGCACGCTTGTAAAAGAGCCGCCCGTAGATTATCAATTGGATAGCTTGGAGAAACTAGAGTTTGTCCCGAAGGTGATGCGTAACCTCTATTTCATTCGCGAGCGGTTGGATTTTGAGTTCGTGATGGTCTCCAACCAAGACGGGCTGGGAACGCCCTCTTTCCCGGAAGAGACTTTCTGGCCTGCCCATAACTTGATGCTAAAAACGCTGGAAGGCGAGGGGATCGTATTCGACGATATCTTGATCGATCCTTCTTTTCCCGAGGATAATTCCCCGAATCGTAAGCCTCGTACGGGAATGCTCACGAAATATATGACCGGTGAATACGATCTGGAGAATAGTTTCGTGATCGGGGATCGCCTTACGGATATGGAGTTGGCCCATAATCTGGGCGCTAAAGGTATCTGGTTGCGCCCGGAGGAGGGAGCGGAGAGTGAGTTGGCGGCTTACGCTACCTCATTGTCTCCCGCCTATATCACGGATGATTGGGATAAAATCACCGAGTATCTGTTTGCCGGCGAGCGTCGTGCGGTCATACGGCGTGCCACGAAGGAGACGGATATTTATGTGGACTGGAATCTGGATGGAACCGGAAAGACATCGATCTCTACCGGGCTTGGTTTCTTCGACCATATGTTAGACCAGATCGGTAAGCATTCCGGTACGGACCTGACGGTACGGGTAAAAGGCGACCTGGAAGTCGACGAGCATCATACGATAGAGGACACGGCGATCGCCCTTGGCGAGGCCATGCTGAAAGCGTTGGGTGATAAGCGAGGAATCGAGCGTTATGGTTATTGCCTTCCGATGGACGATTGCTTGTGTAGCGTGGCGCTGGATTTCGGTGGCCGTCCTTGGTTGGTTTGGGACGCTGAGTTCCACCGTGAGAAAGTAGGGGATATGTCTACGGAGATGTTCCTCCATTTCTTTAAGAGCTTGAGCGACGCTGCCCGCATGAATTTGAATATCCGTGCCGAGGGTACGAACGAGCATCATAAGATAGAAGGTATCTTCAAGGCTTTGGCCCGCTCGATCAAGATGGCGATCCGGCGGGATATTTATCGGTTTGAGCTACCAAGTACGAAAGGACTCTTGTGATCTGTAAAAAACACTACTGTATTCGTGCACGAATACAGTAGTGTTTTAGTCTGAATACTATAGTGTTTATCCACAAACACTATAGTGTTTTCGACTCTGATTCTATGATGCCGGGTAAACCGATAAAAGCCTATAGAGGATATTCCTCGAAAGCATATAGAACCGTGGAGAGATACCTTTCTCCTGTATCCGGAAGCAACGCTACGATCGTTTTCCCCTCATTCTCCGGAAGTTTAGCTAGTTCCGCAGCGGCGTATACAGCGGCGCCGGAAGATATACCTACCAGCAATCCTTCCTTTTCGGCCAGTTCCCGGCTGGTACGGATGGCGTCATCATTTGTTACTCGCAGTATCTTGTCGACTACCTCCCCGTTATAGGTCTTGGGGATAAAGCCGGCTCCGATGCCCTGTATCTTGTGCGGTCCGGGCTTGCCCCCGGAAAGTACCGGCGAATCGCTAGGCTCTACCGCTACGATTTGTACGTTCGGGTTGTGAGCTTTCAATCCGGCACCGACACCGCTGACCGTGCCTCCGGTTCCTACGCCGGCTACGAACAGATCGACTTTACCGTCCGTATCACGCCAGATCTCTTCGGCGGTCGTACGGATATGTATGGCCGGGTTAGCGGGATTCTCGAATTGTTGTAGGATGATGGAACCGGGAGTCGCGTCACGCAGCTCTTCCGCTTTGGCGATGGCTCCTTTCATGCCTTCCGCCCCGGGGGTGAGGACGAGCCGGGCACCTAACGCTTTCAATAAGTTATGACGCTCGGCACTCATGGTATCCGGCATGGTCAGTATTAATTTGTAGCCTTTCGAAGCGGAGACAAAAGCAAGTCCGACTCCGGTATTACCGCTGGTCGGTTCGATAATGGTAGCGCCGGGTTTCAGCAGGCCTTTAGCTTCAGCGTCCTCGATCATCGCCAAGGCGATGCGGTCTTTTACGCTGCCAGCCGGGTTGAAATATTCCAGCTTGCCGATTACTTGGGCTTTAATGCCCTTGCTTCTGTTGAAATTAGAGAACTCCAGCAAGGGGGTATTGCCGACAAGGTCGGTCAACTGTTTTGCTATTCGTGCCATATATGAATGAATTTGGTTGTTTCTAGATTCTTTTATTTATATGACAAAGATAGCGGATGGATTGTTTACGGCATTACCATAAACAGGGTATTTTTTAACCTCCTTCTATGCGTCACGCACAAAAGGAGGTTAAAATCATAATTATATACAAGTCTGAAAGGACTCTCTTTAATGTCTGCCTCCACCTAGTGCTTGGTAGAGGTTTACGGTGGCTTGAAGCTCGTCGAAACGATCCGTTACTTGGGAGAGCTGGGCGCTGAGCAGGGTTTGTTGTGCCGTGAGCACTTCCAAGTAAGTGGTGTTTCCATGCGTCATCAGCAATTGGGTGCTACGGACGGCATCTTCAAGCGATTCGATTTGGTGTGTACGTAAGTCGATCTTTCCCTTTGCGGTCTGTGCTTGGGTAAGTGCGTCGTTCACCTCTTTTCCGGCGTTGAGCACGGTTTGTTGGAAAGTGAGCTTGGCCTCTTCTTGCTGCGCTTTCGCTATTTTCAATTGGGCGATATTCGCTCCTTTGTTAAATAGCGGTTGCGTGAGGGAGCCGACCGCCGATAGTAATAGTTTACCCGGGTTTACGATGTAACTACCTGCGCTATTTGTCCACCCCGCACTGCCGTTAAGACGTAGCGAAGGATAGAAATTGGAGCGGGCGGAGGCTGTCCCGTAGAACGCTTGCGCTAATGCGTACTCGGCGCTGCGCACATCCGGACGGTTCGATAGCAGCTGCACCGGGATGCCGATCGCCAGATCCGAGGTCAAGGACTGCTCTTCCAATCTTCCTCGCTCGATATCTTGAGGTGTCTCTCCCAATAAGACGGCAAGCGTATTCTCGGTCTCCCGGATGGTCTGTTCCAGATCCTTTACCGAAGTCTCGATGGAGTAGCAAGTAGCCTCGGTTTGCGATACGGCCGCCTCGGTAGTCATGCCGGCTGCCATTAACGCTTGGGTGGCACGAAGGCTCTCTTGCCATTTCACGGCGGTTTCCGTCGTGATCTCGTATTGCCGGTCCAGCATCAATAAGGTATAATACAGGTTGGCGATATTGGCGATCAGTTGTGTTTGTACGGCTTGGCTGTACGCTTGGCTTTGCGACAAGGCGGCTTTCGCTTGCCGTTTGGCGTTTGTCAGCCGGCCGAAGATATCGATCTCCCAACTGGCCGATACCGGGACGTTGTATGTCCACGACACTTTCGCCTTATCAAAGCTACTTGTCGTGCCCTGCGGATCTAGGGAGAGCGACGGGAGGTAGGAGAGGCGGGAGGTCATTAACGCCGCCTCGGTTTCTTGCACCTTTAGATGGGCGATCCGCAGATCTGTATTATTGGCTAATCCCCGTTCGATCAAGGATTGCAAGGCCGGATCGGTGAACAGGTCCCGCCAACTGATATTCCCGATGGAGAAGGTGTCTGCCGGGGCTATCTCCTCCCGGTATAGATTCTCCGGGAGGGTGGTGACAGGCTCGTATTTCTTGTAAATGCCGCAGCTGTTCAACGCTAGCGTCGCTACGGCAAGGAGTATGATGTTATTCTTCATATACATTATATATATACAACCGGATAGGTTATTTCTTGCTATCTAAATATTCTTTTCTTTCCTTGGCGGCCTCTTTTACCTCTTCTTGCACCTGCCAATCAAGGGAACGCTCGAATTGGACCGGGCGTAGTTTCTCTTGCAAGTATTGGAACGTGATGAATAAGCAAGGCACGATAAATAACAAAGCCAATGTACCGATCAACATACCGCCAACGGCACCGGTTCCCAATGAGCGGTTTCCATTAGCTCCTACACCGTTGGAAACGATCAATGGCAGCAAACCGAATATCATCGTAAGAGCGGTCATCAAGATCGGGCGCAGACGAACCTTCGCCGCGCTAAGAGCGGCTGAAGTCAGGCTCATACCGGACAAGCGGCGTTGGGTAGCGTACTCTGTCAATAAGATGGCGGTCTTCGCCAACAATCCGATCAACATGATCAAACCGGTTTGCAGATAAATGTTATTCTCCAATCCCATGAACTTAGCGAACAAGAAACTACCCATCAAACCCATCGGTACGGAAAGAATCACGGCGAAAGGAACAAGGAAACTCTCGTACAAGGCACTTAGGATCAAATAAATCATCAAGATACAGATACCGAAGATGATAATGGTCGTATTACTCTGCTGGTTCTCCTCACGGGTGATACTACCGAAGTCATACCCGTATCCTTTCGGGAGTGAGGTGGCCGCTGTCTCCTTTACCGCCTTGATAGCATCCCCGGAGCTATATCCATTGGCCGGTACGGCATTGACGGCGATCGAATTATACATATTGAAACGGGCTAAAGATTCGGCACCGTATACCTTGGTCAAGGTGATAAACTGACTAAGCGGTGCCATCTCGCCGTTCGACATGCGTACGAACGTATTATTCAAGGAGGCCTCATCCAGACGATATTTAGGATCGGACTGTATCATCACCTTATATACCTTTGAGAAACGGTTGATATTCGACACATATTGCCCTCCGTAATAACCGGAAAGGGTTGATAGAACAGCATCCGGAGTGATTCCGGCCCGTTTGCATTTCGCCGCGTCCACATCCACGCGCCATTGCGGGTACTTGATATCGAAGGTAGAGTAAGCCGTAGCGATCTCGGGCCGTTCACGCAAGGCTGCGAGATATTGCTGGGTCGTGTTAAAGAAGGTCGTTAAGTCTCCACCGGCCTTGTCTTGCGTATGCATTTCCAATGCGTTACCCATACCATATCCGGGGATCATGGCCGGGGCGATGGCGAAAATCGTAGCGTCCTTGATATCTGCCGTACGGCCATATACCTGTCCGATCACGGCTTGTACGTTATCTTCCTTGTCCGGGCGCTCATCCCAATGTTTTAGTTTCAAGATGAACATACCGAAAGAGCTACCTTGTCCGGCCAGCAAACCATAACCGGAAACCTTGGAATAAGATTGAAGCTGCGGAATCTGGTTGATCCGTTGCTCGATATTCGTCATGATCTTGTTAGTCGTAGCCAAGGAGCTTCCGGAGGCCGTACTTACGTTGACAAAGACCGTACCTTGATCCTCATCGGGCACCAAGCTGGATTTTGTCGTGTTCATCAAGACGATAAGTAATACGATGGAGCATGCCAACAGCGACCAAGCCAGCCATCTCCGTTTGATAAAGAACAATACCCCATGCTTATATTTCGCGATCATCGAATCGAACGCAGCGTTGAACGCCTTACGGAAGCGGGCGGCGAAGTTATTCTTTTGGGTGCCGTCCTCGTTGATGTAAGGCTTCAATAAGATAGCGCAAAGCGCCGGGCTTAACGTTAATGCGTTAATGGTAGAGATACCTACGGCCGCTGCCATCGTCAAGCCGAACTGCGTATAAAACGTACCGGACGTACCGCTCATAAACGATACCGGGATAAACACGCCCATAAATACCAATGAAGTAGAGACGATGGCGGATGTCAATCCTTTCATCGCGTCCATACTAGCCATATAAGAGGACTTATATCCAACGTCGAACCGAGCTTGGACTGCCTCGACGACAACGATCGCGTCGTCCACCACCGTACCGATCACCAATACCAAAGCGAATAAAGTGATCAAGTTGATACTAAATCCGGCGACCGTCATAAAGGCGAACGTTCCGATCAAGGAAACTACGATCGCCACCAGCGGAACCAGTGTGGAACGGATATCCTGCAAGAAGACATATACCACAAGGATAACGAGGATAATGGCCTCTATCAAGGTTTTTACAACCTCATGGATCGAGGCGTACAAGAAATCATTCGTACTCATCAACTTCACGGCTTCGATACCTTTCGGGAAGTCTTTCGAGGCCTCCTCTAGGAAAGCGTCGATCTTATTATTCACCTCCGTGGCGTTCGATCCGGCTGTCTGGAAAACCATACAGGAGATACCCGGCTTACCGTTTGTTTGTCCGATATAGGCATAACTCTCCTTTCCTAACTCAATGTCCGCTATCTCTTTTAGCTTCAATACCTCTCCCTCCTCGGTGGAGCGGATCACGATATCGCCGAATTCCTCCGGAGTAAGTAGGCGACCGCTATATTTCATGGTGTACTGATACGTCTCGTCCGAGTTCTCGCCTAAAGAACCCGTGGCGGACTCAATATTTTGCTCGGCCAACACGGAGGTCACGTCCGAGGGGATCAATTTGTATTGGGCCATAACGTCGGGCTTCATCCAGATACGCATACTGTAATCGCCACCCATAACCATCAACTCGCCGACTCCGGAGATACGAAGGATCTCTGGTTTCAGGTTGATGCTGATGTAATTACTGAGGAAGTTCTCGTCATAAGAACCGTCCGGGCTATAGAGCGAGAAGATCTGTAACATACTGGTCTGGCGCTTGGAAGTCGTGACACCTACTTGGGTAACCTCGGCCGGCAACTGTCCGGTCGCTTTCGATACACGGTTCTGTACGTTTACAGCGGCCATGTCCGGATCGGTTCCTTGTTGGAAATAGATCGTGATCGTGGCGGTACCGGAGTTGGTAGCCGTGGAGGTCATGTAGGTCATATCTTCCACGCCGTTGATCGCCTCTTCCAAAGGGGCTACGACACTCTTCTGCATGGTCTCGGCATTCGCCCCGAAGTAAGTCGTACTGACCATAACGGTAGGAGGGGCGATATCCGGATACTGTTCTACGGGCAAGGTGAAAAGCCCGATGATACCCGCTACCATAATCGTGATGGAAATCACGGCGGACAGTACGGGGCGTTCTATAAATGTGCTAACTTTCATTGTGCTTAATTTTGTTTTACTTCAATCGGTGTTCCTTCACGTAATAAACCTACGCCTTCGGCTACGATCACGTCGCCGCTATTCAATCCGGCGTTTACGATATACTCTTGTCCTCCGTTCACACGGGTAACTTCTACGGGGGCGGATTGTGTCTTGCCGTCTACTACTTTGAAGACAAATACCCGGTCTTGGATCTCGAACGTGGCGGCTTGGGGAATTACGACGCAGTTATCGTATGTAACCGGAATGATCACATTCCCGGAGCCCCCGCTATTCAATAATTGCTCCTCGTTCGGGAACGCCGCTCGCAAGCTGACCGTTCCGGTGTTTTGATCGATAACGCCGCTGATCGTCTCGATCTTTCCCGTTTGGGGATAAAGCGATTTATCGTTCAACTGAAGCTCGATCTCGGGCATATTCTCCAAGGCTTTGTCTTTCGAGCCGTATTGACGGGTCAAGGCCAATAGCTGGTTCTCGGTCATGGAGAAATACACATACATCTCCGAATTGTCCGATACCGTGGTGAGCGGTTTGGACAGGTTTGCGCTTACCAATGCGCCCACACGATAAGGCAGGGTTCCGATGACGCCGTTCGAGGGGCTTTTCACTTCCGTGTAAGAAAGGTTGTTACGGGCGTTTATCTCTTGTGCCTCCGCTTGGGCTAATTGGGCTTTTGCCGAGAGTAGCGTGTTGTAGGCGGTCTTTAGGTCGAACTCGGAAACTACTTTGTTTTTATACAATTCTTGTTTACTGTCGTAGGTCAATTGCGCTGTCGCTACGGATGCCTTCGCTGCCTCTACGTTAGCTATGGCGGTGTTTAAGGCCGCTTGATAAGGAACTTGATCAATAATAAATAAGACTTGTCCTTTTTTTACGCTCTCGCCTTCCGTTACGCAGAGCTTTGTAATAAAGCCGGATACTTGCGGATAAATATCGATATCCTGTTTTCCTCGAATACTCGCCGAGTAATTATTGGATAAAGTCTTCTCCGAAGTGGATACGGTCATTGTCGCATACCCTGAACTTTGTTGGATTACAGGGCTTTGTTTACACCCGACAGCTGCGATACACCATAAGGCGATCGCAGTCTTCATCAATCGATTTTGCTTTTCCATCTTAACTAATACCTATATTTTCGGCTGAAAAGCTACTCGCTTATCGGCGAACCATTGTTTCCACAATGAGGCGATGATTGTTCATTTTGAGATGGAATGATCCGTTATATGCTAATGATCTCTTATATTTGCGGGCAAAATAGTAGACATATGAATCCATTTGAGATAGAGAGAGGAGAGTCGTTCATGATAGGCGATTCCGATTTGAGGGAGTTATTGGATCGTCCTTACAAGAGCGGATATGGCATGATCTTATTTTGCTATAAGGGAACGGCGAATATATCCGTCGATTTGAGCCGATGGGATATCCGGCGCAACACGGTGATCGTATTGATACCGGATACGATCCTGACGTTGAACGCGAGTAGCGAGGATTTCAAGGTACAATATATATCCTTATCGAAGGTCTTGTTCGACGAGGCCGTATTCCGGCTGGATCCGCCCTTTTTCCGCTTCATAAAGGATAACCCTTGCTATACGCATCCCGCCGATCAGGAGGAGACCATAAATGTGATCATCCGGCTGTTTTGGCTGATTTACATGGATCGGAATAACGTGTACCGTGATATGATCGTGAAAAACCAGTTGCAATGCTTCTTCCTTAATATGTATGATAAGACAAGGTACTTCTTCTCGAGTCACCAGCAAAATGGGTGCAACCGTGGGGAGGAGTTATTCCATAAGTTCATCAATTGCATCCATGCCCATTATCTCGACCAGAAAGAGGTCTCTTTCTATGCGAACGAGCTTTGTATCTCTCCCCGTTATCTCTCCACTATCACCCGGCAAGTGACGGGCGAGTCGGCGAAGACCATTATAGACCGGCATATCATATTGGAGACGAAGGTGTTGTTGCGTACCACGGAAATGACCGTGCAGGAGATAACGAACCACTTGAACTTTCCCAGCCAATCCTATCTGGGACGGTATTTCAAGAAGCATACGGGGGAATCCCCCATAGGGTATCGAATGAAAAGAAAGTGATGCTACTTACTGCAACCCGCCTTGCAGTAGTACTGCAACGCCCTTGCAGTGCCACTGCAACAGGCATGCGGTGTTACTGCAAGGCGGGTTGCAGTAAAATAGCCATGAGGTTTTGTCCTTATAAAGCCGTGGAAGCTTTTTCCGTTTGCCTTTGATCGAACGTATCAGTAATTAGGGTAAGGGCACCATCTCCCGTCACGTTGCAAGCCGTACCGAAGCTATCTTGCAAAGCGAATATCGTAAGCAATAATGCCGTTCCCGCCTCGTCGAAACCTAGGATAGCGATGATCAGGCCCAATGAGGCGAGCACCGTACCGCCCGGTACGCCGGGAGCGCCGATAGCGAAGAAACCAAGCAAGATGATAAATACGAGCATCGTCGTGAAGTCCGGCATGCTGCCATATAATATTTGCGAGACGGTCAATACGAAAAACACTTCCGTCAAGATAGAGCCGCATAGATGGATGTTCGCGAACAGGGGGACAGTCACGTCGATTACTTCCTCTCGCAAGATCTTGCTTTTCTTGGCGCAAGTCAAGGCGGTGCCTAAGGTGGCGGCGGACGACATGGTACCTAAGGCTGTCAAATAAGCGGGTCCGTAGTATCTCAATACGCCCCAGCTATTTTTCCGGGAGTAAATCGACGCGACTACATACAGCAAGGTCAGCCAGATGTAATGGCAAAGGATGACGATCAACAGGACGGATAAAAAGATAGGCAACTGCTTCGTAATCGCTCCCTCATAACTGAGGACACAGAAATTCGCGGCGATGAAAAGCGGCAACACCGGCATCAAGACCCGTTCAACCAATTTAAGCACCATGTTCTGGAATACTTCCAGCAACCTCTCCATCTCCCCGGATTTAACCCATGCGGTAGAAAGTCCCAGCATCACGGCCAATACCAATGCCGACATAACGCTCATCACCGGCGGGATCTCTAGATTAAACAACATGGGCGGGATGTCTTTCAGGCCTTCCGAGGCGGTTTGAATATGCAAATGCGGTATTAACTCGTAACCCACAACGGCGCCAAAGGTGGCGGCGCCAACCGATGATAGGTACGCGATACTAAAAGCGAATAATAAGACTTTGGATGCGTTGCTTTTTAAGCGGGCGATGGATGGTGCCACGAATCCTAGAATGATCAACGGAACCAAGAAGAAAATGATCTGTCCCGTAATTTGTTTTACGATCATGACCGCTTTTAACACAGGCTCGTTTACGACAAGCCCAACCAGAAGTCCGATCAAGACGGCCAGTATCAACCGTACGATCGTGTTGGAAAGAATCTTTTTTAGCATATTCGGATGTTTTTATTTTTCAATGACAGCAAATATAAGATAATTTCTTGTGTGAATGGGTGGGTGGACAATTTTCATTACTTTTGTTTGATGAAAATAAAATCGTATTTTATAAATAAGTAATATGAAAAACATGAAACAAGCTTTACTAGTGGCGGGCTGTTTATTGGCTACCACTACATTATTTGCCCAGACTGAGAAGGGGGACTGGGCTCAGTTTGGTCGTTATGCGGAGGCTAACAAGACCGTGAAAGTCCCTTCGAATGTGGTATTTATGGGAAACTCCATTACAGACGGATGGTGGCCGGCGGATTCGACCTTCTTTATCCGGAATAATTTCGTAGACCGTGGGATCAGCGGACAGACAACCTCGGAGATGTTAGTGCGTTTTCGCCAAGACGTTATTAATTTGAAGCCGAAAGCCGTGGTAATCTTGGCGGGAATCAATGATATCGCTCACAATAACGGTGTGATCGCCTTGGAAAACGTGTTTGGGAACTTGGTCTCTATGGCGGAATTGGCGAAGGCGAATCATATCAAGGTGATTTTCTGCTCCGTATTGCCGGCTTATGACTTTCCTTGGAGACCGGGCATGCAACCGGCCGATAAGGTTATCCAGCTCAATAAATGGATCAAGGAGTATGCGGATAAGAATGGTTTGACATACGTGGATTATCATTCCGCCATGAAAGATGAGCGAAACGGATTGCCCGCTAACCTGTCGAAAGATGGTGTGCATCCGACCTTGGAAGGTTATAAGATCATGGAGAAGATCGTATTGGAGGCCATTCATAAAACTGTAAAGTAAGCAGATGAGAAACTATTTATTGGCTTTATCTTGTTGTACGGCTTTATCTTGTTGTACGCAAGTGAAAGTTTCCGAGGTATATACGGCGGCGGCAGAGAACTCTTTACGTGCTCCTGCCGTTCCTTTGGTCACGATCGATCCCTATACAAGCGCATGGTCGTTTGCCGATCAATTGAATGATGAGTCGGTACGGCATTGGACCGGCCGTGATTATCCGCTTCTGGGCAGTATACGGGTAGATGGTAAATCATACCGTTTCATGGGAATGGACGATATACAGGTGACCTCGGTGATCGGTACGGCCTCGGATGGCCTATGGGAGGCCGATTATACGATGTCTCAGCCTGCCGGAGATTGGTTCGCCGAGGCTTATGATCCGAAAGGTTGGAAGCGGGGAAAAGCCGCTTTCGGAACGGAAGATAATCCGAATCGTTCCACGCCTTGGTCTACGGGCGATATCTGGGTACGCCGTACGTTTGACTGGCCCTCGGATGTGCGCAAGGATGCTCTTTACCTCCAATATTCGCACGATGATAATATCGAGGTGTATCTAAATGGAAAGCAAATCGCCGTGGCAGGGAACGGTCTGGACTATGATTTACTGAAAGAGATACCGGAAGCGGTGGCGGAGAGCTTGAAACCTACGGGCAACGTATTGGCCGCTCATTGCCGGAATAACGGGGGAGGCGCTTACGTGGATATGGGAATTATGCGGAAGGTGAAACGGGGGGATACGTTCGATGAGAAAGCGATCCAGAAATCCGTGAACGTGATGCCTACGCAAACATTTTACACTTTTGAGTGCGGTGGTGTAAGTCTGGACTTGATTTTCACGGCTCCTTTCTTGCTGAATGATCTGGAGGCTATGACTTCTCCGTTTAATTATATAACGTATCAAGTCCGTTCCATCGACGGCAAAGACCACGACGTGCAATTATACCTGGAAGCCACGCCGCAATGGGCCGTGAATACGATTGATCAAGAGGTGACTTTCGAGAAAACGGAAACCTCTGATTTAATTTACCTGAAGACAGGGACAATCGATCAAGAGGTTCTGGCGAAAACCGGGGATGATGTACGGATTGACTGGGGATATTTCTATTTGGCTATCCCAAAGAAACCGGGAGTCTCCGCTACGATTGACGAGTATTATGCCACGAAGAATGCTTTTATGGCTACTGGTGATTTACCGGCTGGATCGCAAAGTCTCTCTTCGGATATGCGCGAGCAAATGACGGTTCTCGCTTATACGGACCCGATCGGCAAGGTCTCCAAGGAAACCGTCTCCGGACATTTGATGATCGGTTACGATGATTTATATTCGATCCAGTATTTCCAAGACAACCGGATGCCTTATTGGAAGCACGACGGAAAGGTGGATATTCATCAGGCGTTCGAGAAAGGGGAGGCTTCTTACGAGGATCTGATGAGACGTTGCGGTTCCTTTGATTCTTCTTTGATGAGCGAGACGAGCGCCGTAGGAGGGAAGAAGTACGCCGAGTTATGCGCTATCGCATATCGGCAGGCGATCGCCGCCCATAAGTTGGTGACTGATAAGGATGGGACGCTCTTATTCTTTTCTAAAGAAAATTTCAGTAACGGTTCTATCGGAACGGTGGATATTACGTATCCTTCCGCCCCCTTATTCTTAGTATACAACACGGATTTATTGAAGGGAATGATGAATCCCATTTTCTATTATAGCGAGAGCGGACAATGGAAGAAACCTTTCCCGGCTCATGACGTGGGTACCTATCCGGTCGCGAACGGTCAAACCTATGGTGGCGATATGCCCGTGGAAGAAAGTGGTAACATGCTTGTGCTAGCGACCGCTATAGCGATAGTGGAGGGCAATGCTGATTATGCCGCCCAACATTGGGAGGTCTTGACTACATGGGCGAATTACTTGTTGAAGGAAGGCCTTGATCCGAAGAACCAACTTTGTACGGACGATTTCGCCGGACATTTCGCTCATAATACGAATTTGTCTGTCAAGGCAATTATGGGAGTTGCCGGCTACGGAAAATTGGCGGAGATGTTAGGTAAGGCCGATATCGCTAGACAATATACGGAAGCCGCCCGTGAGATGGCCGCTAAGTGGGTGAAGATGGCAGATGATGGCGATCATTACCGCTTGACTTTCGATAAGCCGGGTACTTGGAGCCAGAAATACAACTTGGTGTGGGATCGCTTGCTGGGCTTGGATATCTTCCCGAAAGAGGTTGCCGCTACGGAAATGGCTTATTACAAGACGAGACAAAATAAATACGGTTTGCCGTTGGATAACCGGGAGGATTATACGAAGTCCGACTGGATTTTATGGTCCGCTTGTTTGACCGGATCGATGGAGGATTTCAATGCGCTGATGGTTCCGGTCTGGAACTACGCCAACGAGACGACTTCACGTGTTCCTCTAAGCGATTGGCATTTTACTTCTGATGGTACGCAACGAGGTTTTCAGGCCCGTTCGGTTGTCGGAGGATATTTCATGAAGATGCTGGAAAAGAAGTTAGGAAAATAATGTTATTCTAAGAAGCGGAAGGAGGTCATTCCTTCCGTTTCTTAGTTTTGCGTATATGGATATTCACAGGGGGCAATGCCTGTAATCTTCTTAAATATAAGGCTGAAATACTGTACGTTCGGATAACCTAATTGTCGTGCTACCAGAGCGGGAGTATTACCGTTTTTCAGTAGCATTGTCTTAGCCACACTCAACCGTTTGAACTGAAAATATTCCTCCAGCGTTTTGCCGGTCTCGAATCTTAACAGGTCGTTGAAGTAAGCGACAGAAAGGTCCAGTTCTGCCGTACAATATTCGGCGGTGGGTAGCTGGCCGTTCTCTAATTTACCGGAAATGATATACTCGTCGAGGAGCCTTTCCAATTTCTCCAAGATAGCCTTGTTCTTATTCTCCCGGGTAATGAACTGTCGCTCATAATAGCGTGTACAATAATCCAATAATAATTCAATGTGACGGGATAGAATGGTACCACTGTGCGTATCGATGGCATGGTGAAGCTCGTCCTCGATGTTTTCCAGACAACACGTAACTTTGGCTGTCTCACGTTGAGAGAGATGCAGAGCCTCTTCTTTGTGATAAGCGAAGAAGGTATAGTTCTTAACAGGGTTGTCCAATGACGTGCGGAACAATAGGTCGGGATGGAACGCTAAAAGGTACCCTTTGTCGGGTAACGTATTATTCTCGCTCATACGGAAAATCTCACCCGGGGTAAGGAATACCATCGTGGCGTTGGAATAATCGTAATATTTACGTCCGCAATAACAGCAACTGTCCGGGCAGCCTTCTATTAAGAGAATCGCATAGAACTCGAACTTTACGGCCTCTTGTTCTAGGTTCGGGTTCTCTAGATTGATGAGACTTACTTGCGGATGTAGCGTCTTGCATCCCAAGCATCGGTTACATTCATATACGGTCTTAATATCTAACATCTTCTTGAACGTCTTCTATAGATTTGTTGGTAGACCGACCTGCGCACGGTATTCACTCGGCGTGTATCCTACCCGTTTCTTGAATAGCCGGCAGAAATGCTGCGGATATTGGAAACCTAGGGAATATGCGATTTGGCTGACTGTGTCCGCCGTGTCGGAGATACGTTCCTTGGCTAGCTCGATTACTTTCTCTTGGATGTATTCCTGCGGTGATTTGCCGGTTTCCTTCTTGAACATGTCACCGAAGTAGTTCGATGAGAGGCAAAGCTTGTCGGCAAAGTATTTCACCGTAGGCAATCCGTCCTGTTCGGCGAGTGCACTTTCGAAATACTCATCCAACAGGTTTTCAAAACGTGTCAGTACATCCCGGTTTGTCTTGCCACGGGTGATGAATTGCCTTTCATAAAAACGCATACAATAATTAAGCAGCAGTTCGATATGGTTTACAAGTAAGGTCTTGCTATGCTTATCCACGCCATGTTCCAGCTCCATGCGGATAATCTTCAGGCAATCCATCACGATAGATCTTTCTTCTTCCGAGAGATGTAACGCCTCGTTTACCTCGTAAGAAAAGAACGTATATTTCTTGATACTCTTTCCGAGTGACGTTCCACGTAGTAAATCGGGATGGAAAAGAATACCATGTACGTTTACTTGGACTTTATCGGTTGTCGGGTTTGTCTCCGCTGTTTGCCCGGGGGCGAAGCAAACGATCGTGCCTTCTTGGTAATCGTATGTCTGGCGCCCGTATTTGATATCGCAGGCTTTCTCTAGTTTTAGATACAGTGCGTAGATGCCGTAATTGAAGCGGATGAGATCTACACTACTCGTCGCTTTATTCAAATCTATGACACTGACAAGCGGATTCAGGGTTTCGAGGCCGTATAGTTTATTGTATAGGTCTACACTATCTAAATTAAGTATCTTATCCATAGCCGTACGTATTTAATCTACAATTCTGTACGCAAAAATAGAGGATAATTCATATATAGTTATAACCCTAATTACGGATTATATAACCATTGTTACGGATTAGGTGTATTTACAGGCTTTCTGGCTGATTCCGCAAAACCTGTAATTGAGGTCATGACATCCGTAATTTGTCTACAAAGGGATACTATTTGAGCCTCTACCTTTGCCATCGTCAACATAAACAAGGAATAACATGAAGAAGTCATTAAGAGAATTATGTATGGCAATGGCTATATGCCTTTGCGCTACGGGGAACTTGTTCGTTACAGACAATCAATTTAATACCGATCATATAATGGACAAGAATTTGAATCTGACAAAGGAGTGGGATAAAGTATTCCCACAGAGTGCCAAGGTGAGCCATAGTAAAGTTACTTTTCGTAATCGCTATGGTATTACGCTTGCCGCCGATATGTACAAACCCAAGCATGCGGATGGAAAATTGCCAGCTATCGCTATTAGCGGTCCGTTCGGTGCCGTGAAGGAACAATCCTCGGGCTTGTATGCGCAGGAATTGGCGGAACGTGGATTTCTGACGATCGCTTTCGATCCGTCGTACACCGGCGAGAGTGGCGGAGAGCCTCGTTATGTAGCTTCTCCCGACATCAATACGGAAGATTTCTGTGCGGCCGTCGATTTCCTTTCGGCACGTGATGATGTGGATGCGGAACATATCGGTATTCTCGGTATCTGCGGATGGGGAGGCATGGCGCTTAATGCGGCGGCTATCGATACTCGTATCAAAGCGACCGTAACCTCTACGATGTACGATATGAGCCGTGTGAACGCTAATGGTTACTTCGATGCGATGGATGTCGACGCACGTTATGAATTGCGCAAGCAACTCAATGCACAGCGTACCGCTGACACAAAGAACGGCTCATACGCCCTTGCGGGAGGTTTGCCCGATACGTTACCCGACGATGCGCCCCAATTCTTGAAAGACTACTACGCTTATTACAAGACGAAGCGGGGTTACCACAAGCGTTCGCTCAACTCGAATGGCGGATGGAACAAGACCTCGGCTTTATCGTTCATCAATATGCCTATACTCTCGTATAGTGACGAGATTCGTAGCGCCGTATTGATTATTCATGGAGAGAAAGCGCATTCACGTTATTTTAGTGAGGATGCCTTCAAGAAACTGAAAGGTGACAATAAGGGATTGCTAATTATACCCGGAGCGAATCATGTCGATTTGTACGATCAGATGAGTGTCATTCCCTTCGATAAGATTGAACGGTTCTTTGTAGAAAACTTCAAATAAGATTCGTCCACGTTCCTCGCTGGTGATGATAGAAAACGTGAGAAGGGGAAAACATCAATTGCTTTCCCCTTCTTTCATATATCTCTCACTAGATGAAAGATTCGTTTTACTCGATCTCGACGCTATGTTTTACCGGAGTAAGAATGAACGTGAACTCATAGTCGCCGTAAGGAATCTGGTATTCCGGGAGCGCGATGGTTCCCCAGCTATTTACACAGCCTAATCCCATCTGTACCTTATCGAGACAAAGGTTTGTCAAGTCGGCTTCCTCTACTTCGGGAGAGTGTCTTTGATCCTTCCGTGCGCCGTCATCCAAAGACTCGATCGTGTAATGCAAAGCGGAAGCGGAGAATGGGGCAGAGGCTACGACCTCGATACCGTTGCCAGCCTCGTTCAGCATTTTCCACCAGCGGATATCCGATTTCGTTCCATTCTCTTGCGGACGGATATACGAATAGAATTGCTCGTCTACGGTCTGGCGGTAAATAGCCAGGTCGGCGTTACCCTTGCGGTCGATATAATTCTCCACGGGACCACGGCCGTAGTATTCGATATTCTCGAATGATCTCGGCATCGGCATCTGCATACCGAAGCGGAACATGGGAGATACCTTGGCGCTCTTGTCCGCTGTCATTTTCTGGGTAATCTTGATCGCGCCCTTGTTATTGATCACGTACGTCAAGTTCAACTTAGCGGATACGGTCGGCATATCGTAAGCGGCCTCTACGATCACTTGTTTGTTCTCCATCCGTTGGTTAAGAGAAGTCAGCTTCATTTCCGGATTCTTCCATGCGGCGTACTTCTTCTGTAGGCCGGCTCCGAAATCATTGTCTGTCGGCGCACGCCAGAAGTTAGGAGTCAAAGCCTCTCCTTCCTTGATCATGTCTTGGCCGTTTACCTCGTATTTGATCAGATAACCATTCTCACGGTTGAATTCGGTACGGAAACCACAACCTTCCACGATCAGGTAATTGGCGTCGTTATCTTGTACGACTGGAGCCTTGGTCTCGATATTGGTTGTCTCCACGTTTTTCAATTCCATAGATGGCGCCTTGTACGGATTCAACGTCAGCTGATCCTTGGCTACGGTATGTCCGGCGGGTAATAAACCCTCACGGTTCTTCAGTTTATAAGATACGTTCAGCAACCATTCCGCACATGCGCAAGTCTTGCCTAGATCCAATCGGATCGTTGATGTTTGCTGGGGAGCTATTTTCAGGTCATCGACACGTCCGCTACGAACAACCTTGCCGCCTTTCAGCATTTCCCATTCCAGATAATAAGCGGAGAGGTCACGGAAGAAATTCTCGTTGTAGACCTTGATTTCGCCCTTCGCCAGATCGCCGGGGGTTGTCCAGATATTTTGGTAGTAATACCCCACCTCGTACATATGCGGGTTCGGAACACGATCTGGGCTGATCAAGCCGTTATCGCAGAAGTTATTATCGCTAGCGTCGAACTTATTGAAATCGCCGCCGTAAGCATAAATCATTTTCCCGTTCTTGCCGGTCCAGCGCACGGATTGATCCACGAAGTCCCAGATGAAGCCCCCTTGATATTTCGGGTATTTACGGATCAAATCCCAATATTCCTTGAAACCTCCTTGAGAGTTACCCATGGCATGAGCGTATTCACATTGTATCAAAGGCTTTTGCATGGAGTTATCCTCGCTGTATTTAGCGCAATCCTCGTAGTTGTAATACATCGGGCAGAAGATATCGGTCTTTCCGTTCTTTCCGGCCTGCTCGTATTGTACGGCACGGCTGGGGTCTTCGTTCTTGATCCAGTCGTAAGCGGCCTCGAAGTTAGGACCGTATCCAGCCTCGTTACCCAAGGACCAGAAGATGATACTCGGATGGTTGAAGCCACGTTGGACGTTACGTTGGTTACGTTCCAGATGCGCTTTCTTATAAGATGGGTTCTTGGCTAACGTCTCCTCACCGTATCCCATTCCGTGAGACTCTATATTGGCTTCGGCTACGACATAGATACCGTATTTATCACAAAGCTCGTACCAGAAGTTATCATCCGGGTAGTGGCAGGTACGAACGGCGTTCAAATTGAATTTTTTCATGATCTGTATGTCCTGTATCATGCGTTCGCGCGAAACGACATAACCGCCATCGGGATCCATCTCGTGACGGTCGGCACCCTTGAAAAGAACCGGTTGCCCGTTCACGAGTATCTGGGCGTTCTTTAATTCGATCTTACGGAAACCTACTTTTACGGGGATTACCTCGATTGTTTTGCCGCCCTCTTTTAAAGTAGCCCGCAAAGTATATAGATACGGAGTCTCCGCGGTCCATTTGTAGGGAGAGGCAACTTCGATCGTCGTGCTGATCTTTCCGGAAGCGTTCAAGGATTGGGTAGCGACGGCTTTGTTTTGGGCATCCAATAACTCAAGCTCTACCGTACCTTTACCCTTCATGGTCAGGTTGACAGCCAACGAGCCATTTTGGTATTGAGCGTCCAGATCCGGAGTCACACGTATATCGGCGATCTGTTGCTTTTGGTTACGGGCGTATAAATAACAATCACGTCCGACACCGCTGTAACGGAAGAAATCCTGGTCTTCCAGATAAGTACCATCACACCAGCGGAATACTTGGAAAGCGATCAGGTTCTTTTGTCCCGGTTTCAGGTAAGGAGTTAAGTTAAACTCTGCTTCCAGCTTGCTATCTTCGCTATAACCTACGTACTTCCCGTTTACCCACAAATACATATTGGAGGTAACGGAGCCGAAATGAGCGATGATTTCTTTTCCGTTCCAGTCGGCAGGAACCATGATCTCACGACGGTAGGAACCCACATGGTTGTTAACGGTAGGGACCTCGGGCGGGTTGTTCTTGAATTGCTCACGCCAAGCGTAACCAACGTTTACGTAGAGAGGATCTCCATATCCGTTTAGTTCCCATACACCGGGCACGGGCATATTGTTCCATCCTTTGTCGTTGTAGTCGGTCTTCCAGAAATCGGTAGGACGAGCATCGGCGTTCTTTACCCAAAAGAATTTCCAAGGGCCATTCAAGGTCATGAAGTTCCGGGATTGTTCTTTGACGTCCTTCGCTGCCATCTCGGCGTTCTCGTAGGCGAAGAAATTGGCGTGCATCGGGGCACGGTTTACGGCGTTGACCTCGGGGTTTCGCCACTCATTCGACTGGGCTACCGCTGTGAAAGTCAAAGCGGCAAACAGTCCGGTCATAAGTTGTCTTTTCATGCTATTATATTTTTAATCTGCTTTACGAAACTGCAAAACTAAGAATAAAATTCCGGGTATGGCAATAATTCCGGCGGAAACTAACAGGGCGGTGCGCAAAGAATAGAAATCATTTAGCCAACCTATAAATGGGGCGATGGCGGCGAACATCAAGCGGATCACAAAGTTACGGATCGACAAGACCGTAGCCCGCATCTCCGAGAAGGTCATTTGATTAATGTAACCTTTCAAAATCGGTGTAGCGAAGCCTCGGACGATATAGAAAATGAGCAAGATCGTTAATCCCCGATAAGTAAGGTTATAAGCGAGCGATATATATCCACCGATGATTATAAGTAGTATGAGCGTGCTTGATTTACGCATACCGAAATACCGCTCTACCTGATCAGAATAGAGGGCGGACAGTCCCACCGTCAGATTGAGCACGGTCCAAATGACACCGTAATAGGAGGTCGGGGTTTCCAACTTCATCAATACGGGTTGCACGAACCATGCCATTGTTAACGTAGCGGCCCCGATGATACCGGAGAACATGATGTTATAGCATAGCCTACGGTTCGTGACCAAGGAATATTTCAAGATGCGGACAATCTCGGAAACCGGGTTCTGTACCTTGCTCTTAGTATTGAGTTCCTGCAAGGCGAACGCCGCTGGAATGCCGATAAAGGCGACAAACGCTTGGGCGTAAAACGGCAATCGCAAGGAATAGGCAGCCAGCAATCCTCCGAATATCCCGGCGATGGCCTCGCCGAAATTACCGATCATCGTGATACGTCCCTCGTACCGCAAATAAAGTTCTTCTTTTTTATATCGTACGGTTGTATCGTAGAGCAACGCTGAATCCGCTCCGTTTACCAAGGTTTGCCCGGTTCCCAACAGAATCTCGGCGAAGAGAAATGCCGTGAAAGTGGAGGTGAAAGAATAACATAGGTACCCTCCAAAGAAAAGTATACAACCTAGAATCAAGCATTTCTTACGTCCCCATACGTCCGCCAGATAGCCCGAGGGAATCTCCAAAGCGACAGCGGCGACCGAGTAGACACTCTTCAAAATGAATACGTCTTGCAATCCTAACCTATGATCCTCATAGAAAAGGACAATGATAGGCATTACGAGCGAGAACCATTTGGATAGCTTGATCAGATGGAGAGCGAGTATATTAGGAAGTTTCTGTTTGTATTCTTGCATTGTAATCGTTTTATTCTCTGAAAGATAAGTATACCTTCTTCGTTCGTCGGCGCCGAACGACCATTCGCCGCCACTGAACGATCATTCACTGCCGCCGAACGAACGTTCGCTGTCGCTGAATGAAGTATATATTAGACAGCGAGGAATTTCCCATAGGGCTCGAGAAACATTTGTTTCGGTTTGTTTCGGCTTTTGTCCTTATGGATTCATGGGAAGGTCCGCATAGATCTTGCTCTTTCGCTGTGAGAGTTAAGAACGCGAATGCACATAACATAAGTAAGTAGCGTGTGATCTTGTGCATATTCATGATATTATCTATATATTGTTTTTACAAAGATATACGATTATTTCTTACCTTTGCAACCCATTACTTATTCAGATTAAGGAAAACAGTATAATTTAGAAATATAAAGAAATGGCAAAAGAGCTGAAAGAACTTACACCGAGAAGTGTAAACTATTCGCAGTGGTACCAAGATTTGGTAATTAAGGCAGATTTGGCGGAGAATTCCGCCGTACGTGGTTGTATGGTGATCAAGCCTTACGGATACGCTATCTGGGAGAAGATGCAACGTATCCTAGACGATATGTTCAAGGAGACCGGTCATGTGAACGCTTATTTCCCTTTGCTGATCCCGAAGTCTTTCTTAAGCAAAGAGGCTGAGCACGTGGAAGGATTCGCGAAGGAGTGTGCCGTGGTTACTCACTACCGTTTGAAGACAAATCATGACGGTACGGGGGTTGTCGTAGATCCGGCGGCTAAACTGGAAGAGGAATTGATCATTCGCCCGACCTCGGAGACCATCATATGGAATACATACCGTAACTGGATTCAGTCTTACCGTGACCTGCCTATCTTGTGCAACCAATGGGCGAACGTGATGCGCTGGGAGATGCGTACTCGCTTATTCCTTCGTACGGCTGAGTTCTTGTGGCAGGAAGGCCATACCGCTCACGCTACCCGTGAGGAAGCGGAGATAGAAGCTAAGAAGATGCAAGAGGTTTACGCGAACTTCGCCGAGAATTATATGGCAATGCCGGTAATAAAGGGCGTGAAGTCTGAGAGCGAGCGTTTCGCCGGCGCTTTGGATACCTATACAATCGAGGCGATGATGCAGGATGGAAAAGCCTTGCAGGCTGGAACTTCCCATTTCTTGGGGCAGAACTTCGGTAAGGCTTTCGACGTTACTTTCATCGACAAGAACGGTAAGAGCGATTATGCTTGGGCTACTTCTTGGGGAGTTTCCACACGTTTGATCGGTGCGTTGATTATGTCTCATTCCGATGATAACGGTTTGGTATTGCCTCCTCATTTGGCTCCGATTCAGGTTGTGATCGTCCCGATTTATCGTAGCGCAGAGCAATTGGCGCAGATCAGCGAGAAGGTCGCTGGTATCGTGGCTAAGTTGAAGGCGTTGGGTATCTCCGTGAAATATGACGACGCAGATAATAAGAAGCCGGGCTGGAAGTTCGCAGAGTACGAGCTGAAAGGTGTTCCCGTGCGTTTGGCTATGGGTGGTCGTGATTTGGAAAATAATACGATCGAGGTGATGCGCCGTGATACTTTGGAGAAAGAGACGATCACTTGTGATGGCATTGAGGAATACGTGAAGAATCTGTTGGAGGAAATCCAAACGAATATCTTCAAGAAAGCGTATGATCATCGTGAGGCTAATACCATAAACGTAGACACGTATGAGGAATTTAAGGAGAAGATCGAGGATGGCGTCTTCATCATGGCTCACTGGGATGGAACCCCGGAGACAGAGGAATTGATCAAGAACGAGACGAAAGCTACGATCCGCTGTATTCCTTTAGCGGGTGATAAGACTCCGGGTAAGTGTATGGTGACAGGTAAACCGTCGGCTTGCCGGGTACTGTTCGCCAGAGCTTATTAATGTCCACCCGTTTTCGGGGCCGATAGTGGTTAAAAAAAGGTACGCCTTACTGAATGTGTGAGGCGTACCTTTTTTATTTAAATCGTTTTACTGTCTATTAACTCAATCCCTCGATCATGCCATCCACGATATCGATCTTTCGGGCTTGCGGTTCTTTAGGGAGCCCCGGCATACGCATGATCTCGCCCATGACAACAACAATCATCTCGGCCCCATTATTGATGATTACATCTCGTACTTTTAGTTCGAAATCTTTAGCTACTCCATAAGCTTTCGGATCGGAAGAGAATGAATATTGAGTCTTGGCGATACAAATCGGATAATGGGAAATACCCAAGTTTTCGATCTGACGTAATTTTTTATCGGCCAAAGTCGTATAAACGATTGAGGAGGTTCCGTAAATCTTCTGGGCCACTTTTTGCACTTTCGTACGGATCGGATCCTCCAGATCATAGGTATATCGCAAAGGAGCGGAAGGATGATTCTCGATCGTATCAACCACTAGGCGGGCAAGTTCCGCACCCCCTTCACCTCCTTCGGCGAAAACGTTATTCATGGCGAATCCAACCCCTTTCTCCTTGCAATGCTCAGCCACTAAAGCGATTTCCTCGTCCGTATCGGTAGCGAAACGATTGAAAGTAACGATTACTTGCTGGCCGAAGCTCTTCATATTCTCAATGTGCTTGTCTAAGTTAGCGAATCCGTTCTTTAATCCTTCGATATTCGGTTCCTTGATTTCTTTCTCAGGAACGCCACCGTGAAGTTTCAAGCTTTGGGCGGTCGCTACGATGACTGTCAGTTTAGGTGAAAGCCCCGCTTTTCTACATTTGATATTAAAGAACTTCTCCGCGCCCAGATCAGCACCGAAACCAGCCTCCGTGATTGCATAGTCCCCATAAGTAAGAGCCATTTGGGTAGCCAATATAGAATTACATCCATGGGCGATATTAGCGAAAGGACCTCCATGTACAAATGCGGGAGTATTCTCCGTTGTTTGTACTAGGTTTGGCAGTAATGCGTCTTTTAGCAATACGGTGATAGCCCCGGCTATACCAAGATCGTTTACCGTGAAAGGCTTATCTTCATTCGTATAACCCAATAAGATATTTCCTACACGTCGTTTCAAATCCTCGATATCCGTAGCCAAACAAAGGATCGCCATGATCTCGGAAGCGGGAGTGATGTCAAATCCAGTCTCGGTAGGGACACCATTTGCTGAGCCGCCTAAACCCGATACGATGTTACGTAAGCTACGGTCGTTTACGTCAAGAACTCGTTTCCATTTGATCTCTTTCAAACCTTCGCAGGTATTGCGGGTCTGATAAATATAGTTATCCAATAAAGCGGTAATCATATTGTGAGCAGAAGTAACCGCATGAAAATCTCCTGTAAAATGCAAGTTGATGTTTTCCATGGGAAGTACTTGGGCATATCCACCTCCGGCGGCGCCACCTTTCATACCGAAACATGGGCCAAGAGACGGCTCACGTAAAGCGACCACCGCTTTCTTTCCGATTTTATTCAGTCCTAAAGCCAGACCGATCGAAACCGTAGTCTTTCCGATTCCCGCTTTAGTGGGAGTGATAGCGGTCACTAAAATTAAATTATGTTGGTCCATTTGCTTCTTATCGATCAAATGGATAGGGACTTTGGCAATATACCTGCCATAATTTTGTACTTCCTCACGAGGGATACCTAATGTTGTCGCAACTTCCTTAATTTTACGCAAGTCTGTTTCTCTTGCTATCTCAATGTCCGATTTCATGTGCTTTATGTAAATTTATATAGTTTGAACAAAGTAAATCTAATTTATTATAATAACAAAATGATATGGAACAAGGTTTTTCCTCTTTATAGAATAATAAGATTGTGTTGTTTTTATGTTTTTGCACATGTATGACGAGTATTTTGTTTGATTGTGATAGTTGATTGGCTTGAAATTAAACTTTTTGCAAAGTGAACTTCGCGAAAATTACACGTTTTGCTTATTGTATTCACTTTATCATCCATGAGACTTCCGGCGGTACCTATATCACCCAAACGATAGAAGAATTACTTGCCTATTTTGATACAGAAAAATCATAACTATGTTTTTCTTCATTCGTAGTTATGAGTTTTTCCCATTTAAATCCACTCTTTTAAAGTAAGCTAGCTTCATTAACCAAATAAGTTAACTCCCTTGGTTGATGAAGCTGGCATACTGTCTTTTCTTGATTTCACTATTTGGGATGCGGTTCAGTTTATTTGAAAGCTTTCTCACTAATTCCGTCTCCACCGAGTCTCAATCGCTCCATATAATCCGGAACGGTGCGACCTAACGCTTTGTCCACATATAGTTTAGCCAAGTATTGAGCGAGCATGAAGCCGTGACCTTGCAAACCGACGAATAGCCCGTTATCCGGATCGATAATGTAACGAGGCTCTACATAATAACCGGACCATGTGGCCTGTACAGGTACAGTGGCTAACGATGGAATCCAATCGCAGAATACCTCAGAGATGATCTCCATGAAACGACGGGTATTAAACTTTAACTCGTCAAAGTTACTGATCTCCGCTTTAGCATCGACAGCGGGAGAGGCACAAGCGATAATCTGTCCGGTCTCGGCGAATTGCTGACCGTAGACAGCGGAGAAGTCGTTACGTCTCCGGCGGTCTATCAACATATCGAGGATATCCCCGTCTTTTCCCAGATTCGGCAGGCGATGGGTAATCAACGCTTGGTGCTTGACCGGATAGAGTCCAGTGTAAAGGCCCAGCATACGGGCAAAACGCTCGGCGCTATAACCGAGGGCATTCACGAAATGATCGCATTCGTATTCGATGTATCGCTTATCATGCGTATATAATAAGACGTGATATTTTCCACCGTTTTTGTGGACTTCCACTAGGCGTGTGTCTTCCAAAACCTCACATTGCCGTTCCTTGCCCTTGTTTCGTATAAAGTCTATCACACGTCCAGGGGTGGCTTGCCAACAATGCTGGGAGATTTGTGCGGCGAAATAGGTGTTTTGGTTCATATTGAAGTAAGGGGATACCTCTTTCTGGAAGTCTTTCTTGTCGATCAAATAAGCGTTGGACCAACCGCAAGAACGTTCCAGATCATTGTAGGTAACCTCGTCGTGGGCAAACGTGATATAGCGTATCTCACGGTAATGGATATCATATTCTTTTTGCGTCTCCTCAAATATCGTTTGGTTATTACGGGCGATCTCCGCTAATTCAGGGACCGAGAACGCCGGACGGCCACCACCGATGTTACGCCATGATGATCCTCGGTCCGCATTAATAAGTACGGTCTTTTTACCGGCTTCCGCAAAATAACGGAACAATGCGCTACCTCCGATACCTCCGCCGGCGATCAAGACTTCCGTTTTACGAACCTGCTTTCCGGAATCAATCTTATAGGTATCCGCTATTTGACGCTGTGGATACATTTCTCCTAGGACGAAGCGGGTAGATAAGGGAGCACGGGGGGTAGCGTCGCCTACCAATTCGATACCTTTTTCCCTTAGTTTCATACGTAGGCGGGGTATGCAACGTTTTCCCCGGCACGGCCCCATTCCTAGGCGGGTGATATGTTTTACCTCATCGATGGAAATATATTTACGATCACCAATGGCGGAAAGTAGTTCTTCCAAAGATACGTCCTCGCAATGGCAAACATAGGTTTCCGAATCACACACAGGCTCTTGCTTGAAGTCGATCTCCTCCGGATAGTTTTCTTTTACGATGAACCCTGTGATATTCAGTAAGGCATTATTCTCCATTCCTGCCGCTTTCACACGGACTACGTTTGTTTTCGTCGGTTTCTTTAATACTTTCTCAATGATGCCTTCGCCTTGTTTCTTCCCGTTATCATCCACGAGCCATACCTCGGCACCTTCTTCTACCTTGTATTCCACTGGTAAGAACAAGTTTTGCTTCCGGATATCGTAGCCGAAAATAGCCAGTCCCGGGCAATGGGACACGCATTGCATGCAACCGGTACATTTCTCGTAATCGATCTCGGGCGTTACGCTGGTGGAACTTTTGGTGATCGCCTTTTGAGGACAGGCGAAAGAACAAGGGTTACAAGCAAAACCGTATAGGCAATCCAAGCGAACGAATGGGCGTTGGGTTTGACGCTCGGGAGTAGGCTTTGGGGCCTCTTCCTTGATGCGAATCGGATGTTGTTGGGAGTCAATGTATTCTTTAGATATTTGTAAGTAATCGTTGTAGTGGATACGTATACCTAACTCTTGGGCTATCTCATAGGCGGCTTGCTTTCCTCTTAGTACGGCGGTAGTACCTTCTCCGATCCGTACGGCATCGCCTACGCCGGCACAACGCTTTCCAAATGTATATTGGCCTTTGGTTAGCAATTGGTTGTCGGGAATCAATCCTGTACATATATTAATGACATCAATACCATCGATCACTTTCTCTGTTCCCGGGATTGGCTTGAAATTCTCGCATTCGCAAATAACCGCACCGGTGATACCTGTCCGATCCTTGTTTGGAATGGCTTTCAAAAGCATATGAGAGGTATAAATCGGTATGCCAAGGCGACGAATGCGATTCGCTTGTACTGGAAATCCTCCTTCACAGGGCATCGCCTCTAAAATAGCCTTGACTTTCGCTCCGGCTTGCATCAATTGGTAGGAGGTCAGGTAACCTATATTACCGGCACCTACCGTCAATATGTTTTTGCCAAGTAGCGTGAATTCGGCGTTCATCATTTTCTGTACGACTGCCGCCGTATAAACTCCGGGCACATCATCATTCTCGAAGGTTGGCATAAAAGGAACCGCACCGGTAGCGATTACCAAAGCTTGGGCTTCTACATAGAAATTTTTATGGTTAAGCATGTCTTTTACGGCGATACGCTTATTTTGTAGGATATCCCAGACCGTGGAATGTAAGAAAATACCAGAGTGATCGTCTCCGGCTAAAGATTTCGCTATATCAAAACCACGCATACCGCCAAAGCGCCGCTCTTTCTCGAAAAAGAAAAAGGCATGGGTCTGCATCAAGAATTGACCACCGATCTTATCATTACTATCGATTACGATGCTGTTCAAGCCTAGTTCTTTTAAGATTTCCCTACAAGCTAATCCTGCGGGACCGGCACCGATGATGGCCACATCTGTCCGATAGATCTCTACCGGTTCTTTTCTGGGTTCTATCTGGGAATCTGTCGTATAATTCTGTGTTGTTATTTCCGATCATTAGTGTCCCATAAAAAATAGGGACTAGTTAAACATTAAATAAATTTGGCCCA
>NZ_SRYM01000109.1 GCF_004793765.1 Parabacteroides distasonis | reverse complement strand
GAGACATCAAATTCTTCATGTTCCGACTGGCAACACTATACTCTTGACACCTCCTTCGCCCACCGGAAAAATCCGCTGACCCGAAACCATCGGGTATATATATTGAGGAAAGCAGGGGAGCAGTAAGGGGAAATGAAAAATCCTTCTCTCGTAACCTTTGGCAAGAAGGTGTGCGGGAGAAGGATTCTCAAGTGACTCGCATAGGATTCAAACCTATAACCTTCTGATCCGTAGTCAGATGCTCTATTCAGTTGAGCTAGCGAGCCAATCTGTAAATGAATTTGAATATTCAAGTGACTCCTAAAGGATTCAAACCTTTAACCTTCTGATCCGTAGTCAGATGCTCTATTCAGTTGAGCTAAGGAGCCAAGATATATTCTATTGCTATCTTCGAATGGTGACCGCGACAGGATTCAAACCTGTAACCGGCTGATCCGTAGTCAGCTACTCTATTCAGTTGAGCTACGCGGCCATTGTTTCGTGATTGCGAGTGCAAAGGTACGCTTTTGTTTTAAATATGCAAACGTTTCGACTACTTTTTTGCGAATTTAATCTAACATTTTTGGATTGAAGATAAGATAGCCAATGTTCAAGCCAAAGTTGAAATTCTCCTTCGGATAACTGTATCCGTTGGCATACAGACTGATACATAAGAATGGCAGTTGCAATACGACCGCTGCTTCACCCATATAATTAAACGAGTGAAAAAACTTACCATAATGCGGGATTCCGACATACGGATTGTTTTCCGGCACCGTCTTTTGTATTTCATAGAGCGGAGCGAAGCCATACATATCCAATCGGAAGTGCAGGAGCTTGCTTAACTTCAAGATCGGGGAAAGCCCGAAAGCCACATATTGGTTCGCCCGGAACGCCTCGTTGAATATGATCTCGCTATGGGGTGTCGGGGTAAACGCCGGGGCTTGCAATACGCTAGTCGTATAGTTATTCATAAGATTCTTGCTGGATATGACCATTTCTGCCAAATAACCTAAGTTGAAACGGTTGCTCAGCGTCTGGTATTGGTTCCAGCGTCCTTTCAGTTGCAGCCAGCTATGCACTTTGCGACCGATCGGGGCTTCCGTCGTGGCGGAAGTGGGGGATGGGGTATACTTCTCCGTACCGGTTACGTATTGGGCAATCAGGAATTTCTGTTTTCCGCTTATCGGGTATTGTTTTGCGTTGAGTGAGTTTTGCTCGATACTTAACGAACCGCTGAACAAATCGTACCAGCTATGGTCGAAAGAGGCGTGCGGGAAAGGTATCGTGGTGCTCTGCAAGTAGTAATCGTTCAATCGTCCGTAGGCGAACCCGATCTCCGCTTTCGCGTGGTTGAGGAAGGGGAAGCCTAATTTTAGTTTCATGTACAGTTCTTTCTGCTTAATCATAGCAGGCACAACATCCTCATAAAAGAGAGATTGGCTTTCCGAGTATTTCTTGTCCGAGAAGACTCCCTGCCAATTTAAATAAGTGGGGATTTGCGTTTGCAGGTACATCCGGCCGCTCAACATGACCCCGCTAAAGGAGTTACCCACTTGAAAGTTCGAGTTTACGTCGGCGGCGAACCGTCCTAGATATTGATACCCCAATCCTAGGTATAATTGATTCGCTTGGTGAGACGATATGTTTCCGCCGAAGCCGACCGTGATCTCTTCTTTCATCTTCACGTCCAGATAAAGATCGAATTTTTTCTCTTTCCGGTTATAAACGGCATGAGGCATGATTTCCCGGATCTTGGAATAGGTCAGCATCTTGAAATAAGCCCGCTTGAACTCTTCCATGGAAAACTCGTTGTTGATATCCCTGTGCAATTGGGCCTCTATGTATTTACGTTGGGCATCGGATACGCCTGTCACGTAAATGTTGCGGAAGATCAGCGGAGGAAGATTCTCTTTATAAGCTTTCCTTCTTTCGGTAACCTCATTTAAAGGCACTTCCCGGGGAACCCGTTGCTTGATGGAGTCGATCATGGAAAGAGTACGTTTATACCCGATATCCATAAGCTCCTTACCTTTCTGGAAATCCAATAAGGAGACGGTGGGGAAACTGAATTTAATCATCATGCCATCTTCTTCCGGTACCTCATAGTCGGTCTTTTGCATGATCATGGTCTCGATCTGGCTGTATGGGTTGGGGGAGGGTTTGTTGTTGCCTCCGGACACGACCGAGCCAAAGATGAAACCCGGATGGAACGCATCTTTCATCGGGCCTACCGGGAAATTATCGTAGATACCTCCGTCGAATAGAGGAATACTGTCTTTCCATATGGGCTGGAAGAAAAACGGGAAAGTCATGGAGGCACGTACGGCGTCTCCCAAATCCCCATTCTTAAAGATGATAGGCTTTTTAGTATATATATCCGAGGCTACGCAACGGAAAGGGACAAACAGGTTGTCGAAATTCCACCCCGCCTTTGCGGTCGCCTGCGAGAACAAGGCCATAAACGCCTGATTCATCTGTATGGGATTGATCAAGCTTTGCGGTAAGAAACTAGCCTTGATCTGTAGGGAATCAGACATATCGATGGAGAAATGCGCAAATTTGTCGACGCCAAATGAAAAAGCTAAATAAAATCAGTTGAAAAAGCTAATTAAA
>NZ_SRYM01000108.1 GCF_004793765.1 Parabacteroides distasonis | reverse complement strand
CTGATTTCCGGAATTAAGAATATAGCCCCAATCTGTGCCAACCTCTACCAACCTGTGCCACATGCTTCCACTTCCGGGAAATCCATTGCCGGATAACAGATTATGTATTCCTTTGCGGCAAAAGAAACAGTAACAATAAAAAGTATGTATATGGAAATCGTATCAATTGAAAGAAAGACCTTTGAGGCGATGGTCGCCAAGTTCGACCGTTTCGTCAGTCGCATGGATGCCATCTGTCGGCGGCACGGAGAGAAGAAGATGAGCGAGTGGATGGACAATCAGGACGTTTGCCGGAAGCTCAACATCAGCCCACGCACATTGCAGACGCTTCGGGACAACGGGACGCTGGCTTACTCGCAGATAAACCACAAGACGTATTACCGTCCCGATGACGTGCAGCGTATTGTTTCTGTTGTGGAGGACAGGCGCAAGGAAGCAAAGTTCAAGGGCAGGACGATTTAATCACCTGCATATAGTAAACAAAGTAATTACACTAAATCCAAAGTAACATGAATGAACTGATTAACAAGGACAGCGAGTGGATAATCCACTTCATGGGCAGTCTCGACCGTCTTTTGGACAGCTTCGAGCATCTGACCGCCTATTACCGCCCGACACTGAACGGAGAGCGTTTCTTCACCGACAAGGAAGTGTCGGCACGGCTGAAAGTGAGCCGCCGGACACTTCAGGACTATCGAAACGAAGGGCGCATAGCCTATATCCAATTAGGCGGTAAAATCCTCTACCGTGAATCCGACATCGAAAGGATGCTTGCTGACGGCTACCGCTCTGCTTACCGACAGACGGCAACCTGATTTTCTTGTAGGAGTGCAGTTTGCCGTCTGCCCTGTAATTGCATCAGCAATGGACTTTCGGCAAAAAGAAGAGAGGAACGGCTTACGGACGGAGCATCAAAATCCCGCTTCGTCTGTAAGCCGTTCCTCTTTCCTGTCTTCTGATTTCCCGCCAGTCGCTTGTTTCCGTTGCCGGATGCTTTTCAAGCGTGTGGTAGGCAGTGGCAAGGTTTTCGGGTTGAATACGCTCAAACTCGTTTGAGGAAGATTCTGCCCGAAACGGCTCTGCCGCCCGACCTTGCCGCTGCCATCAAGCCATACGCTACCTTTGCATCCGTGCATCGGGAACGAGTGGCTGACGGAATGAACCTCAACTATACCATCGGTTATTACCTCTGACTCTGGCAACAAACAGTGTAATCGGTGTAGCTTTCTTAATGGTGCTAATTTCATTTATTATAAACCGTCTGAACAAGACACTCTCTTTACTGCATATCCTGAATGCAACGGCTATAATCACCTCAATGTTATAGACATCGTAACTGATACCGTCCGGTTGCTTGAGATACTTCATCGTGTCAACTTCGTCCAGTTCCTTGTTCTTGTCAATGGTATGAATCGCCTTGCGGACATCGCATGAGAACACCCCGAACAGGTCGGCTATCTCGAATTGTGTCATCCATACGGATCCGGTCGGCATAATGACTACACCCGTTTCACTGATTGTTATTATTCCTCTGTCCATAATGTATTGAATTGATACTGTTTACTTATTGCTGTCTGTCTTTTCGCCGATAGATTGTATCTTCCTGCGTTCCATTAGCTTGTCCATGTCCTTCGAGATTTTATCATCGGTTATCCGTGCGTAACCCTGTGTCGTCCGGATATTGGAATGCCCCATCATCTTGGCAATACTTTCGATAGGTATATCCGCCGAAATCAGGAATGTTCCGAAACTGTGCCGACTTTGATGATAGGACAAGTTATCCTCTTTCCCTATGATAACGCCCATCTCATGGATATCAAACCAGAGGGCATCACGGCTCGAAAGAGGAAATACGGGCTGTTCGTCATCGGTCGTATTGTACAGTGACAATATCCGCTCCGCTATGGGATGCAGGGGGATGAACGCCTCCACATTTGTTTTCTTGCGGTTGATGCGGATGTAACGTCTGCCTTCTGCATTGCGTCCGATATGATGCGGGTGCAGAAGCTTTATATCCACATACGCCAATCCCGTCAGTGTGGAAAAGATGAATGCCCGTCTTGCAAGCTCCTGACGCTTATCATACATCGGGGTGGCAAGGATTCTCTTGAACTCCTCACGGCTGATGTACTTGTGCCTTGCTTCCGGCTTTGGTTCGTATTCCAGATCCTCGCAGGGATTCACACGGATAATCTCTTTATCGACAGCCAAATAAAGCAGACGGTTCAGCCAGCATAGGCATTTGTTGGTCTGGGAAGCCCCGAAATTCTTGCATTTCTTAAGATATGCCTTGTAAGATTTGCCGAAATCTTCCGTCACTTCCTCAAAGGCGATGTCTTTCTTCCCGAAAGAAGCGAGATAATCCGTCAGGTACTTCTGATAGTACATGGAGTGGCGGTAGGAAGATATGGAATCTATTTCTACTGAATGTTTCCTTAACCGCTCCCTTTCCCATTCCCCCATTTGCAGAAGGGTAACCGGATGAATATTGTTCATGGCGATATGGTTCTTCAGTATCTCCGCACTGACCACGCCTTGCGATTTCAATATCTCATTGTAGGCTTCCTCTGTTATCCGCAGGTATTCCCGTAAACGGCTGTTCTCTCTTGCGGACTTTATCTCGTTCTTCCTGCCGTTCCAGTCTTCCGGTCGGCAATAAA
>NZ_SRYM01000107.1 GCF_004793765.1 Parabacteroides distasonis | reverse complement strand
CCGTTGGCGGTAAACTGATGCAGTACGATACCATTGCAGTAAACACCATTGTCGCTAACAGAAAGGGCGAGGTAAGTTCGTGTGATATTCTTTTCTGTGATGATTTATCTTTGTTTAACCAACACTATCTGCAACTTACCAAACAAGTGACTGAAAGTTGCGTCAATCACGACTTGACGGAAAGCATGGTTATCGGAACTTCCGCATTGGCACAATATGAAATAGACGGTGCTGTCGGGATGTATAGCGGCATTTTTAATAATCCGTTTCTTATTTGGGGCAAATACAAGCGCCGCCTGCTGAAAACGACACTTACCGTTTCTTTCCAGTTCCACCATACGCAAATGGACGGGGCGCACGCTTCCCGCTTTTTGGACGGGGTTCAGAAAGAAATTGATAAATTGAGAATATAAGTTCAGGGAAAAACGCTATCTTTGCAGAACTAACAGAAAAATAAATAGTTGTTCAACAATATGAAATGGCAGTTGTGCATATAGCTACGCTCAACGAATAGCACTTCAAATTATTGCTATTCAGCAATAGACAGGCTTATGTTTTAAGTTTGCCTGTTATTGTTTTGTCATTATCCCTTATTATAAATCTATAAGATTGTCGTGCTGCTTAAAGCGGCAGGATGTATTGTATCATATTGGTTTGAACAAATGAATTATACCTATAAGAAAATCTGGCTCATCGCTTTTCCTGTAATGATGAGCATCCTGATTGAACAACTGATAAATATTACCGATGCTTTGTTTTTGGGGCATGTGGGTGATGTAGAACTGGGCGCATCTGCCCTTGCCGGAATATGGTTCTTGGCAATTTATATGCTCGGCTTCGGGTTCAGTTTGGGGTTGCAAGTGGTAATTGCCCGCCGTAACGGAGAACAGCGGTATGCAGAAACGGGAAAAACGTTCTTTCAGGGATTGTTTTTCTTGCTAATACTGGCGGTACTCCTCTGTCTGCTATCCAAGATATTTTCTCCCGTTCTGTTGAAACATCTGATAACTTCGGATGATGTTTATAATGCGGTTATCTGCTATTTGGATTGGCGTATTTGGGGATTGTTGTTCTCTTTCCCGTTCCTTGCGTTACGCTCGTTTTTGGTAGGCATTACACAGACAAAAGCTCTGAACATGGCAGCTTTCACTGCCGTACTGGTAAACATTCCGCTGAACTGGCTCCTGATATTCGGCTTCGATATGGGTATATCGGGAGCGGCTATCGCTTCTTCATTTGCCGAAATGTGTTCGCTGGCTGTATTGGCTGCATATATGTTTCGGCACATTGATAAAAAAGCGTATGGCTTATACTGGCGTATTGATATAACGGTATTGAAAGAGGTATTTTCTATCTCGGTATGGAGTATGCTCCAGTTCTTTACAAGTGTAGCCATTTGGTTTCTGTTCTTCGTAGCTATCGAACGTTTGGGAGAAACGGAATTGGCAGTATCAAACATTGTAAGAAGTGTTTCCGCACTGTTTTCCGTTATCGTCAATGCATTGGCAGGTGTCACCGGTTCTTTGGTGAGTAATCTGATTGGAGCAGGTGAAAAGAAAAAAGTTTTTCCGCTTTGCCATAAGATTATCCGTTTAGGATATGCGACAGGCATTCCACTGATTACTTTTGCGTTGTTCTTTCACCAGCACATTATAGGGGCTTATACGGAAAATCCCGCTATCGTACAGCTTGCATGGCCGCCTTTTCTTGTCATGCTATTGAATTACTTCTTTGCACTACCCGGTTACGTCTATCTGAATGCTACAACCGGAACGGGAGCGACACGGACGGTATTCATTTTTCAGGTGATAACTACTATTGCTTATCTGTTCTGCTTATGGGGATTAGTTTTTTGTGATGTTCCGTTAGCGGCATATTGGGCAGTGGAATACTTATATGTAATGCTACTTGGTACACAATCCGTCATTTATCTTAAATATAAACAATACTAAGAACTGAAAGTTATGATGAACAAGATATATCCCCGTAAAGGTGACACGCAAACCGTTTATTTGAATGCTGTCGTAAAAGACCCGTCTATCGAAATAGGCGACTATACCATTTACAATGATTTTGTTTCAGACCCGTGTCTGTTTGAGCAAAACAATGTGTTGTATCACTATCCCATTAACCATGAACGGCTGATAATTGGAAAGTTCTGTTCTATTGCTTGCGGTGCAAAATTTCTGTTCAACTGCGCCAATTATACCCTGAAATCACTATCGACTTACACGTTCCCGCTATTTTATGAAGATTGGGAATTGGATAAGGCAAATGTGGCTTCTGCTTGGGACAACAAAGGCGACATCGTAATAGGCAATGACGTATGGATAGGCTATGAAGCCGTTATTATGGCTGGTGTCCATATCGGTGACGGTGCTATTGTTGGTACAAGGGCGGTTGTGACGAAAGATGTTCCGCCCTATACCATTGTGGGTGGTATCCCCGCAAAGGAGATACGAAAGCGGTTCAGTCCTGATAGGATAGAACAGATGCAGGCTTTGAAATGGTGGAACTGGTCGGTAGATAAGATACGGGAATTTTTGCCTTATCTGAAAGATGGACGTTGGGATAAATTACAGGCAGTATGAAATCTATTAAGAATCTAATTTCGCTTGGATATTTGCTGATGGCATTATTGGTTATCGGCATAATGTATATTTGGTATAAAGAATGGTGCGATTTAGAGAAATTGGAAGTTCAAAATTTTCATATCGATACTTTTCGCCAAGAATCGCACGAAATATTTGTTCTTCTTATTGAACTTTCTTTATCAGGCGAGACAGTATTGGAGTGGGAATATGCAGATTTGGAACATTACCATTATCAACGCATGGCAATGGACAGTATGCTATGCCGTTTCAAAACGATTTATCCGACAGAGCGCATAGACAGTGTACGCCATCTTCTCGAAGATAAGGAACGACAAATGCGTCAAATCGTGCAGGTACTTGAACAGCAACAAGCCATCAACGATAAGATCACTCGTCAAGTAC
>NZ_SRYM01000106.1 GCF_004793765.1 Parabacteroides distasonis | reverse complement strand
CTTCCCAATGTAACTTTTTCCGTACCCGCAAGCGTGTTTTGTCTACGGAAGTTGGTATTATATTTAAAAGGGTAGACATGGCTCAAGTGTTCATCATAGGCATTACGCTCAGAGGGAGTCATGGAATAGTATCTCAATTTCTCACGTGCCTCACCCAGTCCGGGAGCCGTGGTGTCGGGACGGATCGTACCATCCTTCAAGTAATTGATGTCCACACGGTTGAACTTATCATCGGCTGATAGTTGGTTTCCCTCACTCTCCAATAGCTCCACGATCGTGATTTTCTCCCCGAGGAATACGGTGAGAAATCCCTCAAGCACATCGAAATTAGCTTTCTGACGAAGCAGACGTTTAATAGCCCAATCGAAACGGATATACCTGTCTTGCATCTCTTTCATAAACTCTTGTTCCTTTTTTGTTTTCATAGTCAATTGATTTTGATTCGGTACCCACTATTGGATAGTTTGTCAAAGATAGTTCTTAATCACGAGAGAGACAATATCGCAAACAAAAAATACGAAAAAACATAAATTCCTATGCCATTCAATGAATACCGAAATATACATTTCTTATTACGATAGAATCAACACTATTTTCTGTGTTATATAAAATTCCATCCATATATCCTTCTATATAAGGAATCTCGCTATCCTCTTGAAAAAAAACAGTATCTACTCGCAAACAAAAAGGAGTTTTCAGAGGATGGTAGTTTATTTCAGTTCCCTCTCTAATTATTCTGACAGTAGACTCTTTTTCCTCTGTAGATAAATATCCTTTTTTTATATGATATTCTTGCTTAAGCAAAGGAATCAACGAGATATGAAGTTCAGGATAAGGATAAGTAAAATTCACTGATTTTAAAGGTACTTTCCAATAAAATCCATATAATTCTTTTTCTATATCATGTATCCAAAAATTTCCCCTTTCAATTGAACACTGATAACTAGATTGATTTAATAAAGAAATAGATTGTCCATTCAATTCTCCCTCAAAGTAAGCAAAATAATAAGGATATTTGTCTACTACAGAAGGCTCTTCATCATTACATGATGTACAAATAAATAAACTTAATAAAAAGAAAAAAAATATACGCATTATATTTATTTTAAATGATACTGTTTCAAAAAAATAAAATAGCACACATATAATATAAGTAAGAAAAATGAACTAAAATTATCTAGATTCATCTAATCTATACGAATTATATGTGTACCACTTTGTTTCACTATTAATATTAGTTATATTTTAATGGACTCACAGCTAATTGATACCAGCCAGTTTTATATTTATCGGTATAATCTGGTTTCCAATTTCTACTAGTAGATACATTATTTTTAGATTTCAGAATTTTATCTGCAAAATTAACAATAACCTCTCCCAATTCATCATTTCCTAATGTTTTAGTTACTGTATACGAAATATTTTTCGATATAGTATTTGTTGCACCAAATTTTAAACCTATTTTTACTTTTTCTCCAAATGATGGATCAAACCCAAAATTAGTCGCAAACGTAACAGTTGAAGATTCTGTGCTTTGAACTGTTTCTGTAGCATCAATTTCTTCTATCGAAATCTTCATTGCAGTGCCATAATTTTCTATATTCCATTCAAAAAGAGGCAATTGAAGATTTATTCCATCTGTCAGATCTATAGATTTAACCTCATACTTTTTACTTAGAGGATCTTTGGGTGTTGTTTTAAATAAAGCACTTGGCTCAACTGTAAAAAAAGTTGTTAGTTCATTGCTTATACCTAATTGATTTGCCACATAAACTTTTACTTTAAACTCAAGAAAACCATCTGTCCATGGAGTTACAATTGTTGTACCTGGCCGACCATAATGACTATCACCATAATCAACTTCATGCTCATGACTATTTCCATCTATTCTAGGATCATTAGTTTGATCGCATATTTTATTCATAACAGTTCGTGGATCTCCTATCAACTTAAAATGAACTAAACTCTCTTTAAAATCTAAGTTAAAAGCTCCTTTTGTTTTTTGAGGGGTTAAATCGAAATATATATAATCTCTTAACCAACCATTTGATGGGTTATAAATATCATATGCTTCATAAACTTTTTTCATATTATCCGGTATTGATCCTGTACGATCTCTTTCATTACTATGCATACTTGATATAGAACGATTTATACTTTCATTCTTAGTGTTATCAAAAACATCACTTAAAAAAACAATATCTGTATCATCAATTGTATTACAAGCAGATAAATATTTTTTCTTCTGAACTTTATTTACAGATATAATTCTTTCATTCAATTTGATTACCAAAATAGGATACTTAGGAATTTCATTCGATGGAATCAAAAATTCTTTTTCTATTCCATAAGCCATTATATCATTACTATTTTCAACTCTTAATGCAGTATATGGAATTTCATCCTCCGGATTCCAACTTTCTGCCGAAAAGCTATTATCAGGTAACACAGGTACAAATATAGTCAAAGTAGGATATTTTTGTTTAACAAGCTCTAATTTACTAGTATCTATATATAATTCCATAAGTTCATCAACTGTTTTTCCAGAAGATAATTTATATGTATTTATAGATAAATACAAAACATCATAATCATAGTCAAACATTTTTAGAGCTTCATTTTTTATAAGTCTCCTTAGTTCAACAGAAGAATTTAGAGCACTAGATAACGCTTTACTAAAATCTTCTAATAACTCATGACTTTTTATTGTGTCATTTTCAATAGAAAGAGTAGTTTTATTTACACTCCCACTCAAATTATCATTCAATATTTCTGATGAACAAGAAACAAATGATATTAAAATCATAAAAAACAAAAATATTTTTCTCATAATAATACTATATTATAAATTAAAAAATCCTTCTGCATAATTTTCTGAATCCGATATGGAAAGTTCGTATGATCCTGATGCAACATCATCCAAAGGAATAATATGAAAAGAAGTATTTTGTGTATTCACAACTTCCTCATAAACAATATTTCCATTCGCATCCGCAACAGATACTCGTACCTCTCCTAAATATTCCAAAA
>NZ_SRYM01000105.1 GCF_004793765.1 Parabacteroides distasonis | reverse complement strand
AACTAAATTTCAACAATTTCAAAGTACTCTTTCCGATTTTAATGGGACATCAATGATAATTAATAGTGAATAATGATACCACGGCAGATGTAAGGGGGCAAAACTGAACTGTACCCACTTTTTGTTTTTATTTATTCGATTCTGATTGGATAAATAAAATAAGATGTGTATATTAGCACCCTATAACATTAATAATGTGTTGTATGGTTAAGAAGTGGATATTCCCTTTATTGATTGGGGTTTGTTTAATCAATACGTCTATGGCACAAGAGAATCCGATTTTATTATTCCCAAAAGGTGCGCCGGGAGAAACTATTAAATTAATAGAGAAAGCTGATACGGACGGTGGAAAAACCGGTGGTGAGAGTGTTTTGCGTATTACGAATGTAAGTGAGCCAACGATTACTATATATCATGCTCCGGATGAAGTGGCCTCGGGTGCCGCTATGATTGTCTGTCCTGGTGGTGGTTACAATATTTTGGCTTATGATTTGGAAGGTGATGAAGTTTGCGAATGGCTTAATAATCTTGGAATAACTGCGGTCTTACTTAAATACCGGGTTCCAAGACGAGAAGGATTGGAAAAGCACGAAGCTCCTTTGCAAGATGTACAGCGTACAATTGGTTATGTTCGAGCGAACGCTGAGAATTTGAATATAGATTCAAAGCGGATTGGTGTGATGGGATTCTCGGCTGGTGGCCATTTAGCCGCTATGGTTAGCAATAATTTTTTGAAACGTACTTATTCGGCTATTGATGTTACGGATAAAGTAAGTTGTCGTCCGGATTATTGTTTGTTGGTTTATCCCGCTTATTTAGATGGAGAGAACTTCCAATTGGCACCGGAGTTAAAGGTTTCATCTGCCACACCTCCAACCATGTTGATTCAAGCGGAAGATGACAAATCTTATATCAACAGTAGTATTTTCTATTATTATGCCTTAAAGGAAGCTGGTGTTCCGGCATGGATGCATTTGTATAGTCAAGGTGGCCATGGATATGGGTTACGAGATACAGGAGCGTCTGTAAATGAATGGCCGGATCGGGCTGAAGATTGGTTTCGTGAGATCGGTCTAATCGAATAGAACTCCAGCTATCTCTTCTGAAGACCTGCTGAGTAGATTCTCGGTCGATAAACTCCTATGGCTTGTGTAAAGCATTATGCGCTTTATGGAGCGTCCGTGGCTGGTCGAGATTATAATATGTCGTGTGATTGCCATGAATTCATGCGTTCTTATCAGGTTGCTGTAGAAGCAGGAGTAGGGAGTATTATGACACTTCATTTAACGAATTTGAAAGTGTCCCTGCGACCGGAAATACTTGGTTTCTTAATAACGTATTGTGTAAACAATGAGGATTTAACGGCTTTGTCGTGTCTGATTTTACGGTGATAGCGGCATGGAATAGGTAATAGTCTGGGAGTCGGAGTTAAGGTGCTGATGGGATTATTGTTGTTTTGGGTGAATCGATAGATATGAGTGGATAAGGCGTTTAGTGGAGCCATCCTTGAAATGCCGCAAACACAGAAAAAATTACTGGATGCTATCCAAAAGACAGGAAAACCGATCATAATGGTACTATAAGAAGACCTTAGATTATGTCGCTGAGCCGGGTGAGTTTCAGGTGATGATCGGTGGAAATAGTAAAGAGGTGAAAACAGCTTCGTTTACATTAAAATAATCCTGATCGGAAGGAATCAGTTATGAGTCTTTGCTAAATTCGAAATTATATGTATCTTTGTCGGAAGAAATATTATAAAATCATGGGGATGACCGGTTTTGAAAGACCTATCCGAAAAATCAAAGAAAATAAGAGTAAAGCAAAAGCTAAATAAAATACTAAATATTAGTGTTTTATAAGTAATATGAGAGCTAAACAGGAACAACGTGTTTTCCTTTGTTTAGCTCTTTTTTTTGTTACTTTTGTTACTCGTTTGTTACCCGTGAACGGAAATGTTACTTATCTTTACGGTGGGTAACAAATAAAGTAACGATATGGCAAAGCAAGTCAAAGTTAAAGAGCCGGTACGTATTCGTACAAAGAAACTGGCTAACGGGAATGAATCGATCTACCTGGATCTATACAAAGACGGTGATCGTGTGTACGAGTTTCTCAAACTCTATCTTATTCCGGAAAAATCAAAAGCAGATAAGGAAGCGAACCGTAAAACGTTAGAGTTAGCTAATGCGATCAAGGCTAAACGGATCGTAGAGTTGCAAAATAACGAACATGGCTTTAAAACAAATACTACCAGATCAAAGATGAATCTTATTCAATTTGTCTTACACTTGGCAGATGAACAACTAGCAAAATCGGGTAACAAGCGAAGTTATTATTATACGCTTCATTCACTTGCTAAGCATTTAGAGGCTTATGCTGGTGATAAAATCACCTTTACAAAGGTAAATACAGAGTTTGTTAAAGGGTTCATTGCTTATCTTCGTACTGCAATGAATTTTAACTATGAGAATAGTGAAAAGAAATCAAAATATGAAGTTCTTTCACAGAATACTCAACATAATCTATACAAAAAATTTGCTTGGGTAATTCGTAAAGCGATGCAAGCTGATATAATGGCGATTAATCCTCTTGATAAGATAGATAACACGGATAAACCTAAGCCGGAGGATGGGCAAAGGGAATTTTTAACGATTGAGGAAATAAAGAGGTTGATGAATACACCATGTGAAGATGATATGTTGAAATGCGCTTTTATCTTTTGCTGTTTAGTTGGGCTTCGTTACAGTGATGTGAAGAAGTTGGTCTGGAATGATTTGTATGAAGATAATGAAGGTGCCATTATCCTTCGGATTCGTGTGACTAAGACGAAACGTTGTGAGGACTTTCCTATAAGTAAAGAAGCTTTGAAATGGCTACCGGAAAGAATTGGCTCTGGTGATGAGAAAATTTTTAAATTGCCTAAAAATGATAATTCAAACCGGAAACTAAAACATTGGTGTACCTTGGCTGGTATAACAAAGAATGTCACTTTCCACGTAGCAAGACATTACGAATTGTCTTTATCGCTGAATTTGAATAGTTTGCAAAGATTTGTTTCTTGATGGGTAACGATTTAGAAACAAGCGAAGTTCTGTATTTTACCTCGTTT
>NZ_SRYM01000104.1 GCF_004793765.1 Parabacteroides distasonis | reverse complement strand
CAACCCAAATAAAAGAGAAATGGGCACTTCCATTTCTGAAAGCACCCATAATATTATCATGGCATAACGAATGTATATTCTTCTTTACTTGGTGAATCCATCTGAATGTTCAGCATTTTGGCTATATAGTTCAGGCTATAGATATGATCCTCTTTCACCTTGTCAAGCCGTCTGTTTAAGGCGTTTTTCAAATTGTCATCCACAAAATGATTCATGATTTTGCGAATCACCTGTCCGTCATATCTGGGAGGATATATATCATGATCCAGACAGCAGGAACGGATAATATCATATTGTTCCACATAGATACCGTGTTCTTCTGCATTCAGGTCTGGAATATCCAAACCATCACCAAGTAAGATGTTAGAATCCATAATGGTATGTCTGATCGTGGATTTCCCCTCGTACCTCACTTTATCGTCCGTTATCAAGCCGTAATCAATGGCTTTCTGGTGCAACCCGTTTTTGCCTTTCAGGGTGGAATAGCCAACTTTCAATTTGTTGGAGATTTCCAACAGGTTATAAAAGCAGGTATTTGTTCTATTCAAGCATAAGCATTTAAGCAACAGGACATACCCTATTACACCTACAGGAATATCCTTTTCCAACAGTTCCTTGTGAATCGTGAAATAGCTGGAATCTGGCACATTGAGCAAATACTCATTCTGCCTTCTGGGTAATCCGTCCTCATTCTTGAAATAACATGTCATACTGGATCGTATGAATCCAACCTCTTTGAAAACGGAAATATAGTCTTGTATCTTACTTGGTGAACACTGGCAATAGTCAGCGAGAGTATCTTGGTGTATATGGGATTCACCTGTTACAAAATCCGACTTGAAAGAGAAACAGGCGGCTACATAGGCTTGGTTATGGTTGAGTTTAAGGAAAATATTTTTGTCTAAGTTTCTGTAATTCATATTAGATATGTTAAAAAGAGATTCAATTACTGTTTATCTGCACTACACCCATTTAGCCTTCTTCAGGAAGGAGGCTAAATCTGATATTAGGTTTTAGTGAAAAACGCATAGGTTCTTAGTAACAGTGTTACTTTTAGCCTTTGCCAAGATGTTAAAATTAGCCTTCTGTCTTTTCTGACTTTATAGGGGAGTTTTCCCTGTTGATGGGGATCAGGATATTCAGTTCCATCAGTTTCTTGTATTGGGAACAATTTATATTCAATGCTTTCTTGCATTCTAATCTGTTATTGAAAATTCGGTTGTTTGGCGTGTATAATACCATATTCGAGAAATTGGATTTATGGAAGGACAAAATTTATTTACCTATTAAATATAAAAACAAGAATTGTCCTTGCAGTTTGGATAAAAAACAAGTGATCTGGGAAACTTGGAAGTATATCTGAAATGGATTTTATTTTTATCTTATTGATATATACAAAGATACAAACAAATAGCCATCTAAAAAAGTAAACTGCCAAGAACTTGAAAAAGAGAGAAGAACGATACTTCTTGTTTGATTTTTCCAATTGAACACGTATCTTTGTGGAAACAATGCAGATAAAGAATTGTATATGGAACGAACTTATATTAATGAATTTCACAAGCAATGGATAGAAACAACCCTGCAATCAATCGAATCTTGGAAGAGGCAGCCGATCTCGTTGGAAGATGTAAAGAGACAGCAGGAAATGTTGAACCAACAGAGGGCTATAAGGGAAGGCAGATTGAAAGATTAAAACAATTTGCCACTATTCATAATTTATGGATAAACCTACACTCATTATCATTTACATTTCTTAGTAAAGGTGGTGAGAATGAGGTGTTTTATGATGGCTTGTTATCTGTCGTCAAACTAAATAATTTTGATTATGCTGGTGACGACCTCACTAATTTTTTTATGAGGATTGAAGCCCATAATCTCTTTTTTAGCAATATCCCATACGAAATGATAGGATTTGCCTATAACAGCCAAAACGAATTTTGTGCGGTGCTTGTCCAACCGTATGTTAGAGCAAAAAGGGAAGCTACTGAAAGTGAGATTCAACACTATATGGAATCTTTAGGGTTTATAATGGACTATCCTGATGAATACCATAACGAACAATACGAAATATTTGATGCCGTTCCTAATAATGTATTATATGGGATTGATGGACAACTTTATTTTATAGACACACAAATCAGATTGAGATAATCTCCTATACATTATTATATATATTCCTTTTACTTGGGTAACGCCAAAGAGTAAGCTAAACCAAGTAAGAAGTATATCCTATGCGTTCATAAGTCCACAACTTTAAAACACCCCTCCATGTATGAGAAGGAAAAAGGAATATCCTACGCAAAAGCCTACAGGATCAGCCGATCACGATTTCAAGTTCAGACGGGTACACTACCATTCAATCCAGAATAGAATATATTTAGTTGATTGAATCTACTGTCTGACATTGAAAAGATAGGCTATATCTCTTGCTTGGTGGTATTCCTTTCATTCTTGCAAATCCGTAATTCATAATCAATTAACTTATTAAACTACAAACGTATGGAAGGAATGTATAAGGTATGTGACGTTAAATTGACGTACAACACGAAAGTAAAGAGTTCGGAAAGGGCTGTTATCAAGGATTCCAACAGTGCTTATTCCTTATTAATGAATCATATATATGATTCTGAAACAATCCAATACAGGGAATATATGAAACTGATCCTGTTGAACAACGCTAAAAGGGTATTGGGAATTGTACATATATCAGAAGGTGGATTGGATTCAACATCTGCCGATATACGGATCATTATGCAGGCTGCGATATTGGGAAACGCCTCTGCAATGATCCTTAGCCATAATCATCCATCAGGGAATAAACGACCAAGCAATCAAGACGATTTATTAACGGACAGGGTGAAAAAGGCTGCAAAACTATTTGATATTCAGTTGTTGGATCATATAATAGTTACAGATAGCGGATATTACTCTTATTTGGATGAAGGGAGGATATTATGAAGTGGTTGGCTTTCTTGGTGGTTCTTTTTTGTTTGATTGGGAATCCTGATTTATATCCGATCATAGCAGCACTTTTTCTTCTGTTTTATGGCTGTTTGTTTCTCTTTTTCTGGATAAGAGAAAAATTCAAGGATAAGTAAAGATTTTTCATTCTCTTACTTGGTTGATGTATAAACACTTTTCGTA
>NZ_SRYM01000103.1 GCF_004793765.1 Parabacteroides distasonis | reverse complement strand
TGGGCCAAATTTATTTAATGTTTAACTAGTCCCTATTTTTTATGGGACACTAATGTAAACGAGAATAAAATCATGCCAGCTATGGCTATGTTAAATTGCTGCATAATAACACACGTAAACAACTCATTCAAGCATAACCAAATAACAAACGCCTGTTTCCAATCCGCCAATCCGAGTTTACGGATAGCCATATAAAGCAGCAAGCTATTCGCGAGACACCATAGCAACATCCCGATATAAGGAGCGAAGAGGGAGAAAGGCGCTATTATAGCCGTAAAAGGGATCCCGTATAAAAACCGGTCGTGGTATTCATTCGGATAATACGCATAAAGGTTTTTCAACTCTAACGCATGGAAAAAAGAAGCCCTATGCGACAAGGGCCGTCGCAAACCAAACAAATCCGACAAACCTCGGATTCTTAAATATCGGGCGTCTAAAAAATACTCTCAACATATCCTTTTTTATTCGTTACAACTCCACTTTCAAATAAAACTTCTGACAGCCTATATGTTCAAAAGACTCACCAACGCATAAAAACCCCTATCTAAAACAATAGAAAAAACGTAAAAAGCATTTTTTTAAGTATTATCTTCGCGACATGGGAAAGAATAAATTAGCTAAGTTTGACGATATGGCGGGCTATCCGCACGTATTCCAATACCCTTTCGCCGCCCTACAAGAAAAAGGGTTTGATATGAAAGGACAGTGGCATGAACGTTTTTTCAAGAACGACCATCCTATTGTCTTAGAATTGGGATGCGGAAAAGGGGAATATACCGTAGGTTTGGGAAAGCTTTTCCCAAATAAAAATTTTATTGGTGTCGATATCAAGGGAGCACGTATGTGGACTGGAGCAAAAGAATCGCTGGAAGCCGGGATGAATAACGTGGCTTTTCTACGTACGAGTATCGAATTGATTTCCTATTTCTTCGCTCCAGGCGAAGTAGCCGAGATCTGGATCACATTTCCGGACCCTCAAATGAAAAAGGTCAATAAGCGTCTGACCGGAACCCGCTTTATGAAAATGTATCGGGAAATCCTTTCCGGAGATGGTATTATCCATTTAAAAACGGACAGTAACTTCATGTATACCTATACGTGCGAGATGGTAAAAGCGAACCATTATCCCGTATTATTCAGTACAGACGACCTATATCATTCCAATCTGGTGGATGAGATCTTATCTATCAAGACCTATTACGAGCAACAATGGCTGGATCGTGGCTTAGACATCAAATACATCAAGTTTGTTTGTGAGGAAAGGGAACGATTGGTGGAACCTGACGTAGAAATAGAGTTAGATCCTTATCGTAGCTTTAATCGCAGTAAACGAAGCGCTTTGGCTTCTGGTAAATAAAAGAATGACTAAAAAAATCAACAGATATGACAATCTATCCGAATCTGATTATTGAGGCGTTGAAGAACGTCCGTTACCCGGGTACGGGAAAGGACATCGTTTCCATGGGCCTCGTAGAAGACAACATTCGTATCGATGGTATGAATGTCACCTTCTCGTTATTATTCGAGAAACCAAATGATCCGTTTATCCGTTCCGTAGTAAAAGCCGCGGAGACCGCTATCTTAACCTATGTAAGCCCGGAGGTGAATATCAAGGGAAACATCACGGTAAAAGCCCGTCAGTTAGCTCGCCCGGAACCGGATAAATTATTACCGCAAGTAAAAAATATTATCGCCGTATCTTCCGGTAAAGGAGGAGTTGGTAAAAGTACCGTTGCCGCTAATCTAGCTGTCGCATTGGCTCTACAAGGATATAAGGTAGGATTGCTGGATGCCGATATATTCGGACCGTCCCAACCCAAGATGTTCAACCTAGAAGAAGCTCGCCCTTATATGGAAGAGGTAGAGGGCAGGGAACTGATCAAACCGGCCGAAAATTATGGTGTCAAGATGTTATCTATCGGCTTCTTCGTAAATAAGAACGATGCAGTCCTATGGCGTGGAGCAATGGCTAGCAACGCATTGAAGCAATTGATCGGTGACGCCAACTGGGGTGAGCTTGATTATTTCTTAATCGATTTACCTCCCGGAACGAGTGATATCCATTTGACAATGGTACAAACACTAGCGATAACCGGAGCCGTGGTGGTAAGTACGCCGCAAGAGGTTGCTTTAGCGGACGCTCGTAAGGGTATCAGCATGTTCACCGGAGACAAGGTTAATGTCCCTGTTTTAGGGTTAATCGAGAATATGGCTTGGTTTACCCCAGCGGAATTACCGGAAAACAAATATTATATATTCGGAAAGGAAGGTTGTAAACGCCTAGCTGAAGAACTGAACGTGCCGTTACTAGGACAGATTCCTATCGTACAAAGTATCTGCGAAGGAGGAGATCAAGGTAAGCCGGTAGCGTTGAACCCGGACTCGATCACAGGAAAGGCATTCCAAGAATTGGCCGAAAATGTAGTCAAGCAAATAGACTATCGCAACGAGCATCTGGCTCCGACAGAGCGGGTGATTGTAACTAAGAAATAAAGATGATTTATACGTATATACGTGTGACCTCGCACGTATATACGTATCAGCCTATGCGAACGTATGTATAAATTCAGCCCACAACATACTTGGCTTTCTTACCGCAAATCTTTCTGATACCCAACACAATCAGCCAAGATACAGCGAATGCTACCACAGAAGCGGCAGGAATCTGTAAACCCAAAGGGATATTCAAGGCTCTCGCCAACAGCACGCTGGGTCCCGTAAAGAAATAATGTACCATATAGATACCGAAACCGCATATGGTTAAGTTCGCCAGCATTCGCTTAATCGTATCCGACTTAACATTTACCTTCTTCGCCAGTAAGAAGATAGGAATCGTCATTATCACCACATTGGGAGAACAATAATAGAAGAATAACTCTAACTGTTCCTCCGTATAAGCAGGCAAAGCGGTCGTATAGCGGAAACCGAAGAAAGTAATGGCATAGCCCACAACAAACATAGGAATGCCTATCCCAACAATCTTTCCTAACGACCAATCATGATTCCGCAGATAATGCCCCAATAGCAAGTAACCGTTAAACCCGGCGAAATAATAAAGCATACTGAATTCATTCCATGAGCATCCACCCCCAATATAAGGAGACACGAATTCCCGGTAATAAGGAATAAACAAAGTCACTCCCCAACCCGCCAGAAACCATAATTTCGCCTTATCCGAAACTTTCTCGACCCAAGCGGAGAAGATCGGCAAATAAAGATATAAACCTATCAGTAAATAGATAAGTAACTAATCAAAATTAAGCAGCATAATGGCTAAAGTTAATATTCAGTCGTG
>NZ_SRYM01000102.1 GCF_004793765.1 Parabacteroides distasonis | reverse complement strand
CCCACCTGCCTTCGGATGATCGCCCGATTCTATGGACGTGCGTACTCGATTCAAAACTTACGAGAGAAAGCCTTCATCACCCGGGAAGGAGTCTCCATGCTGGGTATCAGCGAGGCGGCGGAGGCGATCGGGTTCCGAACACAGGGCGTGCGGATCACGGTGGAGGAATTGGAAAAGGAATGTCCCCTACCCTGCATACTGCACTGGAACCAATGGCATTTCGTGGTTTGCTACAAGATAAAGAAAGGGAAGTTCTACATAGCGGACCCGGCGGCGGGACTTATCACCTATACGAGGGAGGAGTTCAAGCGGTGCTGGGTCAGTACCAAGGTGGACGGGCAGGATACCGGGACGGCGCTCTTGCTGGAACCGGGGCCGGAGTTCTACGGGATGGAGGACGAGGGGAGAGACAGGAAACGTAACCTCGGATTCTTTTTCCGATATATATCGCCCTACAGACGGGAGATGGCACAGCTCGTGCTGGGCATGGTGACAGCCAGCGTACTGCAACTCATCCTGCCTTTCCTCACGCAGAGCCTGGTAGATACCGGTATACGGGACAACAACCTGGGTTTCATAACCTTGATCCTTATATCGCAATTGGTGATCTTTATCGCCAAGCTATCCGTGGACTTCATACGGAGCTGGATATTGCTGCACGTAAACACGAGGATCAATATCGCCTTGATCTCCGATTTCCTCGCCAAGCTGATGCGCCTGCCCCTGCATTTCTTCGATACCAAGATGGTGGGCGATATCATGCAGCGCATCGGAGACCATGACCGCGTCGAGGCTTTCATGACGGGGACATCCATCAATACGCTCTTCTCTTTCGTCAACTTCATCGTGTTCGGGTTCGTACTGGCCTACTATGACTGGACCATACTGGGATTGTTCCTACTAGGAAACGGGTTGTACGTGGCGTGGGTGCTGGGCTTCATGAGATGGAGGAGGGAGCTGGACGTAAAGCGTTTCTCGCAGGCGGCCGGGGAGCAGAGCAACCTATTCCAGCTCATCACCGGAATGCAGGAGATCAAGCTCAATAATTGCGAGACCAAGATGCGATGGAAATGGGAACGGATACAGGTAAAACTTTTCAAGATAGGGATCAAGGGGTTGGCGTTACAACAATATCAGCAACTCGGGGCGGTCTTTTTCAACCAGACCACGAACATACTCATCTCCTTCATCGCGGCACGGGCCGTCGTGCAAGGGGATATGACACTGGGTATGATGATGTCGGTGACCTACATCGTGGGGCAGCTCTCCTCACCGATCGAGCAATTGATCGATTTCTCACGGTCCTTACAGGACGCGAAGATCAGTTTGGAGCGGCTCGGCGAGATACACGGGAAGGAGGACGAGGAACAGGCAGGCGGGATAAGACTGAATGTTCTCCCCGATGACAGGACGCTACGGCTGGAAAACCTCAGCTTCAGCTATGACGGCGCGGACCGGGATTACGTGCTGGAGGATATCAACCTGACGATACCCCATAACAGGGTGACCGCCATCGTAGGGGCCAGCGGAAGCGGAAAAACGACTATAGTAAAACTCCTGCTCGGTTTTTATAACCCCAACAAGGGGGACGTGAGGATCGGCGATACCTCCCTCAGGAACTTGAATCCTCACGTATGGCGTAGCAAGACCGGTTCGGTCATGCAGGATGGTTTTATCTTCTCGGATACGATCGCCAACAACATCGCCCCCGGCGAAGAGGTGGTGGACAAGGAACGCCTGCTGCATGCCGTGACGGTAGCGAATATCCGGGATTTCATCGATTCGCTCCCGCTGGGCTATAATACGAAGATCGGCATGGAGGGCAATGGAGTAAGCCAAGGGCAGAGGCAACGGATCCTGATCGCCCGGGCGGTGTACAAGAATCCCGACTTCATCTTCCTGGACGAGGCCACGAACGCTTTGGACGCAAACAACGAGCGGGAGATCATGGAGCAGTTGCACGCCTTCTACAAAGGACGGACGGTGGTGGTCGTGGCGCATCGGCTAAGCACGGTACGTGACGCGGACAAGATCGTGGTGCTGGACAAGGGACGCGTCGTGGAGGAAGGGACGCATCAGGAACTCACGGCCTTGCGGGGGACTTATTATAAGTTGGTGAAGAACCAGTTGGAGCTTGGGAATTGAGAATTGAAAATTGAAATTAGTTGGAGAAGAGAAATAAGGACATAGAACTGAGGAGCGAGGAGGTACAGGAGGTGATGGGGCAAGTGCCGGCCTGGATCGTACGGTGGGGGATAACGCTGTTATTCCTCGTGGTCGTGACGTTGCTGGTGGGGAGCTGTTTCTTTAAGTATCCTGACGTGATCACGGCAGACATGACATTGACGGGGCAACATCCCGCGACGGCGGTAGTGACACGGGCAGCGGGAAAGATACAGGAGCTGCTCGTCAGGGATAATCGTCCGGTAAGGGAGGGGGATTGGCTGGCGGTCATAGAGAATCACGCCGACACGGACGATGCCATCTATCTGGATAAGGTGTTGGAACGATCCGGAAGCGACGTGGATAGCTTGGACAAGGCATTATCAAAGTACAAGGAGCTATCGCTGGGTGATATGCAAGCGGCTTACTCGGGACTACTCTCGGCGCTCCATGCCTGCATCAATTACAGGGAGATCGATTATTATCCACAAAAAATGGCCTCCATCCGCAAACAGATAGCGTTGTATAAGGCTTACTACAACGAGACCGAACGGCAGCGGAAGACCCTCTCGGAGCAATTCGCCTTGACAAGGCGGCAATACACCCGGGATTCATTATTGTATAGCCGGTCCGTGATTTCCTCCTACGAGCATGAGACCGCACGGGCTTCTTTGCTGCAAAGCCGTTATTCGCTGGAAGGGGCGGCAGCCTCGGCCGAGAATCTCCGGATACAGATCGGGGAGCAAGAGCAATCCTTGCTGGATCTGACGCTGGAGCGGAGCGAGAAAGAATTTACGCTACGGCAGGAATTACAGACCGCCCGGGAACAATTGCTGAATAGCATGAACGAGTGGAGGTTGCGTTATTGCCTCATCGCCCCGGTAGGGGGTGTCGTGACTTTCACCAAGTACTGGAACGAGAACCAGTATATCCCATCCGGAGAGGTGGCTTTCACCGTCGTGCCGCAAGGCGAGAGCCGGCTGGTGGGGAAGGTGCGCATACCGATAGCACGCTCGGGAAAAGTCCGGAGAGGCCAGCGGGCGATCGTCCGTTTCTCCAATTTCCCGGATCAGGAGTTTGGCGTGGTAAACGGCGTGGTATCGAATATCTCATTGGTCCCCACCGACGAGTACTATACGGCGGATATTGATTTTCCAGAGGGCCTGAGAACCAATTACGGTATCGACCTGCCCGTCTCGCCCGAGACGCAAGCCTCCGCGGAGATCGTAACGGAAGAATTACGCCTGATCGAACGATTCTTCCT
>NZ_SRYM01000101.1 GCF_004793765.1 Parabacteroides distasonis | reverse complement strand
TGTTTGTAGACGCAATGTTCCGCAATAAATGTGATTTACGTGTAGGGTTGTTATCTGTAATAGCCTCTTTTACGCAATTGTTTGGATATGGAGTCGGTTTTTTGAGAAGTATTATTTGAAAATTCATTTAAATGGAGGGGTATGCACAGAGGCTATTGAAGGATACCAAACTAAAGGAAAAGATTTTTAGTTGAGTAGTAGGCTTAAAGAAGATATTTTTTTGTGGCAAATGAATATTTTTATTGATATTTGTGGATAAATTTTATAACTTGCGTTTAAGTTGTAAACTATAATCTAAATGAAGAGAACACTAGGACTGACTTTGCTACTTTTCGCTACCCTTTTTTCTTGTATGCGCCAAGAAAAACCATTACCTGCGGAACTATCTCGTGCGGAATCTGTTATGTGGGAGCATCCGGATAGCGCATTACTCTGTCTTTCCTCTTTGGATAGCTCAATCATGAATGAGCCGGAAAATATACGTATGTACCATGCTTTGCTTAAGATTAAAGCTAAAGATAAGCTGTATATTCCTCATGAATCAGACTCTTTGATTAAATCAATAGTTCAGTATTATGAGGACTATGGGACTCCAGATCAATTAATGGAGGCATATTATTATCTAGGAAGTACATACCGGGATATGGGAGATGCCCCAAGAGCGGTGAGAGCTTTTCAAGATGCTGCGGACATAGGGAAAGATAGTAAGCGATATGATATATTAGGACGGGTTTATGAGCAGATGGGATATCGACTGGCATATCAAGGTTTGTATGATGAGGCTCTCGAAGCTTATAGGAAATCGTATGAATACAAGATGTATGATAAAGGAAAAGGAGAGGTGATCGCATTGAGGAATATTGCTCGGATCTATAACGCCAAGCAAGATACAGACAGTGCTATATACTACTATCAATCTGCTTATGAGAAGGCATTGTTATTAAATGATCAATCGAGAATAGATAATGTACTAAGGGAATTGAGTAGCATCTATATAGATATGGGAAAATATGATTTGGCTAAAGATTTGTTCAGTAAGGTTTCAAGTATGAAGAATCAAGCAAATATATATTTTGGATTAGGTTGTATATATGAAAGTTATAAGCAAATAGATTCAGCTCTATATTATTTTGAGAAAGCAAATGAGTATGGGAATATCTATATGAAAAAAAATACGTATAGAATCTTATCCAAAATAAAAAACCAAGAAGGAGACCGTAAATTAGCCTTGAATTATGCGTATAAATGTATAGAACTGTCTGATTCAATTAAGAATCAAACAAAAACGGAAGCTGTAGCAAAAGTTAACTCATTATATAAGTATCAGCATACAGAAAAGGAGAATGTTCAATTGAAAATAGATAATGAAAAAAGAAAAATTCGCAATTATCAATTTGCATTATTTGTTGTTTTAATTATTTTCTTTAGTCTATGTTATATATATGTGTTAGAAAAGAAGAAAAAAGCAGCGATTGAAAAGGAGAAAAAAATACGTCTATTGAAAGAGAATCAATATGCGGAAAGTTTGGATTGTATTGAATATAATAATAAGAAAATTTCATATCTAGAGGAACTTTTGCAGCAATCGGAGTGTCAAAGAGATAATTTTAAAAAGCAACTTGTGCAATCTCAAAAGGAATTATTAGAACTATCAAACCGAAAGATTCTTACTTCTCAAAATGAAAAAAGTTTGCTTGAAATAGCTTTTCGAAAATCCGAAGTCTATCGGTTATTTCATGAAACAAGTAATAATACTGATACGGAAATTCAGAATAAGGATTGGAAGGAGTTGAGAAAAGAGATTGATACAACCTATTCAAATTTCACCGCTCAATTATATGCTTTATACCCGCAAATCTCAGAGTTAGAACTCCATATTTGTTATTTGATAAAAATATCCATGCCCGTGAAGGACATTGCAAGGTTAGTTGGACGCTCGACTCCTGCAATAACAGCATCCCGGATTCGTCTCTATAAAAAGATTCATGGAACAGAAGGTACCGCAGAAATAATGGATAAATTTATCGCTGATTTATAATAACTTAATCGCTGTAAATAAAAAGTAAATAAGAAGTAAATCCTATTTTGCTTATAGATTTCTCATAGAGACTATTTTTGTTTATAAAAATAGATAATGAAAAAGAGAAGTTTTATATTGGGATTAGTATTTCTGATGTTTGTTTCTTCAGTTGTGTATCCGAATAGAGTGAAGGATACTGAACAATCTTGGGAAGAAGAGGAAGATCGTTCTATAATATCTTCTCCTACATTATCAATAGATGAAAATAATATTTACATCCATTCTAATAAATTATTGGATGGACTTAATGTGAAAATTATAAATATAAAAGGAAATGTACTTTATAATGACATCATAACTGTTTCTTCTGAGATAGAATATCCTATTTCTATAGATTTTTTGCTGAATGGTGATTATAAGATATTTATCTCAAAAGGAAATAATTATTTGGTTGGATATTTTGATGTGTTAAAATAGATATTATCAACTTAAATATTTAAATCATGAAAAGATCTGTATCTTTATTAGGCATACTATGCCTATTCGTATCGTTTAGTGTCCAAGCCCAGTACACGAACATACAGACGTGGGGACAAAAATTGTATTATAACGGGAGTGATTATCCGGGTACATTTTTGAAATTAAAAGTTGCGGTCGCTAATCCTCGTATCTCAGGAACAGGAGGAAAGGTCGTTTTCTATGATTCAGAAAGCTCCCAGTATAATTATATAGAAGTAAAGGGGGTTTATCAATCTTCGGATGCTCGGTTGAAAACCAATATCACTCCCTTAAATAGTGGATTAGGAACCATATTGGGGTTAAAACCGGTATCTTACAATTGGAAAAGTGAGACATCGCAATTGAGATCAGCAGAAGCCGTACCTTCTAAAGCTTTTGGTTTCTTGGCACAGGAGGTAGCTGAGGTTATGCCAGAGATTGTGACGTTAAGTTCCACAGGTGATAGCTTGGTGGATTACACGGCTGTTATACCCGTTTTAGTACAGGCTGTAAAAGAATTGGACGCTACTATCCAACAACTGGAATTGCAATTGGATGAAAAAGCTAATTTGTCTGATTTGCAGAATAACAAGAATTTGGCGAGTAAGTCTTTGCTCTCGAATGCGGTAATGAATCAAAATACGCCGAATCCGTTTAATTCTACCACGAATATATCCTTTACGATCCCTACATCCGCACGTTCCGCTTTTATCTCTATTTGCAATTTGCAAGGAACTCAAGTTAAGAAATTCGATATCGCTACCCGGGGAGAAGGTAGTATAATGGTAAGCTTTTCTGATCTAGGTGTCGCAGGTATGTATATGTATTCTTTGGTAGTAGACGGACAGTTGATCTCAACGAAACGTATGCTATTGGTACAATAATATTTATTTCTATTGAAACTATAGTTTTTTTGATAAGATTGAGTGATACTGTCTGTTGAGGGTATCCTCAATCTTTTTTATACAAAAGATATGCGATTATACTCCATTATAATTCCTGTTTATAACAGGCCGGATGAGCTTGATGACCTGTTATCAAGCCTTTGCAAGCAAACCTATGTCCATTTTGAGGTTATCGTGGTGG
>NZ_SRYM01000100.1 GCF_004793765.1 Parabacteroides distasonis | reverse complement strand
CCTTATCCCTTATAGGCAAGGCGATGAAACGCTTGTCGAACCCGACAATAGTCCCCCGTTCTTCCGGGTCATTCTCCTTGGAATACAAGAATACATCACCATCGGCTTTCATTACCTCCTCCTTCTGGAAGCAAAATGAGCAGAATGTGTCTGTGTCTGATTTTTCGGCAGAAAAAGGCTTCTTTTTTAGAGTGACTGAATCATATATTGGTGTTATAGAGGTCTGTAATACATTGAATCCTGCAAACCGCTTTGGTTGTCCGTCAATAATATCTGTCAAATCTTTAAACGCTTTTATATCGAAAAGAATCAGGTCTGATACATGTTTAGGGTTTAATACGAGATAACGATCCTCAAAAGGTATATTCACATCATCAAAACGTTCTTTCAGACTTAGTATATCTTCTACGGAAAGTCTTTTTCGCTTTCCTGATGTATCACCTGTTGTTGATATAACCGGTGTGTATTCTCCATCTTCCGCCGGTGCAAATGCATGTGCAGCCTTTTCTGCCGTTTTTGCTCGTAATTGGCTACGATGCCCCATCAATACCGATTCTAATTGATCATAACTATATTCTATCACTTCTGGACGGCGTACCAAGGTATTTTCAGTTTCAAATAAATCTAACTCAATACGAATTGGTTTATCTACCCGCTGTGATACCTTAATAGGGTATGTGGTATTATTTACCAACACTTCAGGGTCTACTCCCACCTCTGCCATATTAATAGCGTTGTTGTCTACTAGACTTGAAAAGTCTTTTACATAATTCAAAAATGAACTGTTAGGATAAAAATTCTTAACTAGTTGTCTTACCCATACTTCTTTGTTTAATGTACTCATAATCGTAAATATTATTTATTGTTTGATAATTCTTTTTTTACTAATTCATCATATAAAGAGGGGTTGTTTCTTAGCTCATTTGGAGCATTTTTTCTGTAATCGTCTAATGTCCACTCATGTTTCAATTTTACCCCGCCCTTGTCATATTCTTTGTTTATTATATCCATAGGTTTGAACATTACTGGAGCTTTATTTATCATAGACTTGAATACGTCTAAATTCTTCATTGCTAGTTTCTGCATGTCCCCAAATATAAAATCAGATGAATAGGTTCTGAATTTATCCTTATTAGAATCCACAAATGACCTGTATTCTTTTTTTTGAGTATCTTCGTATAATTTACGTTTAGAGGCGATGAACCTTGATAATTTTAACGGATGTTCCAGGAATATCTCCTCTAACTCGGCAATCTCTTCTTGTTGAATAATGCCATCTAAGTGTGCCATATGCAAACACTCCTTTACATCTTTTTCGGTAGGCGATAATCCCTTTAACGTGTTAATGCCCGATAATACATCATCAATAGTTGCCGTATCCGGCAATCCTAACGCTTGTAGTAACGATTTAAAATCCTGTTCATTCATTGTCTTTTGATTTATTGATAGTTTTAAATAGGTGGGTAAATCCACCGGATTATTATCATAATACAGTTGTACGGCATTCTTATTACTAGGTATGTCACAAATAGAAACCTCTACCAATTCACAAGAAACCACAGTTCTAACATTATTTATTAATTCTATTACACATTTTTCTATACCAATACTGGCTCCATTTAGAAAACCTGATTCTACTTTTTCTTTAATGGTCTTCCCTGGTTCGTGGACATCATCAAAAACAGGTGTTCCATAAAATTTTATGTTTTCCACTCTTAATTTATCCCAACGGCCCACAATCCCGTTTGAGCGGTCGTGCATGTATAACATGATGGGATTTTTAATGAAACGCTCCATGTTAATTCCGGATGTCTTGACTACTAATCCTAAACTATTTAGACTTTCGTCACTCAATAGAAACTCTCTCATATTTTTTTCTCTTTTGTTTTGTTAGTTTGTTTAATTCGCTTTGAATCAATGAGCATATCTCAAAATTTTCAGTAACTAAAGCTACTTGAAGTTTCTCAGATAGGAAACGTATTTTTTCAGTCTTGTTTTGTTTATTCAAGTAGCTTTTATACATTCCTTCAAACTGTCTATGAGTTTTTTTCAACTCTGATAATTCTTGCTTGTCTATATCTTTCTTTACTGTTCCCCGGGATTTACAGAATAGATTAAGTGTTGCAGCATTCATTTTATTATCCTCAAATGAATCTCCATAAATAATACCCATCTTATAAGCTAAGTGCCATATACTTTTAATCATACGCTTCTTTTCATCTGTATGTAAAAGATAATTTATCAGTTGTTTGGCTTCTGTCATGGTCAAATCTCTACAACTATCTGTCCTGCCATCTGAAAAGCCTAGAACAATATTTTCCTTTTGGCCTGCCAATCCAAATTTGCTTAATAAAGTATGTATCATTTTAAGCTGCTTGGGGGTTATTCCTCTGTTATTCATCATCTTTTGTACTAATAAAGATTGTATTCCAATTAAAATCGAGCCTCTTAACAACCATTTCTTTTACTTTATACAAGAAATGCCTATAACCTAGAAAGTTTCGACAATCCTTTATAATCTTGCTATTACCCACAGTGATGGCATCAAATTGTGTATCCTCATTAGAAAAGAAAGTTACAACTTTACAAAGTTTGCCTTCTTTGTTGACTGAGAAAGTAACTATGGCATTGTCCATACCTTCCAAGATAGTACCTACATTTTTAAAATCAGGACTTAAACTATTAACTGTATCCATTTTTATCATAACTCCTCCTTCATTATTTTTTCTAGATAAATTTCATTCATCAAATCCCCGAAACGTTTCTTTCGTTTCAGTTCCTTTATACGGCCGGGGTCATCAATCCCGTTAGCTCTGCATATTTCTTCGATTTCTTTCGGCTGTAATCCTATGAATGAGTGCCAAAGGTTTATACGGCGTAAAAATTCCGGAATGCCTTCTTTTTCTTTGGCTGCCATCTTTAACAGGTTGTCTTTGAAATAAGGCATCCCGGCTAAAATTACCCCGCAATTGCCTTTTATTTTATCTCTAAGCACATGCAGGTAAAGAATCATTGTTTGGTTTAGTTTCCCCGCTTCATCAATGATTATCAGCGGATTTTCCAACTTGTTTAGTTCATCAGCGGCACGATTGATCATCTCGTTCAGGTTGCTTTCAAACGGATAGGCCAGTTCACGAAGCAAGGCTAAAAAGAATTGCCGGGGATTCATTGTTTTATCATAGCAGATATAAAAAACATTCTTCCGGCGGCTGTATGCGCTGATGGCTGTTGTTTTTCCCATTCCGGTATCAGCTATAAGCCCAACCATAAAATGATATTTACGCGCTTTATCACATATTTTGAATGCAGATACAAAATCAGTCGTGGAAAACAGTTCATCAACCATGTTCCTGTTACAGAAGTTCCAGATATTCATCAACATGCCTTTAGACAGCTTATCCCACTTTTCATTCTCCAGATTGGATAATGTAGCGTCACTGATACCGGATTTTACGCCAAATTCACATTTGCTGATCCCCTTTTCTTTACAATATTGGTTCACAGCCTTTTTAATCTCAACCTTTTCAGGTACATTTGCAACCGAATTTTTCATTTATTCCTGTTCTTTATGGACTGGATTACAGCCCGGTACTACCACTAATAGTACCGGGTTTTCATTCGTCCTCGTTTAAATATTTATTTATGTCAAATTCTCTGATTTCTTTTTCTGTAGCCAACATTGGGGATTCTCTCCGTTTTCGGCTCTTCTTCTCATCCTTGCCGTATGTCTGAACCTCACTGAATACGGGGATATTCGTCACGTAATCGAGGTTTACCCCCAAACGGGCCGCTTCCTGTGCTAGCATTCCGTTCTCCTTGAATTCTTCTATGATATTCTTTGGGGTCAGTTTAGCGTTCATGGCATAGGCCGCTTCCGGATCGATGGCCTCGGCTTGCCGGGCCAACTCGGCCTGTTGCCGTTTAAACGCCGTTTTAATGCCATTTATACGCCCCTTGTTCTT